>CAVSQK010000016.1:0-39435 GCA_963729885.1 uncultured Actinomycetes bacterium
ACCCGGTGGATGTGTCCTGATCGCTAGCCTAGATCAGCGGGTTGGGACATGACAGGGCCAGAAGGGGTGATCCTCGCGGCGTGGCGTTCCAGCGCCGTGGGACCACCACGGGGTCACTTGCACTCGGGGGGGTCGAGTGCCAGAATCGGGTTAGCACTCGGAGGGGTCGAGTGACAACCCGGACCCCGGGACCACCCTCCCCGCCGAGTCACCGACAGGTCGGTGCGGCTGAGGTCCGTCCGGAACCGGAGATGTGAACCGGGTCCGTGGACCGTCCGTCGCGGGCAGGCGCACCGGCATCCCAGCACCACGTGCGAAGGAACCACATACATATGGCGAAGATCATCGCTTTCGACGAGGAAGCCCGCCGCGCCCTCGAGCGCGGGATGAACACCCTGGCCGATGCGGTCAAGGTGACCCTCGGGCCGCGCGGACGCAACGTCGTCCTCGAGAAGAAGTGGGGCGCACCCACCATCACCAACGACGGCGTCTCGATCGCCAAGGAGATCGAGCTCGACGAGCCGTTCGAGAAGATCGGCGCCGAGCTGGTCAAGGAAGTTGCCAAGAAGACCGACGACGTGGCCGGTGACGGCACCACGACGGCGACCGTCCTGGCCCAGGCGCTGGTCCGCGAGGGCCTGCGCAACGTGGCTGCCGGAGCCAACCCCATGGCCCTCAAGCGCGGCATCGAGAAGGCCGTCGAGGAGATCGTCACCCAGCTGCTCGAGATGGCCAAGGAGGTCGAGACCACCGAGGAGATCGCCTCCACGGCCTCCATCTCCGCCGCCGACGAGCAGATCGGCAAGGTCATCGCCGAGGCCATGGACAAGGTCGGCAAGGAGGGCGTGATCACGGTCGAGGAGTCCAACACCTTCGGCCTCGAGCTCGAGCTCACCGAGGGCATGCGCTTCGACAAGGGCTACATCTCCGGGTACTTCGTGACCGACCCCGAGCGCATGGAGGCGGTCTACGAGGACGCCTACATCCTGATCGCCAACTCGAAGATCTCGGCGGTCAAGGACCTCCTGCCCGTCCTCGAGAAGGTCATGCAGTCGGGCAAGCCGCTGGTCATCATCGCCGAGGACGTCGACGGCGAGGCGCTGTCCACCCTCGTGGTGAACAAGATCCGTGGCACCTTCCGCTCGGTCGCCGTCAAGGCTCCCGGGTTCGGCGACCGCCGCAAGGCCATGCTGCAGGACATCGCGATCCTGACCGGTGGCCAGGTCATCTCCGAGGAGGTCGGCCTCAAGCTGGACACCACCACCCTGGACCTGCTGGGCAAGGCCCGCAAGGTGGTCATCACCAAGGACGAGACGACCATCGTCGACGGTGCCGGCGACGCCGACCAGATCGCCGGTCGCGTCTCGCAGATCCGCGCCGAGATCGACAAGTCGGACTCCGACTACGACCGTGAGAAGCTGCAGGAGCGCCTGGCCAAGCTGGCCGGCGGCGTTGCGGTCATCAAGGCCGGGGCGGCGACCGAGGTCGAGCTCAAGGAGCGCAAGCACCGGATCGAGGATGCCGTGCGCAACGCGAAGGCGGCAGTCGAGGAGGGCATCGTCGCCGGTGGCGGCGTGGCGCTCATCCACGCGACCGACCTGGCGTTCGAGAAGCTCGAGCTCGAGGGCGACGAGGCCACTGGTGCCAACATCGTCAAGGTGGCCGTCGAGGCGCCGCTCAAGCAGATCGCGATCAACGCCGGCCTCGAGGGCGGCGTCGTGGTGGAGAAGGTGCGCCACCTCGAGCCGGGCTGGGGCCTCAACGCCGCAACGGGCGAGTACGTCGACCTGCTCAAGGCCGGCATCATCGACCCGGCGAAGGTGACCCGCTCTGCCCTGCAGAACGCGGCCTCCATCGCGGCGCTGTTCCTGACCACCGAGGCAGTCATCGCCGACAAGCCCGAGCCCAAGGGCTCGGCGCCGGCAATGCCCGGCGGCGGGGACATGGACTTCTGAGCGAGGAGCGCAGGTAGGGGTCGGCCCGCAAGGGCCGGCACCTGCCGAGCACCACAGCGAAGAAGTCGAACGAGCACAGACTTCTGAGCGAGGAGCCGCAGAGGCACGCACACCACGAGAGGGCGGTCCCAGTCGGGGCCGCCCTCTCGCACGTCCGCACACGAAGTGGACCGATAGCGACGTCACCGGCTGGCCACCTGGGCCCAACGCACATGAAGTGAGCACAATGCCGCCCTGCAGGACGGCGTATTCGCCCACTTCATGTGCGTTGGAGGCACCGGGCTACTCGCACCGAGCCGTAAGTGTCGATTCCATGTGCGATGGGCCGCCCCGGCCGACCGACCCCCACGGACCGGCCTGGTGCTCCCGAGCCCGGGACCATCCCGGTGACTGCGAGCAGGCCGCCGTCGTGGTCACCTCCGTCGGCACGGCAGCAGCAGGGCTCCGTGCCCCACCTGCCGATCGCCGGTAGCCTCCGGCCATGTCCAGCAGCGCATCCGACGGCCACAACCACCGCCCCGTCCTGGAGGTGGCCTCCGAGGGGCACCGGGTCACGACCCTCGAGCTGTTCTTCGACCTCGTGTTCGTGTTCGCCATCACCCAGGTCACCGGGTACATCGCCGAGCACCTCACCCCGGTGGGCATGCTCGAGGGGCTGATCCTGCTCGCGCTCATCTGGTGGGCGTGGGTCGCCTACGCATGGCTGGGCACGACGATCCGCTTCGACGAGGGCCTCGTGCGGGTCCTGCTGTTCACGGCCATGGGCATGATGCTGATCATCTCGATCGGGCTGCCCGAGGCCTTCGGGGATGCGCCCGGGCGGCTTCGACGGCTGGTTGTCGACCCCGACCGTGGTGGTCCTGGCCTACGCGGTCGTCCGCTTCCTCCACCTGGGCCTGTTCGCCCTCGCCGGGCGCGATGACCCGGAGATGGCCGCGGCGGTCCGCCGGTTCGCAGGACCCGTGGCCCTGGCGATGGCGCTGCTGGTCCTCGGGTCGTACCTGGGCGGATGGGCCCAGGTCGCCCTCTACTCGGTCGCGGTCGTCATGGACGTCGCCGGCGCCTACGTGGGCGGTGGGGCCGGGTGGTCACTGAACCCCGCGCACTTCGCCGAGCGGCACGGCCTCATCGTCATCATCGCCCTCGGTGAGTCCATCGTCGCCATCGGTGCCGGCGCCTCCGCCCTGCCCCTCTCGCTGGCCATCAGCGTCACAGCCCTGCTCGGGCTGACCATCGCCGCGTGCCTGTGGTGGGTCTACTTCGACATCACGGCGCTGGCCGCGGAGCGGAACCTGGGCGCCCTGACCGGAGCCGCCCGCAACCGGGCCGCCCGGGACGCCTACAGCGTGATGCACTGGCCGATGATCGCCGGCATCGTCCTGCTCGCGCTCGGGGTGAAGAAGACGGTGACGATGGTCGGCACCGAGCCGTTCGAGCTCGCAGGCCACATCAAGCCGCTGGCCGCCATCTCGCTGGCCGGGGGCGTCGCCCTGTACCTCCTGGGGCACATGCTGTTCCGCGCACGCATGGACCACTCGTGGTCCCGGCCGCGGGCCGTCGCGGCGGCGGTGTGCACGGGGCTCGCGGTGGCGGCGCCGTTCGTCCCGACCATGGCGCTGCTCGTGGCTGTCACGCTGGTCGTGGTGGTCCTGGTCAACCACGAGTACCGGCGCCTGGGCTGGCTGTCCTACCACCTGCGCCATCAGGATCACGGTGGGCACGGGGCGCCGACGCCGCAGTGACCGGGCTCGGCTGACGCTCAGGCAGCCGGCTGGTCGACCGTCGGTCTCCGGGCGCCGCCAGACATAGGGCGTCGTGGTGGTCACGGCGATCAGTCCGCTGCGCTCGAGGATCGGCCGGGACATCGCCGTGCAGTCGCTGTGCATGAACCTGACCCCCAGCTCCATCGCGGCGCGGGCCCGGGCCGCGACGAGCGCCCGGTAGATGCCCCGACCGCGCCAGGGCGCCCGCACGGCACCACCCCACAACCCGGCGAACTCCGTGCCCCGGACGACGTCGAGCGTGCCGGCTGCGACCACCTCGCCACCGGACTCGGCCACCCACAGCTGGAGGTGGTCCGGGTCGGCTGCCATCTGGTCGGCGACCCTCTCCGGGTCCCGCCCGGCGTCTGAACCGAACACCTCGGACTGCATGACGTGGGCGCGCACCACGTCCTCGAGCAGGCGGGGCCCGACCTCGACCCGGCGGATCGCCACGTCGGACGGGATGGCGACCTCGACCGCCAGCTCCGCGGCCGGCCCCACCATCACGGTCTCCACGTCCTGCGCGACGAAGCCATGCGCCGTCAGGCGCGCCCCGAGGTCGTCGGGTGCATCGTGACCGCGCGTCTTCCACTCGGCGCTGCCCACGTCCGTCCCGTCGCGGAAGTGGGCCAGGCTCGCGGCGATCAGCGCGTCCAGGGCCTGGCCCTCGGCCCCCGCCAGCGACCTGTAGGTGATCATTCCGCCCTCACCGAAGACCGCCCAGAGCAGCGGTGGGTGGCGCACCACCGAGGCCGCCCGGGCCACCTCGGCCTCCTCGCGCAGCTGGGAGTCGTAGGCCTCGAGCAGTGCAGCGGGATCCATGGCGGTCATTCTCCTGCGCACGAGCGGACCCGGACAACGCAGAGGGGGCGGCCCACCAGGACCGCCCCCTCGGGTTCGCGTTG
Organism: uncultured Actinomycetes bacterium; assembly: GCA_963729885.1. Lineage (GTDB taxonomy): Bacteria > Actinomycetota > Actinomycetes > S36-B12 > CAIYMF01 > Prado023. The sequence continues at coordinate 4,624 of CAVSQK010000016.1, forward strand.
CGCGATGCTGGATCAGCCGAACAGCCGGTCCTCCTGGAGCTGGTACTGGGAACCGCCGAAGCCCAGGACCAGGTAGCCGATCGGGGTCAGGAAGATGAGCACGAGGGCCATCCCGATGCCATGCCCGAACGCCTTGGCGAGGTCCAGGGCGATGATGACCGCGACCACGAAGTTCACGAAGGGGATGAGCATCAGCAGCAGCCACCACCAGGGCCGGTGCACGATCTTCAGCAGGCCCAGGATGTTGATGATCGGGATCAGGGAGACCCAGCCGTGCTGGCCGCCCTTGACGTACATCTTCCATCCCGCGACCAGGATGAGGATCAGCCAGAGCAGGGAGAACAGCCAGAAGGCGCCTCCGAGCAGGCCATTGCCGGTGTCGTCCATCACGTGTTCCTCTTCGTGAGTCCTGCCGGGGCCCCGGTGGCCCGCTGCGGCCTCACCGTAGGGCGGCCACGACGAATCAGCCTTTGGGTACCATGCGTCACACGCGTGTCGTCGCTGCTCAACGGCTCCGCCCGATCGCCGCGAGCGGCCGCAGCGGGCGCTCCCGGTACCCGCCGTCGGCCAGCCCCGCCCGGCGCTCGAAGACGTTGCGCGAGGCGAAGTCGCCGGTCCGCAGCCACGACCAGCCGGCGGCGGCGACATAGCCGATCGGCATGAGGACCCCACCGCACCAGGCGTACTGGGTGACGTGGCGCTCCTCGTGGTCGAGCAACCGCCGCGGGACCGAGCCCACAGGGTCCCGGCCCGCCCCCGGCAGGCCGGCCCGAGGAGGACGACGCTGCCGAACGTGAACGCGGGAGCCGGCGGGATCGGGCAGCCGGTACCCGTGGACCAGCCATATCCCGTTGCGGGCCCGTCGGGGCGGTCCCGCGGCGACACGGGCGAGGAGCAGCCCGGACGGCGTGGACAGGTTCACCCAGTTCGCGATCGCCCTCACCCGGTGAGCACCCCGCACCTGACCCCTCCTTCCCACAGCACGGGAGCCGCTACAGTTGGCTCCGCAAGGCAAGGATGCACTCATCCAGAGGGGTTGAGGGACACGGCCCGTTGATGCCCCGGCAACCAGGCCACGTCGGCCCAGGTGCTACGTCCGTCCCGCTGGCCGAAGGACCACGGGGAAGATGAGCGAACGAGGAGTTGCTGTGACGACCGCGACGGCGCTGGACTTCGGGCCGGCCACCCACCTGACCTGCCGCGCCTGCGGCGAGCAGTACCCGCTGGGGGCCGCGTACGCGTGCATGGAGTGCTTCGGTCCCCTGGAGGTCGGCTACGAGATCGTCGCGCCCACGCGGGCGGACATCGCCGCCGGGCCGCCGAACCTCTGGCGCTACCGCGCGCTGCTCCCCGTACCGGAGAACATCGCCGAGACTGCCCGGCCTGAACCCCGGGTTCACCAAGCTGGTCCGGGCCGACAACCTGGCTCGCGCGCTGGGCATGCGTCGGCTCTGGGTCAAGGACGACACCGGCAACCCGACGCACTCCTTCAAGGACCGCGTGGTGGCCGTGGCCCTGTCCGCCGCCCGGCAGCTGGGCCTGCAGACGCTGTCGTGCGCGTCCACCGGCAACCTCGCCAACGCCGTGGCCGCCGCGGCCGCCCGGGCCGGGATGAGCCACGTCGTGGTGATCCCGGCGAACCTCGAGGCGGGCAAGATCATCACGACCGCCGTGTACGGCGGGACCCTCATCGCCGTCGACGGCAACTACGACGACGTGAACCGCCTCTGCTCGGAGCTGGTCGGCGACCCGCTGACCTCCACCTGGGGGTTCGTGAACGTCAACCTGCGGCCCTACTACGCCGAGGGCTCGAAGTCGCTGGGCTACGAGGTGGCCGAGCAGCTCGGCTGGCGGCTGCCGCAGCAGGTGGTCATCCCGGTCGCGTCCGGCTCGCTGCTGACGAAGGTCGACAAGGCCTTCGGCGAGCTCGGCAGGCTCGGACTGGTCGAGCCGACCCCGTACCGGGTCTTCGGCGCGCAGGCCACCGGGTGCTCCCCGGTCGCTCAGGCGTACCGGGCCGGGATCGACGTGATCCGGCCGGTGAAGCCGAACACGATCGCCAAGTCCCTGGCGATCGGCAACCCCGCCGACGGCCCCTACGCCCTGGACGTGGCCCGCCGGACGGGCGGGGCGATCGCCGACGTCTCCGACGAGGAGGTGGTGGCCGGGATCCGCCTGCTCGCGCAGACCGAGGGGATCTTCGCCGAGACCGCCGGCGGAGTCACCGTCGCCACGCTGCGCCAGCTCCTGGCCTCCGGGCAGCTGGATCCCGACGCCGAGACCGTGGTCTACAACACCGGCGACGGCCTGAAGACCCTCGACGCCGTGGCCGAGCACGTCGGTCCGACGGCTACCATTCCCCCCAGCATCGACGAGTTCCGCGCCGCCCTCGGCGGCTGAGATCCTCCCGATCCGCCTCCCCCGCCCGCACGACGAGGAGCCCCTCATGTCCGTCGCAGTCCGCATCCCCACCATCCTGCGCAGCTACACCTCCGGTGCCGCCGAGGTCAGCGTCGAGCCCAGCGAGCCCACGCTGTCGTCGACGATCACCGCCCTCGAGTCGGCCTACCCCGGACTGTCGGCACGCGTCCTCGACGACCAGGGCGCGCTGCGCCGGTTCGTCAACGTCTACGTCAACGACGAGGACGTCCGGTTCGAGGGCGGGCTGGACGCCGCCACCCCCGACGGCGCCCAGGTCTCGATCATCCCCGCGGTCGCCGGCGGCTGAGCGCCCCGCCCCCGCGCCCCGCGCCGCCGCACCCCGCGCGATCGATCCGGATTTGCGGCCGTCCGCAGTCGAGGATCCGGATCGATCCGAGGGCGAGCCGCGCGATGGCGGATCGATCGGGGAGAGGGACCGAGGGGACGGGACGGATTCCCGGGTGGGTCAGAGCTCGATGCCCAGGCGGCGTGCGGAGCGGGCGCGCTGACGGGTCGAGCGCATGCGGCGCAGCCGCTTGACGAGCATCGGGTCGGCCTTGAGCGCGGCCGGATCGTCGATGAGGGTGTTGAGCATCTGGTAGTAGCGGGTCGTCGAGCACTCGAACAGCTCGCGGATCGCCTGCTCCTTGGCCCCGGCGTAGCGCCACCACTGGCGCTCGAACTCCAGGATCCGCAGGTCGCGCTCGCTGAGGCCGGAATCCTCGCCGAGGGGCAGCGACGAGGCCGCCGCGACGTCGACGCCAGACTCCATGACCATTCCTCCACACCCCCGCGATACCCGTTGAGCACATGCCTGCGAACTGCCTCGAGTGTAGGCGAGGGCCCTGACATCGACCGAGACGTCGGGCTGGGCGTGTCGTGCACGCATGCCCGATAAGTCCGATTCAGCCGATCAGCGGGAAGGTCGTCGCCATCGCGAGGGCCAGCGGGAGCGCCTGGGCCGCCGCGGCAGCGGCCGGGTCGCGCGCCCATCCGCCGAGGATCGCCAGCAGCAGCAGGATCGGCACGACCAGGGGGACGGTCAGGGTCAGGAAGCCCGGCGCCCCGAGGAGCACGACCGCGCCGAGCAGGGCGACGACGACGATGACCCGACTGGCCACGAGGACGAGCGCACGGCGCCAGCCGCTGGTCCCGACGATCATCCGGGACTCCGCCCAGAACCACGCCCCGAGGACGACCAGCAGCACGACCAGGACCCACGGACGGGAGCCGACCAGTGCGTACCCCGCCCACGTCAGCCTGGCGGGCAGCGCCATGGCCAGCGCGAGGACGCCGCCGGCCAGCGCACCCCAGCCGAGGCCGCGCACCGTCCCGGCCGGGGTCCGGCGTCGATGCACGACAACGCCCAGCACGAGGGCCCCGACCGCGAACCACCCGAGGAGGTACCCGGTGACGGCCACGGGGAGACGATCGGTCAGCGGCTCCAGGACGGCCGCCCCCAGGCTCGCGGCGACCGCCGCTCCGACGAGGGCCACCAGGGTGCGACCGATCCCCGCCGGAACCCGCCGCGGCACCGGCGGTCATGCCCGGTGCCCCGGCACGGGCGAGCAGTGGCCGGGCAGCCAGCACCCCACCGACCAGGACCAGCAGGACACCCACGACCCGGGCATCTCCCCGCGGCTGCCCGCCGCCGAGCCACGCGGCGACCTCGTCGAACGACTGCTGCCGGTAGATCACCGAGATGTGCTCCGCGCCGGCGATCTCGACCGCGCGACGGGCGGTGCCCTGCCCCGGATCGCCGTACGTCCGGCCGGCCTGGGCATCCGGGTAGCCCGCCCGCAGCGCCTCGAGCGCCGCGTCGGAGAACCTGGAGGACTCCGCCGACCCCCAGAGGATCAGCAGGTTCCTCGGACTGCCCGGATCCCTGGGGAGCTCCTCGGCGCTGGGCAGGCTGATCGCCACCGTCGCCCCGGTCGGGTTGTCCGCGGCCCACGCCGTCACCGCGCCCGCCCCCATGGAGTGCCCGACCACCGCCACCGGCAGGCCGGTCCGCTCGGCCGCGGCGGCGACTGCCTCGCCGACAGCCGGGTCCAGCGCCCCGTCGGCCAGGGGTGCGGCGTTCCTGCCGTGGCCGGGGAGGTCCGGCATCACGACCACATGGCCCGCCCGGGCCAGGGCGGAGGCCATCGGATCCATCATCGCCGCGCTGCCGGAGAAGCCGTGGGCCAGGACGATGGCCGGTGCGCGGACCTCGCCGGTGGGCTCCACGATCCGGATCGGCGTCGCGCCCGCCATCGCCGTGCTGCGCTCCACGTCCCCGCTGGACCCGAGCAGGACCACCACGCCGGCCACCACGCACCCGACCGCGGCCAGCACCACCCCACGTACCGCCGCCCGGCCATCTGCTCCCGTCTCACCGATCTGCTCCCCTCACAACGGGAGCAGATCGTCGGACTGGGAGCAGATCCTCGGCGGGGCGCCGGGTCGCGCGGAGCGCTCGGCAGGTGGGCGCGCGAGGGGACGCCGATCCGGGGCTCGTCACGGGCCTGATTGTGCCGCGGCAGCACCCGCGCCGCTCGCGGCGGTCGCCGCCGAGCCGCACTGGACGCCTCGCATGCAGCAGGATGGTTCCCCGTGGACCCCTCCTTCCTCGACCATGTCCGTGGCCAGCTCGCCGAGATCACCGAGCAGGGGCTGTACAAGCGCGAGCGGGTGATCACCACGGCGCAGGGCGCCTGGGTGGACGCCGACGGCCGTCGCGTGATCAACCTGTGCGCCAACAACTACCTCGGGCTGTCCAACCACCCCGACGTCGTCGCGGCGGCGGGCGAGGGCCTGCGCACCCACGGGTTCGGCCTGTCCAGCGTGCGGTTCATCTGCGGCACCCAGGACATCCACACCGAGCTCGAGGCCAGGATCAGCGGGTTCCTGGGCACCGAGGCCACCCAGCTCTACTCGTCGTGCTTCGACGCGAACGGCGGGGTGTTCGAGCCGCTCCTCGGTGAGCAGGACGCGATCATCTCCGACGCGCTGAACCACGCCTCGATCATCGACGGGGTGCGGCTGTGCAGGGCCCGCCGCTTCCGCTACGCGAACAACGACATGGCCGACCTGGAGCGCCAGCTGGTCGCAGCACGCGAGGGCGGAGCGCGCTTCGTGCTGATCGTCACCGATGGCGTGTTCAGCATGGACGGGCACATCGCCGACCTGCCGTCGATCTGCGACCTCGCCGAGGCCCACTCGGCGATGGTGATGGTCGACGACAGCCACGCCGTCGGGTTCGTCGGCGAGCACGGCCGCGGGACGCCCGAGCACCACGGCGTGATGGACCGCGTCGACATCCTCACGGGAACCCTCGGCAAGGCCCTCGGGGGCGCCAGCGGCGGCTACGTGTCGTCCCGCCAGGAGGTCATCGACCTGCTGCGCCAGCGCTCCCGGCCCTACCTGTTCTCCAACTCCGTCTCCCCCGCGGTCGTGGCAGCCAGCCTCCGGGTGCTGGACATGCTGGCCGACGGCGACGACCTCCGCGCGCAGCTGCGGGCCAACGCCACGCACTTCCGCACGGGCATGCAGGACCTGGGGTTCGACCTGCTCCCCGGTGCGCACCCGATCATCCCGGTGATGCTCGGCGACGCGCGGCTGGCCGTCGAGCTTGCCGCCGGCCTGCTCGACGAGGGCGTCTACGTGACCGCGTTCTCGTTCCCGGTGGTGCCCCGCGGCCAGGCCCGGATCCGGACACAGATGTCCGCGGCCCACACCACCGAGGACCTCGACATGGCCATGGCCGCCTTCGCCCGCGTCGGGCGCACGCTCGGGGTGATCGCATGACGGGTGCCCAGCCTGCCCCCGGCGCCCGCAGCCGGGCCGATCCCGGCCACCATGCGCGCACTGGTCAAGGCCCGTCCCGAGGTGGGGCTGTGGATGCAGGACGTCCCGGTCCCCGAGATCGGGCCCAACGACGTGCTCATCCGGATCGTGAAGTCGTCGATCTGCGGCACCGACGTGCACATCTGGAACTGGGACCACTGGGCCCAGCAGCACATCGCCCTGGGCATGCACGTGGGCCACGAGTACATGGGGAGGATCGCCGCCCTCGGCTCGGCGGTCACCGGCTACGAGGTCGGTGAGCGGGTCACGGGCGAGGGCCACATCGTCTGCGGGCACTGCCGGCGCTGCCGGGCGGGGCAGCGGCACCTGTGCAGGCAGACCATCGGCGTGGGGGTCAACCGCCCCGGGTCCTTCGCCGAGTACCTCGCGCTGCCGGCGAGCAACCTGTTCCGGGTCCCCGCGGCCATCCCCGACGAGATCGCCACGATCTTCGACCCGTACGGCAATGCGACGCACACCGCCCTGAGCTTCGACATGGTCGGCGAGGACGTCCTGATCACCGGAGCCGGGCCGATCGGGGTGATGGCCGTCGCGATCGCGGGGCACGTCGGTGCCCGCAACGTGATCGTCACCGACGTCAACCCCTACCGCCTCGAGCTGGCGCGGGTCATGGGCGCGACCCGCGTGGTGGACGTCGCGCACGACGACCTGCGTCAGGTGATGGTCGAGCAGGGCATGACCGAGGGCTTCGACGTGGGCCTGGAGATGAGTGGCAACCCCGCGGCGTTCCGCCAGATGCTCGACACCATGGCCCATGGCGGCCGGATCGCCATGCTCGGGATCTTCACCGACCCGGTGGCGATCGACTGGGACCAGGTCATCTTCAAGGGGCTGCGGATCAAGGGCGTCTACGGCCGGGAGATGTTCGAGACCTGGTACAAGATGGCCTCCCTGCTGCAGGCGGGGATGGACCTCTCGCCGGTGATCACCCACCGGTTCGGCATCGACGAGTTCGCCGAGGCGTTCGCGGTCACGGCCAGCGGCAACTCGGGCAAGGTGATCCTCGACTGGGGCGTGGACCCCGGCTGACGGTCACCGGCCCGCCGCCGGGCGGCACCGGGGGACGAGCGGCGTCACTCCCCCGTGGCCGTTGCGTTCTCCCTCCGCGGGCGGCCGGGGAGGTTCGACACGATCTTGCCCAGGGCTGCCACGAGGAACAGCTGCCCGAGCACGGCCTCGGAGATGGCCAGCGACTGGCCGGGGTTGCCGGCCGGAACCAGGTCGCCGTACCCCGTGGTGGTCAGGGTCGTGAAGCTGAAGAACAGGCACTGCGCCGTGGTTCCGTCACCCTCGGCTCCGAAGAAGGGCGACGAGCCCGGGAGCTCACCCAGGGCCACGTACGCGAAGGCGTAGGTCATTCCGATGAGCAGGTAGGCGGCAACCGCGCCGTAGAACGCCTCCCGGTCGACACCGGGGCGGCGGACCACGTGCCCGACGATCACGACCGGGGTCAGCGCGTAGAGGGCGACCAGCACCAGGAGCAGCGGCCCCTCGGCAAGCTCAGTGGCCCACTGCGCCTCCGTGACCGACAAGCCGCCCAGGACCACCGCCGCAGTCAGGGCCAGGACGATCAGGACCATCCCCCCTGCCAGGCGCTGCGCGCGACGCGCCTCGCTGACCGTGAAGACGAGCCACACCGTGACCAGCTGGACGAGGATCATGACCATCCGTCCGACGTCACTGCCCCCGTACGCCGCGGCGATCCCGTACGACAGCATCACCAGGAGGATGACCAGCCCGTACCGGTCCTCCGCCCGGGCCCCCGCCCGACTCGCGATCCTGCCCTCCACGCGCCCTCCTCGCCGCCCCGGGCCGAGTGTGGCACACCGGCGGTCCGACCCCGTGGACCTCGATGCGCCGGGTGGAGCATGCTGGGGGGGTGCGGGCGCGGTGGTGGATCCTCGGGGGTGTGGCCGGATCGGCAGCGGTGGCGGGGGCGGTGACCGCGCGCGCCGACCGTCGGACTCCCGCGGCGCAGCCACGACCTGGCGAGCGCCCCGACCCCGGCTGGGCGACGTGCTCGGCGCCGGGTGCCCGGGCGTACGAGGCCACCTTCGGCCGGGTGCTGACCGGGCTGTACCGCGCGATCGCGACCGACCTCGCCACCGCCCGCCCCGGGCAGCCGGGCCTGCACATCGTGGACATCGGCGCCGGCCCCGGCGGCCTGGCGGTGGCCCTCGCCGAGGCGTTCCCCGATGGCCGCATCACCACCATCGACATCGACGCGGACATGGCATCCCTGGCGGCGGCTCGCATGGCCCGCGAGGGCATCGACGGACGGGTGCGCGTCAGCGTCGGGGACGTCGCGGCCCTGCCCCTCGCGGATCATTCGGTCGACCTCGTGACCAGCTCCTTCTCCGTGCACCACTGGCCGGACGCGGCGGCGGGGTTCACCGAGGTCCACCGCGTGCTGCGCCCCGGGGGTCGGGCGATCATCTACGACCTCCCGGACTGGTGGGGCAGGTTCGAGACCCGGGCCCCTGCCCTCGTCGAGGTCGCAGCGGCCGGCGGTTTCAGCGACATCGCCTCCAGCCGCCTGCGATGGCCCGGACCGTTCGCCGTCGGTCCACCGGATCGACACCACCCGCTGACGCCCGCACCCCCCGAACTGGGCATGGCCCCGCCAGCGCGCCCCGCGTACAGTGGGAGATGGACGCAGGAGTCACACGACCCTTGCGCAGAGGCATGGGGGAGGTGCGCGTGCGATCGAGGCGGACGGTGGCGGCGATCGCGCTGGCGGGCGCCCTGCTGATGGCCGGCCTCCCCGCGGGAGCAACGACCTCGGGAGCACCTGCCGGCGCCGGCTCGGCCACTCCCGCTGCACCCGCGTCGCGTGCCCCCACGGCCACGAAGCCGCCGATGCGACCACGGAGTCGACGGCCACGCTGTCCGTGACGTCGTCGGCCTCCGGATCCGGCGCTGTGACCCTGGTGGCCACCTCGAGCGCGAAGGTCATCAAGGTCACGTACCGGGATGCCAGCAACGCGGGGCGCAGCGCCAAGGAGAAGGTGCGAAAGGGCCAGGCGCAGATCACGCTGCCACCCGGGTCATCGGCCATCCGGGTCCGGGCACTGGCCACGAAGGAGCTCGCAGCCAGCCCGTGGGTCGAGGTCTCCCCCGCGCCGGACCCCACCCCCTCCCCCGGTGCCACCTACTGGGTGTCGCCCTCGTCGAGGATCCTGGGCAAGCTCGCGAAGTACAGGTCGGTGAACAAGCACACGCGGGCCTACTACCTGATCCGGTCCTACATGCAGAAGTTCGAGGCCGCCGGCGGGGGGACGCTGGTCCTGGGCCCCGGCAAGTACGTGATCTCCTCCACGATCTACGTGCCCAGCAACACCACGATCCGGCTGTCCGAGGGCACGACCCTGGTGAAGGGCACGAAGACGGGGACGAAGAAGTTCTCGGCCTCGAACTCGATGTTCATGCTGATCGAGCCCTCCCGGGGCAAGAAGAAGGGCGCCGTCGGCGGCCATGACGGAGCCTCGGGCATCACGATCGCCGGGGCTGGCGGGGGACGGTCGGTGATCGACCTCGCGGACGTGCGCAACTCGCTGGCCATCATCGCCGGGCACAACCGGGACGTGACGATCTCCGGGATCACCTTCACCCGGATGAACAACAACCACTTCATCGAGATGGACGCCTGCTCCGACTGCGAGATCTCGGGCAACGAGTTCCTCGACGCCGCCCGCGGCTCGCGGGACACCGCCGAGGCGATCAACCTCGACACCCCCGACCCACGCACAGGCGGCTTCGGGTCGGTGTGGAGCACGCAGGACGGGACGGCCAACGAGCGGGTCACGATCACCCGCAACCGCTTCGACGGGGTGCCGCGCGCGCTGGGGACCCACAACTTCACCGCTCGGGAGTACCACTCGGACATCGTGGTCACCGGGAACACCATCACCGGCACCTCCGACGACGCGATCCACATCATGAACTGGGCGGACCCGGTCTTCTCCGGGAACACGATCAGCTCCAGTCCCGGCTCCGTGGGGATCCGCGCCTGTGGGACCTCGAACCCGACGATCAGCGGCAACACGTTCGAGGAGTCCGCGGCCGCTGTGGTGTTCCGCACGTGCCGTGGGGAGAACGGCAGGACGGCAGCCAACGACGTCAGCGGCGAGAACGTGGCCGCGCTGCGCTCCAACCTCGTGGGCGAGGACCTGGGGCGGGCCGCTGTGGGTGTCCCGGGGGAGGGCCGCCTCGCGTTCGGCGACGGCGCCGGCACCACCGCCCGGGGTCCCCTCCCAGCCGCTGGTCGAGTCGGTGCTGGCCGGCGATCGGCAGGTGACGGTGCGCTGGGCGCCCGCCCTGGCCGAGGAGGGCTCACCGATCACCACGTACCGGATCCGCGTGCGCACCGATCCGGCCGGCGAGCCGGTGGCGACCGTCGACGCCCCCGCGGATGCGGTCGAGTCCGTGATCACCGGCCTGGCCAACACCACCACGCACCACGTCACCGTCGCTGCGGTGAACCAGGCCGGGGAGAGCCCGACGGGAGACTGGAACTCCACCCCCGTGACCCCCGTCGGCCCTCCGTCACCTCCGCGCGATCCGCAGGCCGTCAGCCTCATCTCCGGTGTGGTGACCCTGGAGTGGAAGGCCCCGGAGAACGACGGTGGCGAGCCGGTCACGGGGTACCAGGTGGAGGTCTTCGACGACCCGGGGGCCACCCAGCCGCTGCCCGGCACCCCGGTGGAGCTCGACCCCGATACGACGCAGCACATCTGGGTGGGCCTGGCCGAGGGGTCGACGAAGTACCTGCGGGTCCGCGCGTCGAGCAGCCTGGGCACAGGCTCACCCTCGGACCTGGTCGCGGTGCTCGTGAAGGCACCGACCCCGACCTGGCCGGAGGTCGGCCCCCCCGCCGGCCCAGCATGTCCCCCGGGCTGCGAGATCGACCTCCGCGTCGGCGACCTCGAGGCCCCAGTCCCCGCGGCCTGAGTGGCCCCGGTCGATCAGGGCTCGTCGTCGGGGTAGCAGCCGAGATCCCGTGACCCCGCGTCCGCGGTGACATAGGCCTCCTCGCGGGGATGGCGCCCGTATCCGTCGCGGCTGTCGTACCGGGCGATCGCCCAGCCGTCCTCGATCAGGGACAGGCCCGCGTCCCGGGACCCGACGTCCACGTAGCGCAGGATCCGCCCGTAGCGGTCGGAGTCCTCGATCGCGCCCGGCACGAGTGACACCTGACGCCCGAGGACCAGGACCGACATCGCCTGGGTCGCCGACTCGTACCCGCACGCGCCACGCTCCGGGGTGTCGATGCCGATCACGCGGATCCGTCCGACGCCGTCGACGTCGACGGTGTCACCGTCGACGACATGGGACACGATCCCGGTCTCGGCCGGGTCCGGGGTCCCGGGCAGGGGGGTCGACGCCCCCGACACCCTCTGCTCCGGAGCGGGCACGCTCGGCGGGGCCGTCGAGCTGGTGTCCGATGCGCACCCCGAGAGCAGCCCCAGGCACAGGACCAGAGCGGGGGTAGGAAGGGACGCCGTCATGTGCTGGCCACGGGCGGCAGCGACGACGAACGGTGCTCTCCGCACGGCTCGACAGTAGTCCACCCCTGCGACAGCGCAGCTGGCTCAGCACCGCATGGAGAGCCGACCCGGGGGCCGCCGCTCGCGTCGACGCACCTGCCGAGCGCCTGGCCGGCGCTCACACGACGGTGCGCACCAGGAGTCTGGCCAGATCGGTGGCCGGGACAGGGCGCGAGAACAGGTAGCCCTGGCCGTGCTCGCAGCCGAGGTCGGTCAGGTAGTCCCTCTGGCGCTCGGTCTCGATGCCCTCGGCGACGACGCCGAGCCCGAGGCTGTGCGCCATCGCGACCATGGCGCGCACCAGCGGGGCGTCGCCCACCGCCGGGATCTCCACGGATGAACGACCGGTCGACCTTGAGCGTGTCGACCGGGAGGACCGCCAGCCGGGACAGCGACGAGTGGCCCGTGCCGAAGTCGTCGATGGCCAGGCGGACGCCCGCCGCCCGAAGGGCCAGCAGCTGCTCGAAGCTGTTCGGGGCCATCGCCGTGCTCTCGGTGATCTCCAGGACGAGTCGCCCGGGATCCAGGCCCGTCACGGCCAGCGCCTCGGCGACGGTATCGGCGAAGTGCGGGTCGAGGAGCTGACGGGGGCTGACGTTCACCGCCACCTCGTCCAGCATGTCCGCACCCAGCTCCGCGGACCAGTCCACCAGCTGCTGGCACGCGGCCTTGAGGATCCAGGCACCGAGTCGGTGGATCAGCGGGCCGCGCTCCGCGGCGACGAGGAACTCCTCCGGGGGAATCGGGCCGCGCGTCGGATGGTTCCATCGGACCAGCGCCTCCGCGCCGACGATCCTCCGGCCGTCGAGGCGGACCAGTGGCTGGTAGTGCACGTCGAGCTGGTCCTGGTCGATCGCGATCGCCAGCTCCCCCTCCAACGTGAGCCGCGCGACGAGGTCGTCGTGCATGGCCGGCACGAACTGCGTCCACCGGTTCTTGCCGGCCGACTTGGCCGAGTACATGGCCAGGTCCGCGTCGCGCAGGACGTCATCGACATCGTGCCGATCAGCACCCAGCATGACCAGGCCGATGCTGGTGCCCACCTCGATCTCCGCGGCCCCGAGGGACACCGGCTGGCGGAGTCGGTTGAGCAGTCCCGCGCACACCCAACGCATCTCCGCGAGCGAGACATCGGGCAGCAGGAGGGCGAACTCGTCGCCGCCCAGCCGGGACAGGCAGGCCCCCTCGAACTGCCGGGCCACGATCTCCAGCCGCCGCGTCGCCTCCACGAGCAGGCAGGTCGCCGTGGCTGTGGCCGTACAGCTCGTTGACCAGCCGGAAGTCGTCGAGGTCGAGGACCAGCAGCGCGCCCGTGGCCCCGCCCTCGCCGAGCAACTGGCCAGCCGCCCACGCAGCGCGACCCGGTTGGCCGCGCCGGTCAGCCGGTCGGTGTGCTGCAGCGTGGTGCAGCTGCTTCTCCAGACTGCGCCGTTCGCCCGTGTCAGGGTCCGGCGTCAGCGCGACGGCGTCCGAGGCTGCGGACGGCGCCTGCCGCGCACACTGCGTGCGTGTCCTGGGCGTTCCGCGACGAGGAGCGTGCCCGGACCAGCCCGGACCCGAGCAGCCCGGCGACAGCACCTGCGGAGAAGGCCACCATGGGCGGCAGCCCGGAGCTGCTCATGCCACGACCCCCTCACCCGAGCCGGCGGCCATCTCGACCGCGGCGAACAGGGCGCGCGCGCGGCAGCCCTTGACCAGGAAGGTGGCTCCCGCCGCCTCGGACCCGTGCCTGCAGCCCCGGATCGTCGTACGCGGAGAGCACGATCACCGGGATCTCGCCCTGCAGGTCGACGGCCAGCTCGAGGCCGCCGATGTCGCCCGGCATGCGCAGGTCGCTGATGACGACGTCGGGGAGGGCGAGCCGCGCGAGGGCCACGCCCTGGAAGCCGTTGGCTGCCTCGGCCACGACCTCGTAGCCCGCATCCTCCAGCAGCTGCCGGAGCTCCTTGCGCAGCCCGGCATCGTCGTCGACCACGAGGATGCGGGTGGGGCTGGTCACGACGCCCTCCGATCCTCGGCGAGGGCCGCCGCGATCGCCGCCACGATCCGCCGGTAGGGGCAGCCCTTGATCAGGTACGCCGAGACGCCCAGGTCAGCCAGGAGGCTCTGGAGGCCGAGGTCGGCGTAGGCCGAGAACATGATGACCCGGACGTCCGGGGAGCGCTGGCGCAGCTCGCGTGCGACCTCGACGCCACCCACGCCGGGCATCCGCAGGTCGAGCAGGACCACGTCGGGCCGGACGTCGGCGATCACGGCCAGGCCCTCGGCACCGTTGCCGGCCTCGCCCACGACGTCGTACCCCGCCTCCTCCAGGAGCTCGTGCAGGGCCAGCCGGAGGGCCTGATCGTCATCGACCAGGACGAGCCGGGCGGTTCTCGACGACCGCGGCCCTTCACGCGGGACCGGCAGTGGCAGGCTGCCCACGGAGGCGTCCCGCCCCACCATGGGCGGCACCTCGACGGGGCGGCGCAGCACCTGGGCGGGTGCACCCGGGAGCTCCTGGAGTGTGGCGATCATGCTGCCCCCTCCAGGGTCCCCGCCCGAAGGCCGACGTCCACCGTCCTGGGGACCCTCGCGATGAGTCGCGTCCCCGAGCCCAGACCCGTCTCGACGACCAGGTGGCCACCGGTCGACTCGATCCGCTCGCGCATGCCCACCAGCCCGAAGTGCCCGTCGCGCAGCAGCGAGGCCGACGGCGCGGGCCGGAACCCCCGCCCGTCGTCGGCCACCGTCAGCTCGACGAGCCCCCCGAGGTCACGCAGCTCGACCTCCACCGATGTGGCGCCGGCGTGCTTGGCCACGTTCCAGAGCCCCTCCTGGACGACCCGGTACAGCGCCGTCTCGGTGTCCGCGGTGAGCGCCGCGTGCAGCGCACCGATGACCCGCCCCTGTACGTGGTTGCGCTGGGCGAAGTCGTCGACCAGGTCGCGGACGCCGGCCTCGAACCCCGCCTCATCCAGGATCGGGGGTCGCAGCTCACTCATCATCCGGCGCAGGGAGTCGACCTCGGCCCGGAGCTCGTCCTGGCCCCGCTCGAGCAGGTCCCCGGCGCCCACCGGATCGCCGCGGTCGAGGCGCAGCATCGCGCGGTCCAGGGTCAGGGACACCGATGCCAGGCGCTGGATCGGGCCATCGTGCAGGTTGGCCGCCAGGCGGATCCGCTCCTCCTCAGCTGCATGGACGGTCCTGTCGAGCAGGAGCTTGCGCTCGGACTGCGCCCGCTCCAGGTCGCAGAAGGCCGCCTGCAGCTGGTCGTGCTGGGACTCGACCTCGTCGAGCAGCCCGCTCATCCGGACCAGGACGAGCAGGAACATCACCATGCAGCCCGCGGCGATGACGACGATCTCGTCGTAGTTGCCGCGCGAGGCCCGGACCGCGATGAGTGCGGGGGCGGTCAGCGCGGCAGCAGCCATGACGGCCACCCTCCGGTTGGACGGCGGCGGCGCGGACTCGACCCGCTGCCCGTACTGGCGCATCGAGGGGTGCAGCGCTGCGGTGCCGAACAGGACATAGGCGGTGAGCCATCCGACGTCCACGAGACCGCCGGACTCGAACGTGCCCGCGAGCAGCTGGAAGAAGTAGACGATGTCGGCGACCAGGTTCACCACGAGTGCTGCCACCAGCAGCCGGAAGGTGGCCACCCGCCGGCCAGGGCTGAGCAGCAGGCGGACCAGGAGCGCGATCAGCAGCAGGTCACCGAGGGGGTACCCGATCGAGGCGAGCTTCTCGGACATCTGCAGCGTGGGATCGCTGGCGTACGGCGCCATCAGGAAGGTCCACGAGAGGATCGCGGCGGCGACCGTGATGAGGGCCGCGTCGACGAGTCCCGCTCGGTCCCGCCCCGGCATCTGCCGCCTCAGCGTGAGGAACAGCGAGGCGCCCAGGAGGGGGTACAGCGCGTAGTAGGCGATGTCGGCCACCGACGGGAAGGGGGGCTCGGACCCGTACTGCTCGGTCAGCTTCATGTAGAGGAAGTCGCCCAGGACGTAGCACGCCACACCCGCCGCCAGCAGGTACCACGGAGCCCTGGACTCGGGCCGCCACAGGTGCACTCCCACGATGATGGACACGACCCCGAACACGCCGATGAGCACGCCCACCGGGTCGACCAGCTGCGCGGGCACCAGGACGTAGTACGCAGCCACAGCCGCCATCCCGACGCAGAGCTGCATCGCCCACAATGCAGGCACGCGTCGCTGACGTGTGGTCGCGACAACCATGGTGGGTGCATCGACGGCACGTGGGCTCTGCTTGAGGCGGACCGCTCCGTCGGCGGGGCGGCGTGCCGTTCACGGCCGGGGGTGGTGTCCGATCACGACGAGGGGGCGGTGGCTGCGATGGCGTCGAGCGTGGCCGCAACCGCCTGGGAGGTGCCCAACGGCAGGACCCAGGCGTCCTCGCCGCGGATCCGCGCCGACACCGCCTCGACCATCACCTGGTAGGGGTCGCAGGCGTGCGAAGAGCTCCTCGCGCGCGTCCCCGTCCTGCGACCACGCGCAGGACGCACGGCTCGCGCCAGGTCGTGAACGCCTGGCCGCCGAACTCGACCGAGAGCCCAGGCGCCTGGATGGTCAGGCCCTGGGCCTCGGGCCGCTCGAAGGAGGCCGTCACCGTGGCTGACCCGTTCGCGTGGTCGAGGACGGCGCGAGGTCGTCAGGTCCACCCCCGTCGGGCCGAGGTGGCGCTCGACCGAGACGACGCCGACCGCATCAGCGCCCAGCGCCGCGAGCGCGGCGGACACCGTGTAGCAGCCGACGTCCAGCAGCGCCCCGCCGCCGCGGGCGGGATCCAGGCGGTAGTTGTCCTCCGGCACGCCGGGGAAGGTGAACCAGGCCCGGACCTCGCGCTGCCCGGTGATCGGCGCGACCAGCTCCTCGATCCGCCGGGTCCGGGGGTGCCAGCGGTTCCACGCCGCCTCGACGAGCAGCCGGTCGGCGCGCTCGGCGGCGCTGCGCATCCCGGCGCCACCTCGGCGGCGTCGATCCCCAGCGGCTTCTCGCACAGGACGTGCTTGCCGGCCTCGAGCGCGACCTGGACCCAGTGCAGGTGGTCGTTGTTCGGCAGCGAGACGTAGACCGCGTCCACATCGTCGCTGGCGCAGACCTGCGCGTAGGACCCCACCGAACCGACGGGCTCCAGCGCCGCCGCCCGCGCCGCGTCCCGGGCGCCCACGGCCTGCAGCACCGCTCCGTCGGCGGCGTGCACCGCGGGGGCCATCCCCTTGGACGCCACGAAGCCGGCGCCGAGGAAGCCCCACCGGACCGGGATGGGAGCGCTCACCGCGGGACCACCGGGCGCCCGCGGTCCGCGGCGGAGATCGAGGCCGCCTCCATGACCGACAGCACGCGGCGCGACTGCTCGCCGGTGACGGACATGGGCAGCCCGAACAGGAGCCGGTCGGCCAGCTCACGGTGGAACGGGTACGCGGGGCCGGCGGGTGTGGCCACCTGGGTGATGCTGCCGTCCGCCGCGTGCAGCTCGAGCGCAGGAGGGGAGTCGGCGGGGGCGAGACGATCCTCGACGAGGGTCCCGATGTCGTTGCGGGCGACGATCCTCTCCGTGCGCCACTGGCCGACGATCGCCCCCTGGGTGCCCAGGACGTACCAGCGGGGCTTGAGCGCGGCGGCGAGGTCCGAGTGCATGAACTCGGCCTCGACCCCGTCGGTGAACCGGATGGTCACCCGCGAGTGGTCGGCGTTCGTCACGTCGAACCACTGGCGCTTGTGTGCGGCCGCCGTGACGTGCTCGATCTCGGTGGGGATCAGGTCGAGGACCTGGTCGAGCAGGTGCGAGCCCCAGTCGTAGAAGGCCCCGCCCGACACCCCCTCGTCGGAGTGCCACAGGTTGCACGGGTGCCCGTAGCCGCCGACGAAGGTCTCGACATGGAACACCTCCCCGATGTCGCCCCGCCCGATGATCCGGCGGACCGCGAGGTGGTCGGGGTCGAACCGCCGGTTCTGGTAGACGACCGCGAGCAGCCCCGCCCCGTCGGCCGCCGCCAGCACCTCGTCGGCCTCCGCGGTCCGGATGGCGAACGGCTTCTCGAGGACGACGTGCTTGCCGGACGCGATGGCCCGCAGGGCCCAGCGCGCGTGCGAGCTCGGTGGCGTGGAGACCACGACGAGGTCGACGTCGTCACGTTCCAGCAGGGCCTCGGCGGAGGTCGTCGCCGCAACCCCGGGGGCGGCCGCCGCAGCGACGTCGAGGCGCTCCTGGGACGTGTCGCACACGGCGGTCAGCGCGAGGCCGTCGACGGCCCGCACCGCCCGGCTGTGCTCGTGCCCGATGGCCCCGTACCCGAGCAGCCCCACGCGGACGGGTGCCGGGGGCTCCTGCCCGGCCATCTGCTGCAGCACCTGGACCAGCAGGCGGGTGCCATCACGATCGACGATCGCCGCAGGCGTCGTCCCCATGGTCCAGGCCGCCGTCGCCGTCGAGGGCCGCCAGGTCAGCACCGGATGGTCGACGAGCCCGAGTCGTGCGGTGCGCAGCACGCGCACGTCGTCGGCGATGCGGGTCACGGTGGCGACCCGGCCGGGAGGTGCTCGTGCTCGTCGTGGTGGGCGTGGTCCCCGTGGGTGTGGAAGTCGGAGTACATCCCCGTGCCGTCCGGTCCCGTCCTCAGGCGCACGTCGTGCACCGGCGAGCTGGCACCCAGGTCGACACCGGCAGCCTGCGCGAGCACCCGATCCGGGTCAGCCTCGGCCAGGGTCGGCCCGGCCAGCAGGACGGGCACGGCCGGGTCGGCCAGGGCGCGGGCGAGGTCGGGCTCCAGCCGGCGGTCCGCCCAGACGACGACGACGTCGGCCGCGACCAGCGCGCTGGCGCCCTCGGCCCCCTCGAGGGCCGCGATGCCCGCGGCCTCCAGCTGCCGGCGCAGGTCGGCGACCGCCGCCTGGTCGGCAGCCGAGCTGAGGCGGACGATCCACGCTGCACTGACCACATCGCGACAGTAGCCGACCCGCGACGAGGGCGCTGCTGCGCCAACCGAGGAGCGATGCTCATGCGCCGGGAGACGCTGGACCGGGACGCCCAGCCGAGGAGTGGGTCCCGTCCGTCTCGTGGCCCGTCGTGATGTAACGCCCATTACTTCTGTGCAACGATAGACCTCCCGTCGAACACACATTACGGATCGGAGGTTCCGATGGGAACTCGAACTCGCACCGCCGCAGCCGCTGCAGGTGTTGCCGCTCTTGCCCTGGGAGCCAGTGGCCTGGCGGCCGTCCCGGCGACCGCCGACCCTGCCCCCGCCGGCTCGCTGGTCATGATCGGGGGCAACCTCAAAGAGGACTCCCGGATCCTGCAGCGCATCGTGGACCTCGCCGATGAGGCCCAGGGCGCGGACGGCCCGCCGACGATCGCGATCATCACCGCGGCCGCGAGCCCGGCGAAGAACCCCGGGAAGGGCCGGCACGACCGGTTCAACAACGCCCAGGCCAACGGCGTCTACTACAGCGGGCTCTTCGCGCAGTACGGCGCGGACACGTACGCCGTGCCGATCGACGAGCGGATCGACTGGAAGAAGGACCCGTACGTGCCGGCGAACGCCGATGACCCCGACGTCGCCGCGCGGGTGGCGAAGGCGGACGGTGTCTTCTTCGGCGGCGGCGACCAGATGCGCTACGTCCGCACGCTCATGGATTGCGCGCCCGCCGAGGACGAGGCCTTCACCACGTGCAACGACACCCCGGTGCTCGCTGCGGTGCGGGAGGTCCTCAACAAGGGCGGCGTCGTGGCCGGCGTGAGCGCGGGCACGACGATCCAGCAGGGTGCGGACATGGTGACCGGCGGAGAGTCCTACCAGGGCTGGCGCGACGGCGCCCAGGCCGGCTACTTCGATGACGCCACCAAGCTCGCCTACCTGCCTGCGGGTGGGTTCGGATTCTTCACCGCCGGCCTGGTCGACAGCCACTTCACGACGTGGGGCCGGCAGGCGCGGATGATCCGCCTGGCCCTCGACACGGGCCACCCCCGCGTCTTCGGCGTCGACGAGACCACGGCGCTGGTGGTGGACCGGGCTGACAACTCGGCTGAGGTGATCGGTGACCACGGCGTCTCCGTCCTGGATGTGAGCGCGGCCGACCCAGCCGGGGGCACGACTGCGTCGGGCGTGCGCTGGACCTACCTCGTGGCGGGGGATTCCATCGATCTGGGTTCGGGCACCGTCAACCCGGACGCGCGCCCGTTGACCGGCCAGGGCGTTGGGCCGCGTCCGGTGGCCGATGTCTGGGACTCCATCGACGGCCTCGGCAACGTCTACACCCTGCGCGACCTCGCCCGGGACCTCGTGGCCTCCGGTGCGGAGTCGGCGACCGGGACGACCTACGAGACCGATCCGCAGTTCAGCACTACGGTTGCGGTCGACGGCGAGACCAAGGCCTGGGAGGGTGGCGCCGGCATCGGCTTCGAGGACCTCGAGGTCAGCATCGAGCCGAAGCAGTAGCACCGAGCGCAATCGGGTACCACCGAGCAGAGGAATGGCCATGACGGAGCGCGTCCCCGCCGCACCTGTCTCGATCGCAGCCCTGCTGCGCGATCGGATGGGTGACCTGCCGCCGGCAGAGCGGCGGGTGGCGCGCGCCCTCCTGGCCGGGTACCCGACGGCCGGCCTGGAGACCGTCGCCCGGCTGGCCGAACGGGCCCAGACCTCGGCGCCCACGGTCGTGCGGCTTGTGGGGCGCCTGGGCTTCGCCGGGTTCGGCGAGTTCCAGGACGAGCTGCGCCGGGAGATCGACGAGCGGAGGCGTTCCCCCTGACCCTGGTCGCCGCCGCGCAGGAGTCGGCGGCCGCCCAGGCAGGGGTACCCGGGTTGCTCG
The DNA here is from genome assembly GCA_963729885.1 of uncultured Actinomycetes bacterium. Lineage (GTDB taxonomy): Bacteria > Actinomycetota > Actinomycetes > S36-B12 > CAIYMF01 > Prado023. Next base: position 25,256 of record CAVSQK010000016.1, read on the forward strand.
GTGCGAGCGCCCTGGTCGTCGGTGACGCAGTCCGCGTCACCCTTCAGGAGCTCCCGGTCCACGAGCTGGAGCGGACGGTCGCGCTGCTCGGCGATCCCGGCCGCCGGGTGACCCTCGTGGGCGGACGGTTCACCCGACTGCTGGGGACCCTGCTGGCCCTGCACCTGATGCAGCTGCGCGGCGATGTGCACCTGCTGCCCGACCCGGTCGTCGAGCGCGCCGCGGCGCTGCTCGACATCGGTCGGTCCGACGTCCTGGTCGTGCTCGACTTCCGCCGCTACGAGCCGCGCAGCGAGGCGATCGCGCGGCGGGCCAAGGAGGCCGGCGCCACGGTCATCCTGCTCACCGACCGCTGGCTCTCCCCGGTCTCGACGATCGCCGACGTGGTCCTCCCGGCCCGGGTGGACTCCGTGACGCCGTATGACTCGCTCGCGCCCGTGCTGGCCATCATCGAGGTCGTCGTGGGGGGCATCGTCGCCGAGTCCGGCCACGATGCCGAGGAGCGGCTGGCACTCTTCGAGCAGTTCAGCAGGGACAACGACCTGCTGTAGGGGTGCCATAGGGCCGGGCCCTCGAACCGTTGGCAGGGCGGACCGGCACCCGGTGCATGACCCGGAATCCGCGCGGATCAAGATGTGAGAGTCAGCGCGAGACACCTATGTAGGTTCTGTTACATTGGACAGGCCAGATAGGTGAGATGTAACAACTCAAACACAAATCCCACACCGTGGAGGTCGTTCCCCAATGTTGCGTTCCCGTTCCCTGCGCACCGCGGCCGGAGCCGCCGCGGTGCTGCTGGCGCTCACCGCGTGCAGCTCCTCGTCCGACGACGCCGCCAGCGGCGACGGCGCCGCGGCGCCGAGCGCGTCGGCGCTCCCCACCGTCACGATCGAGGGCGTCGGCGAGGTCGCCGTCGATCCCGCGGCCGCTGCCAAGCTCCCCGCGGCCACTGCTGAGGCCGGCGAGGTCAGCGTCGCCACCAACGCTCCCTACCCGCCGTTCATCGACTTCGTCGAGGAGGGCAACCTCGAGGACTTCCAGGGGCTGGACCTCGACCTGGTCACCGCGATCGCCGCGAAGCTCGGCATCGAGGCCCCGTTCCAGCAGCAGCCGTTCGACGGCCTGATCCCGGGCCTGCAGTCGGGCAAGTACGACGCGATCGTCGGCGGAATCACCGACAACGCCGAGCGCCAGGAGGTGGCGGTCTTCGTCGACTACTCGGCGTCGGGCACCGGCATCCTGGTGGCCAAGGGCAATCCCGAGGGCATCGCCAACCTCAGCAGCCTGTGCGGCAAGGAGGTGGCGGTCCAGAAGGCCACCACGCAGGTCGGGTTGCTGACGGACTTCAGCGCCGCGGAGTGCGGCTCCTCGCCGATCAAGGTCACCGAGTACCCGCAGAACACGGACGCACTGACCGCCCTGCTGGCAGGGAAGGCCGCGGCCATCGCCGCGACCAAGGTCACCATCGTCGACATCGCCACGGAGACCCCGGACAAGACCGAGATCGTCGAGGATCCGGAGAACCCGAACGGCTACGCCGCCAGCCCGAACGGCATCGGGTTCCTGAAGTCCGAGCAGGAACTGGCCACGGCGTTCCAGGCCGGCCTGCAGTCGCTCATGGATGACGGCACCTACCTGAAGATCCTGGCCAAGTACGGCCAGGAGCCGATTGCCATCCAGACCGCCACGATCAACGCGAACGTCGACTGACAGAGTGGAAGACTCGGATCTGGCCGGCAGCCGCCGGCCCCGGCCAGATCCGACCCCCTGAGGAGGCGGCCTTGAGCCTCACCGAAGAACGGATGCAGGCGGACGCGCCCCTGAAGGCCATCCCCGTGCGGCACTACTGGCGCTGGGTCTTCGCGATCCTCATCGCCGTCGTGAGCATCAGCTTCCTGTACTCGCTGGTGAAGAACCCGAACCTGGATACCGGCACCATCCGGGAGTACATGTTCAAGCCGTTCGTCCTGCGGGGCGTCGGGGTCACGATCATGCTGACCGTCGTGGCGATGGTCATCGGCACCCTGCTGGCCGTGGTCCTTGCGGTGATGCGGCTGTCCGAGAACCCGGTGCTGTCCACGGTGGCGTGGGTGTTCGTGTGGTTCTTCCGCGGCACGCCCCTGCTGGTCCAGATCATCTTCTGGGGCTTCCTCGGCGCCCTCTACGAGACCCTCACGCTCGGAATACCGTTCACCGACATCGTCTTCTTCGAGGCGACGACCAGCGACCTGATCGGCCCGACGATGGCCGCCGTCCTCGCCCTGTCGCTCAATGAGGCCGCCTACGCGGCGGAGATCGTCCGCGCCGGCATCCTCGCTGTCGACACGGGGCAGGAGGAGGCGGCCGAGGCGCTGGGCTTCACCGGAAGCCAGACGCTGCGCAAGATCGTGCTGCCGCAGGCCATGCGCATGATCGTCCCGCCCATGGGCAACGAGACCATCACGATGCTGAAGTCCACGTCCCTGGTCGCCGTCATCGGCGGCAAGGACCTGCTGACCGCCGTCCAGTCGGTCTACGCCCAGAACTACAAGGTCATCCCCCTCCTCGTGGTGGCCGCGCTGTGGTACCTGGTGCTCGTCACCATCATGAGCATCGGCCAGCACTTCATCGAGAAGCGCTTCGGGCGCGGCTACGGTCCCATCGAGGGGACCAACGAGGGCGCCCTGTCGCGCTGGTTCGGCGCCCGGAAGGTGCAGCGATGAGCACGCCCAAGGTCGAGGCGATCGGCGTCCGCAAGCGGTTCGGTCGCAATGAGGTGCTGTGTGGGATCGACCTGGTCGTGCAGCCCGGCGAGGTTGCCTGCCTGATCGGGCCGTCCGGGTCCGGCAAGTCGACGTTCCTGCGGTGCATCAACCACCTGGAGAGCATCAGCGGGGGATCCCTGTCGGTCGACGGGCACCTGGTCGGGTACCGGCGCTCGGGTGACACGCTCTACGAGCTCAAGCCCAAGGAGATCGCCAAGCGGCGCCAGGACATCGGCATGGTGTTCCAGCGCTTCAACCTCTTCCCCCACCTGACGGCCGTCGAGAACGTGACGGCCGGCCCGGTCACCGTGCGCCGGGAGTCCAAGGCCACCGCGAAGGAGCGTGCGCTCAGGCTGCTCGACCGGGTCGGTCTGTCGGAGCGGGCCAACCACTACCCGGGCCAGCTCTCCGGCGGGCAGCAGCAGCGCGTCGCGATCGCCCGGGCCCTGGCCATGGAGCCGTCCCTGATGCTGTTCGACGAGCCGACGTCGGCGCTGGACCCCGAGCTGGTCGGGGAGGTGCTCGACGTCATGCGCGACCTGGCCGACTCGGGGATGACCATGGTCGTGGTGACCCACGAGATGGGATTCGCCCGCGAGGTGGGTGACTCGGTGACGTTCATGGACGCCGGGGTCGTCGTCGAGACGGGCCCGCCGCGTCAGATCATCGAGAACCCCCAGCACGAGCGGACGAAGCTGTTCCTGTCCAAGGTCTTCTGACATGCAGGCACTTCAGGACCACCTGGCGCTCCAGGTGGAGGGCTTCCTGCGGGACCTGGCCACCCTGGTGGGGATCGACTCCGGCTCCGGCAACGCCGCGGGGGTCACGGCCGTGGGCGACTGGTGCGCCCAGCGACTGTCGGAGCTCGGCTTCGAGGTCGAGCGGGTCCCCTGCCGGGCCCAGCGACAGCACATGGGTGATGCCGTGGTGGCCCGCCTGCGCTCCCGCACGGCCGGACCGCGCGTGCTCCTGCTGGCCCACCTCGACACCGTGTTCCCTGCCGGGGAGGCGGCCCGCCGCCCGATGTCCGTCGTGGACGGTCGCGCGATGGGCCCGGGAGCCAGCGACGACAAGGCCGGGATCCTCGCGGCGATCTACGCGGTCGAGGCACTTCAGGCCGTGCAGGCCCCGCTGCCGGGCGAGGTCGTCGTGGTGCTCATGCCCGACGAGGAGATCGGGTCACCGAGTGGTCGACCGCTGCTCGAGGACGTGGCGGCCGGGTGCGACGTGGTCCTGGCCCTGGAGTGCGCCCGCGAGAACGGCGACCTCGTCAGCTCGCGCAGCGGGGTCGGTGATGCCGTGGTCACCCTGCACGGGCGGGCTGCGCATGCCGGGATCGAGCCCGAGCGGGGCGTGCACGCCCTGCTGGCCGCTGCTGAGCTCACGCTGGCGCTGCAGCGGCTGAACCGACCCGAGGCCTCGGTGACGGTCAACGTCGGGGTGATCCAGGGCGGCACACGGCCCAACGTGGTCCCCGACCGCGCGCGGCTCGAGGTCGACGTCCGGGCCACGACTGCCGCGGCCTTCGAGGCAGCGCGCCGGGCCGTGGAGCAGGCCGTCGGGTCGGTGTCCAACAGCGGGGTGACCTCGTCCGTCGTCTGGCGCGAGGTGACGCCACCGATGGAGACGACGCCCCGCTGGCTGCTCGAGCTGGCCCAACAGGCCGGGGCGATGGTCGGGGTGGAGGTCGCCCACGCGGCCACCGGCGGCGTGGGCGATGCCAACCTCACCGCGGGTCTCGGCGTCCCGACCCTCGACGGCCTCGGGCCCGTCGGCGGGAACGACCACAGCCCGGCGGAGTACCTCGAGGTGGCCTCGATCGCGCCCCGGGTGGCGCTGACCGCCACCCTGCTGTCTATGCTCGCCTCGCCCGGATCCATCCCGGCCGTCAGCCGGCAGGGGTAGCTGACGGGACCGCGCCGACATGGCGATCGACGTCGAGGGCGAGATCGTGCACCCTCCAGGGCCCATCCGCTCAGCCCCGGAGCACGACCTTCTGCACGTAGGGCGAGGTGGTGGCGGCCAGCAGCGACCCGTAGCTGGGGATGAACGCGACCTCCGAGCCGACGCGCACCGGCTCCCGGGCGTCCTCGACGTCCAGGATGAGGTGGTCGCTGCTGCCCCCGAGCACGATGATCCCGGGGTCCACCGGCGTGACGCCGTCGACGACCACGTCCTGGCGGCCGATGTTGCAGATCGCACGGGTGCGGATCCCCCGGTCCACGAAGGTGGCCTGGCCGCCGAAGGCGTCCTGGCTGCGCGTGCCGATCGGGAGGGAGGGCTTGCGCTCGACCTCGATGACCTCGGCCACCACCTGGAAGGTGTCCTGCCGCGTCCCGGGCCAGGGTGACCGGTCGATGACGTTGCGGCCCAGGGTGATGGACTCGCCGATGCGCAGGTGGTTGATCTCCGGGGGCTGCCCCCCGCTGACCAGCAGCGGCAGGTTGGCGCTGTTGCCCCCGGAGAGGACCTCCAGGGGCAGGTCCGTCGCCTCCCGGCACTCGTCGCGGAGGTCGACCAGCAGCTGCATGTGCTCCGCGTCAGGGATCACGCCCCCGAAGCACGCGAGGTTCGTGCCCAGCCCGACCACCTCGATGTGCGGCAGGCGGGCGACCTGCCGCACCACCGACACGACGCGGTCCGGCCAGATCCCCTCGCGGAGGTCACCGACGTCGACCATCATGACGACCTTGTGGGTGCGGCCGGTCAGTCGCGCCGCCTCGCTGAGCAGGGCCACAGTCTGCGCCGAGGAGTTCAGTGAGTAGTCGGCGCACCGGACCACGTCGGCGACGCGGCTCGGCGCCGGCGGGCGCAGCATCATCGTGGGCACCATGAGCCCGGTGCTGCTGATCGACTCGAGGTTCGACACCCGGGAGTCGCCGATCATGTCGGCCCCTGCGTGCTCCAGGGCATGCAGGAGGGCGGGGTGCGAGCCCATCACCTTCGTGACGCAGGCGACCTGGACGCCGTGCTGGCGGCACAGCTCGATGATGCAGCGGGCGTTGGTCTCGATCCGGTCGACGAAGATCTCCAGGCGCGGTGTCCGGATGAACATGGGGCCTCGTTCCGTGGGGTCGGGCAGGGGTCAGGATCGGCAGCGGCTCAGGCGGGGGGAGGCGAGGTCCCGTGCTCGTCGGCCCATCGCGCGAAGGTGGCCCGGACCTGGTCCGGATAGGCCTGGGCGAGGGTCCCGAGCGCGGCGAACAGGTAGTCGCGATCCAGCAGGATCCGGGCGTGCGCGGGCGGGAGCAGGTGCCGGCCGGGGCCCAGGCAGATCGAGCGCAGGATGTCGTACCCGCCGGGGACACGCGTCAGCGCCCCACCGGTGCCCACAACCCAGCGCACCGCCGTGAGGTCCTTGCCCCGGACGACCTGGACGCGACCCGTGGGCGTGTGGACGTCGCTGACCACGCCCGCATGGCGCCGGGCGGCGGTCACGACCGCGAACCCGCACAGCTCACGGGTCAACGCCTGCTCGTCCGCCGTGCCCGGCGTGGCCCGCAGGTCGTCGAGGCGCTGCGCCCAGTCCGGCCGGCCAGCCAGGGCGACGATGTTGCCGGCGTTGACGAAGACACCGAGGTCCCCCTCCACCGTCCGCTTGGCGTGCGGCTCCGGGTCGATCGTGCGGGCCAGCCACTCGGGGCTCCCCTCGGTGACGCTGTGCACGTCGGTGGTGGCTCCCCCGACATCCACGACGACGCAGTCACCGACAGCCTGGGCGAAGATCTCCGCCCCGAGCAGCACGGCACCGGGCGTGGGCAGGATCGGCCAGGCCGACAGCTCTCCCAGCCGGGCCATCCCCGGGGCGTGGATGATGTGCCGGTTGAACTCCTCGTGCACCAGGGCCCGGACCGGCTCCACGGCCAGCTGGTCGATGTCGGGGAACACGTTGTCGGCGATCGACAGCGGGATCCCCGCCTCGTCGAACGTGCGTCGGACAGCTCGGCGCACCGCGACGTTCCCCGCGAACAGGACCGGGGCCTTCAGGCCGGCCGCGGCCAGGGCACGGGCGTTGTGGAGCACGACCTCCTGCTCCCCGTGGTCCACGCCGCCGGCCAGCAGGACCATGTTGGGGTCGATCTCGCGCACGTGGTCGAGGTCGTCCTCGCTGAGGGCCCCCGCCGTGACCAGCATGACGATGGCCCCGGCGCCGAGGGCCGCCTCGCGGGCCGCGCGGGCGGTCATCCCCTGGGTGAGTCCGTGCACGGTCATGCGCAGCCCGCCGGCCGCGGAGCTGTTGACGAAGACCTCAGCCCCGGTGGTGGCCAGTCCGGAGGTGGCCCGCAGCTCGGCGACGGCCCGGTCCACGCCGATCCCGACGTCGCCGGCCGCCACGCTGGTGGCCGCGAAACCCTGGGCGACGTGCTCCAGGGCGCCCTCGGCCGATCGCCGGAAGCCGTTGGCCTTCGTGATGGTCGAGCCGACCTCCAGGACCAGGATGTCGAGGGTCATCCGACCCCGGTCCCGGTGTCGACGCCCCGCTCCCGCAGGCCCTTGACGAGGGCGTCGACGACATCGATCCCCGTGGTGCCCCGACCGAAGGTGGCGTCCAGGCCGACCTCGGCTGCCATGTCGGGACTCACCTGCGTGCCCCCGGCGACCAGGATGACCCGGTCGCGGATCCCGCGCTCGGTGCACAGGTCGGCCAGCCTGCGCATCATCGTCCGATGGACGTCGTTGTGGCTGATGATCGTGGACATCAGGATCGCGTGCGCCCCGGTCTCCACGGCGGCGTCGACCAGCTTGCCCACCGGCACCGAGGTGCCCAGGTAGTGGTACTTCACGCCGTACTTCTCGATCCCGCCGTGCTTGATGTCCAGGATCTCGCGCAGGCCCACGCTGTGCTCGTCCTCCCCCACCGTCCCCGCCACCACGGTGAGCCCTGTGGCCCTCACGGCAGCGCGCAGCTCGTCCTCGGAGAGCAGCACCCGCGGCTCCGGGATCGTCAGGTCGGCCCGGCGGATGTCGGCCGTGAGGGTGCCCTTGACCTCCACGAAGCACCCCTCGGACGGGTGCAGCACGGACAGGTTCACCACCTCCGGATCGGCCAGGCCCATCCGGCGTGCCATCTCCAGGGCCGCCTGGCGGGCGTACGGCTCGCTGTCGGGGATCATCAGCTGGACCAGCACGATGCCGTCGCCGGCCCACTCCGCCTCGGGGCGGATCAGGCCGCCGGACCGGTAGGGCAGGGTCGTGGCCAGCCGATGGGCGACGTTGTCCTCGGGGTCCAGCTCGTCGATGTAGACGATCCGCGACGGATCGCACAGCGTGCACCCACCGATCGGGTCGCACGGCCGGGCCGTGCCCGCCTGCGGGGCATTCTGGCCGAAGTGGTCGCACACCGGGGCCAGGTAGTCCGGGTCACGGGGGACGATGCTGTCGGCCGCGACGCCGCCCAGGCCGTCGCGCGCGATCCCGTCGCCGTGGCGCTCGGGGTACTCGGCGGAGTCGACGAAGAACCCTGCCTCGACCGCGGCGAAGTAGCCGCCGACCTCCTGGATCTCCTCGAGGAACACCACGGCGCGCTGCTGGATGTCGCGGACCATCGAGCCCAGCGGCCCGGAGCGGTTGACCGACACCAGCTCCCGGATGCCGTCGAGCGCGGCCCAGGTCTGCTTCACGGTCTGCACGCCCCGGATGTTGTTGTAGTGCCAGGGCACATTGCGGCCCTCGTCGGGGGTGATCGTGCTCTGGATGTCGGCGCCGACGAGGATCGAGATCAGGGTGTCGATGGTGTGCGTGCGCACGGCCTCCTCGACGTCGGACTCGATGTAGCGGGTGTTCTGCTGGGCGCGGATCCGGTACTCGGAGAAGAACTCCCGCAGCGCCACGGCGTAGGGCAGGTCGTACCAGAGCTTGGGGGCCGGCGGTGCGTTGGGCGGAACCGTCGACAGCCCGATCAGGTCCGTGGGCATCCCACAGGCCACGGAGAACGCGCAGTTGATGGCGTGCTGGACCATCAGCTCGGGCAGCACCAGCCATCCGGCGCGCGCGGTGGCGTTGGCGTTGTGCGCCCCGTCGATCTGGAAGATCCCGGCGGCGGCCATCACGCGCTTGGCCTCGGCGGCGTCGACGAAGGACCGGTACATGTTGATGTTGCGGTACAGCACGTTGTACTGCGGGTCCTGGTGGGCGCCGTTGATGCCCTCCTCGGCGAAGAGGACGGCCACCTCCGGTCCGGCCACGCCGGAGACGTAGCTGTGGAAGTTGATCGGGCGGCCGACCTCCTCCTCGATCAGGTCCAGCGCCCTGCGGCTGGCGCGGATCTGCTTGCGGGTGATCGGCACCCCGCCGATGCCCTCCGGCGTCCCCTCGAGAAGCCCGTCGACGTGGCTCTGGCCCATCGTCCGGATGACCATGATGTGGTCGGCGCCGTGCCAGGCGGCCATGCGCATCCGGCGCAGGTCATCCTCGAACCGGCCGGAGGCGATCTCGGTGGTCACCACGCAGCTGGGCTGGGGATCGACGCCGTCGAAGTACTTGGCGGCCGGCAGGCCGATGCTGCGGGCCAGCGGCTTGGACATGTCCCGGTAGGTGAACGGGCCCATCCGCACACCGTCCGCCGGCACCTCCCGCCAGACCCACCCCCGCCGGGCGGGCCGGTAGGACTCGAGGTCGGTCAGGAGCGCCTCGATGTCCATCTTGACCTCGGGGTCCAGCGGCACGTGCTCACTCATGGGGGACCCCCGGGTCGACCGACTGCCGGCCGTCGAACAGCCCGTGCAGCACCGCGGGGTCGGCGAGCACGGCTGCCGCCGCGGTGCGCACGTCGGAGCCCTCGCGCTGGGCCAGGCGGAGCAGGACATGCCCGGCGCCCTTGCCGAGAAGGCCCGCCTCGTGCACGTGGGCGACGACCCCGGAGGCGGTGACGCTGTCGATGCCCATCCGCAGCAGCACGGACCGCTCGATCGACGGCGAGGTGTGCGTCCTCGCCAGCTCGACCAGGGGGGCGACGACCTGGTCGCTCAGCACCCAGAAGCGCTGCTTCAGCTCCTCGTCCGGCACGTCGTCGAGCTCGCGCAGCCGCGCCTCGAGGCGCGCCAGCCGCTCCTGGGTCATCGGGTCGCCTCCGTCGGTGAGGGGGTGGGTTCCTCCTGCGGGCCGGCGCCGGGGATGTTGGCCCGCACCCAGTCCTCGGTGGACTTCAGGTCCGCGGCCAGGAAGGCGACATCGGCAGCCGTCCACTGCTCGACAGGGAGCCGGTCGGCGGCATTGCGCAGGTACGAGCGGCGCAGGCGGTCCAGGTCCTGCGGCGAGGTCCGCACCTGCTCCAGGCGCTCCGGGATCACGATGGCGCGCCCCGGCACGTTGTCCCGCGGATCCCCGCGGCGGACCTCGATCCCCCGGCTCCGGGCGAACGCCAGCTGCGCGTTGTGGTGCTTGCCGGCGCCCGTGTACTCGGTCTCCTGCACGACCACGATCTGGTCCTCGTCGAGCTGGCGGGCGATGCTCACGGCCGCTGTCAGGCTGGTGTTGCCCGCGGGGCCACGCTCGATCCCCTCGATGCGCGTCAGCAGCTCCGTGACGTAGAAGACCTCGCCCTGGGTGACCAGCTCGTAGCCGTCCATGTAGCGCAGCGACCGTGCCGCGTTGCGCGGCACGTCCACCCGGTCGGGCCAGGTGGCGAAGGGCACCCCGAACCCGGTGTGGCCGGTGGTGAACGACTTGCGGTTGAAGTCCCGGTCGGAGGCCATGTGCAGGCCGGACAGGTCCACCGAGCAGGCCACCACCTGCGAGTCGGCGCAGCCCACGGCCGCCAGGCCCCGGGCAGTCCCGGTCAGGTTGCCTCCGCCGGCGTGGGTGGCCACCACCACGTCGGGCTGGCGGCCGTACCGCGCGGTGACCTCGACCCCGATCTCGGCCCCGAGGGTCTCCACCCCGCGGATCCCGAACGGCGTGTAGAGGCTGGCGTTGAAGAACCCGGTCTCCTCGAGGGTGGTCAGCAGCACGTAGAACAGCTCCGGCCCCACGCTGAGCTTGAGCACCTCGGCGCCATAGGCCTCGCAGGCCCGGCCCTTCTCGACGATCTCGGGCTGCCCGACTCCCTGGCTGTCGTAGACCTCCTGCACGACGATGCAGGCAAGGCCGCGCTGGGCCGCCTGCGAGGCGGCCGCCGCCCCGTAGTTGCCGCTGGTGGCCACGACCATGCCCGGGTAGCCCCGGCGGCGCGCCTCGAACGCGCTGATCGATGCGCGACGTGCCTTGAAGCTGCCGGAGGCGTTGGCGGCCTCGTCCTTGAGCAGGATCCGCGCGCCGCGACCGGGCTCGCTGGTCGCCCGGACCGCCCGGGTCAGGTTCGTGAGCTCGAACAGCGGCGTGCGCCCGACCTTGGTCTCGGCCTGGATCCGCGCGATGTCCTCGAGGCTGTACCCGGTCTGGTCCATCATCGCGTCGTAGTCGAAGGCGATCGGGCTGGTCACGAACGCGTCGTAGTCGATGCCGAGCGCGCCCCGCATGATCTCGGTGCTGCGCGCCATCACCTCGGCGTAGGAGCCGGCCGTCGGGCTCATCGCCGCACCTCGGTCCCGATGGTCAGCAGCTCGGGGACCGTCTCGCCGAAGGTGTGCGTGTAGCTCGGGTTGACGACCAGGAGGGTCCCGGACTGCTCCCGACCGATCAGCGTCCGGATCCGCGCGGGCTGGCCCACCACGGCCGGTTCCAGCAGGAACCCCGACACGCGCAGCACCAGGGGGACCGCGGCGGTGTCGGCGGGCAGGCCGGGGGCGCGCTGCTCGGCCGACAGGACGGTCCTGCCCACCTCCACCCAGGTGCCAGACGGGACGGTGGTCATCGGGACTCCTCTCGTGGCAGGGCTCAGGAGCGCCGTCGGTAGGCGCTCGGCCCCATCAGGGCGCTCGGGGTGGGCAGGTCGATCACGCGCTTGAGCCCCGGGGTGGCTGCCATGATCCGGGGGACCATGTTGACGGCCATCCCGATGGTGGCCAGGCCGCCGGGGATCTCGGGCTCGATGGCCATGTGGACCTCGGGGACGCCCCAGATGTGGATGCGGTCCCCGGTGGCCTGCTCCTCGAGGTGCGGGTGCACCTGCTGGGGGTGCACCAGCCGGACGACCTCGGTGTCACCGCGGTAGCCGACCCCCGTGTGGGCGCAGCCGGCCACCATCCCCGGCTCCACCACGACGTGCGGGGTCTCCCGGCGCACCGTGCTGATGATCGGCTCGCGGGTCTGCTCGATGCGGTCCACGCCCAGGCCGAGGGCCTCGCTGATCAGGTGGATCGACTCCGGGAATCCCACGTGCCCGACGATCGTGCCGTCGGCCAGCCCGGCGCGGAAGGCCTGCGGGGTGGTCCCCACGCCCTGGCTGCGCATCACGGTGGGGCCGAACGGGCTCAGGTCGTTGATGCGCGAGGCCTCGACGCGCTCGACCGAGTGGCTCCCCGCGGTGAGCGTCACCACCAGCAGGTCGAGCACCAGGCCGGGGTTGACGCCGACGCCCACCACCGACACCCCGTGGGCGACCGCCAGTGCGTCGAGCTCGGAGGCCAGGTCCGGGCTCTGCGCCTGGACATCGGCCAGCTCCTCAGCGATCGACACGACGTTGATCCCGGCGCGCAGGATCCGGCGCAGGTCGTCGGCCTGGTCCCGTGCCCACGAGGTCGTCGCGATCATGACGACGTCCACGGCGTCGGGCGCCAGTACCGCACCCGGGTCGTCCATCACGGTCAGGCCGAGGGACCGATCCAGCCCGAGCACATCGCCGAGGTCACGCCCGACCAGGTCGGCCCGGGAGTCGACCACGGCGACCAGATCCAGTCCGGGCTTGTCCAGGACCAGGCGGGCCATGCCCGCCCCCATCGCACCCAGTCCCCATTGCAGAACGCGCACTCTCGCCACGATCCCGTCCCTGTCCTCGGTTCCTTCAGCCAGGGAGCCTGCCCGGGAGCCCGGAGGCATGGGCGGCGGGCCAGGGCCCCGGCTTCTGGCCGGGAGACGTGCTCACCGCGCGGCGGGGTGGTCCCGAGCCTCGGCGGGGTCGCCATTCCATCTCCGAGACTAGCCGCCGGATCAGTGAATGTCCCGACGGACCCGCCCGGGAGCGCCGCCCCGACGGCTCGGGATCAGGTGCCGGCGAGCCGACGGCTCAGCGGGCGTCCTTCTTCGCCTGCCGGCGGGCACCCAGGGCCCGGACGGAGGCGTCGCGCTTGGCCCGGCCGGGTCCCTTCGGCCTCCGGTCGCGCACCTTCGCCTCACCAGTGGCCTCCCCACCCGTGGCCGGGGCCTGCTCGGAGCCCGGCCACGTCCCGGCCGGGCTCGCTGCAGCCAGCCGGGCGGCCTTCAGGGCCTGCGCCTCGGCGGCAGCCACCTCGGCGAGGCGGGCGCTGACCCGCGCCAGCGCGTCCTCGAACACCTCGGCGCGCCCAGCGTTGCGGGCGTTCTTCTCCTTGGCCAGGCCGCGGCCACCCTTGCTCGTGACCTTCTCGCTGCCGGCGCGCCGGTAGATCCCGGCGTACTTGTTGCGCGCCCGGCGGACGCGCTTGTGGAGGTCGACGAGTCCATCCTCGTCGAGGCCCGCCATCCGGTGGTCCTCGGTCTCGCGCAGGAGGTCCTGCTCCTTCTTCCCGAGCGAGTTGGCAAGTGCGTCCATGGGGTGCTCCTTGGGTCATCTCCGTGAGGCGATCCGCCCGACCCTACCAACGGGCGGCGACAAGGGGGCCTCTAGCATGGCGGTGGTCCGCGCGGACCCGAGCGGCTGGACGCATCCGCACGCGGACCCCCTGCCTCAGCCGGCCGATCGAACGGAGCACCCCATGAGCAACCCACGAGTCGCCATCGTCACCGGCGGGGCCCGCGGCATCGGAGCCGCGGTCGCCCGGCGCCTGGCCTCCGACGGGATGGCCGTCGCGGTGCTCGACCTGGACAAGGCCGCCTGCCAGCCGGTCGTCGCCGAGATCGAGGCCGCTGGGGGCCGGGCGCTGGCCGTGGGCGCCGACGTCTCCGACGAGTCCGCCGTGTCCGCGGCAGTGGAGCAGGTGGTCGCCGAACTCGGGGCCCCGACGGTGCTGGTCAACAACGCCGGGATCATTCGCGACAACCTGCTGTTCAAGATGTCGACCGCCGACTGGGACGCGGTCATGGGCGTGCACCTGCGCGGCGCGTTCCTGATGTCGCGGGCGCTGCAGGTCCACATGCGCGAGGCCGGGTTCGGGCGCATCGTCAGCCTGTCGTCGACCTCTGCGCTGGGCAACCGTGGCCAGGCCAACTACTCGGCGGCGAAGGCCGGGCTCCAGGGCTTCACCAAGACGCTGGCCATCGAGCTGGGCAGGTTCGGCGTCACCGCCAACGCGGTGGCCCCCGGGTTCATCGAGACGGAGATGACCCATGCGACTGCCGCCCGGATGGGCGTCTCCTTCGAGGACTTCACGCGGTTCGCCTCGGAGCAGATCCCGGTGGGGCGCATCGGCCAGCCGGACGACA
>CAVSQK010000017.1:0-101496 GCA_963729885.1 uncultured Actinomycetes bacterium
CCGTGGGCTCGAACAGGTTGTGCTTCTCGGCGGCAAGTCCGTCCTTGCGCAGCTCGGTCCAGGACGTCACCGACCAGACGTCGGCCGCGACCCCCCACTGCTCGGCGAGCATCCCCTGGGCCTTCAGCGCCCACGGGACGGCCACGCCGGATGCCATGATCTGGGCCTTCAGCGGGTGCTCGGCAGTCGACGGGTTGAGCAGGTACATGCCTCGGAGAAGGCCGTCGACGTCCAGGCCCTCGGGCTGCGGCGGCATGATGTAGGGCTCGTTGTAGAGCGTGATGTAGTAGAAGACGTTCTCGGAGTCCTCGCCGTACATCCGGCGCAGGCCGTCGCGCACGATGTGCCCGATCTCGTAGGCGTAGGCCGGGTCGTAGGCCACCACCGCGGGGTTGGTCATCGCGATGATGTGGCTGTGGCCGTCCTCGTGCTGCAGGCCCTCGCCGTTGAGGGTGGTCCGCCCCGCGGTGGCGCCCATCACGAAGCCGCGGACCATCTGGTCCCCGGCCAGCCAGAACGAGTCGGCGGTCCGCTGGAAGCCGAACATCGAGTAGAAGACGTAGACCGGGATCATGGGCTGGTCGTGCGTCGAGTAGGACGACCCCACTGCCGCGAACGACGCCACGGAGCCCGCCTCGTCGATGCCCTCGTGCAGGATCTGGCCGTTGGTGGCCTCCTTGTACGACAGCATCAGCTCGCGGTCGACCGACAGGTAGTTCTGGCCCTTGGGGTTGTAGATCTTCAGGGTCGGGAACAGCGCATCCATGCCGAACGTGCGCGCCTCGTCGGGGATGATCGGCACGAACCGATAGCCGATCTCCGGGTCCCGGGTGAGGTCCTTGAACAGTCGCACGAAGGTCATCGTCGTGGCGACCTCCTGCTTGCCCGAGCCGCGCGTGACGATGTCGTAGATCTTCTCGGGCGGCTGGGGCAGCGGCCGCGAGGTGGTGCGCCGGCGCGGCATCGAGCCACCGAGTGCTGCCCGGCGCTCGAGCATGTACTGGGTCTGCGGATCGTCGGGGCCCGGCTTGTAGTACGGCGGCAGGTACTTGTCGAGCTGGCTGTCAGCGATCGGGATGTGCAGGCGGTCGCGGAACGTGCGCAGGTCCTCCAGCGACAGCTTCTTCATCTGGTGGGTCGCGTTGCGGCTCTCGAAGTGCTGGCCCAGCGACCATCCCTTGATCGTCTTGGCCAGGATCACCGTGGGCTGGCCGGTGTGGCTGACGGCAGTCCGGTAGGCCGCGTAGAGCTTGCGGTAGTCCATGCCGCCGCGCTTGAGCGCCCACAGCTCCTGGTCGGGGATGTCGGCGACCATGGCCGCCACCCGCGGGTCGCGGCCGAAGAAGTGCTTGCGCAGGAACGCCACGTCCTCGCCGCGGTAGGTCTGGTAGTCGCCGTCGGTCGTGTTGTTCATCAACGACACCAGGGCGCCGTCGACGTCGCGGGCGAGCAGCTTGTCCCAGCCGCGGCCCCAGATCACCTTGATGACGTTCCATCCCGCACCGCGGAAGTTCGACTCCAGCTCCTGGATGATGTTGCCGTTGCCGCGCACGGGGCCGTCGAGGCGCTGCAGGTTGCAGTTGATGACGAAGGTCAGGTTGTCCAGGCCCTCGCGCGCGGCCAGGCTGATGTTGCCCAGCGACTCCGGCTCGTCGGTCTCGCCGTCGCCGAGGAACGCCCACACGCGCTGCTGGCTGGTGTCCTTGATCCCGCGGTTGAGCAGGTACCGGTTGAACCGGGCCTGGTAGATGGCGTGCAGCGGGCCCAGCCCCATCGACACGGTCGGGAACTGCCAGAAGTCCGGCATGAGGCGGGGGTGCGGGTAGCTCGGCAGGCTGCCAGCGGGGTGCGAGAGCTCCTGGCGGAACCCGTCGAGGTGGTCCTCGCTGAGCACGCCCTCGAGGTAGGCGCGCGCGTAGATCCCCGGGGAGGCATGGCCCTGGAAGAAGATCTGGTCACCACCTCCGGGCGCGTCGGGGCCGCGGAAGAAGTGGTTGAACCCGACCTCGTACATGGCCGCGGACGACGCGTAGGACGAGATGTGCCCGCCGACGCCGACTCCCGGGCGCTGCGCGCGGTGCACCATCATGGCGGCGTTCCACCGGGTCGCGGCGCGGATCCGGTACTCCATCGCCTCGTCGCCCGGGAAGGACGGCTCCTTGTCCGGCGAGATGGTGTTGATGTAGTCGGTGCTGCGCAGGGCGGGGACGCCGACGCTGCGCTCGGCCGAGCGGCGCAGCAGCTCGAGCATCAGGTACCGAGCACGCGTGGGACCGGCGTTGTCGACGACGGCGTCGAGGGACTCGAGCCATTCGCTGGTCTCTGCGGGGTCGGCATCGACGTACTGGTCGGGCAGTCCACCGGGCATCAGCGGGTCGTAGTCGGACACGTGGGGGCCTCTCGGGTCTTGGTCAGGTGCGGCGGGGGCAACTATTCCGCTTCGCGGCGGCACGTGCGCGTTGAGGTGGGCGTTGGGGCCCTTCGCGCACCATACTTGCGCCCAATGGAGCCGCACGACCGTGCGGTGCTCGCGACACGAGGTGAGGGGATACAGGTGGGTGCAACGGCCGACGACGCCGATCAGGCATCGGCGTTGGCCACGCGGCTGGGCATGAGCATGGGGCAGACCGTCCAGGAGCTCGGGTACGACACCGACACCGACGATCTGGTCGCCGATGCCGTGATCGCAGGGACCGGGGAGCAGGCGGTCGACGAGGACTTCGATGGGGTCGTCGACATGGTCCTGATGTGGTGGCGTGAGGACGACGGGGACCTCGCCGATGCGCTGGTGGACGCCAAGGCGCCGCTCGCGGACAACGGGGTCGTGTGGCTCCTGACCCCGAAGTTCGGACGTGCGGGTGCGCTGGAGCCTGCAGACATCGCCGACGCTGCGGCCACCTCGGGCCTGCGGCGCACGACCTCGGTGACGCTCGCCCAGTGGCAGGCCGTCCGGCTGGTGTCACGCTAGGGCGTTCTGACCCCTGGTGCGCCCTGGGGAGTCATGCCCGACTCCCGGTCCGCCGACGGGTGCCTGGTCTCAGCGGCGGAACCGGCCGAGGAGTCCGCCGACGGCGTCCACCACGGTGATGGCCCGGCCGATCGCGCCCATGGGGGGGACCCCGGGGACGCCGTCGAGCACGGGGGCCAGTCGCACCAGGCCGGTGAGGTCGCGCACGTGCAGCTCGCCGGTGCGGTAGAGGTGCCCCACGTTGCTCCGCCCGCTGGTCGCATCGATCAGCACCCGGGTGGGCGCCACCGCCCCGGGGCCCACGTGGTGGTCCTCCGGCAGGACGGCCGTGCGCCAATGACCACCGCGCGATCCCACGCCCACGATGCGCTCGGGTGTGACCGCCGTGAACGAGCCGGTGATGTGCCTGCGCCCGGCGAGCGCGCCGGTCGTGTCGATGAGGGCCGCCATGCCGATGCCCAGCAGCTCGTCGGGGACGGTGGCGCCGCACTGCTCCATGTCCAGCGTCGCGATGCACATCTGGTAGGTCAGGGCGTTGAGGACCGTCAGCACGGGCAGCGGGCCCAGCGGGGAGGACGTGTGCACCAGGCCCCAGGTCTCGGGACCATCGGTGGCCATCCAGTCGGAGGTCGAGCTGCGCGCGGCGGTGAGCGCGGCGCGCACGTCCTCGTAGGGCAGGTCGGCTGTCGTCGCGCGGATCTCCTCATCCATCGCGTCGGCGTCGAAGTGGCCCGCGTCGCCGTCATGGGCGTCACGCAGCACGTCGGCCAGCGAGCGGGAGAAGTCCCACTGGCCGAGGCGGGCGACCAGTTCCCGTGCGGTCCATCCGTGCTTGCGCGAGGGGGCATCGGGGTCCACCTCGCCCGCGACGGCCTCGAAGAGCTCCCATGCCCGGTCGATCGTGGCGGCGAGCTCACCCAGGTCGCCGGAGGCCAGTCCGTGCTCGTGGGGGTCCGGCTCGAGCCCGGGCGGGAGCGGATGGGAGTCGGCCATTGGCCAATCCTGCCAGTGCCATGGAGGATTGGCGCACCAAGGTGGTGCCCATCACGAGGAGGAACTGAGATGTCGGTCACGGTCGGCCAGGAGGCCCCGGACTTCACGCTGGTGAACCAGGACGGCGAGTCGGTGACGCTGTCGGAGCTGCGCGGGCGCAAGGTGGTGCTGGTCTTCTACCCGTTCGCCTTCTCCGGGCTGTGCACCGACGAGTGGTGCGCCGTCCGCGATCGCCTCGGCGCCCTCGACGACGACACCGTGCTGCTCGGGATCTCGGTGGACACCAAGCACGCCCTGAAGGCGTACAAGGCGGCCGAGGGCCTCGGCCACGACCTGCTCAGCGACTTCTGGCCGCACGGCGCCGTCGCCCAGGAGTACGGCGTGTTCCTCCCCGACCGCGGCATGGCCACCCGGGCGACGTTCGTGCTCGACCGCGACGGGATCGTCCGCTGGGCGGTCGTCGGCGGCACCGGCGACGTCCGCAACCCCGACGACTACCGCGCGGCACTGGCCCAGATCGCCTGAACCCGGGCGGCGGCGCCCCCCGGCGCGCCGCCCCCTCCCCAGCGCAGACCCTCCGCGAAGGGCAGGACCCTCCGCGCGGACCGGGAGGGTCTGCGCTTCGGCGGAGGGTTTGTCGGTGGGAGCGCGGGTAACGACGCGCGGCGCTTTGGTGGTTGTCGGCTTCGTGCGTACCCTTGCCCGCGGGCCCGTGGCGCAGCTGGTAGCGCAACCCGCTTACACCGGGTAGGTCGTCGGTTCGAGCCCGGCCGGGCCCACCACCGCATGTGCGTGGCCCCGGGGGCGCGCAGGGGCGCCCACCACCTCAGGGAGCGGCCCCGGCCGGAGTCCGCCTGCGGCGCCGAAGGGCGCGCCGGACCATCAGCACCACGGCGACCACGAGCCCGATCAGGACGGCCAGGCCCAGGATCACCCACGGCCAGCCGATGACGGCGGCGATGACCAGGGGGTCGTTCGGGTTCGTGCCCGCGTACTGCAGGGGCGTCAGCCGGTCCAACCCCGGGTCGGAGCCGTCGAACCGCATCGCGCCCCACGTCGTGCGGCTCACGGGGTACGGGTCGTCGACGACGGAGATCTCGCGGTCGAGGATCAGCGTCCGGCGCGTGGAGCTGTCGAACTGCGGCCACTGGGGGGAGCCCGCGGCGGTGGGTGCGCCATCCTTCGCGAACGCCACCCACAACTCCTGAGTCGTGTCGGCGAGCGCGGAGTTCGCCGGATCGTCGCCCACCAGCTCGGGGGCGCGAGCGGCCGTGAGGTTGTCGAACACGAACGGCAGCTCGATCGCGTGCGAGGCTCCCATCCGTCCGTCGAACTCTGGCGACTGCACCGTTGCCAGGTACATCCACACCGGTACCCCGCGATCCGAGAGCGCCTCGGCCATCCGGGTTGCCGGCATCCGGAAGCCGACGTCGCCCGCCAGCGCGAGACCCGTCTGAGCCTGGTCGAGGTCGGGCCGCTCGCGCCGGTAGTCCGCGATGACGTCGTCGGCGCGATCGCCCACGAGCGACTCGAGCCAGGGCCGGTAGTAGCGCAGGGGGAGGCGGTCGAGCTCAGGGAGGTAGTACAGCCAGTACCGCGCCTCGTCGAGGTTCGTCCCGATGATGAGGGGCACGGACGGGCCGTCGGGCGAGGCGATGCGCTTCATCGGGAGGTCGGGCAGGAGGGTGCCGTCCACCAGTGGGTGGAAGGCGGTGTCCGAGAACTCGGTGTCGTAGATGCGGCGTGCGGTGTCGAGCAGTTGCTCCGTGGTGAGCTCGGCCAGGTCCTGCGGCTGCGCGACCCCCGAGAGCTCGACGAACCTGTCGTAGACCCGCTGCGACCACGCCGGCGTCGCGACCGTGCCCGCGGTCCCGCTCTCCAGGATCACGCGGTCGTAGAGCCCATCGGCGGCCGGGACGCCCATCAGGGCGGACATGCTGATGGCTCCTGCCGACTCGGCGAACAGCGTGACGTTGCCCGGGTCGCCACCGAATGCCGCCGCGTTCTGCCGTACCCAGCGCAGGGCGGCCATCTGGTCCTGCAGGCCGTTGTTCCCGCTGGTCGCGTACTCCGGCCCCATGTCGCTGACATCCAGCCACCCGAACGGCCCGATCCGGTACTGCAGCGTCACCAGCACGACCCCGCGCCGGGCGAACGCGGCCCCGTCGTACCAGGGGTCCCACGTGGAGCCCGCCGTGAAGCCGCCGCCGTGGATGAACACCATCACGGGAGCCTGGCCATCTGTCGACGGCGTCCACACGTTGAGCGTGAGGCAGTCCTCCGAGGTGGGCGTCCCCTCGGCCATCTCGTGCACGTCCGGGTCCTGCGGGCAGGCCGGGCCGAAGGAGGTCGCGTCGCGCGCATCCGTCCAGGGCACCACCGGGGCCGGGGGCAGCCAGCGGCGGTCGTCGATGGGGGGTGCGGCGTAGGGGATCCCGCGGAACACCTCCAGCCCGGACTCCGTCGCGCCGAGGACCGGGCCTGCGGTCGTCGTCACGATCGGCCCGTCCGCGGCGGCGTGGGCTGGTCCGGGCGGCCCGGCCACAGCCAGGCAGACGAGCGCGGCGGCCACCAGGGCCGCATGAGGTGATGCGCGCACGAGGGCCACCTCCTGATGAAGCGTCTGTCTGGCAGTCTCCTCCTCGGCGGCAGCCGAGGGCGGCCGACGGAGAGGCCCGTGAGTGCCCGGAGGTTGCCAGACGGCAGGTGCCTGGCTCGGGATGTGCACCCGGGTCGGCACCCGCGCGGGGGACCAACGCCCCTACCGGCAGGGGATCCTGCCACTGGTATTGCGGATACATGGATGCCGTCGACCTGCAGGAACGTGTGATCCACAAGAGCCTGACCGATCTGGCGGTGCCACCCCACCTCGACGACTACGACGCCGTCCGCGCGTCGTTCACGTGGGAGCAGGCGCGGGGGTGGCTCGACGGCCTGCCCTCGGGGGGCCTGAACATCGCGCACGAGGCGGTCGACCGGCACCTCGCCCATGGCCGGGGCGACCACGTGGCACTCAGGTGCCTGGCCAAGGACGGCTCCACCTCGGATGTCACCTACGCCGACCTGGCCGCCCGGACCTCAGCGTTCGCCCACGGCCTGCGCGCCCTCGGCCTGGGTCCGGGCGACCGGGTGTTCAGCCTCGTGGGTCGCGTCCCCTGGCTGTACGTGGCCATGATCGGGACGTTCAAGGCGCGGTGCGTCTTCTCGCCGCTGTTCAGCGCGTTCGGCCCCGAGCCCGTGCGCCAGCGGATCGCCCTGGGCGACGGACGGGCCCTGGTCACCTCCGCCGACCTGTACCGCAAGAAGGTCGCGCCGGTGCGCGGGGAGCTCCCCGGGCTGGCGCACGTCCTGGTGGTCGACCCGCCGGGGGTCGACGTCTCCGACATCCCCGGTGCGATCCACCTCGAGGACCTCGTCGCCGGCCAGCCGCCCACCTTCGACATCGAGCCCACGGGTGCCGAGGACCTCGCACTGCTGCACTTCACCAGTGGCACGACGGGCACGCCCAAGGGCGCGATGCACGTGCACGGCGCGGTCGTGGCCCACCACGCGACCGGTCGGTTCGCCCTCGACCTGCATCCGGACGACACCTACTGGTGCACCGCCGACCCGGGCTGGGTGACGGGCACGTCCTACGGCGTGATCGCCCCGTTGACGGTCGGGCTGACGGCGCTGGTCGATGAGGGTGAGTTCGACGCCCGGCGCTGGTACCGCACCCTCGACGAGCAGCGGGTCACGATCTGGTACACCGCCCCGACGGCGATCCGGATGCTCATGCGCGCGGGGACCGCCCTGCCGGGCGAGTACGACCTGTCGGCGCTGCGGTTCGTCGCGAGCGTGGGGGAACCGCTGAACCCCGAGGCCGTGATCTGGGGCCGCGACGCGCTGGGCCTGACCATCCACGACAACTGGTGGCAGACCGAGACCGGCGGGATCATGATCGCCAACTACGCGGCCTGCGACGTCCACCCCGGGTCCATGGGTCGGCCGATGCCGGGGATCACCGCGACGGTCCTGGCGCGCGGCGACGACGGGCGCGCGGGCGTGAGGCCCGACGGATCGGTCGCCGAGGTCGCCCCCGACGAGATCGGTGAGCTCGCGCTGCGCCCCGGGTGGCCCTCGATGTTCCGCGGCTACCTCAACGACGAGGAGCGCTACGCCAAGAGCTTCGCCGGCGGGTGGTACCTGTCCGGGGACCTGGCGCGCCGGGATGCCGACGGCTGGTTCTGGTTCGTGGGTCGTGCTGACGACGTGATCAAGTCCGCCGGGCACCTGATCGGGCCGTTCGAGGTCGAGAGCGTCCTGATGGAGCACCCGGCGGTGGCCGAGGCCGGCGTGATCGGGATCCCCGACCCGCTGCTCGGCGAGCGGATCAAGGCGTTCGTCGCGCTCAAGCCCGGGACCAGCCGCGAGCCCGCCGACCTCGACGTGCTGCGCCGCGAGATCAGCGCGCACGCCCGCCGGAGGCTGGGCCCGGCCGTCGCGCCCCGGGAGATCGCGTTCGACGACAACCTGCCCAAGACCCGGTCGGGCAAGATCATGCGCCGCCTGTTGCGGGCGCGGGAGCTGGGCCTGGCCGAGGGGGACCTGAGCACCCTGGAGGTGCCCGCCGATCCGGAAGGAGCATCCCGATGACCGCCGATGCGTCCCGTGACATGCGACTGCTGCGCGACATGCTGCTCGTGCGCCGATTCGAGGAGCGCTGCGTCGAGCTGTACAGCGCCGGGTCGATCCGCGGCTTCCTGCACGTGTACATCGGCGAGGAGGCGGTGGCCACGGGGGTGATGTCCGCGCTGGATCCCGACGACGCGATCGTCGCGACGTACCGCGAGCACGGGCACGCGCTGCTCAAGGGGATGTCCGCGCGGTCGGTGATGGCCGAGATGTTCGGCAGGGTCACGGGGTGCTGCCGTGGGCGGGGCGGGTCGATGCACCTGTTCGACGCCCCGACCCGGTTCTACGGCGGCAACGCCATCGTCGGGGGCGGGCTGCCGCTGGCCGTCGGGATCGCCCTGGCCGACAAGCTCGCCGGCCGCGACCGGGTCACCGCCTGCTTCTTCGGCGAGGGGGCCATGGCCGAGGGCGAGTTCCACGAGTCGATCAACCTCGCGGCGATCTGGGGGCTCCCGGTGCTGTTCGTCTGCGAGAACAACCTGTACGCGATGGGCACCGCACTCGCGCGCTCGGAGTCCGAGACGAACCTCGCGGTGAAGGCCTCGGCCTACGAGGTGCCGGCGTGGTCGGTGGACGGGATGGACGTCCGCGCCGTGGCCGAGACCGCGCGGCGGGCGGTGGACGCCGTGCGCGCCGGCGGTGGGCCGCACTTCCTCGAGGCGCGCACGTTCCGGTTCCGCGCGCACTCGATGTTCGACCCGGAGCGCTACCGCGAGAAGACCGAGGTCGAGGCCTGGAAGGCCCACGACCCGATCCAGTCGTTGCGTGAGCGGATGTCGGCCGAGGGGGTCCTCACCGACGCGGACGTCGAGGCGATGGAGGCCGAGATCGCCGCCATCGTCGACGACGCCGCCGAGTTCGCCGAGGCCTCCCCGCTGGAGGACGTCGGCGACCTGCACCTGTTCGTGCACACCCCGGGCAGCTCGGTCCTGCGACCGGGCGCAGAGCTGGAGGAGGTGGCGCCATGACCCCGCGCAAGCAGCCGGCGACGGCGGTTCAGGGAGCCTCGACGGCGGCGGCCACGGCCCCAGCCTCGGCCCCCACGACCCTCACCTACCGGGAGGCCGTCCGGGAGGCGATCCGCGAGGCGATGCTCGCCGACGACCGGGTGTTCCTGATGGGCGAGGACGTCGGGATGTACGGCGGCTGCTTCGGGGTGAGCATGGGCTTGCTCGAGCAGTTCGGTCCCGACCGGATCCGCGACACGCCCCTGTCGGAGTCGGCGTTCGTCGGCGCGGGGATCGGCGCGGCCCTGGGCGGGATGCGTCCGATCGTGGAGATCATGACGGTCAACTTCTCCCTGCTCGCCCTCGACCAGATCATGAACACCGCCGCCGCCCTGCAGCACATGTCCGGGGGGCAGTTCCAGGTGCCGCTGGTCATCCGGATGACGACCGGCGCCGGCCGGCAGCTGGCCGCCCAGCACTCGCACAGCCTCGAGGGGTGGTACGCCCACATCCCCGGCATCCGGATCGTGGCACCGGCGACGATCCCCGATGCGCGGGGCATGCTGGCCACGGCGCTCGCGGACCCCGATCCGGTGCTGGTCTTCGAGCACGGTGGGCTGTACAACGCCTCCGGGGAGCTGCCGGCCGACGCGGGACCGGTCGACATCGACTCGGCGGCGATCCGGCGCCCCGGCGTGGACGTCACGCTGATCACCTACGGCGGGACCCTGGCGACGACCCTGGCGGCGGCCGAGGCCCTGGCCGCTGACGGGGTGGACGCGGAGGTCATCGACCTGCGCACGCTGCGCCCGCTCGACGACGCCACGATCCTGGCCTCGGTGCGCCGGAACCACCGCGCCGTCGTGGTCGACGAGGGGTGGCGCTCCGGCAGCCTGTCGGCGGAGATCTCCGCGCGGATCACCGAGCAGGCGTTCTACGACCTCGACGCCCCCGTCGGTCGCGTGTGCAGCGCCGAGGTGCCGATGCCCTACGCCCGGCACCTGGAGCTGGCGGCGCTTCCGACGGTGGAGGGCATCGCCGCCGCGGCCCGCCGCGCGATGCGGGGGGAGGCCTGAGCCATGGGCGAGTTCCGGATGCCCTCGCTGGGTGCGGACATGGACGTCGGCACGATCATCGAGTGGCTGGTCAAGCCCGGCGACGCGGTGCACCGCGGCCAGATCGTGGCCGTCGTGGACACAGCCAAGGCCGCCATCGAGATCGAGGCGTTCGAGGAGGGCGTGGTCACCGAGATCCTCATCGGCACCGGTGTCCAGGTCGCGGTGGGCACTCCGCTGGCGATGATCGGCGCCCCCGCGGCCGCTGTCCCATCGGTTCCGTCCACGGAACGGACCGAATCCATGGCACAGGCCTCGGAGGCCCCGCCAACCCGGCATCCACGGCGGCATCCGACACCGGTTGGTCCGAAGGCGACGCCTCCGCCGCATCCGCGCGCGACGCCGCCTGTGCGGCACCTTGCCCATCAGCTCGGGGTCGACCTCGACGTGATCACCGGCAGTGGGCCCGACGGGCACATCACCCACGACGACGTCCTGCGCGCCGCCCCGGTGACGGTGGTGGCCCCCGCCGAGTCGGGGCCCCCCAAGGCCCTGGCCGCACCCGGCGCCACCCCGGCCGCAGTCGGCCCCGCCCGATCGATCCGGATTCCCGACCGTTCAGGCACCTCAATCCCGGATCGATCCGGGATCGGGCCGCGCGAAAGCGGACGAGTCGGTGGAGGGGGCGGTGGGGGGGTGGCCGGGGGTGGGGCTGGGGAGCGGCTGCGGGTCACTCCGCGGGCGCGGCGGATCGCTGCCGAGCGCGGCATCGACCTGGCCGCCCTCACGGCCACCGGTCCGGCCGGGGCAGTGGTGGGCGCCGACGTGGAGCGCGCGGCCGACGCTGCCGAGGTGATCCATGCGGGTTCGGTGGCTTCTAGCGACCGCAACCTGAACGGATCATCGCCTGGGGATGGGCCCTCCCCGGTCGGGCCGGCGGGGCAGGGACCGGCGGGGCAGGGGCCGGCCGCGGGGCCAGCCGCTGCCGACAAGAAGGCCGCGATGCGCACGGCCATCGCCAACCTGATGTCGCGGTCGAACGCCGAGATCCCGCACTACTACGTCACGCAGACGGTGGACCTCGGTGCGGCGCTGCCCTGGCTGCGCGCCCACAACGCCGCCCTCCCGGTGGCCAAGCGGGTCCTGCCCGCCGCGTTGTTCCTGCGGGCGACCGTGCTCGCAGCAACCGCGGTCCCCGACCTGAACGGCCACTGGGTCGACGGCGCGCTGCGCACCGCCGACCGGATCGACCTGGGCGTCGCCGTCGCCACCCGCGGCGGAGGACTGGTGACGCCGGCCATCCCGGATGCAGGGCCGCTTCGGATCGACGACCTCATGGCCGCCCTGTCCGACCTCGTGGTCCGCGCCCGGCGCGGCAACCTGCGGCAGGCCGAGATGGCCGGCGGGAGCATCACGGTCAGCAGCCTCGGCGAGACCGGGCCGGACGCTCTGTACGGCGTGATCTTCCCGCCGCAGGTCGCGCTTGTCGGCATCGGCGGGATCGTCGAGCGCCCGTGGGCGGTCGACGGCATGCTCACCGTGCGCCCGACCGTCACTGTCGTGCTCGCCGCCGACCATCGTGCCAGCGACGGCCGCACCGCCTCGGCCTTCCTGGCCACATTCGCCCACGCCCTGCAGAACCCGGAGGAGCTATGAACACCGACCGTGCGCACCACGTCCTGCTCGAGGCTGTGGGGCTGGTGGCGCCCGACGTGGATCCCACCCTGCTCGACCCCGGCGAGTCCCTGCGTGACCAGGCGGGCCTGGACTCGATCGACTTCCTGGAGCTGGTCGCGCTGCTCGCCGACGCCCTGCACGCGGACATCCCGGAGGACGACTACCCCCAGCTGGACACGGTGGACTCCGCGGTGGCCTACCTCGCGCCCAAGCTGCCCTGAACCGACCCGCCGCTACAGCAGGTCGCGGGAGACCAGCCAGCGCATGGACAGCCCGCCGATGGGGATCGGTACCCAGAACGTGACCAGGCGGTAGAGGAACACCGCCGCCAGGGCGGGGGCAGCAGCGACGCCGACCCCGGTGAGGGCCGCGAGCAGGACCGCCTCGACGGCGCCGACACCACCGGGGGTCGGTGCGACGGAGGCAGCTGACCCGACGGTCAGGTAGATCAGGCCGATGGTGGTGAACCCCACGTCACCGCCGAGCGCGCGGACCGAGAAGTACAGGGCCGCGATGTAGCCGACCTGCAGCAGCATCGCCCCGACGAACAGGACCAGCATCTTCGTCGGGCTCGACACCAGCGTGCGCATCGCGCCCAACGAGTGCCTGACCGCCGGGACCACGGTGTCGGCGACGAACGCCCGGAACCGCGGGATCGCGGCGACGAGCCCGATGCCGGCCAGCAGCACGGCCACGCCGATGGCGATGGTCTGGATCGAGGGCAGCCTGTCGAGCTCGTCGCGCAGCGCCCCGGTGCTGCCTGCGACGATCGCGAGCAGCACCAGCAGGGCCACGTGCACCGCACCGACCCCGACCTCCTTGGCGGCCGTCGCCGACACCGCGACAGGGGCGGGCAGCCCCTGCTTCTGCCCGAACCGCACGTTGAGCCCGACGTGGGCGACGCCCGGGGGGGCGGCCGCCGCGGCGAACGTCGCAGAGACCGCGGCCAGGATCGAGTGCCCGAAGGGCACGCGGATCGGGAAGGATCCGGTCAGCGCCATGGCCGAGCCCAGGTACGTCGCGACCGAGGCCAGGGCGGCGGCCGCCACGAACTGCGGGTCGGCCTCGCGGACCGCCTGCAGCATCCGCGGCAGGTCCGTGAGCTGCGGGATCAGGACGTAGATCGCCACGGCGAGCAGCCCGGCCATGACCAGCGTCCGCGGCTTGACCCGCTCGATCGGCGCGAACTCAGGCGCAGCGACCCCGCACGCCCGGGCGGTCGCGCTCACGAGCGGCTCGAGGCCCTCGGGCTGGGCCTTCACTGCGGCGCGGGTGGGCCGGGTGAGGGCGACCGGGACGAGGTGGCTCAGTCCGGTCCCGATGACCGGGGCACCCAGGACCCGGACCGCCGCCGCCACGGCACGCTCCGCCCCGACGACGGCGTACGTGGCGGCCAGCAGCTCGGCGATGTCGGCGCTCAGGGCGCCATCGGAGGCGCCAGGCTCCCCGAACGAGAAGTCGATGACCCACAGCCGGTCGTCCTCGTCGAGGATCCAGCTGGACAGCTGCAGGTCGCGGTGCGCGACCCCGGCAGTGCGCAGGTGGGCCACGGCGCCCCACGCCTGGTCCAGGACGTCGTCGGTGATCCGCTCGGGCGGCAGGAGGTCGAGGGTCGTGCCCGTGACCTCGGAGAAGGCCAGGACCATCTCGTCGCCGGTGCCGATCGGTGCGATCCCCCGCAGTGTCGGGGTGCGCGCCCCGGCCCGCTCAGCGGCCATCGACATCATGGCCTCCATGGCCACGGCCCGGCGCACAGTCGAGTAGGCGACGTCCTCGCCCAGGTCGCGCATCCGGACCCGGCGGTAGGTCCGCAGGAGGGTGTCGGCCTCGTACTGCCCGGTGGCCACCACCTTGCAGTGCACCCGGCTGCCGTCCTCCAGCCAGGCCACGAACGGCAGGGACGCCGTCGCGGTGAAGGGTGCGGGCTCGACGGTCAGGGCGTGGATGCCGATCCGGTCCAGCGCGGCCTGCACGCTGGTCGGGGTCGGCAGCACGACCCGCCGGCCGAACGCCAGCAGCAGCCCATAGCCGACCACCCCGCCGATCCCGACCGCGAGCACGATGTCGAGGGCGACGTCCCGGGCGGTGACGACCCGCAGGAGTCCGAGCGTGGCGACGAAGGCCCAGCCGAACTGCCGCCAGGGTCGGCTCAGGTGCGGGGACAGCAGGATGACGGCGGTCACCCCGGTGGCCACGGACTGCGACGGCGGCCACGACGCGTACTGCTCGGTGGACAGCCCGACGTCGGGGAGTCGGGGGGCGTCCTCGCCGGGCACCAGTTGCTGGGCGAGGGTGACCAGGAGGGTCGTGAGGATCCAGCCGAGGGTGTAGATGCCCCAGCGGCGGAACCGCCGGGTGACCAGCAGCGCCACGGGGATGCCCACGAACAGCAGGACCGCCAGGGCCTGCACGCCGACGATCACGAACCCGACCACGGCGTCGGGCAGGTGGCCGACGAGCTGGACCAGGTCGCCCTCGAGCCCGGCGGTCGTCTGCTCGGCCCCGCGCGCGGCCAGGACCCCGATCGCGGTCACCACCAGCGACCACAGCAGGCGCGAGACGTCGCCGGGGTCGCGGGCGATCACCGACTCGGTGCGCGGGAACGACTCGACGGGTCGAGCCGAGCGCAGGCGCATGGACCTCCCTGAGTCGCGTCGAGGCAGGCGCGCAGTCAGCGCCCGGGACCGCGGTGATCGTACCGGCGTACGGGCGCACTCCGCCGTGCCGGCCGGTAGTCTGCACCCCGTGCCCGACCCCGCCACGACCGCCAGGCTTCGCGACGTCGTGACGCTGCTGCACCGTCGCTACGACCCCCGGACGGCCGACTCCTGGGACCGCGTCGGACTGGTCTGCGGCGACCCGGACGAGCCGGTCGAGCAGGTGATGTTCGCCGTGGACCCGGTGGCTGTCGTGGTCGACGAGGCGATCGCCGACGGCGTCCAGCTGCTGGTGACCCATCACCCGCTGTTCCTGTCGGGGGTGCACGGGATCCCCGCCGATGACCCCAAGGGGCGCGTCGTGCACCGCCTGGTCCGGGCCGGGATCGGCCTGCTGGCCGCCCACACGAATGCCGACAACGCCCGGCCGGGGGTCTCGGACGCCATCGCCACCGCGCTCGGCCTGGCGCAGGTCGTCCCGCTGGAGCCCCTCGAGGTCGAGCCGGACCCGATCGACAAGTACATCGTCTTCGTCCCGGTCGCGGACACCGGGGCGCTCATCGACGCGATGGCCGCGGCCGGCGCCGGCGAGATCGGCGACTACGACCGTGCGGCGTTCTCCGCGCCGGGCACCGGAACCTTCCGGCCCCTCGAGGGCGCCAACCCGACCATCGGGGCGATCGGGCGGATCGAGACCGTGGCGGAGTCGATGCTGCAGATGGTCGCCCCGCGCCGCCGGCGGGCCGATGTGATCGCCGCCCTGCGCGCGGCCCATCCCTACGAGGAGCCGGCGTTCGACGTGATCGCACTGGCCGACGTCCCGAGCGGTCGCGGCGGTGGCCGGGTGGGCGACCTGGCCGAGCCGATGTCCCTGGCGGACTTCGCCGACCTGGTGGCCGCGACGCTGCCGGGCGTCGCGCAGGGCGTGCGGGCAGCCGGCGATCCACGCCGCACGGTCCGGCGGGTCGCGGTCTGCGGCGGATCCGGTGACTCCATGCTCGGGGCGGCCACCGCGAGCGGAGCCGATGTCTACCTCACCTCCGACCTGCGCCACCACCGCGCCAGCGAGCACCTGGAGGCCGGTGGCTGCGCCCTGGTGGACGTCGCGCACTGGGCCGCCGAGTGGATGTGGCTGCCCCAGGCAGCCCGCCTCCTGGAGCAGGACGCGGCAGCCGCCGGCTTCTCGGTGGGCACTACCGTGTCCACCACCGTCACCGATCCGTGGACGTTCCACGTGGGGAGGCCCACTGATGCGCGCTGATGCCGCAGCCCAGCTGCGACTGCTCGACCTGCAGGCCCTCGACACCGTCCTGGGCCAGCTGGCGCACCGCCGCCGCGGCGTCCCGCAGGTCGCGGAGCTGGCGTCCCTGGACGCCCGTGCCGGTGAGCTGCGCGACCACGAGGTGGCCGTGCGCACGGCCGTCTCGGACCTCGAGCGCGAGATGGCCAAGGCCGAGTCCGACGTCGCCCAGGTCCGGGAGCGGATCGCGCGCGACCAGGCGATGCTCGACGCCGGGTCGGTGGCCTCGGCCCGCCAGCTCGAGGACCTGCAGCACGAGATCGCCAACCTCGCCCGGCGCGTGAGCGACCTGGAGGACGCCGAGCTCGACGTGATGGAGAAGCTCGAGGACGCGCAGGCGCGCGCGGCGTCGGCCACGGCGGCGCTCAGTGAGCTCGCCGAGCAGCGGCAGGCCGCGGAGCGCGCCCGGGATGCGGCGTTCGCCGACATCGACAACGAGGTCGCGCGCGTGGAGGGCGAGCGGGCCAGGGTCGCCCCGGAGATCCCGGCCGACCTGCTGGCCCTCTACGACCGGATCCGTGCCAGCTCCGGCGGGATCGGCGCCGCCCCGCTGCACCGCGGACGCTGCCAGGGCTGCCAGCTCACGCTGACCCCGGCGGACCTCGGACGCATCCGCGCGGAGGCGGCCGACGAGGTGGTCCGCTGCGAGGAGTGCCGGCGGATCCTGGTGCGCATCGCAGAGTCCGGCCTGTGAGGCACCTGGTCATCGAGGCCGACGGCGGGTCCCGGGGGAACCCGGGCCCGGCGGCGTACGGGGCGGTCGTCCTCGACGCGCGCACCGGGGAGGTGCTCGTCGAGCTCGCGGACTACCTGGGCATCCAGACGAACAACGTGGCCGAGTACGAGGGCGTGACGGCCGGGCTGGCCGCCGCACGCGAGATCGATCCGGAGGCGCAGATCGAGGCCCGCCTGGACTCCAAGCTCGTGGTGGAGCAGCTGTCCGGCGGATGGTCCATCAAGAACGCCAAGCTCCGTGAGCTCGCCCTGCGTGCCAAGGCGCTGGCCCCACCGGACCGCGTGCGGTTCACCTGGGTGCCGCGGGCCCAGAACAAGCGGGCAGATGCGCTGGCCAACGAGTCGCTGGACGCCGCGGCCGCCGGTCGTCCGGCGACGATCGAGCGCTGGAGCCGGGGCGCCGGCGACGCGGACATCTACGTGGACGTCGCCGACCACCTGGGTGTCGAGGCCCAGGCGGAGGCAGAGGCCGCTACCGCGGCTGGCGCCGAGCCCGGCTCGTGGGTGAGCGGCGCGCAGGCCGCCGAGTCGGGCGCAGCCCAGATCAGGGCGGCGCTGCGCGGCGAGCCGGCGCGTCCCGATCCGGGTCCGGTGCTGTTCGAGGCCCCCGGAACGCTCGGCGGCCCGGCTGGCGGCCCGGCCGGCGTGACAGCCCCGCCGACCGCTCGGCCGGGCACCAGCGCGGCGGCGAAGAAGATCATCGGGTGGTCGCGCGCGGACCTCGGGGCGCCGACGACGCTGCTCATGGTCCGGCACGGCGTGACCCAGCAGAGCATCGAGCACCGCTTCTCCGGGATCAACGGGTTCGACCCGCCGCTGATCGACCTGGGACGCCGCCAGGCCGAGGCAGCCGCCGAGGAGTTGGCCCGTCGCGGCGGCGCCGATGTCCTCGTGTGCTCGCCGCTGCAGCGCACACGCCAGACGGCCGCGATCATCAGCGAGCGCCTGGGCATGGGGGAGCCGATCGTCGTCGACGGGATCGCCGAGGCCGACTTCGGCGAGTGGGACTCCTTGAACTTCGCCGAGGTGAAGCAGCGCTGGCCCGACGAGCTGGCGGCGTGGATGGCCTCCATCGAGGTGGCGCCGCCGGGAGGGGAGTCGTTCGCGCAGGTGCGCCGTCGGGTCGACGCCGCCCGCGCCGAGCTGGTCGAGCGGTTCCCGCGCAAGCGCGTCCTGGCGGTGAGCCACGTGACGCCGATCAAGGTCCTGGTGCAACAGGTGCTGGAGGCTCCGGCGTCGAGCGCCTACCGCTTCGAGCTCGCCCCCTGCTCGCTGACGACGCTGGCGTGGTGGGCTGACGGCATCAGCACGATCTTCGGCATGGGGGAGTCCGGGCATCTGCACGGGGTCATGCACGAGACCGCCTGATCCGTCAGGTTCTGTCCGGATGCGTCGTAGTTGGCCCGACGCGGAACTGCCCACTGAGCCGCTGATCCCGGCGTGTCCTCTCCGGGAGCGTGCGCGGCTGTGGGAGTCTCGTGGGTGCTGCAAGGGTTGGGGCTCCTCGATGGTTGAGATCGAGGAGCCCCATGTTCCGTTCAGAGCGTGATGTGTCTGTCCTGACGCTCTCGCGTCGGTGACTGGCCTGTCCGGCGATTGTGTGTGATCTGCGGCTGCCTCGTGGCGGCTTGCTAGGTGCTTCGCTTCCTGGGGCTCGGTCAACCGTGGTGTTGATCCGTCTCCTTCGGTGAGCTCGACTTCTCAGTCGTTCTTCCTGCTTCGCTGATCTCGTCGGTGGCGCTGTTCACTTGTCGGTCAGACGATGGTGCTCTGTTCGGAACACGACCCACGTTAGGGCCCCCGTGGGCCGGATGCAATACCGGCGGAGGTAGTTCTTCGTCGCATCCTGGTCTCGGCCGGGGTGCCTGTCGCGCCTCGGCGGCGACGAGAGTGCTAGGCATGCCCCGACACCGCGGATCGGACTCACGGAGGGCGTGCCATGGGCAAGGGGAGCAAGGACAAGGGCAGGGTCAAGGGCAGCAAGGACAAGGGCAGGGCCACGGAACCGGCGGATCCCCAGGAGGGCTCGCAGGCCAACCCCGGCAACGTCCGGGAGCTGTACCGGGTGGGCTCCGGCTTCGATCTGGCGGCGATCGATCCCGAGGTCGTGGCCCACGGACCCGAGGACCGGGAGTCCGCGCGCACGGCCTGCCTGGCCCTGGAGCAGGAGGCCTCCGAGCTGCACGAGAAGCTGTGGGCGGAGTCGCGCAAGGGCGGGAACCGCTCGGTGCTGATCTGCCTGCAGGGGATGGATACCTCCGGGAAGGGTGGCGCGACGAAGGCCATCGACCGGCTGCTCGACCCGCTGGGGTTCTCGGTGACCGGCTTCGGTGCGCCCAACGACGAGGAGAAGCAGCACGATTACCTGTGGCGCCATGAGCGGGCGCTGCCCGAGGTGGGCAAGGTCCGGCTGTGGGACCGCTCGCACTACGAGACGGTCCTGATCGAGCGCGTGCGCGGCTTCGTGCCCGAGGAGACCTGGCGGGCCCGCTACGACCAGATCAACGAGTGGGAGGCCGGGCTGGCCGAGCGCGGGGTCACCATCATCAAGTTCATGCTGCACATCTCGCGTGACGAGCAGAAGCAGCGGCTGCTCGAGCGGCTGGGCGACCCCACGAAGCACTGGAAGTACAACCCCGGTGACGTCGACGAGCGCGGTCTGTGGGACGACTACCAGGCCGCGTACTCCGACGCCCTCACGAAGTGCTCGACCGAGGGCTCGCCCTGGTACGTGGTGCCCGCGAACCACAAGTGGCACCGGGACTGGATCCTGTCCAACGTCCTGGTCGAGACCCTGCGAGCGATGGACCTGTCCTACCCGCCGGGCGACTTCGACGTGGCTGCGGAGGTGGCGCGGGTCGAGGCGAGCTGAGAGGGCTGGGCCCCGCGTGGGGTCCGGGTCGTGTGGGGATGTGACGCCGCGGTCGCCGCGGCCGGAGGAGGATGGGTTGATGACGCAGGAGACGACGGGCAGCTGGGCGCAGCGGGTGTTCGCGGTCACGCTGGTGGTGGAGGACCTCGACGCCGCGCGGGAGTTCTATGCCCGCGCGTTCGAGCTGCCCGAGCACTACTACAGCGGCGACTCGGCTGTGTTCAGGTTCGGGGAGCTGCTGATCAACCTCCTGCAGGCGGACAAGGGACCGGAGCTGCTGGACCCCGTGCCCGTCGCGCCTGTCGAGTCGGGGGTGCGCGTGCAGCTGACCGTGCCGGTCGAGGACGTGGACGCAGTCGCCGCGGGCCTCGTCTCGAGGGGAGTCGAGCTGCTCCGCGGCCCGGAGGATCGGCCGTGGGGACCCCGTACCGCGAGCTTCCGTGACCCCGGCGGGCACGTGTGGGAGATCGCCCAGCGCTGAGGGGCCGGGCCATCGACGGTGGCACGCGCATTGGCGCGAAGCGGACATATATGTCCGATCTGGGCCAGTGCGTGTCCGATCCGCGCCAGACTCGGCCCCGCCGGGCGCGATGTGACGGACAGGCACGCGGGCGGCTACCCTTCGAGGGCGGATGAGTCGGTCGGGCGGCCGCGGCGGCACGGTCCTTCGGGGCCGGAGTCGTCGAGGAAAGTCCGGGCTCCACAGGGCACGGTGGTGGGTAACGCCCACCCGGGGTGACCCGCGGGACAGTGCAACAGAGAGCAGACCGCCTCGCGCCCCTCGGGGAGCGGGGTAAGGGTGAAACGGTGGTGCAAGAGACCACCAGCGCCCCAGGTGACTGGGGCGGCTATGCAAACCCCACCCGGAGCAAGGTCAAGAGGGACCGGCGTTCGCGTCGGGACTGCGTGAGCGTTCGAGGGCGGCCCGCCCGAGCTCACGGGTAGACCGCAGGAGGCTGTCGGCAACGGCAGTCGTAGATGGATGGCCGCGCAAGGGTGTTCCGGTGACGGACCCCATGGACAGGACCCGGCTTACAGACCGACTCATCCGCACATGGGGGTCTGACCTGCGACGATGGGTTGTCGTTGCCATGTCGGCTCGGGACCGCGACCCTCACAGTCGCCAGCGGGTGCGGTGTGCTGGGTGCGGATGGTCCAGGGGGATCCGTTGTTGCCGGGCCAGGGCGTTCCCGGAGGTGCCCCCGGGGGCGGTTCCGTGACTCTGCTCCCGGGTTCGGCGGGGTGGATGGTCCACATGTTGAGGTCGACCTGGCGGTGGTGGGTCCAGCAGAGCAGGGCGAGGTTGTCGATGTCCGAGGCCCGCCTGCGGCCCAGTCGGTGACGTGGTGGGCCTGGCAGTTCTCGGCCGGGATCTGGCATCCGGGGATGATGCATCCGCCGTCGCGGGTGGCCAGGGCCTTGCGTTGGGCGGGGGTGGCGGTCCGGGAGGTGCGTCCGACGGCCAGCGGGATCCGGGGCCCGTCGAACAGCAGTGCGGCCAGGGCCGCGATCCGGTCCGCGGGCGTGGGCGCGGTTGCGGACGGGAATCCAGCGCCGGTGCGACGCGGTGCCGCGCCGTCCATGGGTCGCAGCGCCCTCGGTGTCGAACAGGCCCTCGAGGGTGTCCGGGCAGTGCGCACCGAGGCCGGTCGACTCCTCGGGGGTTGCCATCCGGGGGTGGTGACCGCGATGGGGGTGAGGGTGGGGTCGCAGGCGGTGAACCGCTGCTCGGAGGGGGTGAGGGTGTGGCCGCGGCTGGTGGTCCAGACCGGGTCCCCGAGCCGGGTGTGCTCCAGGGTGACGGTCAGCGCCACGGGCAGCCCGCCGCGGGTCGGCAGGGCGCCGGCGGTGGCGGCGGTGTTGACCAGCTCGACGAGGGCGTCGGCGCGCCGGGCTCCGGCGGGGACGTGGTCGGCGGTGCTGCGCAGCCGTTCGGCGAGGGCGTCGATCGCGGCGATCACGGCCTCCCCCTCCAGGCGGGGCAGGGTCCCGGACAGGATGACGGTGTCGCCGAGCAGGGCGAAGGACAGGTCGCGGCGTGGCGTAGGCGTCGGCCTCATCGCCGATCGGCCGGTCGTCGGCCGGTGGGTGCAGCAGGCGGATGGCGCTGAGCACGAACCGGGTGATCATCGGTGGGGACCACTGCCCCCACCGGGTGCCCAGCTCGGCGATCACGGCCGCGAGCTGCTCCTCGGTCAGCGGGCCGGTGTTGCGGGCGACCGCGTCGACGTGGTCGGAGGTGATGATCCCGGCCGCCCACGCCGCGGCCAGCGACGGGTGCGCGGCCGCGAGCGCCCCGGTGCGGGCCAGCCGGCGGGCTTGCGGGGAGGCCCACCCCCGGGCGGCCAGCACCGCCCCGGGTCCGACCAGGGGCAGGCTCCCCGCGGTGGTGGCGGCATGCATCCGGCGGGCCAACTCGTACTCCACGCGGCGAACGCCCCGGCCAGCACCTCCACATCAGCGGTCGGGCGGTCCCCGGCGAGCAGGCCCATCGCGGGCAGGACCCCGGCCGCGCACGACGTGGCCCGATCCCAGACGGCCACGACGTCGGCCGATGCCTGGGGCAACGCGCCCACCGCCCGCGGATCGACCAGCGCCTGCTGGTCGTGAATCGTGCTGGTCACTCCCCACCCCCCGCTTCGAACTGATGTTCGAATCCTATCAGGGGTGACCGATGCTCGACAAGCCCCGTCACGGTATCCGTGGACAAGTCCGGACTCCGACGGAACGCTCACGGGAGCACAAGTGTAGTTGCTTATGTGATCGTATTGGATCTTGCTATAGCAGCGCCATAGATCCCTACACTTGCCGGATGGATCCCGTCAGGAACCCGTACGCCCCCGGCGCAGGCCGACCACCAGCTGCCCTGGTCGGCCGTGGCGAGCCGCTCGCCGCGTGGCAGGTGGGGCTGCAGCGCGTCGAGGCGGGCCGCGATGCGCAGTCCGTCGTTCTCTACGGGTTGCGGGGCGTCGGCAAGACCGTGCTGCTGTCCCGGTTCGCCCATCTGGCCCGGGAGCGCTCGTGGCTGGTGACGCAGGTGGAGGCCCGGTCCGGGCAGACCATGCGCGCGATGATCGGCGAGGGGTTCCACGACAACCTGGTGGACCTGGCCCGACCGGGCGTCGGCACCCGGGTGCTCAAGGCGCTGCGGACCGCCCTGAGCTTCAAGGCCTCGTACGACTCCGCGGGCAGGTGGAGCTTCGGGCTCGACCTCGAGGGTGCGCCGGGCGGCGGTGCGGACACCGGCGCCTTCGAGTCCGATCTCGGCAAGCTGCTGCGCGACCTCGCCGGGGCGGCGGAGGATCAGGGCGTCGGGGTCGCGGTCCTGGTCGATGAGGCCCAGGACCTGCCGGCCGAGGAGCTGATCGCACTGTGCTCCATCGTGCACTCGGCCAACCAGCGCGGGGACCGGCTGGTCGTCGCACTGGCCGGCCTGCCGAGCCTGCCGCGGCGCCTCTCCGAAGCCAAGTCCTACTCCGAGCGGCTGTTCCGCTTCCACCGGGTCGAGGAGCTCGATCGGGCTGCGGCGCTCGACGCGCTCCTCAAGCCGGCGCGCCGGGAGGGCGTGACGTGGCAGGACGCGGCCGTGGAGCTCGCGGTGCGCGAGTCGCGCGGGTATCCCTACTTCCTGCAGCAGTTCGGGCAGGACACCTGGAACGTCGCGGAGCGCCCGGAGATCACGCTGGCCGACGCCAGGGTCGGGGTGGCGATGGGTCGCCTGGCCCTCGACAGCGGGTTCTTCCGGGCGCGCTGGGACCGGGCGACCCCCGCCGAGCGGGAGTACCTGCGCGCAATGGCCGTCGACGGCGACGCCGGCAGCCCCACCGGCGAGGTGGCGGCGCGGCTGAACAAGCGGATCACCTCGCTCGGGCCGACCCGGGCCAACCTGATCAGCAAGGGCCTGATCTACTCACCGGACCACGGCATGGTCGCCTACACGGTGCCGGCGATGGCGGAGTTCGTCAGGCGGCAGGCCGCGCAAGAGTGATCGTGGTGCCCGTGATCAGTGCCTGCCAGACCAGCCGCGATCGCTGCTGGGGGCGGCGAATACCTGGTGCGTGGGGGTGAGCAACGTGGCCATGGTCGATGGTCGTGGTCGTGGCCGAGCTCGTGATCAGCCCACCGGCAGATCCACCACCGCCACGGTGTCCTCCTGCAGGCTGGCGAGGACCAGTGTCCCGTTGCGTTCGGCCACCGCGGTCACGAAACCGTAGGTGCTTTCGGAGGAACGGAGGTCGTGCATCACCCGGCCGTCGAGGTCGAAGGCCATCACCCAGCTGATCGGGGCTGGCTGGGGTTGGACTGCTTCGGGCAGGTTCCACACGAGCACCCGGACGAAGCCCGGCAGCGGGAGCAGTCGGTCGAGCAGCGCGTTGCGGGGAGCGACCATCGCGACCCAGACCAGGCCGTCGCTGCCCAGGCTCATGTTGTCCGGGAAGCCGGGGAGGTTCTCGACGAGCGGCTCAGTTTCGCCCGTAGCCGGCCCGGTCAGCCAGTGGCGCAGGATCCGGTACCCGCTGGTCTCGGCGATCAGCAGGTGCGAGGCGTCGGGAGCGAGGACCAGGCCGTTGGCGAAGTCGAGGTCCGTGAGGATGGTGCTGA
Organism: uncultured Actinomycetes bacterium; assembly: GCA_963729885.1. GTDB lineage: Bacteria > Actinomycetota > Actinomycetes > S36-B12 > CAIYMF01 > Prado023. Next base: position 24,481 of record CAVSQK010000017.1, read on the forward strand.
CCGTGCCGTCGGGGTCGAGGCGGATGAGCCGACCCGTGCTCGAATGCTCCAGCATGTCGCCTCGGTAGTGCTCGAGATCCCATTGCGTCGTCGAGGTCGTGAACCAGGTCGTGCCGTCGGGACCCTGGACCACATTGCTGGCGAAGGTGAGCGGTTCGCCGTCGACCCTGTCGACCAGGACCTCGACCTCGCCATCTGGCGTCATCCGCAGCAGCCCGCGGTCGTGGTCGCAGATCAGGACGCTGCCGTCAGGACATGGCTGGAGTCCCAGGGGGCGTCCGCCCGTGGTGCCCAGGGTGGTGACGGCTCCGGACCCCAGATCCAGCGCGACGATCCGTCCGCCCTCCAGCCCGGCGAGCACCCGTCCACGATCATCGAAGATCACGTCCTCGGGGCCGTGGCCGCCGGTCTCGATCTGGTGGGCGATGACCAGGTCGCGCGTGATGGCGGTGCGGCCTTCGTCAGCGGGCGCGGCCGGCGGGGTCCAGCGCTTCGGGGTGAACAGGCGGCGGGACATGGGTCCTCCGGGGGCGTGCGGCATGCAGCGGTCGCAGCCACCGTACGCGGAGTACCCGTGCCTCGCGCCCCAGGCGTTGCGCGGCCAGCAGGTCTGGTCCCTGTGATGAACGCACCGGTAACGTCCGGGGCATGACTGCGTTGCGGTTCTCCGGCCCGGTGCTCCCCGATGGGCAGGTGCGTGATGTGTACGTGGTGGACGGCCGCATCACCTACGAGCGGCCGCTCGGCGCCGAGACGGTGGCCGAGGGCTGGATCGTCCCGGGACTCGTCGACGCGCACTGCCACCTCGGTCTCGGCGAGGGTGGGGCGATCACCGATGAGGAGGCAGAGGCCCAGGCGATCCTCGATCGCGACGCCGGCGCCCTGCTGATCCGCGACGCGGGATCCCCGTTGGACACCTCCTGGATGCACGAGCGAGCGGACCTGCCCCGGCTGATCCGGGCCGGGCGCCACATCGCCCGGACGAAGCGCTACCTGCGCAACTACGCCGACGAGGTCGAGCCCGCCGAGCTGCCCGCAGTCGTCGCACGCGAGGCCCTGCGCGGCGACGGCTGGGTGAAGCTCGTGGGCGACTGGATCTCCCGCGACGAGGGCGATCTCGCGCCGTCCTTCCCCGCCGAGGCGTTCGCGGAGGCCATCGCGGTGGCCCACGAGCATGGAGCGAAGGTCACCGCGCACTGCTTCGGCCACGACGTGCTCCCGGGGCTGATCGACGCCGGCATCGACTGCATCGAGCACGGGACGGGACTGACCGAGGACCTGATCGAGTCGATGGCAGCGCGAGGCGTCGCGCTCGTGCCGACGGTGATGCAGCTGGACAAGTTCCCCGATTACGCCGAGGCCGGCCGGGCGAAGTTCCCCGACTACTCGGCGACGATGACCGACCTGTACGCCCGTCGGCGGGCCACGATCATGGCCGCGCACGACGCCGGCGTGGCGCTGTATGCCGGTACCGACGGCGGCGGGGTCGCCCGGCACGGCAACATCGCCGGCGAGGTGATCGCGATGGCCGAACTCGGCATGTCCGCGGACTACGCGCTCGGTGCTGCGTCGTGGCGGGCTCGCGACTGGCTCGGGTGGAACGCCGGGCTGGGGGAGGGCGACCCCGCCGACTTCGTCGTGTTCGACGCCGACCCGTTGGCGGACCTGGGGGTGCTGTACCGGCCCGCGCGGGTGGTGCTGCGGGGGACGGTGGTGGCCTGAGGGTCAGGCGTCCTCAGCAGGATCCGCGAGGGCGACGGGGGACCTACATGTCCCGATAGCGCTCGGCGCGCGCGGCGGCCTCCGCGAGCGTGTCGATCGTGGCCTGACCGGGGCCGGCCCCCCAGTTCGTGGGGTCGGCTGCGTAGGGAGTTCCGTAGGCGGCGGTGTCCCGCTGGATCCGCCACCCCTCGGACAGCGGCCCCAGGTCGAGCGTGTCGTACCCGATCTCATCGAGCAGGGCGCGGACCGTGCTCTTGGCGGCCTCGTCGTCCCCGGCGATGGCCAGGGCGCTGCGGTCCACGCTCCCGGCAGGACGCGCGAGCGCGGCGAGGTGGGTGTAGTGGATGTTGTTGAACGCCTTGACGACGTGCGACTCGGGCAGGTGCGCCTGGAGCAGCTCGGAGGTGGTCGTGGTCTCGTCGTCGAGCTCCGCGATCCGGCCGTCGCGTGCGGGGTAGTAGTTCATGGTGTCGATGACGACCTTGCCGCGCAGGGCGTCGGCCGGGACGTCGCGGTAGTTGCGCAGCGGGATCGTCACCACGACGACGTCGCCGGCGGTCGGCGGCCTCCCGAGGCGTTGCCGCACGGGCGTGCGGCCCGAGCTCGGCCACGAGGTCCGCCAGGGTCTCCGGCCCTCGGCTGTTGCTGAGCACGACGTCGTGCCCTGCCGCGACCGCGAGCCGCGCGACCGTGCTGCCGATGTTGCCGCTGCCGATGAATCCCCAGGTGGTCACGACGGGGTCAACGCCTTCGGGGCGGGCGAACATTCCGGGACACGTCCTTGAGTTGCCGATGAGGCCCACTCAAGGGGCGCTCGGTCGGGCTACCTGTAGGCGACGAGGACGGAGCCCGCGCTGCTGGTGGCCCTGATGCGTCGATCGGAGGACGGGTCGGTCCGGACGTTCACCGTGACGGAGCCGGCCGACGAGTCGGCCTCGACGTCGTAGGCAACGCCGGAGACGTCGGGGACCAGGACCTTGACGCTGCCCGCCGAGCTGGTGGCCTCAACGGCGGTTGGATCAGCGTCGCCGGACCAGGTCAGCGACACCGATCCGGCGCTCGTGTCGGCTGTGACGCTCCTCGAGGTGAGCCCGGTGGCGGAGATGCTGCCGGCGCTGCTGCCCAGGTCGAGATCGGAGCTCAGCCCCTCCGCCTTGACGCTGCCCGCCGAGCTGCGGGCCTCGACCCGTCCGTCCGGCGGGACCTGCACGACGAGGGTCACACTCGTCATGAAGCCAAGGGCTGGGCATTCGACCTCGACGGCGACGACGTCACCGTCCACACGACTGGTCACGGTGGGGATCCGCCACGAGTGCCTGACCTTCGCGTCGGTGGTGACGACCCCCGCCGGGCCCTCTCGGAGCGCGATCGGCCCGCACTCGTTGTCGACCCTCACATTGGAGGTGGTCGACTCCGTGGTCAGCTGCAGGTCCTGTGTGCCCCGGTTCGCCAGCGAGACGGCCGCAATCGCGCCCCAGATCAGGCCGATCGCGACGAGGGCGAGGACGATGAGCAGGATCGCGCGTCCCGGGCCCCGGCTCCCTCGTGTCGGCGGCGGGCCAGCCGCTGGGGTCGAGTAGCCGGCCGCGGGTGGTTGACCCCAGGACGAGTCGGCTTCCTGGACCCAGAACTGCCAGCCCGTGGGGGCAGGGGGCCAGGATGGGTCCGGTGCCCAGCCCTCCGGGGGTGACCACCCTGGCGGCGGTGGGGGCCACGTGGGGGGAGGGTTGTAGCGCCACGACATGGAGGTCCACCTCCTGAGGTCGGAGGACTGTGGTCGCCAGCCGGCCACGTTGGTCCGCCGTTTCGACGGTAGTCCTCTGGCGAGGGCGGGCGCTACGGCCCGAAGGTCCCAGGGGCGGGGGCACTGCCGACGTCAAGGCGAGTCAAGACGGGTGGAGCTCAGGCTCCCTCGACCACCCGGCTCACGATCCAGGCGTGCTTGCCGACCTGCCGGACGCGCGTGAAGCCGTACTCCTCGAACAGCTCGACGGTTGCGCTGAACAGGAACCGGCCGGGCGCCTCGCGTCCCGCGGTCACCTCGGAGATCGCCTCGACGAGACCGCCACCGGCGTGCGCGATCTGGTCGAGCGCACCCTCCAGCGCCGCCCGGGCGACGCCCTGGCCGCGGTGCCTGCGGTCCACGAAGACGCAGGTGATCCGCCAGTCCGGGTCGCGCTGGCGCGTCCTTGGCGTACTCGCGCTTGTTCTTGATGTTGGGGAGCTCCTCGGGGCTTCCGTACTGGCACCACCCCTGCACGGCACCGTCCTCGTCGAGCACCAGCGCGGCGTGGGCGCGGTCGGAGCGAACCCGGTCCTGCTTCACCGTGCGGGCGATGTCCCACTGGCCGCGCTCCGGGTGGAACCCGATGCACCAGCACCCGCCGAAGATCCCGTTGTTGCGCTCCACGAGCTCGGCGAAGGCATCCCAGGTCGAGGCGTCGAGGGGCTGGACCGTCCACGGCATGGCGGAGTCCTTTCGGGGCGAGGTGCCCCATCCTCCCCGCCCTCGGATCCTGTTCAGGCGACCGGGGGCGAGGCGTCGCCCGCCGTGAGGGCGGCCCGACGTCGACGGGCGACCAGCATGCCCAGCGCGCTCGACCCGAGCATGACCAGACCGGCCACGAGGATCGCCAGGGCAGGCCGATCGGCCCCGCCCACTGCCCAGAACACGAGGGCCGTGACGCTGGCGATCGCAGCGGCCAGCCACGGCCAGAACCCGTCGGCCAGGAAGCGCCAGAACCCCAGGGCCGCCAGCAGCGCCATGACGACCATGCCGACCTCGCGGGAGGAGTGCTCACCGATGATCGGCAGGGCCGACATCAGGGCCACGGCCATCCCGACGAAGACGGCCAGCTCCCGATGAACCAGGCGCCGCGACACGACCAGCGCCCAGAGCACGCCGAAGACGACGACCGCCAACTGCGCGTAGCGGTCGTACCGGGTGATCTCGTCGTAGGAGTCACTGATCGGCTCGGGGCGGAACGCCTCGATGGCCGTCTGGACGATGCCGAAGCCGGCGACGAACATGCCCAGCTCAGTGATGGTGCTCGGTGCCACGAGGTGCGCTCCCACCATCACGCAGAGGGCGACGGCGAACGCGGCGACGCCGGTGAACTCGGTGTCCCCGATCAGCAGAGCCGTGGTGCCGGCCGCGCTGGCGGCAGCGCCCACGAACAGGACGCCCGCAAGCCGACGACGAACTGAACCTGCGGCGGCCCCGTGGGCGACGACCAGGGCGACCCCACCGGCGACGAGCGCGGTCAACCCGAGGCTCGCGATCTGGACCCCGAGGCTCATCGACCCCCAGTTCTGGGCGACGAGGACGACCGCGGCGGCGATCACGAGCGCCCCGCCGACGTAGAGCCCGACCTCGATGAGGACCTCGCTCAACGAACGGCGGTGGCGGGCGGGCGTCGCCTCGGGTGCTCGTTGCGGGGCGGCGGGAGGGCCGCCGTTGGCGGTGGGCGTGCGTCCGCCGACCTCCGCCAGGATGGCGGCACGTTGATCGGGCGAGATCGTGCCCCGGGTGACGAGGGCCTCGAGGGCCTCCTCGAGGGGGAGGGTGGACCGCGTGGGCAGGGTGTCGCTCATGGCGCACCGCCTTCCTCCCCCGTGATTCCAGTGTGTCCCCGAGGGCTCGTGCGGGCTATGTGCCGTTCGGCCCGAATCTCCGAGGGGTGGGCGAGTCGGAGGGGGCAGCGTGGCAGGCCCGGGCCTCAGCGGCTGAGGCCCAGCTCCGCGAGCCGGGCATCCACCAGGGCGCGCACGACGGGCTCCGGCAGCGGCTCATCGACGGGGAACCTCACCGACCCCTTGGTCGTCTCGTAGCCGGCCAGCTCGTCGGCCAGGGCTGCGGTCACGCTGCCACTCATGGGCAGGTAGCTGCAGTGCCGGGCGAAGGCCGCGAACCCGGCGACGCCCTTGCCTGCGACCTTGAAGGTGGGCGACCCGTAGCTGATGGTCTGCTCCGCGTGGGGCAGCAGTGCGGCAAGGGTGGCCCGGACCGCGTCCAACGTGCTGCGCTGAGGCTCGGGGACAGCGTCCATGTACGCATCCACCTCGGGTGTACCCATGGAGGTCCTCCTTCGATCAGGTCGACCGCGGCCGCGAGAGACAGGTCGGATCGGCAGCCATTGTCGCGCGGGACGTCCCCCGCATCCACCGCTGCGAGCGCCGTTGAACGTCGGCGCACCGTCGCCGGCGGCCGGCCGTTACTGTGGCGGGATGACCCAGACCCATCCCGCCACCCCGCCTGACCCCACCTCCGCACCTGCCGTCCGGTGGGGGATCCTGGGTGCCGGCGGGATCGCCAGCGTCTTCACCGAGGCGGTCGCGCGGCACACGCTGTCGGCCGTGGTGGCGGTCGGGTCGCGCGCCCAGGGGCGCGCGGACGAGTTCGCCGCCCGCCACGCGATCGCCACCGCGCACGGCAGCTACGAGGCGCTGGTCGCCGACCCCGCCGTCGAGGTCGTCTACGTGGCGTCCCCGCACTCCGAGCACCTCGAGCACGCCCTGCTGGCCATCGCCGCCGGCAAGCACGTCCTGGTCGAGAAGGCGTTCACCGTCAACGCCGCCGAGGCCGAGCAGGTCTTCGAGGCTGCGCGGGCCGCCGGGGTGTTCGTGATGGAGGCGATGTGGACGCGCTTCCTGCCGCACGTGGTCGTCATGCGCGACGTGCTCGCGCGCGGCGAGATCGGCGACCTGGTGGGTGTCATCGCCGACCACGGCCAGAACATGGGCCACCACCCGGTGACCCACCGCCTGCACGACCGGACGCTGGCCGGCGGCGCCCTGCTCGACCTGGGCGTCTACCCCGTCTCGTTCTCCCACGACCTGTTCGGCACCCCGGACCGCGTCTCGGCGATCGGTGCGCTGACCGCGACGGGAGTCGACGGCCAGGTGTCGATGGCACTCGGGTTCGGCGCCATGCAGGCCAGCCTGCACACGACCCTCGAGGCGAACACCGCCACGACGGCCGTCGTGTTCGGGACCCATGGGCGCATCGACGTCGAGGGCCGGTTCTACGCGCCGACGCGCTTCACGGTGGTGCGTGACGACGGCACCCGGTGGACCTACGACGGGATCGTCGAGGGGGGCATGCAGTACGAGGCGGCCGAGGTCGCCCGGTGCGTCGCTGCAGGCAGGTCGGAGAGCCCGCTCATGACCTGGCAGGGGACCCTCGAGGTGATGCGCACCATGGACGAGGTCCGCCGCCAGATCGGCCTGACGTACCCCGCGGAGGGCCGGGGATGACCTCGGGATCGCCGTTGGCACAGTGCTTCCTGCCCGGGGGCGCCGCTAGCGTGGGACCATGGCGACCATCACCCGGGTCACGGATCGCTCCGTCTCCAGCTGCTCGGGTGGCGCCGGCGTGGCGGCCCTGGAGGTCCACGCCGACATCGACGGCCGGGATCACGAGTTCCGGATCCGGGAGTGGGCCTTCAAGGGGGTCTGGCAGCTGCAGGAGCTGAGGCGCGGCGCCGCCGGAATGGTCGAGGCCGACTGGTCGGACGTGGGCGAGTTCGCCACACAGGACGAGGCCCTCACCCACATCGAGGCAATGGCCTGACCGGGGTCAGGTCGCGGCGTCCTCGGGGTCGGTCACGTCGGCGACCTGGGCAGCCAGGGCGCGCACGAGGTCGGCTGAGTCCACGGTGAATGCGGTCCCGCTGACTCCCCCGCCGATCGAGACCGGCCCGCTGGGCATCGCGGCATCGGCGATGACTGGCCAGTCCCGCACCGACCCGAGCGGGGTGATCGTGCCCCGCGGATACCCGGTGACGGCCAGGGCCACGTCCGCGCTGGGCATCGACAGCCGGCTCACGCCCAGCAGGGCACGCAGCTTCGGCCAGCTGATCGTGCGTCCACCGGGCACGAGGACGAAGAGGAAGTCGGCGTCGGCGCGTCGCACGACCATCGACTTCAGCAGGCGCCCGGGCTCCAGCCCTCGGGCCGCGGCCGCCTCCTCGAGGCTGCTCACGTGGCCGTGGCGGGTCACCTCGAAGGGGATACCGGTCGCGGCGATGGCTGCGCTGGCGCGCTCGGCGGCAGTGGCGTCGATCAGAGCCTCCTCGGATTCGCGCGGCTCATCCACCATGGACGATCCGGGCCTTCATGATCTCGAACTCCTCGGACGTGCACCAGGCACCGGCGAACTGGGCGAGGTTTCGGATCGGCCTTCCCGCTGGCGACGCTTGCGCAATCCGCTATTTCATGTCACTGTCATATACATGAATAGCACGAGGTCCTACACCATGACTGTGCGTGCGGAGTCCGCGGCACGGACGGGTGAGCGCATCCTCGACGCCACGGTCGCGCTGTTCTGGGAGCGTCCGACGGACAGGCTCTCCCTCGAGGATGTCGCCAGCCGTGCCGACGTCTCGGTCCAGACCGTGATCCGCCGCTTCGGCGGGAAGGAGGCCCTGCTGGTCGCGGCGGCCGAGCGCGAGGGCCAGCGGATCGGCGCCCAGCGGGCAGCGGCGCCAGTGGGCGATGTCGTGGGCGCGGTGCGGGTGCTGGTCGACCACTACGAGGAGATGGGCGACAAGGTCCTGGCGATGCTGGCAGCCGAGCAGCAGGTTCCCGGTCTGGCGCCCCTCATCGATCGTGGCCGCCAGGTGCACCGGGACTGGTGCCGGCGGACGTTCGCCCCTGCCCTCACCGCGCGCCGGGGAGTCGACCGTGCGCGCCTGCTTGCCCAGCTCGTCGCCGTCTGCGACGTCCAGACCTGGAGGCTCCTGCGCCGGGACGCCGGGCTCAGCCGCCGACAGACCGAACGGGCCCTGGCCGAACTGCTCGCACCGCTGATGGAGGATCCCCGATGAGTCGCATCCTGGCCTACACATCCCCGGCCCGGGGTCACCTGTACCCCGTGACCCCGATCCTGCTCGCGCTGCGGGACCGTGGTCACGAGGTCTCGGTGCGCACGCTGGCCTCCGAGATCCCGATGGTGACGGGTCTGGGGCTCGAGGCCCAGCCCATCGCCCCGGCGATCGAGGGCATCGTCCTGGATGACTGGCGCGCGCGCACCCCCCAGCAGGGGCTCGCGAGATCGGTCCGGGCATTCGCCGACCGTGCGCCCCACGACGCGGCGGACCTGCGTCAGGCCATCGACAGGTCGGACCCGGACGTGCTCCTCGTGGACGTCAACAGCTGGGGCGCCATCGCGGCCGCCGAGCAGTGGGGTGGACCCTGGGCGGTGTTCTGCCCCTACCCACTGGCCCTGAGCTCCGCGGATGTCCCGCCCTTCGGCCCCGGCCTGCGTCCCGCTGTCGGACCGGGTGGGCGCCTGCGGGACCGACTGGTCGGGCCCCTGGTGCGGGGCACGATGGAGCGCACGATGCTCCCACCGCTGAACGCCCTGCGGTCCGAGATGGGGTTGGCGGGGCTGTCCAGCATCGACGCCTTCCTGCGCAGCATGCCGCTGCTGCTCTCGTTCACCGCGGAGCCCTTCGAGTACCCGCGCTCGGACTGGCCCGACAACGTCGTGATGGTGGGGGCCAGCCCATGGGAGCCTCCCTCCGCGCCACCGGACTGGCTGGCCCGGATCGACGAGCCGATCGTGCTCGTGACGACCTCCTCGGAGTTCCAGGACGATGGTCGGCTGGTCGAGGTGGCGCTCCAGGCGCTGGCCGACGAGCCCGTGCACGTCATCGCGACGGTGCCCTCAGCCCGTGTCCCGGCGGTCGGCTCGCTCCCCGGCAACGCCCACGTCGAGACCTACCTTGCGCACTCGCAGGTCCTTCCCCGGGCGGCCTGTGCGGTCACCCACGGTGGGATGGGGGCCACCCAGAAGGCTCTCGCGCACGGCGTCCCGGTGTGTGCGGTGCCGTTCGGACGCGACCAGATGGAGGTCGCCCGGCGCGTTGAGGTCGCGGGGGCCGGCACCCGCCTGCCGGCCCGACGGCTGCGCCCGGATCGACTCCGTGCGGCGGTCCGAGCGGCGATGGGGCAACGCGAGGGGGCAGCGCGCGTTGCCGCCGGCTACGCGGCAGCGGGTGGTGCAGAGGCGGCTGCTGACGCGCTGGAGGGTCGCCTCCTCGCGATCAGCTGAAGGGCCGGCTGCCCTAAGGTTCACTCATGCTGTCCGTGAGCGCCTACCCCCAGCAGTACATCGACGACACCCGGGCGCGGATCGCCGACCAGGTGTCGGCGTTCGCCGAGCTCGCCAGCGCGGTGCGGGGAGCTGGGCGGGACGAGGCCGCGATGACGGCGCTGGACAGGCTCGAGCCCGAGTACTTCGCCACCCTCGTGATCGCCCTCGACAGCTGTTTCGTCCACCGCAGCCGCGGGCAGGAGCGCAAGGACGGCAACGCCATGAACGAGGTGCGGGTCCTGGTCAGCTCGATCCAGCACCACGACGGGATCATGACGGCGGAGAAGGGGATCCGGCTGGACCCGGCGAGGTCCGTCCTGGGCATCGAGTACGGCGAGCGGATCCGGGTGGGCGCCGAGGGCTTCCAGCGCCTGGCCGCTGCGTTCCTCGACGCACTCCAGGCGACCTACGCGGAGCCGAACCGGGACTGAGGGGAGCGTAGAGTAGTCGGGCGCCGACCGTATCACGGCCGGCACTGGTCGACCTCGGGCGGCCCAGGGGTGCCGGGGCCGTGGATCGGTGTCGTGCCTGTGGGTCGGAGGCCGCACCAGGCTAACGCCTGAGTCAGTCGACGATGCGGGCAACCACCGGGATCTGGGACCTGCCTCCGATACCGAAGATGCTGTCGGTCCCGATGGCGAGTTGGAGGGGCAGGCCAGCCCGTGCCGAAGCCCGTGGGCAGCGGGTACGGCCCATCCCAGACCACGCCGTCAGGTGATGTCCACATCAGGTCCGTGAGTGGCTCCGTCGTGAAGGTCGCTCCGGTGACGACCCAGCCGAGCGCCCCGCTGCTGACCGTCAGACCCTGAGCGTTCCCCACGTCCAGATCCGCCGGCTGCCAGGTGATGCCGTCGCTGGAGGTCCAGACCGCCGCATTCCCGTTCGCCAAGCTCGGTCGCGCCGCGGATGTTCCCGTGGCCACGAAACGGCCGTCACGCTCGGCGACGTAGTCCACCGTGGAGCCCGCCCCGAAGGGTGATTCGGGTGAGACCAGTGTCCACGCTCACCGTCGGGCGACGTCCACACCACGGGACTGCACGTGCTGCTCTCGTTCCACTTCTCGGGGTTGGACGCGGTCAGTGCCACGAACCCGGTCGACGTCGCGAGCAGCGGACCAGGCGTGTCCCCGGGACCAGAGCCGAGGGAGTTGCACCGCGAATCCGTGCCGGTCAGTGTGTCCTTGGACGGCCCGGACCTGGCCTTGGTGAAGTGCACCGAATCCGGCGCGAAGGAGTAGGTCACACCTGCCCCGGAACCCTCGGCGGCCACCGCCCCCTTGGGCCCGAACGCCATCCGGTAGGCATCCTGGGCATCCAGCCGGGCGGCCTCGACCCACGCGGCTCCATCCCACGCGTAGCGCACGGCGCCCCCGTCGAACACCACGACATCCTCCCCCGCCCGGATCAGGCGCCACGGCTCGACCGAGGTGGTGGTCCCCGCCCAGGTCACGTTGTCGGTCGACCAGTTCAGCCGGCTTTCCCCCATCGGCACGGCCACCGGACCATGGGCCGTCCCCAGCGCGAGGTACATCTCCTCACCCGGCGGGAACTCGTAGGTCGTCCACTCGAGGTTGCCGATGGAGGTGTTCGTTCGCATCGGGTCCACGCCCTTCGCCGGAGTCAGCGTGAACCCGGGCAGCGCCTCGGGCGGCGGGGCCTGCTCAGGGGAGACGGCGAGCCGGGGGGTGTCAGTCCCGTCGAATCCGATCACCCCTGATCCGGAGGGCATCCACAGTGCCCCGTCGGCACCAACCGCTGCGCCACGCCCTCGCCCGCCGAGGTCCGGGAAGGCAGCCCAGCCCGAGCCGTCGAACCGGGCGATCCCCTTGGGGTCGAACTCGGAGCTCACCGCCCAGACCTCCGTCGGAGCCCACTGCCACGTCCGCGTCATCGGCCACCAGCCCGTCCTCGGTGGTGAACACGGTCCACGTCCCCTGAGCGAGGCGCGACACACCCGATGGAGGCGACAGAACCTCCCCGGTCATGGTGAACAGGCCGTCGCCACCGACCCAGACGGTGCCATCACTGCTGACGGCGACCGTCGAGGTCCGACCCGCCAGCCCATCGGACTCCGTGTACTCGGTCCACCGGCCGTCGTACGCCAGCACCTCCGCAGAGTCCCCCTCCCCGCCGTTGGCCGAGGCCCACACCGTGCCGTCGGGGGCCACGGCCAGCGAACCGGTCCAGGGCGACGCGCCCTGCACCGGTGGGGGGTCGACGGCCACCCAGCTGTCCCGGACCAGCCGGAGGAGGTCGCCCCCGACCGCAATCCACGCCGTCCCGTCGGGGCCGACGGCCAGGTCGCCCATGTCGCCCTTCGGGATCGTGTCCCGATCAGTGACCGCCCACGCCCCGTCGTAGCGCGCGACCCACCGGTCCCCAGCAGCCCAGACCGACCCATCCTCAGATGCGGCGACGAAGCCCACCGTGCGCGAGGGAAGCCCATCACTCTCCACGAAGACCGTGGGTGGGTCGGTGGGGGTCTGCCACCGCACGACCCCTGCACCAGTGGCAGCCCAGATGGCTCCATCCGCGGCGACCGCCACCTCACGCGCCTCATTGACAAGGCCCGCCGCCACCGGGGTGGCTGCCGACGTAGGGCTGACGCTGGGAGCCGTAGGACCTGTCGACGAACTGCACCCCGACACGAGCCCGAAGGCCGCGACGCCCACCAGGAAGACTGACCTGCGCATGATGCACCTCCCCATCGCCACGGGGGCACGACCAACACGCCCCCGCCGATACACATGGTTCGCCGCGCTGGTGATCGACGGTAGAGCCGGAGGTCACCAGCCTCGGGGGCAAGGGACCGGACGGCCACGGGTGCGAGCGCGAATGCTGGATCGGCAGTCTCAGCATTCGCGCTCACGTGGCGCGTGCGCGAAAGTGATGGCCATGGCCAACCGACTCGCCGGCTCCCTGTCGCCCTACCTGCGCCAGCATGCGGACAATCCGGTCGACTGGTGGCCGTGGTGCGACGAGGCGTTTGCTGAGGCGCGGTCGCCGGGACGTGCCCGTCCTGCTGTCGGTCGGGTATGCCGCCTGTCACTGGTGCCACGTGATGGCGCACGAGTCGTTCGAGGACGAGCGGCACGGCAGCGCTGATGAACGAGCGCTTCGTCAGCATCAAGGTGGACCGCGAGGAGCGCCCCGACATCGATGCGGTCTACATGGAGGCCACCCAGGCGCTGACCGGTCGGGGCGGGTGGCCCATGACGGTCTTCCTCGACCACGAGGGCCGGGCCTTCCTGGCCGGGACGTACTTCCCCCCGGTGGCGCACGGCGGGATGCCGTCGTTCACCGACATCCTGCGGGGCGTCGACCGGACCTGGCGGGAGGACCGAGCGCGCATCGACAGCGCCGCCCAGCAGATCCACGACGAGCTCTCCCGCCGGGGTCGCAGCCCGCAGGGGCGTGGCCCGGATCCGATGCTGCGCGACGTCACCGCAGCGCTGGACGCCCTTGCGGGGCAGTACGACGCGGACCTGGGGGGCTTCGGGGGTGCCCCGAAGTTCCCGCCGTCCATGGTGCTGGAGTTCCTCCTGCGCGCCGACGCCCTGACCCGATCCGTCGGCGGAGCGGACGACCGCGCGCTCGCGATGGCCGCCGGGACGATGCAGGCCATGGCCCGCGGTGGCATGTACGACCAGCTGGCCGGGGGGTTCGCGCGCTACAGCGTGGACGCCGGCTGGGTGGTGCCGCACTTCGAGAAGATGCTCTACGACAACGCCCTGCTGCTGCGCGTGTACCTGCACTGGTGGCGTGCGACCGGGGACCCCCTGGCCGAGCGCATCGCGCGCGAGACCGCGGCGTTCCTGATGGGCGACCTGCGCACCGCCGAGGGTGGGTTCGCCTCCGCGCTCGACGCGGACAGCGAGGGTCGGGAGGGGGCCTGCTACGTCTGGACGCCGCGGCAGCTCGCGGAGGAGCTCGGCCCCGAGGAGGGCGCGTGGGCCGCTGCCCTGTGCGGGGTGACTGCGCGGGGGACGTTCGAGCGGGGAGCGTCGGTGCTCCAGCTGCGCCGCGATCCCGACGACCCGGGGCGGTGGGCCGCGGACCGCGCCGCCCTGCTCGCCGCCCGCCGCCGCCGGGAGCAGCCGGCCCGCGACGACAAGGTCGTGACGGCCTGGAACGGCCTGGCGATCGCCGCCCTGGCGGAGGCGGGCGCCCTGCTCGACGAGCCCGAGTGGACCGCCGCGGCGGTCGCGTGCGCCGACCTGCTCGTCGGATCGCACTGGGAGCCCACGACCGGGTGGCTGGCGCGGATCTCCCTCGGCGGGCAGGTCGGCGTGGGCGCCTCAGGGGTCCTGGAGGACTACGCCGACCTCGCGGAGGGGCTCCTGGCCCTGTACCAGGTGACCGGCGACGAGCGGTGGTTCGGCACGGCACGCGAGCTGCTCGACGTCGTCCTCGAGCGGTTCGCCGACGGTGGGGGCGGCTTCTTCGACACAGCGGTCGACGCTCCCCGGCTCGCGCGCCGGCCGCGTGACCCCAGCGACGGGGTCACCCCCTCGGGCGCCTCGGCCGCTGCCCACGCGCTGCTCACCCTGGGGGCGCTCACGGGCGAGGCCCGGTACCTCGCCGCCGCCGATGCTGCTCTGGCCTCACTGATGCCGCTGGCGGTCAGCGCGCCGCGGTTCTCCGGATGGACCTGGTCGGCGATCACCGCGCGGCTGGCCGGCCCGGTCCAGGTGGCCGTCGTCATGCCGCCAGGGCAGGGCTCACCCGAGCTGCATCGGGTGGCCCTGGCCTCGACCTCGCCGGGCCGGGTCGTCGCGGTCGGGGAGCAGGGGAGCTCGAGTGTTCCGCTGCTGCGGGAGCGCACGGCTCTCGGTGGCCAGCCGACGGCCTACCCGTGCCGGGGGTTCGTGTGCGACCTGCCGGTCACGCGTGCCGATGAGCTTCGGACGGCTCTGGGTCCAGCCCCTCGGGGCTGACCTCCGCCGCCGCTTGCCGCCGACAGCGGGTTCAGCAGCATCCCCGCCGCCCGGGCGGTCCCGCGCCGGCCATCCCCGAAGACCACCACGGCCGTTCCGGAGTGCCGCTCGAGCCGGACCTCGCTGCGGGCGCCGAGCGTGCCGCCGTCGTGCATCAGCACGTCGCCGTCACCGAGCAGGAACCATCCCAGGCCGACGCCCAACCTGCTTCGCTCCGACCGGGGTCGCAGCGTCTCGTGGATCGCCTCCTCCAACGGCCCCCCGCCGTCGCGGACGGTCTCCAGGAACGTGAGCAGGTCGTTGGCTGGTGCGCGGAGCCCACCCGCACCGGCCATCGCTGCCAGGTGCCACGGCCCCACCGGCTTGCCCCGGTGGTGTCCCTGATGCAGCGGGGTGTCCTCGAACGAGGTGGACCCGAGCCCCAGCGGCGTGATCACGTGGGTCATCAACGCCTGCTCGTAGCCCACCCCGGTGGCTCGTCCCAGGAGCATCCCGAGCAGGCCGACGCCGAAGTTCGAGTACCGCACCGGGGCCTGCCCCGGGGTCCCGCGCACGCGGGTCCGCGCCAGGGCGGCCAGGAGGCGGTCCTCGTCGATGTCGGCGTAGGGATCGGCCAGCGCGGTCCTGGTCAGGCTCCGGGTGAGCACGCCGGGTGGCAGGCGGGGGAGTCCGGAGCGGTGGCAGGCCAGGTGCTCGAGCGTGATCCCGGCGACGCCGCGGGCCAGGCGCGTCCCGTCGGGCACGTGGTCGGCGACCGTGTCGTCCAGGTGAACCACACCGGTGCGGGCCAGCTCGGCGAGCAGGACGGAGGTGAACACCTTCGTCACAGACCCGATCTCGCAGCGCGCGTCGGCATCGCCGGCGTGGTGGCGACCCCCGGGGGTCGAGGCGGCCACGATCGGGTCGAGGTGCCCACGGTCGACCAGGTACTGGTGGGCGGCTCCGACTCGCTCGGGCCACGGGAGTGTCGACACGGGTTTCCTTCGCAGACAGCCCCCGTGCGGCCCATCGACCGGCTGGATGCCACGGTATCCCCCACGGTGAGGGCCCTGCCACTTGACGCG
The DNA here is from genome assembly GCA_963729885.1 of uncultured Actinomycetes bacterium. GTDB lineage: Bacteria > Actinomycetota > Actinomycetes > S36-B12 > CAIYMF01 > Prado023. The sequence goes on from CAVSQK010000017.1 coordinate 40,301, forward strand.
GACCTGACACTGGTCTCCCGGTCGGTTCACGTCCGCTGTGCTGGACTGTGGGCACCGGATCCGGGGACCCACCCCGCGCCCGACCACGTGGAGGTGCCATCGATGTCCGCCATCACCGCTGCCGTGCTCAGCGAGGGGTCCGGAGGGCCGTTCGACCTGGTCAACGGGATCCCGGTCCACCCATTGGTCGTCCATGCGGCCGTGGTGCTCATCCCGCTGACCGCGCTGGGACTGATCATGATGGCGATCTGGCCACGGTTCTCCGCGCGGCACGGGTGGCTGGTGGTGGCATCGGGCGTCGTCGCCGCCGTCTCGAGCGTCGCGGCCAAGGAGTCCGGGGAGGTGCTGGAGGGCCGGGTCGGGGAGCCGGGCTACGACCATGCCGAGCTCGGGGACGTGATGCCGCTCTTCGCCGCTGTCCTCCTGGTCGTGGTGGTCGTGCTGTGGGTGATCGACCGTCGCGCCCCGGCCGACGGCCCCACGCGCCGTCGTGGGCTGCGGATCGCCGTGGCGGTCGTCGGGGTCGTGGTCGCCCTGGCGAACCTGTTCTGGGTCTACCGGGTGGGCGACTCCGGCGCGAAGTCCGTGTGGTCCGGCGAGATCGCGACCTCGTCCCCTGCGGGCGAAACCGACGACGACTCCGACGACGACTCCGACGACGAGGGGGACGACGGGCAGGCTGGTGGGTCCACGGCCACTCCGGCCGCATCCGGGGCCGCTGCGACGACCGGCCTCGCGCTGGCTGACCTCGCCGAACACAGCACCCAGGACGACTGCTGGATCGCGATCGACGGAGCCGTCTACGACCTCACCGCGTTCATCGACCAGCACCCGGGTGGGTCCGAGCGGATCATCGACCTCTGTGGCACGGACGCCACGGCGGCCTTCACGGGGCAGCACGACGGCGAGCAGCAGCCGGCAGCGATCCTCGCCGATTCGCAGATCGGTGCCCTGGGCTGAGGACGGCTCTGCCCCCTGCCCCTCAGGCGTCCTCCTCCGCGGCGCGCAACGGCTCACGGCCGAGCCGCGCGGTGTTGGTGGCTGAGCGCAGGGGCGGGATGAATGCGGCCGTCAGCGCGAGGGTGACCAGGCTGGCCAGGACAAGGGCCCCCGTGACACCCACGACGTCGCTGAGGCCTCCGGCCAGCGCGGACCCCACGGCGATCGCCCCACCGCCAACGTGTCGTAGAGCCCGAACACCCGGGCGGTCACCGCCTCGGGCGTGAGCCGCTGGATCAGGGTCACGGCCACGATCTCCACGATGAGGGTGAACATCCCGGCGAGGAGCACCAAGGGGACCGCGACGACGAGGTCGGGCGCGAGCGCCGCCCCGGCGGCTGCGGCGACGAACAGCGACAGGGTCACCACGAGCACCCGGGGCTCCCGCCCGGCGCCCGCCAGCCTCGGGGTGACCAGCATGCTGGCGACGGCACCGAGGGCGAAGGCGGCGTTCAGCAACCCGACTCCCCGGTCCCCACCGTCGAAGGTCCGATCGCCGAGCAGGACGATCGCCACGACCAGGTACCCGTACAGGAAGTTGTCGACGATCGCCAGGCACAGGGCTGCGCTGATGCGCCGGTCGGCCCCGACTGCCCGGACGCCGTCGAGGATCTCGTCAGCGAGGGACTCCTCCGCGGAGGGGAGTCGCCCGGGGATCGCCGTCCGGGTCCGACCGAGGCACAGCAGGGCCACGCCGAAGCAGGCCGTGGCCGCCAACCCCCCTCCGGCGACGGGAGCGCCGGTCAGCAGGACGAGCCCGAGCAGCCCGGGGCCAGCCACCCAGGCGGCGTTCTCGACGCCGCTGCCCAAGGAGTTCGCCGCCGGCAGGTCGACGTCGCCGATCACCTGCGGGGTGACCGCCACGAGCGCCGGGTAGGACGGGGTCGCCAGGACCGCGGTGATCGCCGCCAGGGCGATCACGACCTGGACGGGCCACTGCAGGAGCAGCCCGACGGTCGTGGCCGAGCCGGTGACGAGGCGCAGGGCGATCGACCAGCGCAGCACGGTGCTGCGGCGGTGGCGGTCGGCGAGGACGCCCGCCGAGGTCGAGAACAGGACGTACGGGGCGAACCCCAAGGCCACGGCGGTCGAGACCCACACCCCCGAATCCGTCCGGGCCAGGACGTACACGCCGACCGCCATCGTCAGCTGCAGCTGGCCGAGCGTGGCGATGCCGTGCCCGGCCAGGAGCCGGGGGAACGGGCCCGTCTTCAGGGCCCGGAGGTAGGAGGCCGACATGCAGGTCCCGTCGATCGGCAGTGGCTGCCAGCGAACTAGGGGTGAGGATGCTCCTGACGAGGTGAGCCTGTCCATACCCCCCCCGGGAGGTCGGATGGGTCGGCACCCTGGACGATCCACGCCCTCACGGCCGGTACCGGGTGACCTTCGGCCCTGCCATCGGGCCTGCTGCGCGAGTTGACTGGCGAGGGAATCGTCCGCCAGGAGGGCCGCCATGGGGCACACGCTCGCCGATCCCGACCTCGCCTACCAGCGACTGCAGCAGCGCCTGGACCGGATGCCGACCGGCGCGCCGGACTCGCCGGTGTTCCAGCAGATCCTGCGGCTGCTGTTCAGCGTCGAGGAGGCCGAGGTCGCGGCACGGATGCCGACGATCTGCTCGGTGGAGACCCTCGCCCGCCGGACCGGTCGTCCCGAGGCCGAGCTCGTCCCGATGGTCGACACGATGGCGGCCAAGGGGCTGGTCGTGGACCTCGAGCACCACGGCCAGCGCCAGGTCGCCCTCGCGCCCGTCGTCATCGGCTTCTTCGAGTTCACCTTCATGCGCGTCCGCGAGGACGCCCCGATGGAGCAGCTCGCCGAGCTGTTCCACGAGTACATGTTCGACGACGACACCTTCGCGCACGCGGTGTTCCAGGGCAGCACCCAGATCGGTCGCTCCCTGGTGCGCGAGGAGGCGCTGCCCGACGACCCGCAGGTCGAGGTCCTGGACTGGGAGCTGGCGACGCACATCGTGGCTGAGGCCTCGTCCGTGGCCGTCTCGCTGTGCCCCTGCCGGACCCACGCCGAGCTGATCGGTGAGGGATGCGGGAAGCCCACACGGACGTGCCTGACGTTCGGCGGAGGAGCCGATGCCCTCGTCCGCGCGGGCCTCGCGGAGCCCATCTCCAACGAGGAGGGCCTGGAGATCCTGGCACTGGCCAAGTCCGCCGGGCTGGCCCAGACCGCCGACAACGTCAAGCACGGCATCAGCTACATGTGCAACTGCTGCGGCTGCTGCTGCGGGATGATGCAGGCGATCCGCCGGCATGGGATCACCGGCTCCATCGTGTCGTCCAACTGGGTGGCGCACGTCGACCTGGCCAAGTGCCGAGGGTGCAAGAAGTGCTTCCATGCCTGTCCGGCCGATGCCATCACGATGGTGGACAACGAGGGCAAGGGGCTGCGCAAGAACTGGGCGATCGTCGACCCGCTGAAGTGCCTGGGCTGCGGGGTCTGCGACGAGCGGTGCAACTGGGGCGCCCACTCGATGCAGCCCCGCGAGGCCCGCGTCTTCACCCCGGAGAACATCTTCGACCGGATGGTGACCATGGCCATCGAGCGGGGCAAGCTCGGCGAGCTGCTGGTCGACACCCTCGACGGGGCCGGCCCGCACGCGCTGTCGCGGGCGTTGGCGATCCTGCAGGCAAGCCGGCCGGCGACGGCCGCACGCGCGATCGAACCCCTGAACTCGGTGTTCCTGCGCGGCATGCTCGCTGCCGTGCACAGGACCTCGCGTGCGGCGACCCCCGTCTCCCCGGTCTGACTCGCCTCTCGCTGGTCTGACCCGCGTCGGCTCGCGCAGCCGTTCACCCCCGTTCCGCGCGACCTGGCCCGCCCACATGGGGCACTCTTCGACGTATGGGCGAGGACGTGGTGGGCCGGACGTTCAGCCGGGAGGACCGGCAGCGCTACCGCGACAAGGTGCACCGCTGCCTCGACGTCCTGGCTCGCATGCTCGCTGAGGAGCAGTTCGACTTCGAGACCCCACTGACCGGGATGGAGGTCGAGCTCAACCTGATCGACGCCGACGGCAACCCGGCGATGCGCAACAACGAGGTGCTGGCCAGCATCGACAGCCCTGCCTTCGTCCAGGAGCTCGGCCGGTTCAACCTGGAGATCAACATCCCCCCGCAGAGCCTGGTGGGCGACGGCGCGCGCCGGTACGAGGACCAGGTGCGCGAGCAGCTCAACGTCGCCGACGCGAAGGCGCACCAGCAGGGCGCGGGGATGGTCATGGTCGGGATCCTGCCCACGCTGCGCCCCGAGCACATGACCTCGGAGTCGATCAGCACCAACTCCCGGTACGCACTCCTGGACGAGCAGCTCCTGCTGGCCCGCGGCGAGGACCTGCACATCGACATCCGCGGCCAGAGGGAGTCGCTGGAGACCTACGCCGACTCGATCGCGCCGGAGGCTGCCTGCACGAGCGTGCAGTTCCACCTGCAGGTCAGCCCGGACGAGTTCGCGACCTCCTGGAACGCCGCGCAGTGCCTGGCAGCCGCACAGGTCGCCCTCGGGGCGAACTCCCCGTACTTCCTCGGTCGGGAGCTGTGGCGCGAGACCCGCATCGCCCTGTTCACCCAGGCCACCGACACCCGGCCCGCGGAGATGAAGGCCCAGGGCGTGCGGCCGCGGGTCTGGTTCGGGGAGCGCTGGATCACCAGCGTCTTCGACCTCTTCGAGGAGAACCTGACGTACTTCCCGGCGCTGCTCCCGGTGCTCGACGACGAGGATCCCGAGGCCGAGCTCGCCGCCGGTCGCACGCCGGCGCTGCGTGAGCTGCGCCTGCACAACGGCACCGTGTGGCGCTGGAACCGCCCGGTCTACGACGTGGTCGCCGGCCGTCCGCACCTGCGGGTGGAGAACCGCGTGCTGCCTGCGGGGCCGACGGTGGTCGACACCCTGGCCAACGGCGCGTTCTACTTCGGCGCGCTGCGGCACCTCGCGGAGGAGGAGCGCCCGGTGTGGTCGCGCATGTCGTTCGGTGCCGCGGAGGAGAACTTCACCCGGGCGGCGATGCGCGGGATGGACACGACCGTCTACTGGCCGGAGATGGGGGAGGTCCCGATCGGCGAGCTCGTGCTGCGCCGGCTGCTCCCGCACGCCCACGAGGGGCTGCGCGAGTGGGGAGTCGACGATGACATCCGCGAGCGGCTGATGGGGATCATCGAGGGCCGGTGCACCTCGGGGCGCAACGGGGCGCGGTGGCAGGTCGATGCCGTGCACGCCCTCGAGGCCCGCGGGATGGACCGCTGGGAGGCCCTGCGCCGGATGACCCTGGAGTACACCGCCCGGATGCACACCAACGCGCCGGTGCACACATGGGACCCCGTCTGAGCCACCCACGTCCACCAGGGGTGCGGCAGACTGCGGTCCATGTCGACCAACCCCGAAGTTGAGCGCCGCGACGATCCCGTGAACTGGGAGAAGTGGGGTCCCTACCTCTCGGAGCGCGCCTGGGGCACCGTGCGCGAGGACTACTCGGCCGACGGCAACGCGTGGGGGTACTTCCCCTACGACCACGCCCGGTCCCGCGCGTACCGCTGGAACGAGGACGGGATGGCGGGGATCAGCGACATCAACCAGGACCTGTGCCTGGGCCTGGCGCTGTGGAACGGCGCGGACGACCACCTCAAGGAGCGGATGTTCGGGCTGGCCGGGCCCGAGGGGAACCACGGCGAGGACGCCAAGGAGTACTGGTGGTACCTCGACGCCACGCCGAGCCACTCATGGCTGCACTGGCGCTACCACTACCCGCAGGCGGCCTTCCCCTACCAGCGTCTGCGTGACGAGAACCGCGCCCGGGGCAAGGACGTGGGGGAGTTCGAGCTGCTGGACACCGGGGTGTTCGACGAGGCCCGCTTCTTCGCCGTCGAGGTCCAGTACGCCAAGGCCGGTCCCGAGGACATCGTGATGCGGGTGACGGTGACCAACCACGGCCCCGAGGTCCGCCCGATCCACGTCCTGCCGACCCTGTGGTTCCGCGACACCTGGACCGGCGGCGAGGTCGAGGGCCGTCCGCACCTGACGCTCGGGGACGGGCACATCGTGGCCGAGCACCCACGCCTCGGCCGGTACCGGCTGCACGCCCATCCCGGCGCCGACCAGGTCGCACCCGAACCCCTGTTCTGCACCAACATGACCAACGAGCCCCGGATCTGGGGCACTGACCCGGTCACTCGCCACCCCAAGGACGGGATCAACGACCACGTGGTCTCCGGTGCGCCGACCGTCGACCCGGAGCACACCGGGACCAAGGCCGCGTGGTGGTACCGGGCCGACGTCGGCCCCGGGCCAGACCGTGGAGTTCGTGCTCCGCCTCGAGGAGTGGCTCGCCGACGACGAGCCTGCGCCGGACCCCACGGATGCCCACGACGTCCTCGAGCTGCGCCGCGCGGAGGCCGACGCCTTCTACGCCTCCGTCACCCCGGCGGCCTGCTCGGCGCAGGAGGCCCGTGTCCTGCGGGAGGCGTTCGCGGGGATGATCTGGGGCAAGCAGTTCTTCGCCTACAGCGTGCGGCGCTGGCAGGACGGCGACGCCGGCGAGCCGGCCCCGCCGCAGGGCCGCACGGCGATCCGCAACCGGACGTGGCGGCACCTCAACGCCCGCGATGTCATCTCCATGCCTGACCCGTGGGAGTACCCGTGGTTCGCCGCCTGGGACCTGGCCTTCCACACCGTGGCGTTGGCGCACATCGATCCGGGCTTCGCCAAGGGCCAGCTCGACCTGCTGCTGCGCGAGTGGTACCAGCACCCGAACGGCGCGATCCCGGCCTACGAGTGGAACTTCAGCGACCTCAACCCGCCCGTGCACGCGTGGGCCGCGCTGCGCGTCTTCGAGATCGACGGGTCGCGCGACACCGACTTCCTCGTGCGGATCTTCCCGAAGCTGCTCATGAACTTCACCTGGTGGGTCAACCAGCAGGACCCCGACGGGAACTCGCTCTTCGGCGGCGGCTTCCTCGGCCTGGACAACATCGGCCCGATCGACCGCAGCAACCTGCCCCCCGGGTACACCCTGCAGCAGGCCGACGGGACGGCGTGGATGGCCTTCTACTGCACGCAGATGCTCGGGATGCTCAACCACATGGTCCATGCCGGCCAACCGGTGGACCACCTGCTGGTGACCTTCCTCCAGCACTTCATCAGCATCAACGAGGCGATGGACGACGAGGGGATCTGGGACGAGCAGGACGGCTACTTCTACGACCAGCTCGTCTACCCCGACGGGACCCGTGCCCCCCTGCGCGTGACCTCGCTCGTCGGGGCCATGCCGGTCGTCGCGACCGAGGCCATCCAGCTCAAGCCGGTCAGTGCCGCCCAGGCGCGGGAGACTGCCCAGCGAATGCGCTCAGCGCTTCTCGAACGACTCGAGCACGACGGTCAGCTGCTCACCGACGATGAGGATGCCCCGGTCGAGCTGTCAGCCGACATGCGCCAGCTGTCGCTGTCGGTGGTATCCCCTGACGGCCTGCGCCGGGTGCTCGCCAAGCTCCTGGACGAGGCGCAGATGCTCTCGCCGTTCGGTGTCCGCTCGCTGTCGGCCCATCATCGCCAGGAGCCGTTCCGGGTCGGCGCCGCCGGGCAGGAGTGGTCGATCAGCTACGAGCCCGGGGAGTCCACGACCGGGATGTACGGCGGCAACTCGAACTGGCGCGGCCCGATCTGGATGCCCATCAACCACCTGCTGGTCCATGCGCTCGGGGAGCACCACGAGGCCCTCGGCGAGGGGTTCACCGTGGAGTACCCGACCGGATCCGGCCAGCAGCGGACCCTCGACGAGGTGGCCGGCGACCTGCGGGAGCGGCTGATCTCGATGTTCGTGCCGGGCCCGGACGGGACGGTGCCCTCGGCGGGCAGGCCCGGTGCCGGCACGCCGCTGCAGGTCGACCCCGCCTGGAACGGGCACACGCTGTTCTACGAGTACTTCGACGGGGACACGGGCGCGGGGCTCGGCGCCTCCCACCAGACCGGCTGGACCGGGCTGGTCGCGGACCTGATCATCCGGGCCCGGGCATGACCGGAGCTGCCGAGGACCATCCCGGTCCGCCGGCCCGGATGGGCTGCAGCGACTGCGAGCGGATCCGCGACGGTTGGCTCGCCCAGCCGGTCAATGCGCTGACCAGCCTGGCCTTCGTCGCCGCTGGGGGCGTGGTGCTGGCGCGCACCTGGCAGCCGGCCCGCGACAGGCACGGCGAGGTGCTCGCCTACGGCGCGATGCTGGCGCTGGTCGGGGCCGGCAGCGTGGCCTTCCACGGTCCCCAGCCCCCCGGGGCCAGGGCGATGCACGACCTGCCGATCCCCCTGCTGCTCGGGCTGGCCATCGGGACTCCCGGCATCCGGCGGCAGCGGGGCCGCGCGCCCCTGCCCGGGTGGAGCACGCGACGCGGCACGACGCTGGCGGGCACGGTGCTCGCCGCCGGCCTGGCCTACGCCGGGGGTCGGACGGGTGCGCCGACCTGCGACCCGGACAGCCCCTTCCAGCTGCATGGCGCGTGGCACGTCCTGGCGGCCGTAGGGTTCGTCACCGTGGCCGACATCCTGTACCGGGGGGCATCAGATGAGTGAGGGTGAGGTCGCACGCCCGCGCGGCGCGGTGCCGCGCCGGCTGGCCCGGATGGCCGCGAACCTCGTCTACCGCGACATCGACGTGCACCTGCCGGTCGAGGCGATCCCCGACGGACCGGTGCTGGCGGTGGCCAACCACTTCGGCGGCCTCGCCGACGGGGTCCTGCTGGTCGACTCCGCACCGCGGATGCCCCGGGTCGTGGCCCGGGACGTGATCTGGAAGGTCCCGCTGGTGGGGCACCTGGCCAGCGGCATCGGGATGATCCCCGTGCACAAGGCCGCCGACGGTGGCGCCAGGGCGAGCAACGACCAGATGTTCGCCTCCGCCTACCGGGCGCTCGGCGATCACGACCTGGTCCTGATCTTCCCTGAGGGCGTCACCCAGGACGTGCCGTACATGGCGGAGGTGCGCACCGGTGCCGCCCGGATCGTCCTCGGGGCCCGGGAGTCCGGCGTGCGTGGGGATCCAGATCCTGCCGATGGGCGTCCACTACGAGGACAAGGCGGGCTTCCGCTCGCGCGCGCTGGTCAACGTGGGCCCGCCCATCGACCTCGACGCCTGGGTCGAGCACCGAGGTCCGGTCGTCGGCGGGGCCGATGACCGGGACGCTGTGCGCGACCTCACCGCGCTGGTCAACGACCGGCTGCGCCACGTCGCGCCCGACTTCCCCGACTGGGAGCAGGCGCGCGCCCTGGAGACCGTGGCCGAGGTGCTGCTCACCGACGTGGATCCCGCACCCTCACCGCCGATGCAGTACGGCGACCGGGAGCTGCTGGCCGCCCGCCTCAACCGGGTCCCCGACCCGGACCGGGATCCGCTGGTCGCCCTGGGTGCCCAGTACCGGGCAGCCCTCAGGGACGCCGGCACCTCGGACCATGCCGTGGCCACCGCGGCCAACCCGCCGCCACGATCGTGGAGCTGGCTGCGCGACCTGGTGCTCGTGGCCGTGCTGGCCCCCTTCGCGCTGGTGGGGCTCGCGGCGGCGGCGATGCCGCTGCTGCTGGTGCTGGTCGCCAGCAAGCTGCGGATCGCGCCAGCCGTCCGGGCCACGGTCGTCCCCGGGCTGGCCCTGCTCCTGTTCCTGGGGGAGTGGATCCTGTTCGCAGTGCCGTCCAGCGACGACGGGTCCCTGGAGATCGGGCTGGCCGCGCTGGTGCTGTTCCCGTTCTTCGTGGCCGCGCTGTTCCTCCTGGTCGAGCGGGCGACCATGCTCTGGCAGCGGTGGCGTCGGACGCGCAGGCCACCACGCAGCGAGCTGGCGGGCCTTGAGGCCCTGCGTGCGGACGTGTCCCGGACGGGATGGGCTGCCCTGTGAGCGCGGAGCAGGGTGTCTACGCGCTGTTCATCGCCCTGCCGTTGCTGGTGGTGTGGGTGATCGCCCTGATCGACGTCGTGCGCCAGCCGCGCATGTCGCGTCGGGTCAAGTGGCTCTGGGTGGTCTCCTTCTCCCTGGTCTGGCCGCTGCTGGCCCTGTACCTGCTGACCCGCCCGGTGCAGGGCCGGTTCGAGCGTCACGAGAGCCGCGACTACCCACACGCCCGGCTCGTGGATGCGGCCCTGGCCCATGAGGACGGCCGCCTCGACGACGCGCAGATGGCCGCGGTGGTCCGCGAGCTGCGGGGCGCGTAGCACGTCGGCGGTGGCGCGTCCCTAGCCCATTGCGGGGAACGGGGGCGGGACCGGTCAATGCCGTGACGCCGCAGAGCCGATGACACCGTCATGGGAATGTCCGTCCGGTCCGGCGCGGTGGGCAGAGGCGCTGCGCGCGGTCAGCGTGGCCGGTGTTGCCCTGGCCCAAGGGCCTGACCCTCTCGAAGTCGGGAGCGGTGACCGGCAAGGCAAACCGAAGGGCACGAAGAAGCTCCGCGTCCGCGTGACCGACTCTTCCGGGACGACCAGCCTGCGGTGGGTGCGGATCCGGGTCCGCTGAGCCACGCGAGCGGGGATCGACTCAGATCGAGAAGTCGTCGAGCTCCTCCCACTGGCCGGTGCCGGTGGCGTGCAGGTGGAACTCGTTGACGTGCCCGGTGACCGAGAACTCCAGGGAGTCGACCCGGTCGAGCAGATTGGCCACCGCGGCGCCGATGAGGTCCGGCTGGTTCGTGTGCTCGAGGTCGGGCTTGTCCGAGGCGGTGTGCGGCTTCATCCGGGCGATGACCTGCCCGGGGACGCCCACGACGACGGAGTTGTCGGCCACGGGGCGCACCACCACGGCGTTGCCGCCGATGCGCGAGTCGTGCCCGATCTCGATGGGGCCCAGGACCTTGGCGCCCGCGCCGATGGTGACCCGGTCGCCAACCGTGGGGTGGCGCTTGCCGGGCTCCAGGCTGGTGCCACCGAGCGTGACCCCGTGGTAGATCGTGACGTCCTGGCCCACCTCGGCGGTCTCGCCGATGACCACACCCATGCCGTGGTCGATGAACAGGCCCGGGCCCAGCGTGGCGCCCGGATGGATCTCCACTCCGGTCAGGTTGCGGGCCACCTGGGAGACGGCGCGCGCGGCGAGGTGGTGCTCCCGGCGCCACAGGGCGTGGGAGACGCGATGGGCCCAGACCGCGTGCACGCCCGAGTACAGCAGTGCCACCTCGGTCCTCGAGCGTGCGGCGGGATCGCGTTCGAAGACGCACTCCACGTCACGGCGCATGTCGGCCAGGAGGCCCATGGCAGCGGTCATCGCCGATCCGGCCGACTGCTCCTGCCCCGTCGACCGTCGCCTGCGCGCCATCGACTAGTCGACCAGGTCGGCGAAGAGCGCGGTCGACAGGTAGCGCTCGCCGTAGGACGGGATGATGACCACGATCGTCTTCCCGGCGTTCTCCGGACGGGCGGCAACCTGGGCGGCTGCCCAGATCGCGGCACCGGAGGAGATGCCCACGAGCAGGCCCTCCTCAGCGGCGGCGCGCCGCGCGGTGGCCATCGCGTCCGGGGCATCGACCGTGACGACCTCGTCGTAGACGTGCCGTGTCCAGGATCGCCGGGACGAAGCCGGCGCCGATGCCGGCGAGCGGGTGCGGGCCCTTGACGCCGCCGGACAGGACCGGGGAGGCGGCCGGCTCCACGGCGATGATCTGCACCCCGGGCTTGCGCTCCTTGAGCACCTGGCCCACGCCGGTGATCGTCCCGCCGGTGCCCACCCCGGCGACCACGATGTCGACGGTGCCGTCGGTGTCGTTCCAGATCTCCTCGGCCGTCGTGCGCCGGTGGATCGCCGGGTTCGCGGCGTTCTCGAACTGCTGGGGCATCAGGTAGTTCGGGTTGGCGGCGACGAGCTCATTGGCCTTCGCGATGGCCCCGCCCATGCCGTCGGCTCCCGGGGTGAGGATGATCTCGGCGCCGTAGGCCCGCAGCACCATGCGGCGCTCCTTGCTCATGGTCTCCGGCATCGTCAGGACGCAGGGGATCCCACGCGCGGCGCAGACCATCGCCAGGGCGATGCCGGTGTTGCCGCTGGTGGGCTCCACGATCACGGTGTCCGGACCGATCTGTCCCGCCTCCTCGGCGGCGTCGAGCATCGCCACCCCGATCCGGTCCTTGACCGAGTTGGCCGGGTTGAAGAACTCGAGCTTGGCCAGCACGGTGGCACCTGCTCCGTCGGTGACCCGGTTCAGGCGCACGAGGGGGGTGTTGCCGATGAGCTCTGTGACATCCGAAGCGATACGCATGGCAGGAATCGTAGCCGCCTCGAGGAATTTGGCAACCTTCGGGTTGGAGAAATCCGGGGAGGTTCGCTGCGGGCGAAGCCGGACACCACGTCGGCCCCGTGGGCATCGGACCGACGCGTGAGCGAGGATGTGCCCATGGCGGACAGCGAATCGGGCATCCCGTGGGGGACCCAGTGGGATCTGGTCGCGGCGGCTGACGGGTCGGTCGACTGGTCCACCTCCCTGGTGACCTTGGGATTCCAGGATGGTCGGGCCGGGGGCAGGGCGCCGGTGAACCGCTACTTCGGCATGTGCGCCCAGGGCGAGGACGGCAGCCTGGAGCTGGGACCGTTCGGGATGACCATGATGGCGGGCCCCCCTCCGGCGATGGCCGCGGAGACCGCCTACATGGGGCTCCTGGCGCAGGTCCGCGGCGTCCGCCTCGACGACGACCGCCTGCTGCTGCTCGATGCCGACGGCGCCCCGGTGCTGCAGTTCGTCCCCTCGGCGGACCCGGAGTAGGGCTGCGATGACCGCGGACAGGTTCGGGGCGATCCCCACGGGTGAGTACACAGCCCTGGCAGCCGTGCGCGACGGTGCGTACGGCCGCTCGATCCCCTCGCCGGTCGTGCCCCTGCCCGCGGTCCCGGTGCCCGATGGAGCCGGCGCCCGCACCGCGCGCGACCCGCTCGTGGCGCCCCGCGATCCCGCCCCAGCACGGCGCCTGGGCGTTCCTGGTCGTCCCGGTCCTGGTTGGGTTCGCCGTCGCGGGGGCCAGCCCCGCCGGGTGGCTGCTGCTCGCAGCATGGGTCTGTGCCTACCCGGTCGGCTACTACCTCGGCCGCGCGCTGACGACCCGCGTGCGCCGTGGCTCGTGGAGCCGGCTGGCCCGCCGCGAGCGTTCCCGGGCCATCCCCTGGGCGGTGCTCACCGCCGCGCTCGGCCTGCCCCTGGTGGTGACCCGTCCGTGGCTCCTCGCGGTGGCAGGGCTGCTCGCGGTCCTGTGGACGGCCGGGCTGGCGATCGCCGCCCGCAGGGGTGAGCGCAGCCTGGCCAATGACCTCATGCTGGTCGCCCAGGCCACCGTCGCCCTGCCCCTGACCGTGGCTGTCGTGGCCGGTCCGTCCGCCCTCACCGGGGACCTGGCCCGCCCCACCCTCCAGGCAACCGCGATCATCGCGGCGTACCTGGCCGGCTCGGTCCTGCACGTCAAGTCGCTGTTGCGTGAGGCGGGCAACGTGCGGTTCCACCGGGCGAACGTCGCCTGGCACGGGCTCCTCGCGCTGGGCGCAGGCCTGGTCACCGCGTGGTGGCTGGTCGGATTCCTCCCCGCCCTGACCCGGTCGATCCTGCTGCGCCCGGGCCTGCGGCCGGGGGTCATCGGCGGGGTCGAGGCGCTGGTCGCCGTCCTGGTGGTCGTCGCCGCATTCGTCGCCCTCTAGGCCGGCCCTCAGCCGTTAGGCTGCGGCCAGGTGTTCGAAGGGGAGGTGCTCGATGGGCAGCGGGTCGACGGAGTTGTTCGAGGCGGCTGCCGCCGAGGAGCGGATCCCCCCACGGATGCTGGTCATGGTCATCGGTCGCGTCCTGGCCGTCGTGGGCGTGACGCTCCTGGCGTACTTCCTGATCCCCGTCGAGGGACAGACAGCAGCCCGTGCGGCGGCGCTGACTGCCGCCGTGGGCATCGCCGCCATCCTCGTGGTGTTCGCCCGGCAGATCTCGCGGGTCTCGCGATCCCGGCGACCGGTCCTGGCCGCCCTCGAGGCGCTGGTCCTGGTGTTCGGGATGTTCCTTGCGCTGTTCGCGCTGCTCTACGTGTCGATCTCCACCTCGGATCCGCAGGCGTTCACCCAGGAGGTCGACAAGGTCGCGGGGATCTACTTCACGACGACGGTCCTCACGACGGTGGGCTTCGGCGACATCTCCCCGGTCAGCCAGACGGCCCGCGTCCTGGTCACGGTGCAGATGGTCCTGGGGATGGTGCTGATCGGGACCGCCTTCAAGGCCCTCGGGTTCTCGGCCAAGCGTGCCGTCACCACCCGTGGCACTGCGCTGGCGGCACGCCCGGAGCCCGCCGCCCCCGGAGCCGACCCGGACGGGTTCCCTCCACGTGGCTGAGGTCACGCTCGGGCTGCTGCTGGTCCTGATGCTCCTGGCGAGCGTCACGACCTTCCACGTCAGCCGGCGGTGGTACGTGCCACTGGCCCTGGTGTGGACGGTTGCCTTCCTGCTGTTCGGGTACCGCGTCGGCCTGTCCTGGCAGGAGATGGCCCTGGGCAGCTGGATCACGGGTCTGGCCTGGGGGCTGGGATGCATCCTGGTGGTGTCCCTGGCGATGGCCGCGGGTGTTGCGATCCCGAGGCTGCATCCACTGTTCGCCGACGAGCGGGTGATGGGGACCTCCGGTGCGCAGGTGGCCCGCAAGTCGCTCGTCGAGGTGCCGCTCGGGACCGTGCTGCTCGAGGAGGTCGTGTTCCGCTCGGTCCTCCTCGGCCTGCTCACGAGCATGTACGGCACCGTGGTCGGCGTGCTCGGGTCGGCGTTCGTGTTCGGCCTGTGGCACATCCTTCCGGCCCTCGAGATGCACGACTCGCACTCCCTGACCAGCCAGCTCGGATCCGGCTGGGGGGCGAAGCTCGCGACCGTGGCCGTGACCATCCTGGCGACGGGCGGCGCCGGCATCCTCTTCGCGCTGCTCGTGGTGGTCAGCGGCAGCGTGCTGGCCCCGATGGGCCTGCACTGGGCGATGAACGGCCCCGGCTCGATCGCCGCCTGGCTCGTGGGGCGCCGGCAGGCCCGGGACCGGGAGGCCGAGGACTCGGCGCCCGCGGAGAGCGACCCGGCAGCGACCAGGACCCGGCGGACCAGGAACCCGGGCGAGGCGACGGGCTAGGACCGCCCGTCGCCGGCGCGCAGGGCGTCCGCGACGGTGATGCACGCCTCTCCGAAGGCCGCGAACTGCTCGGGGGTCAGCCGGTCGACCAGATGCCGGCGCACGCTCTCCACGTGGTCCGGAGCGGCCGCGACGATCGTCTCCCACCCACGCTCGCTGAGCACCGCGAACATCCCACGGCCGTCCTGGGCGCACTCCTGCCGGGTCACGAGACCGGCCGCGGTCATGCGGTCGATCTGGTGCGACAGGCGGCTGCGGGACAGCTGCGTGCGCTCGGCCAGCGTGCTCATCCGCATCCGGCGCTCGGGGGACTCCGAGAGCTCCACGAGGACCTGGTAGTCCGTGCCCGTCAGGCCGTGCTGCTCCTGGAGGTCACGGTTGAGCCGCTCGGGCAGCAGCATGCTCGCGGCCAGCCAGCCGCGCCACAGCCTCTGCTCGTCCTCCGTCAGCCACCGGGTCATGCCCCCCATGGTACCGGCTGGTTGAACGGTTAACCGGGTCGAAGGTCCCGATCAGGGCAGCGTGAGGATCTCGGCGCCGTCCTCGGTGACCAGCAGGGTGTGCTCGAACTGGGCGGTCCAGCTGCCGTCCTTCGTCACGGCCGTCCACCCGTCGGACCACATCGTGTAGTCGTAGGTGCCCAGCGTCAGCATCGGCTCGATCGTGAAGGTCATGCCGGGCAGCATCAGGGTGTCGGAGTGCGGGGTCGTCGAAGTGCGGGATGACCAGCCCGGTGTGGAACGAGGTGCCGATCCCGTGGCCGGTGAAGTCGCGGACGACCCCGTACCCGAAGCGCTTGGCGTAGGACTCGATGACCCGGCCGATGACGTTGATCGGCCGCCCGGGGCGGACCGCGTTGATGGAGCGCATCGTTGCGTCGTGCGTGCGCTCGACGAGCAGCCGGACATCCTCGTCCACCTCGCCGACGAGGAACGTGGCGTTGGTGTCGCCATGGACACCGCCGAGGAAGGCCGTGATGTCGATGTTGCAGATGTCCCCCTCGCGCAGGACGGTGTCGTCCGGGATGCCGTGGCAGATGACCTCGTTGAGGCTGCTGCACAGCGACTTGGGGAACCCGCGGTACCCGAGCGTCGACGGGTAGGCGCCGTGGTCGCACAGGAACTCGTGGCCGATCCGGTCGAGCTCGTCGGTGGTCACGCCCGGGGCGATGGCGCGGCCCACCTCGGCCAGGGCCTGGGCCGCAAGCCGGCCGGCGACCCGCATCGCCTCGATGGTGGCGGCGTCCTTGACCTCGCCGCCGGTGTAGGGGGCAGGTCGCGGCCGATCGACGTACTCGGGCCGCGCGATGCTGGCCGGCACGGTGCGGCGCGGGGAGATCCGTCCCGGGGTCAGGGGGGCGCGCGTGGGGGCGGTCGGCATGGAGCAAGAGTACGCAGGACACGCCCCGAGCGCGGCCGATAGCGTCGGGGCAGGGCGCTGGTCATCGCCGAGGAGGACGCCATGTCGTACTGGTACTGCCTCACCCACGCGGCCGTGGAGCCGGATGTGGGCTGCGCCCACGCCGAGCGCCTCGGACCATATCCCGACAAGGAGACCGCCCAGGCCGCGCTGGAGCGCGCGCACAAGCGCTCCGAGGCCTGGGACCACGACGCGCGCTGGAACGACGACGACCTCGAGGACTGAGGACCGGCGCCGCGCGGCCGGTCAGGCGCCCTCGGACTCCGGCCGCCCGGCCGCGCGGCGGTCCGCTCGCCACGGCCGGTCCGTCCGCGGAAGAAACCCCCCCTCCCCACCCCCAGCCTCGCGAAGAAAGGCTACACCTTCCGCGCACCCCCCCCCCCCCCCCCCCCCCCCCCCCTCCTCCTCCGCCCCCCCCCGTTGACCAGCAGGACCACCGAGAGGGCCAGGCTGGCGAACTCCGTGGCGATCACCACGCGGCGGAGGCCGAACAGGATCGGTCGCGACGAGCTCGGCGAGCCCGATCAGGCCCACCGCGACGAACGAGCCGGTGAGGTCGGCGACCTGGAACGGCAGGGCCACCATCGTGACCATGGAGCCCAGGTACGTCACCAGGCCGGAGGTGAACACCCATCGGAAGTCGCGCACCGAGCTGTCCAGCAGGGGGCTCGCGTCCAGGGGCAATCGAGGACCCTGCGGCCTCAGCTGTACTGGTGCTCCGGCCCCGGGTAGGTCCCGGCGACGACCTCGTCGGCCCATTCGTGCACCGCCGCCGACAGCACCGCGCCGACGTCCGCGTAGCGCTTGACGAACTTGGCCGGCCGGCCCGGGGTGAGTCCAGCCATGTCCTGCCAGACCAGCACCTGGGCGTCCGTGGCTGCGCCTGCGCCGATCCCGATCGTGGGGATCGACAGGCTGCGCGTCACGCGCTCGGCCAGGTCGCTGGGGACCACCTCGAGGACGATCGCGAACGCCCCGGCGGCCTCCATGGCCTTCGCGTCCTGCATCAGGATCTCGCCGTCCTCGCCGCGTCCCTGCACCCGGTAGCCACCGAGCTGGTTGACCGACTGCGGGGTCAGGCCCAGGTGCGCCATCACGGGGATGCCGGCGGCGACGAGGGCCTCGACCTGCGGCAGCACGCGGGCGCCGCCCTCGAGCTTCACGGCCTGGACGCCGGCCTCCTTCATGAACCGGGCCGCGGTCTCCAGGGCCTGCTGGGGCGAGGCCTGGTAGGAGCCGAACGGCAGGTCGCCGACCACCAGGGCGCGCTTCGACCCGCGGACGACCGCTGCCGCCAGGGGGAGCAGGTCGTCGACGGTGACCGGGACCGTCGAGTCGTACCCGTAGACGACCATCGCGGCCGAGTCGCCGACGAGCATCACGGGGATGCCGGCCTCGTCGAAGATGCGCGCGGTCAGCGCGTCGTAGGCGGTGATCATGGGCCACTTCTCGCCCCGGGCCTTCGCGGCGATCAGGTCGCGCGTGGTGATCCGCCGGCCTGACGTCGCAGCGCCGTACAGGGTGGGGGAGGTGGATTGGGGGGCGCCGGAGGCGGCGGACGTGGTCATGCTCGATCTCTCCCATCTCGAGGCTCACGAACGGAGTCCCCGGACGACATGAATGGTCGCACGTCGTGCGCGCGTTGACCAGAGCAGGTGTACCCGATTCGCGGGACCGGGAAACACCGTGCAGCGAGGAGGCCGGCCTGACCGCGCACGAAGTGCACGATTACGGGGCCTGCACGGGTGGTTGCCCCGCCCAACGCGCATGGAACGTGCGTTATGGGGGTCCTCCAGGCGGCGATACCGCCCACTCCATGTGCGGTGGACAGCAGCGGGCCGGGGCACGACGCGCTATCGGTTCACATCGTGCGCGGTGGCCCGGTCGGCGACCGCGGTGCTGGGCCGGTCGGCCAGTCCGACAGCGCCGGCGGCGTGCCCGGGGTCACCGCTCTCAGTCGGCCAGCTCCCGGTACCGGTTGGTGATCGGCTGGCGGCGGTCGCGGCCGAACGAGCGCGGGGTGATCTTCGTGCCGATGGGGTACTGGCGACGCTTGTACTCGGCGAGGTCGGTCATCCGCAGGACGCGCTCGACCAGGGCCCGGTCGTGGCCGTCGGCGACGATCTCCGCGGCGCCCCGGTCGCGCTCGACGTAGTCGTCGAGGATGTCGTCGAGGACGTCGTACTCGGGCAGGGAGTCCGTGTCCTTCTGGTCCGGGCGCAGCTCGGCCGACGGGGGCTTGTCGATCGAGCTCGGCGGGATGGGCGGCGTCTGCCCGAGGCGCTCGGCCTCGGCGTTGCGCCACCGGGCAAGGCGGAACACCCACGTCTTGGGGACGTCCTTGATCGGGCCGAACCCGCCGACGGCGTCGCCGTAGATCGTCGAGTAGCCCACCGACAGCTCGCTCTTGTTGCCGGGGGCCAGCACCAGGTGGCCCTCCTGGTTGCTGATGGCCATGACCGTCGTGCCCCGGATGCGCGCCTGCAGGTTCTCCTCGGCCAGTCCGGTGAGCTCCATGCCGGCCATGAAGGCGTCGAAGATCGGGGCGATCGGGATCCGACGGATGGGGGCGCCGATCCGCTCGGCGAGGTCGAACGCGTCGTCCTGGGAGTGCTGGGAGGAGTACTTGCTGGGCATGGAGATGCCGTGCACGTTCTCCCCGCCGATCGCGTCGGCGGCGATGGCCGCGACCAGCGCGGAGTCGATGCCCCCGGACATGCCGAACGTGACGGAGCGGAAGCCGTTCTTGCGCACGTAGTCGCGCAGGCCGACGACCAGCGCGGCGTACATCTCGGCCTCGTCGGTGAGCCGGGGCTCGATGGTCGGGCGGGGGAGCGGCTCGTAGGGCGCGACCGGCCCGCCGGGGATCTCGGCGGTGCGGTACCCGCCGGCGGCCGGCAGGTCGAGGTCCACGACGAGCAGCGCCTCGGCGAACTGCGGGGCGCGGGCGAGGAGCTCCCCGTCGGCGCCCACCACCAGGGAGTCGCCGTCGAACACGAGCTCGTCCTGGCCGCCGACCATGTTGACGTACGCCAGCGCCGCCCCCGCCTCGACCGCGCGGCGTGAGGCCAGCGCCAGGCGTGTGTCGTCCTTGTGCAGCTCGTACGGCGAGCCGTTGATGACCACGAGCAGGCCGGCCCCGACCTCGCGCACCTGGGCCACCGGGCCGCCGTCCTGCCAGAGGTCCTCGCAGATCGCCAGGGCGACGTCGACCCCGGCGACCCGCACGATGCACGGGTCGGTCCCGGGGACGAAGTAGCGGAACTCGTCGAACACCCCGTAGTTGGGCAGGTGGTGCTTGCTGTAGCGGGCGACCACCTGGCCGCCGTGCAGCACGGCGGCGGCGTTGATCGGCGCCCCGCGCGGGGTCCCCAGTGGGTGGTCGCGGCCACCGTCGCGCAGGTCCAGGTACCCGACGATGGCGCCGACATCTCCCAGGCCCTCGTCGGCCAGCCTCGTCGCCAGGGAGTCCAGGGCCGCGATCGAGGCCTGCTGGAACGACCACCGCAGGGCGAGGTCCTCGATCGGGTACCCCGTCAGGACCATCTCGGGGAAGGCCACCAGGTGGGCGCCGGCCCCGGCCGCCTCCCGGGTCCGGTCGACGATGATCTGGGCGTTGCCGGCGAAGTCGCCGACCACTGGGTTGACCTGGGCCAGGGCGATGCGCAGTTGGGGCACGACGAGCAGGCTACCGACACCAGGACCGAGCGCGCCCCCGCGCGCCCCGCGCCAAGGCCCCCTCGATCCGCAGATCCTCCGCCAGGGCCAAGACCCTCCCCGTCGACACGGAGATTCTGACCCCAGGCGGAGGGTGTGCCGTCCTTGGAGGGGCTGCGCGCCGCGGACCGCGGCGGCAGCCGGCGATGGGGCAGTATGTCCCCATGGACAAGCAGACGGAGTTCGTGCTGCGCACGGTCGAGGAGCGCGACATCCGGTTCGTCCGGCTGTGGTTCACCGACGTGCTCGGGTACCTGAAGTCGGTGGCGATCGCCCCGGCCGAGCTGGAGAGCGCCTTCAGCGAGGGGATCGGCTTCGACGGCTCGGCCATCGAGGGCTTCGCCCGGGTGCAGGAGGCCGACATGCTGGCCATGCCCGACCCGGGCACCTTCCAGGTGCTGCCCTGGCGCGGGGAGTCCCAGGGCGTGGCGCGCATGTTCTGCGACATCCGGATGCCCGACGGCAGCCCGTCCTTCGCCGACCCCCGCTACGTGCTCAAGCGCACCCTGTCCCGGGCTGCGGAGCAGGGGCTGACCTTCTACACGCATCCGGAGATCGAGTTCTACCTGTTCACGGAGCCGCACCGGCCCGGGCAGACCCCGGTCCCCATCGACGAGGGCGGCTACTTCGACCACACGCCCCAGGGCTCGGGCTACGACTTCCGCCGCCAGGCGATCCAGATCCTCGAGGCGATGGGGATCTCGGTGGAGTTCAGCCACCACGAGGGCGGGCCCGGCCAGCAGGAGATCGACCTGCGCTACGCCGACGCGCTGACCACCGCGGACAACATCATGACGTTCCGGCTCGTGGTCAAGGAGGTCGCCCTCGAGCAGGGCGTCTCGGCCACGTTCATGCCCAAGCCGCTGCGCGACCACCCGGGGTCGGGGATGCACACGCACCTGTCGCTGTTCGAGGGCGACCGCAACGCGTTCTTCGAGGCCGGGGCCGAGCTCCAGCTGAGCCAGACGGCTCGGTCGTTCATGGCCGGGATCCTGCACCACGCGCCCGAGATGAGCGCCGTGACCAACCAGTGGGTCAACTCCTACAAGCGGCTGGTCGGGCGGTGGGGAGGCCCCGGCCTGGGTGTGCTGGGGGCACAACAACCGCAGCGCGCTGCTGCGCGTGCCGATGTACAAGCCGGACAAGGGCAACTCGACGCGCATCGAGTACCGCGCGATGGACTCCGCCGCCAACCCGTACCTGGCCTACGCGCTGCTGCTGTCCGCGGGCCTGAAGGGGATCGAGGAGGGCTACGAGCTGCCGCCCGGGGCCGATGACGACGTCTGGGCGCTGAGCAACTCCGAGCGCCGCGCGATGGGGCTCACCCCGCTGCCGATGAGCCTGAACCAGGCGATCCAGGCCATGGAGCGCAGCGAGCTCGTGGCCGAGACGCTCGGGGAGCACGTGTTCGACTTCTTCCTGCGCAACAAGCGCGCCGAGTGGGAGGAGTACCGGCGCCAGGTGACGCAGTTCGAGCTGGACCGCTACCTCCCCGTTCTGTAGGCCCGACCGTGACCGAGCTCCCGCCGGGCCGGGCCGACACCGCGGCCGGCCGAATGGCCCGCCTGGGCGTCCCCGACGCGGCCCGCACGGGTGCGGCGCTCGTGGACGTGGGGTGGTGGACGCCCGACCTGCTCGAGGAGGTGGGTGCCGCCGCCGACCCCGGACAGGTGGTGCGCACGGCCCTGGACCTGCAGGCCGCCGACTCCCGGCGCATCGCCGCCGTCGCCGCCGATCGCCCGGGCCTGGCGTCGGTTCGCCCTGACCACCGGGGTCTCCGCCGCGTTGGCCGACCACCTCGTCCGCCACCCCGAGCACCTCGAGATCCTGTTCGAGGACGCGCCGCCGCCGGACGCGCAGGCCCTGCGCGACGCAGCTCGTGGCGGCTGTCTCGCGGTGCGGGTGCCGGGGCCGCAGACGCCCTGCGCGTGGCGCACCGCGCCGCCCTGCTGCGGATCGCCATCGCGCGATGTGGCGCACGGGGCGCACTTCGAGCTGACCGCCCTGCGGCTGTCCGAGCTGGCCGACGCGGTGCTGTCCGGGCGCGCTGGCCGCCGCCCGCGAGCAGCTGCCCGCCGACGCGCCCGCGGCCCGGCTGGCCATCATCGGCATGGGCAAGTGCGGCGGCCGGGAGCTGAACTACATCAGCGACGTCGACGTGATCTTCGTGGCCGAGCCGGCCGAGGGGGTCGAGGAGTCCGCAGCCCTGCGCACGGCGACCACCCTGGCCTCCACGCGTGATGCGCCTGTGCAGCCAGCCGACCGCCGAGGGCGCGATCTGGGAGGTCGATGCCGACCTGCGCCCGGAGGGACGGGCCGGGCGCGCTCGTGCGCACCCTGCGCAGCCACGTCGGCTACTACGAGCGCTGGGCCAAGACCTGGGAGTTCCAGGCCCTGCTCAAGGCGCGCGCCGTCGCCGGCGACGAGGCCCTCGGGGCGGCCTACATCGACGCCGTCCTGCCGTTCGTGTGGTCGGCCGCGGACCGCGATGGGTTCGTCACCGAGGTGCAGCGGATGCGCCAGCGGGTGGAGCGCAACGTGCCGGCCAAGGACGCCGATCGCCAGCTGAAGCTGGGCCGGGGCGGCCTGCGCGACGTCGAGTTCAGCGTCCAGCTGCTGCAGCTGGTGCACGGGCGCAGCGACGTGATGCTGCGCAGCCCGACCACGCTGACCGCCCTGGAGTCCCTGGCGACCTGGGGGTACGTCGGGCGCGAGGACGCCTCCGCGCTGGCGGCGCCTACCGGTTCCTGCGGACCCTGGAGCACCGGATCCAGATGCACCGGATGGTCCGCTCCCACGTGGTGCCCCGGGAGGACGAGGACCTGCGCCGCCTCGGGCGCTCGATGGGGTTCATGGCCGATCCCGGCAGGGAGCTGGTGGAGGCCTGGCAGCGCCGTGCGCACGAGGTGCGTCGGATCCACGAGAAGCTGTTCTACCGGCCGCTGCTGGATGCCGTCGCGCGACTGGACAGCGGGCAGGCGCGGCTCACCCCGCAGGCGGCGCGCGAGCGCCTCGACGCGCTGGGCTTCCGCGACCCGGCGGGGGCGCTGAACCACATCGAGGCGCTGACCGCAGGGGTCAGCCGGCGCGCGGCGATCCAGCGGACCCTCCTGCCGGTGATGCTCGGATGGTTCGCCGACGCCCCGGATCCCGACGCGGGACTGCTCGGCTTCCGCAGGGTGAGCGACGCCCTCGGCGGGACGCCCTGGTACCTGCGGCTGCTGCGCGACGAGTCGGCCTGCGCCGAGCGGATGGCCCGCGTGCTGGCCTGCAGCCGCTACGCCTCCGAGCTGCTGCTGCGGGCCCCGGACGGCGTGGCCATGCTCGCCGACGCCGCCGAGCTGCGGCCCCGGCAGTCCGGTCCGCTGACCGCGGAGTTCCTGGCCACCGCGGCCCGCTACGAGGAGGCCGCCGAGGCGGTGGTGGCCGTGCGTGCCCTGCGCCGACGCGAGCTGTTCCGGATCTCGGCCACCGACGTCCTCGAGCCGCTGACCGTCGACGAGGTGGGCAACGCCCTGACCGACGTCGCCGACGCCACGATCTCCGGTGCCCTGCAGGCCGCGGTCGCCGAGGTGGAGCGGGCCCGCGGCTCGGCGCTGCCGACCCGGATCCTGGTCATCGGGATGGGCCGCTACGGCGGGGGCGAGATCGGCTACGGCAGCGACGCCGACGTGGTGTTCGTCCACGACCCGCTGCCCGGGGTCGACGAGCGCGAGGCGGCGGCCGCGGCCACGCTCGTGGCCAACGAGGTCCGCTCGCTGCTCAACGCGCCGTCCCCGGATCCGCCGCTGCAGCTGGACACCGACCTGCGGCCCGAGGGCAAGCAGGGGCCCCCGGTCGCGGACGGTGGCCTCCTACCTGGCCTACTACGACCGGTGGCGCTCCTTCTGGGAGGCCCAGGCGCTGCTGCGCGCCGACCGGGTCGCCGGGGATCCCGACGTCTGGGCGCGGATCCGGGCGGGGATCGACCCGATCCGCTGGCCGGCCGACGGGGTGGGTGCCGACCAGCTGCGCGAGATCCGTCGGCTCAAGGCCCGGATGGAGAACGAGCGGCTTCCGCGGGGGGCGGACCCGACCCTGCACACCAAGCTGGGCCGAGGCGGGCTCTCGGACGTCGAGTGGGTCATCCAGCTGCTCCAGCTGCAGCACGCCCACGGCATCCCGGAGCTGCGCACGACCCGGACGATGGCTGCCCTGGAGGCGGCCCGGCGCACGGGGCTGGTCGAGGCCGCCGACGCCGACGTGCTCGCCGACGCCTGGCGGATGGCCACCCGGATCCGCAACGTCGTGATGCTCGTGCGCGGGCGGGCCACCGACATGGTCCCCACCGACGTGCACGAGCTGGGCGCGGTGAGCCGGATCCTCGGGTACGCGCCGGGGGAGTCCGGAGCGCTGCTGGAGGACTACCGGCGCACGACGCGACGCGCCCGGATGGCAGCCGAGCGGCTGTTCTACGGCCAGTAGCCGAACCTGCGATCCATCGCCGATAGGGCCATCGGACCCTGTCTGAGCCCGCCATTGGTCCCGACCAGATTTCCCCCGCGGGGCGTGCGGCTGCGTATCATGGGCGCGAAACATGAAGGTTTACTCATATAAATCCTGGGTACACCTGGGGGACCCGCACCTCCCGAGAGGCTCGACGATGACCACGACCGCAGGACAGCCCCGCCCGACCGTCACCGGCGCACCCGCCGCCGCCCTGGCCGGGAGCATGGCCGCCGGGCTCGGCGCCGGGGCCCACCCGACCTCGCTGCTGTTCCCGGGGATCGACGCGACCTGGCCGCAGGCACTGGCCACGGCGCTGGTCGGGCGCCCCGAGCTGGCCGCCTGGGTCGACACCGTGGTGACCGACCTCGACGACTGGGCGCAGACCCCCGCGGTGCGCAGCCTCGGGCTGTTCGCCGACGGGTTCTCCCACCTGCTGCCGTCCAGCCCGGACGACCCGATCAGCCCGCTGGCGGCGACGGGTCCGTTCTCGCTGGTCGGCAACCTCCTGACGAACCTGGTCTGCCTGGCCGCCCTGGACGCCGACGGCCTGAGGCCGGCCACCAGCGCACCGACCACACGATCGGCCGGGCACAGCGCCGGGCTGCTGGCCGCCCTGGTGGCGACCGCCCGCGGGCATGACGGCCTGGTGCCGGTGCGCGTCGCTGCGGATGCCGCCCGGATCGCGGCGATCATGGGCGCCTACGCCGCCCGCCACCCGTGGGCGGTGTCCGACTCAGCCGTCGCCGCCGCGCTCGCCGGCGACGAGACCGCCGGGACGCCCATGGTGGCCATCTCCGGGCCCCGCACCGCACGCCTGGCTGCCATCGTGGCCGGTGCCGGGGCGCAGGAGCACCTCACGATCGCCGTGGTCAACGGCCCGACCCGGCACATCCTGGCCGGCGACCCGGCTGCGCTGGCCCACCTGCGCATCGGGCTGGAGGGGCTGGCCCAGGCGGAGGCCAAGAAGCGTGCCGCCGGCCAGCTCGGCGGGACGCCCTTCCGGTTCGCGTGGGAGCCGCTGGCCAGCTCCGTGCCGTTCCACCACCCGGACCTCGAGGGTGTGGCCAGCGACGCGCTGGCCCGGATCGCCGAGCTGGGGCTGACGCTGCCGCCCCTGGGCGCAGCCCGGATCACCGACCCGGCGACCGGCCGGGACCTCCCCGCCGAGGGCACCCTGCGGGCCATCGTGTCCTCGGTCCTGGCCCGGCCCCACGACTGGGCCGGGGCCGTCACCGCGAGCGTCCCCGGCGGGACCGTGGCCATCATGGTGAGCCCGCTGGGTGCGCTGGCGGGCCAGACCGCCGCGGACCTGCGCGGGCGCGCCGCGCTGGTCATCGACCCGGCGACGGCAGCTGGCCGCACGGCGCTGTTCACCCCGGGGCAGCGCCCCCGCGATCCCGGAGACCTACGAGCGCTTCGCACCGCGCGTGGTGCGTGACGCCGCCGGCCAGCTGCGCCTGGCCAACCTGCACACGCGGCGGTCGGGGCGCTCCCCGATGATCCTGCCCGGCATGACCCCCTCCACCGTCGAGGCCCCGATCGTCGTGGCCGCGGCCAACGGCGGGCATGTCGCCGAGCTCGCCGGTGGCGGCCAGGTCACCGAGCGCATCTTCACCCAGCGGATCGCCGAGGTGGCCGAGGGTCTCGAGCCGGGGCAGGAGGTCGTGATCAACGCCCTCTACCTCGACCCGTACCTGTGGAACCTGCAGGTCGGTCGCGAGCGGCTCGTCCAGCGGGCGCGCGCCGCCGGGGCCCCGATCAACGGGCTGACCATCTCCGCGGGCATCCCCGACAAGGCCGAGGCCCTGGCCCTGCTCGACGAGCTGGCCGCCGCGGGCATCTGGCTCAACGCGTTCAAGCCCGGCACGGTGGCCCAGGTCCAGGAGGTCCTGGCGATCGCGGCCGACACCCCGCACACGGTGTGGATCCACCTGGAGGGCGGCGTGGCCGGCGGCCACCACTCGTGGGAGGACCTCGACGAGCTCCTGCTGTCCACCTACCACCTGATCCGCGAGCACGAGAACGTGGTCCTGGCGGTCGGCGGCGGGATCGCCGACCCGCAGCGGGCCGGTGCCCTGCTCACCGGCACGTGGGCGCACGCCCACGGGGCCGCGACCATGCCCGTGGACGCCATCCTGCTCGGGACGGTCACGATGGCCACCCGGGAGTCGGCGGCGTCCCCGTCGGTGAAGGCGGCCCTGGCCGCCGCGGCCGGGCACGACGGCTGGGTCCCCCGGGGCAAGGTCGCCGGTGGGACGACCTCCGGGCGCTCCGGGCTCAACGCCGACATCCACTTCCTGGACAACAGCGCCGCCCGTGCCGCCCGGCTGCTGGACTCCGTGGCCGGTGACGAGGCTGCGGTGCAGGCCCAGCGCGCCGGGATCATCGACGCCCTGGCCGCCACGGCCAAGCCGTACTTCGGCGACGTGGCCGAGATGACCTACGCCGAGATGCTGGAGCGCTTCGTCGCCCTCACCGCCCTCGGGCGCCACGGGCGCTACGAGGACGGCGCCTGGCTCGACGTCACCCACCGCAGCCGGTTCGTCGCCCTGCTCCAGCAGGCCGAGGCCCGGCTGAACCCCGCCGACACCGGGCGGATCGAGTCGCTGTTCGCCGACCCCGCGTCTGTCGACGACCCGACGGCGGCGCTCGCCGCGCTGGTCGCGGCGTACCCGGCCGCGCGCACCGCGCTGATCCACCCGGCCGACGTCGCCCACTTCATGTCCGTCATGCGCACGCCCGGCAAGCCTGTCCCGTTCGTTCCGGTGATCGACGCCGACGTGCGTCGCTGGTACCAGTCGGACTCCCTGTGGCAGTCGCACAGCGACCTCTACGACGCCGACCAGGTCCTGATCATCCCCGGCCCGGTGGCGGTGTCCGGGATCACCACCGTCGACGAGCCCGTCGCCCACCTGCTGGATCGCTTCGAGACCTCGGTCGCGCAGTCGCTGGCGGCCGTGGACCCGGTGGCCGCCGACGCCCGCGACATGGCCGACTTCCGCCTCGGCCAGAACCCCGCCGCGCCGGCGTCGGGCCCCGAGGCCCTGCTCGCGGCGGCCCTGGAGGCCCCGACGTGGACGTGGATGGGCGCAAGCCGGCCCAACCCGCTGCACCGGATCGGCGCGGCCGACGAGTGGTCCATCCTGGGTCCCATCGCGACGTGGTCCTCCGGCGAGGCCGAGACGGCCATGCTCACCGCGCAGCCCGACCGGTCGCTGGCGCTCACCCTGGACTGGCCCGACCTCGGTCTGCCCGGCGACGGCGAGCTGGTCCTCCCCATCGAGGTGGCCACGCATGCCGGGGTGATCACGTTCGCGATCACCGAGGCGAGCCTGGAGGCCGCCGGTGCGGGGCTCCTGGCGATGTTCGCCGGTGGGACCGAGGGACCCACCTCCGCGGCCGACGTTGCGGCCGCGCACGCGGCAACCGTGGGCGCCGCCGGGGCCCTCCCCGACAGGGTGATGTCCGCCCTGTGGCCGCACGTCTTCGCCGGCCTGGCCGATGCGGGCCTGGCCTCGTCGATGTTCGACCTCGTGCACCTGCGCCATGAGATCTCCCAGTCCGCGACCGGGTCCGACGCACCGGCCACGGCCGCGCGGCCCGCGCTCGTCCCGGGTCGATGGTGGGCTGGTCATCACCGTCGACTCGCGCGTCGGCGCCTCGACGGTGTCCGACCGGTTCTTCGTGCGGCGCACGGTCCTCGACCCGTCGCTGCCTGCCGCGACCGCCCCCGACGAGCTCGAGGGCGTCGTGTCCACCCCGGTCCGCACGCTGGGCACGCTGACGGTCGCCGCTCCCAGCCAGCTCGAGGCCTTCGCCACGGTCAGCGGCGATGCCAATCCCATCCACCGCAGCGACCTGCTCGCCCGGTTCGTGGGCCTCCCGGGTCGCATCGTGCACGGCATGTGGACCTCGGCGGCCGCGACCCGTGCCGTGCTCGAGTCGGCAGCCGAGGGGGAGTCCAGCCGCCTGCGCGAGTGGACCATCGACTTCGTCGCCCCCGTCCTGCCCGGGCAGGAGGTGACCTTCACGGTCACCCGCACGGGAGTGCGCGACGGCGCCCGCATCGTGTCCGTCGAGGCCACCACCGAGGCCGGCGTGGTCGCGATGGGCCGGGCCGTGGTGGCCGGGCCGCGCACGATGTACGTGTTCCCGGGCCAGGGCATCCAGTCCCAGGGGATGGGCATGGAGGCCTATGCGCGCTCCGCCGCCGCCCGCCAGACGTGGGACCGGGCCGACGCCGCGACGCGGGAGCGCATGGGCTTCTCGATCCTGCAGATCGTGCGGGACAACCCGACCTCCATCGAGGCCGTGGGCACCACCTACCGGCACCCGGCCGGCGTCCTGCACCTGACCCAGTTCACGCAGGTGGCGATGGCCACGCTGGCGATGGCCACGGTCGCCGAGATGCGCGAGGCCGGGGTGTTCGACCCGGACGCGGCGGTCGCCGGTCACTCCGTGGGCGAGTACAACGCCCTGGGGGCCTCCAACGGGGTGCTCACCCTCGAGGGCGCCATCGAGCTGGTGTTCGCCCGCGGCCAGGGCATGCACGGGCTGGTCCCGCGCGACGCCGCCGGCAACTCCGACTACCGACTGGCCGTCATCCGCCCGCACCTGGCCCGGCTCTCGCACGCCCAGGCCGAGCAGCTCGTGGCCGCGGTCGCCGCCGACACCGGTGAGCTCTGCGAGATCGTCAACCACAACCTGCGCGGCAAGCAGTACGCCGTGGCCGGAACCCTGGGCTCGCTGGCCGAGCTGGAGAAGCGGATCGGCCCCGGCGTCCCCGGACGACCCCCGATGCTGCTCGTCCCGGGGATCGACGTCCCGTTCCACTCCTCGGCGCTGCTCGGCGGGGTCGCCGACTTCCGCAAGCAGCTGATGCGCAAGCTGCCCGAGCACATCGACACCGAGGCCCTGGTCGGGCGCTACATCCCCAACCTGTACCCGCACCTGTTCCGCGTGGACCGCGACTACGTGCAGGGCGTGCACGACGTCTGCGCCTCGCCGATCCTGGCCGACATCCTGGCCGACTGGGACGCCGCGAGCGCCGACCGGGACGCGCTGTCCCGCACGCTCGTGATCGAGCTGCTCGCCTGGCAGTTCGCCTCCCCGGTGCGCTGGATCGAGACCTTCGAGCTGATGTGCACCCCGGTGGAGCTCGGCGGGCTCGGCGTCGAGCGGATCGTCGAGATCGGGGTGGGCAGCGCGCCGACGCTGGCCAACCTCGCCAAGGGCTCCCTGGCCCTGCCCACCCATCGCGGAACCCGCCCCGAGGTGCTCAACGTGGAGGTGGACGCCGAGGTGGTGTTCGACACCTCCGAGGACCCGGCCCCGGTGCTGGAGGTGCGGAGGCCGAGGAGTCCGAGCAGGCCCCGGCCGCCGCGGCCCCCACAGCGGCGCCGGTCGCTGCACCGGCCACCAGCTGGCGGCAGTTGTCGCCGACCTGCCCGTCGACCACTCCACGGCCGTGGCCGCGCTGCTGGCGCTGCGGGTCGGCGTGCGCGTCGACCAGCTCGAGCACGACTCCATCGAGTCCCTGGTCGACGGCGCGTCCAGCCGGCGCAACCAGGTGCTGATGGACATCGGCAAGGAGTTCGGCGTCTCGGCGATGGATGGCGCCCACGAGGTGCCCCTCGTCGAGCTGACCAGCACGCTGGCCCAGAAGACCGCCGGCTACCGCTACCCGGGCCCGGTGCTCGCCGCCGCCGTCGAGGGCGCGCTGACCGCCGCGCTGGGCCCGCGCGGCTCGTCGCAGTCGGCACTGGCCAAGCGCGTCACCACCCACTGGGGGCTCGGCGAGGGCTGGATCGCCCGCACGGCGCTGGCCCTGGCCCTGGGCACCCGCGACGGCAGCAGCCGTCGGGGGGGTGACCTGGCCACGCTGACCGAGCCGAGTGCTGAGGGCCTCATCGACGAGGCCGTCCGGGCTGCTGCCGCCGAGGCGGGCGTCGCCGTTGCCCCCGCCGCTGCGGCGTCCTCCGGGGGCGGCACCGTGGATGCGGCCGCAGTCAACGAGCTGCGCGAGCACGTCGAGGGCATCCTCGTCGACCAGGCCTCCGAGGTGCTGGCACGACTGGGCCGCGTCCCGGTCAGCGACCCCCTGGACGCCGACTACCGCGAGGTCCTGGCCACCCTGGCGCTGCTGGAGGCCGAGCACGGACCGGCCTCCCTGGTCGCCCCGATGTTCGACCCCCGGCGCCACGTCCTGCTCGACTCGGCGACCACGTGGGCCCGGGCCGACGTGGACCACCTGGTGCAGGCCGCCCTGGTGGCCGAGACCGGGGGCCGCGAGGTCGGGGGACTCGACGACCTGGTGGACCAGGTCGCCGCCCACCGTGATGCCGATCCGCGCATCCGGGCCACCCTCGAGTACCACCGCGCGAGGCTGGCCGGCGCCGGCCGGTCGGCGACGGTCGCCGTCCTGGACCGCGCCCTGACGGCCACTGCCGCGGGGGTGCCGGTGCCGGAGCTCGAGAAGCTGCGCGGCGCCCTGGCGGACGGCGACCCGGCGCGGGTCCTCGCGGCAGCGCAGGCGCTCGGGGAGGCCCCGGCCGACTTCCGCGGCGAGGTCGCCCTGGTGACCGGTGCGTCACCCCACTCGATCGCCTGGTCGTCGGTGGCGCACCTGCTGCGCGGCGGTGCGACGGTGGTCCTGGCGACCACCACCGACACCGCGGAGCGGATCGCGGCCTACCGCGACCTCGAGCGCCGGTACTCGGGGCCGGGCGCCCAGCTGCACATCGTGCGGGCCAACCTCGCCTCGTTCGCCGACATCGACGCGCTCATCGAGTGGATGGTCACCCCCACCTTCGAGGACCTCGGTCCGGTCACCCGCGAGGTCAAGCCGGCCCTGTGGCCGACGCTCGTGCTCCCGTTCGCGGCGGCCCCCGCGATGGGCGAGCTGCCCGACACCGGCCGGGATGCGCAGCTGACCCTGCGCCTGCTCCTGCTCGGCGTGCAGCGGCTCGTCGGCGGGCTGGCCGAGCGCGCGAGTGCCGCGCGCAAGGACCGGTTCAGCGTGATCCTGCCGATGTCGCCCAACCACGGCACCTTCGGCGGCGACGGGGCGTACGGGGACGCGAAGGCGGCCCTGGAGACGATGGCCAACAAGTGGAGCTCCGAGGGCTCCCGGTGGGGTGCCCAGACGCGGATCATCTCCGCGGAGATCGGCTGGGTCCGCGGGACCGGGCTGATGGCCGCCAACGACCGGGTCGCCCGCTACGTCGAGGACGAGCTGGGTGTGGTCACCTACTCGTCCGAGCAGATGGGTGCGCTGATCGCCGCCCTGGCGACCGAGGAGTTCCGCACCAGTGCCGACGAGGCCCCCCTGCGACTGGACCTCTCCGGCGGGCTCGCCGGCCGCGCGGACCTCGGTGCGGCCCTGGCCGGTGCCGTGGCCGAGCTGACCGCGGCCGCTGCCGCCGAGGGCGCCCCGGAGGCTGGTGCGGATGCGACCATCGCCGCGCTGCCCAACCTGCCGGACGTGCTGGCCCGCGCTCGCGGGCCGGTGGCGGCCCCGACCGGGACGTCGAGGGCCACGGTGCGTGCCGAGGACATGATCGTCATGGTCGGCATCGCCGAGTACGGCCCCTGGGGTGGTTCGGCCACCCGCTGGCAGGCCGAGGTCGGCGGGCTGGGTGCCGCCGGGGTGGTCGAGCTGGCGTGGCGCTGCGGGCTCATCGACTGGGACGCGTCAGCCGGGGGCTGGGTCGATGTCGAGTCGGGCAGCCCCGTGGCCGAGGCGGACATCGCCGAGCGCTACCGCGAGCCGGTGGAGCGCCGCTCGGGCGTGCGCCTGTTCGAGGGTGACGATCGCCGTTGCGGCCGAGGGTGTGTGGGAGTACACGGAGGTGTTCCTCGACCGGCCCCTGACCAAGGTCCTGCCGTCGGAGTCCGAGGCCCGGGCGATGGCGTCCGACGCCCCGGGCGCACTGGTCACCCAGGCCGAGGAGGGCTGGCTGCTCACGCTCCCGGCGGGCGCCTCCGTGCGCATCCCGCGACGCAGGCCGTTGCTGCGGGCGGCCGGCGGGCAGTACCCGCTGGGCTCCGACCCGACCCGCCACGGCCTGGACTCCGGCATCGCCGGGTCGATGGACGCCCTCACGGCCTGGAACGTGGTGATCACCGCCGAGGCCCTGGCCGACGCCGGAGTCACCGCCGAGGAGCTGGTCAGCGCCGTGCACCCCAGCCTGGTGGGCAACACCCAGGGCAGTGGCATGGGCGGCATGAGCAGCATCTCCAAGGTGTTCATGGGTCCCCTGGCCGGCCGGCAGTACGCCAACGACGTGCTCCAGGAGGCGTTGGGCAACGTGGTGTCCGCACATGTCAACCAGGGCCTGATCGGTGGGTACGGGCCCATGGTGCACCCGGTGGCGGCCTGCGCCACCGCGGCTGTCTCCCTCGAGGAGGCGGTCGACAAGATCTCCCTGGGCAAGGCCGAGATCATCATCGGCGGCGGCTGGGACGACCTGAGCACCGAGGGGATCATCGGGTTCGCCAACATGGCGGCGACCGCGGACAACGCGGCCCTGATCGAGTCGGGGCTGTCCCCGCGACAGCACAGCAGGCCCGGCGATCGGCGCCGGCGTGGGTTCGTCGAGTCCCAGGGTGGGGGCAGCTTCATCATCTGCCGTGGCTCGGTGGCGCTGGCGCTGGGGCTGCCCGTCCGGGCGGTCGTGGGCTACGCGGCCTCGTTCGGCGACGGGATCCACACCTCGATCCCCGCCCCCGGGCTCGGCGCCCTGGGCTGCGTCCGTGGCGGCGGCGACTCGCCCCTCGGTCGCGCGCTGGCCTCCCTGGGGCTCACGGCCGACGATGTGGCGGTCGTGTCCAAGCACGACACCTCCACCGAGGCCAACGACCCGAACGAGGCCTTCGTCCACGAGACCATCCAGCAGGCCCTGGGTCGGACCGCCGGCGCGCCCCTGCGGGTCATCTCGCAGAAGTCGCTGACGGGTCACTCCAAGGGTGGTGCGGCCGCGTGGCAGATGGCCGGGCTGTGCGACGTGTTCGAGACCGGCACGGTCCCGGGCAACGCCAACCTGGTCAGCGCCGACCCGCGGGTCACCCCCGGCGACGCCCTGGTCGTGGACTACCGGTCCCTGCACCGGGCCGAGCCGGTGCGCGCCGCCCTGGTCACGAGCCTGGGCTTCGGCCACGTGTCGGCCGTCGTGGCGCTGGCCCACCCCGACGTCTTCGTCGAGGCCATCCCGGACGAGCAGCGCAGCTCCTACCTCGAGCGCGCCCACGGGCGTCGGGTCTCCGGTGCCCGTGCCCGGCTCCGCGCGGCGTACGGGGGTGAGCCGGTGTTCGCCCGGAGCACCGACCGGCGCCTGGGCGCCGGGTCGGCGTCGGCGCTGCGCGAGCGCGAGGCGGGGATGCTGCTCGACGCGGCCGGGACCCTGGCCGGGCTCGCTGGGCCCGCTGGGCACGGCGGGCGCCTGATGCCGATCCGGGCCATCGGCATCGACCTGGTCGGCGTCGAGTCCTTCGCCGAGCAGCTCGGATCGGTCGGGTCGGCGTTCGCCGAGCGGACGTTCACCGTCGGTGAGCTGCGCGCCGCGGGCGGACCCTCCGGCGCCGCGCAGCACCTGGCTGGCAGGTACGCGGCCAAGGAGGCGTTCGTCAAGGCCTTCTCCGGGGCGCGCCCCGGGCGCGCGCCGGCGATCCCGGACATGGACTGGCGCGAGGTCGAGGTGGTCCCCGACGTGTGGGGGCGCCCGACCCTCGTGCTCCACGGCGACCTGGCGGCGGCCGTCCAGGCCACCCTCGGTGAGGTGGTGGTCCACCTGTCGATCACCCACGAGCCGACGATGGCCGCGGCCGTGGTGGTCCTCGACGGGGCCTAGGTGATCCGGGACACCGCGCGCAGGTAGGCGCGCAGCATGCGCTTGAGCTCGCGGACCGTGGCCGGGTTCGGCTTCCCGTCGGACACCGAGAAGTGCAGCAGCGACTGCGACATCTCCACCACGACCTCGCAGATCGTGACCTGCTCGTCGAGGGTCCGACCGGGGGTGAGCAGCTGGATCATCGGCAGCAGCGTGGTGACCAGGGCCCGGGAGTGCTCAGCGGCCAGTGACCGGGTGGCGGCGGTGGACCTCATGGCCAGCCAGACGGCGCGCCGGGTGGGATCGTCGACCCAGTGGGCCGCGACGAGGTCGATCAGGGCGTTCGTCTCGGACTGCCAGTCGCCGAGGGCGAACCGCTCGGCGCTGGCCGCGAGGTCGTCGATCAGGGCCGCGGTGTCGATCGCGTCCAGCTCGGCGACGATCGCGAACTTGTTCGGGAAGAACTGGTAGACCGACCCGACCGGGATGCCGGCGCGGGCGGCGACATCGTCGATGGTGAACCCTTCGACGCCACCCTCGGCGAGCAGGTCCCGGGCGGCGGTGAGGATCGCGTCGAAGCGCACCTGGCCGCGCTGCTGGACCGGGCGGTGGCGGACCTGCAGGTCCGGCATCGCGCTGTCTGGGGGCATCACTCCACCGAGGTCGGCTGGGTGGCTGCCGGTGCCGGTTGGATGCCCTTGTCGTGGCGGAACTCGCGGGGCATTGGCCACCACATGCCCCCGCTCGGGGGGCCTGCCAGGACGAACGCGTGGGGTCCGCCGGGTCGTGGGCCACCTCAACGGTCGCACCCCTGGGCCACGATGTCGCCGACGACTGCAGGGCGGCGTTGGAGGACTCGACCCGCATCGCGCGCACGAGGCGACCACGTCACGCCGATCAGCACCGCGGCCGCGACGAGCGCGATCATCGCGAGCACCAGCGTGGTCACAGAACGATCCTAGGGCGGAAGTCCCCGCGCCGCTGTCACATCGCTGTCGCGAGATCGTCGCGGTTGCGTGTGGCTACCAGCCCAGCCAGCCCTCGGGGTCGACGAACTTGCCGTCCTTGGTGACCTCGAAGTGCAGGTGCGCCCCCGTCGAGTTCCCCGTGGACCCGCGCCGGCCGATCTGGTCACCGGTGGAGACCTTGTCGCCGACGGAGACCCCGATGCCGGACAGGTGGTTGTAGGTGGTCTGGTAGCCGTCGCCGTGATCGATGATGATCTGGTTGCCGTAGGCGCCCTCGTACCCGGTCGAGACCACCTTTCCGCTGGCCGCCGCCAGGATCGGCGTGCCCGTCGGGCCCGCGAAGTCCAGCCCGGTGTGGACCCCGGAGGACCAGTAGCCGCCGGTCTGGCCGAACCGTGGCGGTCAGGCGGTAGGTGCCCTTGGCCATGGGGGCCTGGCGGGTCTCGGCCAGGCTCTCCTTGTAGACCGCGGCCTTCTCCTTGGACTGCTGGTAGTCGGCCTTCGTCTCCTGCACGTCGGCCGTCCGCCCGTCGAGTGCTGCCTGCTCGTCAGCCAGCGCCTGTGCAGCGGACCCGAGTGCAGCCAGGGCTTCCTGGCCGGTTGCCACGGCGGCGGCCAGGCGCTCGGCGGCAGCCTGCTCGGCTGCCTGGGCGGAGGCCACCTCCTCCTCGGTCGGTGTCCCGGGAAGCATCGCCGCCAGGCCCGTGGTGGACGACTGGAGTGAGGCGGCATGCTCGGCGGCCTCGGCGTGCGACATCGTCGCGGCCTCGAGGTCGGCCAGCGCGACCGCGGCAGCGGCCTCGGCCTCGACGTGTGCGGCCTCCGCCTCGGCCACGGCCTCCTTGGCCTTGGCCCGTTGGGCCTTGTCCTTCTCGAAGGCGGCCTTGTCCTCAGCCGCCTTCGCCGTGGCCTTCGCCACCTGCGTGGGGGTCGCCCCGCCCTTGGGCGGCTTCGGTGGCTTCTGTGGCTCGGGCGGCTCCGGCTCGGAGCTCGCCTTGTCCTCTGACGCGGCCTGTGCCTGTCGCTGTGGCCGCCGCCTGCTCTGTGCCGGTGGGCACGGAGGCAGCCTGGGGGGCGTAGGCGGTGGGCTGGATGACGACCTGCTCGGCCCCGCCGCGCGCCCCGCCGTCCCCGTCTCCACGCGCTGTCCTCGCCGCCGTCTGGGCCCGTGCGGCAGCGGTGTCATCCCCGTTGGCGGCGGTCAGGGCATCCTCGAGGTCGGCGATCAGGGTGCCCACGGGGTCGCGACGGTCCGTTGCGGTGGAGGTCGCTGCCGGCGCGGCTGCCGCAGCGGCGACCTGGGAGGAGACGATGCCCAGGGCGATGGCGACCATGGCACCGGCCTTGAGCAGGGCCGGTGGGGCCAGGCGAAGGCGGATCTCGTCCATGACGAGCAGGAGGGGCAGGTCCGTCTGGGTCAGCAGCTTCAGCGGGATCTCGCCGGCGGCACCATCAGCCAGCGTGTCACCGGCCGTGTTCGCCGTGCCCAGGCGGGCGAGGGAGACATCCCCGAGATCATCGATCACCAGGTCGTAGTCGTGCTGGGACAGCTGGTCGGCGACGAGCCTCCAGAGGTCCGTCACGGACGCCGCAGTGATCCAGTTGACGACCAGGCCCTCGCGCTGCGCGCGCTGGACCGCGGCGTCGTAGAGCTCCTGCTCCCGGCTGACGATCAGGGCCTCGAGCTCGTCCTCGGTGTGCGGGTTCTCGTGCTCGTCGCCGATGACCAGGATGTCCAGCTGGGCTCCCGCGGAGTCCGCGACAGCCACCGCCGCGTAGGCCAGCAGCCCGGAGATGGGGCCGTCGCTGCGGTCGACGATGGCCAGGATGTGGCGGAACGGTGGCGGGTCGCCGTCGGCCAGGAACACTGCGAAGCCGGGAACCACGTCGTGGCTGTGGCGCGCGGTCGCGACCATGAGCTCGGTCAGCAGCTGCTCGGGTGCAGCGAAGTTCCGGCGGATGCCGACCCAGGGCATGCCCCGCTGGGCGGCCGCCTGCAGCGCCTCCGAGATGGTCGGCTCGGCCGTGGCGGAGCTCTGGACGACGGCCTTGACCTCCAGCGGATCGGCGTCCCAGGAGGCGAGCAGGACGGTGCCCGCGGCGTAGCGCTGCGCGATGGTCAGCGGCGCCAGGCTGTTGGGGTCGGAGTCGAGGACCACCAGCATGTCGGGCGTGTGTTGCTCGGTCACCAGCACTCCCTCCGGGCACGGATCTGTGGACAGTGTGCCGCACGAACGTCCCCGACGCCGGTCAAGATCACGTGACCGGGGGCGGCGTCGTCACGGCAGTCACCTGAGGCCCTCCACCCATCCGACCGCGCGCCGGCCCTGCGTGCGCAGCCGTTCGAGCCGGGCACCGGCGACGACCAGCAGGGTCCCGGCGATGGCCAGCCCGACCCAGCGGGGCAGGTTCGACAGGCCGCTCCAGACCTGGGCAAGGGCAGCGATGCCCAGGGCCAGGGATGCGGGGATGAGCAGGCCGCCCAGGCGCAGCCGCGCCCCGACCACCATCGCGATCACGGAGGCGACCAGGACCGCCCCGAGCCGGACCAGGTGCCCCGTGGTGCCCAGGTCACTGGCGTCCAGGGCCCACGGGGCGGCCCACGTGGCGACCGCGGAGGGGATCAGCGCCATCGCCACGGCCGGTCCGAGCCACTGCAGGGACGGGGTCGGCCCGGGGCGGCGCCAGAGCAGGCCCGCGAGCAGCAGGAGGGCGGCGAAGGCAAGGGAGTGGACCTCGACGGGGTCCGGCCAGACGGTGGGGGCCAGCAGCATGGCCACGGCACCGAGAAGGGCCCCGATCCAGCCTGCGGCCGGGACCCACCACGCGGCCACGAATGCCATGACGGCCACCATGACGGCCAGCAGCGAGAGCTGGTTGGCGACCAGGCGACCGTCGAGGGTGTCCGCCGCCGTGTCCATCCGGGTGACGGCCCAGGCGATCCACACCGCGCACGCGCCGACGGTGGCAGGCAGCGGTTCGGCGCTCAGCACCCAGATCACCAGGCCCACCGTCAGGCCGGCCAGGGCCACGGCCGCGGCGATCCAGACCGGTTGCGGCTCCCGCGGGAGGGCCAGGATGAGCGCCACGGTGATCCCGGACAGGGCGGCGGCCCCGATCGGCAGGAGGCGACGCCGTGGCACCGCGTGCTCCGCCGGGGCGTGGCCGAGAGCGGACGCGGACCAGATCCAGAGGGCCGCCGCGGTGGCAGCGGTCGTGACCACGGCACCGGGAAGGGCATCGCGTTCCAGTGCCGCCGATCGCGGTGGCCGCAGCGCTGATG
Source organism: uncultured Actinomycetes bacterium (assembly GCA_963729885.1). Classification (GTDB taxonomy): domain Bacteria; phylum Actinomycetota; class Actinomycetes; order S36-B12; family CAIYMF01; genus Prado023. The sequence continues at coordinate 79,103 of CAVSQK010000017.1, forward strand.
AACAGGCCCCACGGCCCCCACGGTCCTCAGCTCGACCTGGTGGCCCGACCAGCGGCTGGAGGGCTGGGACGCCGCCAGCATGGCCACGCTGGTCAGCGCGGGCACCATGATCGCCACTGCGGTCCAGGTGGGGGAGTCCGTCGCGCTGCTGACCGCAGGGACCACGCAGGCGGCACCTGCCAGCAACCCGGTCCAGCCCAGCCAGCTCCATGCCCGCAACCCGAATCGCCGCTGGAGCAGCAGGAGCGCGATGCCCAGTCCCGCGAGCGCCAGGGCCGGGTAGAGGGTGGGATCGGAGACCCAGCGCTCGGGGAGCAGGCCGAGCAGGGGGGCGGCGATGAGGTCGACGGTGGCCAGCCCGGCTGCGACGACCGCCAGGGCCTCGGCCGTGCCCGCCAGTCGCGCTCGCAGGCGGATCGCGAGGGCGCCCACCCCTGCCGTGGCGGTCAGCATGAGCGCCACCTGCCCGATGGCTCCCAGCCGGTCCCAGACGACGGCGGCGAACACCGCACCGGAGATCACCAGCAGCATCGCGCCGACGCCCAGCAGGATCGTCTGCGCGCTGGGGGTGCCCGGGGGGGCGGGGTGCCCGGGGGCCGGCGGGGTCACGGCCTGTGGGAAGGGCGGCCCGGCCGCCGGTGCCCCGACCGAGGGTGGGCCCCAGATCGCGTAGGCCTGCGTGGATCTCGGGCGCCGGTGCCGGGTCCCCGGCAGCCACACGGTCGTCGAGCCACGCGGATCGTGCCGCCAGCGAGTCGGCCTCGGCGACGTAGCCGGCGTAGGCCCGGTGCCCGCACGCGCAGGTCACCATTCCCGCGTCGTCGTGTCGGGCGGGATCGAGGTCAGCGTCCCTGCACCGCGGGCATCTCATCGCGGTCACCCCTTCCCCCGGGAATCCCATCGTGTGGGGCAATGCCCACGGTACTCCCGCAGCGGTGACGAGGAAGGGCTCCACGCCGGGGCTGTCAGCGCCGCAGTCGCCCTCAGTCGCCGTCGGCCATGCTCCGTGGGGTCTGCAGGCTGGGCTGAGGTGGGGTGCGGGTGTCCAGGCCCCTGCTGTCGACGCCCCACAGGACCGAGGCGATCGCGAGGGCGCCGAACAGGAACACCGTGATCAGGATCGTCTCCATGGCGACCGCCCCTTCCGCGTCCACGGTCCCACCGGCGGGGCTCGGGGGCAACCCCACGGGGTGGGCTGGGGCGGGTGGTCGGGTGAGGTGGGCGGCTCCGGGCGGGGCGGCTCCAGGGTGGGGAGCCCGGCGGGGCGTCTTCCGCATCGGGGCGCTCGTGCGGGGTCCGTCCCGTCGGTGATCGGTAGGGTGTCGGACCGACGAGGGTCCTGGTCCGGAGGTGCGGATGGCTGGTGCGAACGAGTCCGGCGTGGTCCTCGAGGTCCCCGAGGCCGAGCCGCTCGTGGCCAGGTGGCGGCAGCGTCACGACCCTGCGGCGGTCACCGGGGTTCCGGCGCACATCACCCTCCTGTACCCGTTCATCCCTCCCGATCGCCTCACGCCGGAGTCACTTGGAGGCCCTGCGAACCATCGCCCGACGGGCGATCCCCTTCCGCTTCGCCCTTGTGGGGGTGGACGAGTTCCCTGGGCTGCTGTGGCTGCGTCCCGAGCCCTCGTCGGCGTTCGTCGCCCTGATGCGCCAGCTGTGGGCGGCGTACCCGAGCTTCCCCGCCTATGGCGGTCGGTACCCCGACCCGACCCCGCACCTGACCGTGGCCGTCGTCGAACCGGGGGAGGGGCAGGGGGCATTGCGCCGCGAGCTCGAGGGCGAGCTTGCCGGCCAGTTGCCGGTGGAATGCGCTGCCTCAGCGCTGACCATCCTGGGCAGCGACGCCCGGGGTCGATGGTCCGCGCGCCACCGGTTCGCGCTCAGGGGTTCGTCGTCGCAGCATTAGGGGCGGGCCAGTCAGCGGCGGCTCCGGGCGGTCGGTGATCGTGAACCCTGCGGGTGTCCGCCAGCGCCATCCGGCCGACGATCCGTCGGATCCGGGAGCGTCGACCGATGGGTGCAGGACCCACGGGGCATGGGTCTTGAGGTTGTGGTGGCGTCTGCAGAGCGGCCCGAGATTGGATGCGTCCGTGGGTCCGGCAGGCCACGGCACGGCGTGGTCGAGATCGCATCTCGTGGCCGGTTGTCGGCACCCGGGGAAACGGCAGTGCGGTTCCCGGGCGCGCACCAGGCGGGCGAGGCCGGTGCTGGGCACGTAGGCCCGGGTTCCGGTGGCCGTGACTGCTCCTGCTGCGTCCACGATCCACGCCCGCCACCTCCCGTCAGCAGCGAGGACCCGGGCGAGATCAGCGGTGACGGGGCCGACCCCGGCGACCTCGGCCGGGTCGTCGACAAGGCCCAGGAGCGTCTCGAGGGTCACGACCACCTGGATCTCTGGACGTGGCTCCTCGGCCGACCCAACGGTGCACCGCGGGCGGCCGCCAGTGGACTCGGCGGCAACGGCGTCGGGCAGCGCCGAACCTGCCTCCATCTCCCATTGCTGGGCACCCATCAGCAGGTCGGTGAGGATGTCGGCCCGGAGCTGGTCGCGGGTCCGGGACTCGGCGGCGTCGCCCGTCGCGTCAGCCTGCAGCCCCGCGGCGATCGCGGTGAGCCGGCGGTGGATGCGGTGGGCGTCGACGTCGGCGAGCTCGGCGATGAGAGTGGCCATGCCGTCGCCGCCCGGGTGGAGGACGACCCGGCGGGTGGCGAACGCGCGCACGCGACCCTCGCGCGTGGTCTCGGGGCAGACCCGCAGCCGCGCTGCTCGCGCCACACGGTTGACCTCGGCCGAGTGGTAGGGCCGCCGTCCGCTGCTGAGCCGGCTGTGTATGCGCGTCTCGATCTCCTCGATGACCTGGTCCGCCTCGTGGGGCTCCAGGTCGGTGAGGTGGTCGAGGACCAACCGGGCCGCCCATGCCGAGATGGTGGCGGATTCGACCAGGAGGACGAGCCGGGGATGGCTCATCAGGGCACGGGCGGCGCCGATGCGGTTGCCCATCGCGGGGATGGAGGTCCGCAAGGCGTGTGCCAGCTCCTCGCGGGCGGGGTCCTGGATCCGCCGTAGGCCCTGACCGACGTCGAACTCGACGGCCTCGGAGCCGGCGGCGGCCACGAGGGCCCCGGCTGAACGCGCGGCCACCCAGGAGGCGCAGGCCTCCCACGCGGCGGCGGTGACGACCTGGCAGGCGCACGGCCACCCGGGGGCATGGCCTGGTGTGGGCCAGCCGGGCACCATCCCCTCGCCTGTGTGCGGGACCGGGCAGGGGTCACCGGGGCTCGCCTCTGCCAGGGCAGCGGCCAGGAGGGGTCCGGGGCTGAGCCACAGGAGGCGGCGCACGTCGTCATGGAGGGTGGTGTCCCACCAGGACTCCTCGGTCCATGCGGGACGCTCATCACGCCACCAGGTCCGCACCAGGGACGCGAGCCGCGCCTCACGCGAGGGATCGAGGGTGGCACCCACGTGCCGCGCATCGGCGTTGCCGATGATCTCCGTCGAGATTGCGTCCATGGATCCCCCCGTTCCGTTGGGCCTCTCGACCGCCGGACTCCGTTCGAACATCTGTACGAACACTAGCACGCTGCGGCGACATCGCGAGGGGCCGATCGCCAGGATGTGGACACGGCAGGGAGCATGCAGACGCCCCCCGGTGGTCGTGGTGGACCGCCGGGGGGCTGACCCGACCGATCGCTAGATGGGCGATGCGGCAGGGCTGTTCCCATCATGGCGCAGCCGCGGGCGTGACGTCGGCCCGACGGATCTGCGCCCGCCCATCGATGGGGCCGGGCGCAGGCCGGGGCCAGCCCCGTGGCCAGGTCCGCGGGCCAGGCGTGGGCCCGCTCCTCCCTCGACCGGGTGGCGAGGGGTCTGGCCCCGGTCACGGGTGCGCTGGTAGCGTCCGGTACCCCCTGCCGAGGAGGCTGTGATGAAGGAGCTGACCCCCTACCTCAACTTCGACGGGACCACGGAGGAGGCCTTCACCTTCTACGCCGAGGTCCTCGGAGGCCAGATCCTGGGAGTGGCCCGTTTCCGGGACTTCGGCTCGATGGCCGAGCTCCCGGAGGCCGACCTGGACAAGGTGGCCAACGTCGCCCTCACCCTCCCCAACGGCACGATGCTGATGGGCACCGACGTGCTTGCCTCCCTCGGGCAGCAGTTCCGCTCGGGTAACGACTTCGCGCTGCATGTGGAGGCCGACGACGCCGGCGAGGCGGAGCGTCTCTTCGCTGCCCTGTCCGAGGGCGGGACGGTGTCCATGGAGCCCGCGCCCACCGAGTGGGCCGAGTGGTTCGCGGGGTGCACCGACCGGTTCGGCGTCGAGTGGATGATCAGCTGGACGGGATCGGTGGTGTTCCAGGGCTGAGGGGGTGGGGTCACGGGGCGCGTCCCGACGTGCCCGAGCCGGACCTCGCCAGGAACTAGCCTCACGCGCCACACGGGCTCTCTCGCTCACATGGGGCGGGTATCGACACCGTGAGGGGAGTGCCATGAACGATCGCGGGAGGGCACGATCATCGGCACCCGTCCCAGGTACTCGCGGTAGGGGGCTCCGAGCCGGCGTTCCAGTTCGGGCTGCTCGACCCGGGTGATCTCCAGGAGGTTCGCGACCAGGTAGAGCGGTGCCCAGAGCAGGACCATCGACGTCGAGTGCAGGAGGAACCCGATCCCGAGCAGGGTCGTGATCACCGCCACGAGCATCGGGTTGCGGACCCACCGGTACGGTCCTCGGACCACCAGCGTCGGCGGGGGGTTCAAGGGGATCGGGGTTCCGCCTGCCTGGGCGAAGAGGACGACGCACCACACCCAGAGCGGGAGGCCGACGGCCAGGAGGGCGACCCCGATGGCTGCTCCCAGGGGTCCCGGGAGCAGCGCGGGGATGTCGAACGCCTGGTCGGTCCACAGGCTGGCCGCCACCACGAGGACGAACAGGATCACGAAGAGTGCGAGGCCGACCGGCGTCAGCAGGAGCCGGCGCCTCACGGGTCCGGTGCTGATCGAGTAGAAGGTGTCAGCCACGCCCATGGGACCACCCTCCTGACTCACGCGTCCGGTCGAGCAGGCGAGTGCGGTCCGTCGCGGGCATGGTCATGCCGTGGTCAGGTCGCGTCGGCGGAACGTCACCAACCCGGCGATGGCCAGGACGATGCCGATGACGGTCATGACGACCCCCGAGGTGGCGGCCCACGGCTCGGCGGGGACGAGGGCCAGGTGGGTGAACGGCGACAGGTCGAGTGCCCACTGCGGCCAGTCGAGCGCCGGGCCGAGCATCGAGAGCACGAAGCCGACCACGATCACCGCCACGGGCAGCGCGGCGGTGAGACGGGGGACCACGCCGAAAGCGGCGATGGCCAGCCCTGCGGTGAGCACCACGATGGGCAGCAGGTTCAGCGTGGAGCGCATGGCGTCCCACGCAGTGATCTCCGACGAGCCGGCCGCGGCGGCGCCCGCCCAGATCGCGGCGCCGCCGACCAGGATCAGCAGGGTCCCGCCGAGCAGTGACAACAGCGCATTCCCGCCCAGCCACCGCAGCCGTGTGACCGGGCGCGCGAGGATGGCCTCGAGCCGGCCGGACTCCTCCTCGGTCCGGGTCACCCCGAGGCGCCAGGCGACCTGCAGCGCGACCACCAGTCCCAGGTTGATCGCGATGAACGCGAGGAATCCCTTGTTGGTCGCGGCCTGGTCCATGCCCATCGCGCTGAGGATCCGCTGGTAGCCCTCGTCGCCGGCGAGCCAGTCGATCATGGTGCTGACGATGGCCCCCATGACGGCGGCGAAGGCGGCCACGCCGACGATCCAGGCGATGAGCACGGCTTCGTTGCTGCGCCACGCGAACGCTGCTGGGCTGCCCAGGTGGCGCAGGCGGGGCTCACGACCGGCCTCCGACACGAGCAGGGCGGCACCGGTGTCGCGGCGCGTGCGCAGCATCACCGCGACGACCGCGAGGGCCACCGGTGCGAGCAGCAGGGGGATCAGTGCCAGTGGGTCGGGCTCGCCGTACAGGCGCAGGACCTCCATCCAGCCCAAGGGGGTCAGCCAGCGCAACCAGGCCCGTGGGTCGGTGCTGTCACCGATCATGCGGACGATCCAGGCGACCCCGAGCACAGCTGCGGCCAGACCTGCGGCGCGGCGGCGCACGTCCACCAGCTGGCATGTCACAGCCGCCACCGACGCGAAGAGCGCGGACACCGCGGCCAGGGTCATCCCGAGCAGCACCGAACTGGTGACCGCCTGGCCGATGACGATCATGGTCACGGCGACGACTGCCCCGATCAGCGCCCCGGCGGCGGCCACGACGGCCAGCACGATGCCGGTGACCCGGGCGGCCCGGACGGGCCCGGCCAGGACGAGATCGGTGCGGTCGAGGTCCTCCTCACCGCGCAGGAACCGGGTGGTGGTCAGGATCGCCCAGACCGCGAGGATCAGCTGCCAGATCCACCCGGCGTCCCAGAGTGCGAACCCGGCGGCACTGTCCAGGGCGTAGGGTGCGCCGTTCATCATGCGGACCGCCGGGTTGTCCTCGAACATCGCGAACTGCACGGGGGAGATGCCGTCGGGGTAGGCGGATCGGTAGCTCGCGACCTCGAGGACCGCATAGGCGGCCAGTGCAACCGCCAGCAGCAGTGTCCCGCGCCGGATCAGCCGGGCGTACAGGGATGCGATCGAACGTCCCGGGTGTGGGGCAGTGGACGACGGCGTCGGGTGGCCCCGTGCGGGCACGCCGGGCTCGGCCGGTGAGGTGGGGCCGATCGTCGCAGTCCGGCCGGTCGCCGACCGGTCGTCATGGCGATCGCGTGCCGTCGTGGCGGTCATCGCTGGTCACCCCGGCTGGTGGATCCGTGGGCCATGCCGGAGTGCCCGTGCGCTGCGGCCACCGCGCCTCGCTGTGAGGGCCTGGTCTCGTAGTAGGTCAGGAAGATCTGTTCGAGGCTGGGGGCACGGCTGTGCAGGCGCCGGAGCCCCGCGGCGTTGAGCCGGGTCACCACGTCGCCCGGCGGACCGCTGACTGTGACCCGCACGCCGCCGTCCATCGGCTCCACTCCCACCACTCCGGGCAGGTTGGCCAGGTCGGGAACAGGGCCGGTCAGGACCGCCTCGAAGATGGTGGTCTCCAGCCGGCGCAGCTCCTGCAGGGTCGCGACCTCCACCAGGAGCCTGCGCGCAGGATCGCCACCCGCTGGCACACGTCCTCGACCTCATCGAGCAGGTGCGAGGACAGGAACACCGTCTGGCCCGCGGCTGCCGCCTCCCTGACCAGCGCCTGGAACTCCGCCTCCATGAGCGGGTCCAGCCCCACCGTCGGCTCGTCGAGCAGCAGCAGGTCCGGTCGGGTCATGAACGCCGCGACCAGCGCGACCTTCTGCCTGTTGCCCTTGGAGTAGGCCCGGACCCGCCGGCTCGGGTCCAGGTCGAGGCGTTCGAGCAGCTCGTCGCGGAACGCCCGGTCCACACCCCCGGAGAGGTTGCCGAGGAACTCCAGGGTCTCGGCTCCGGTCAGCTGCGGCCAGAGCGACACGTCCCCGGGGACGTACCCGACCGAGAGGTGGGCCTGCTCCACATCGCCCACCGGGACGCCCGAGAGCCACGCCTGTCCCGCTGTGGGGCGCAGCAGCCCCAGCAGCAGCCGGATCGTGGTCGACTTGCCGGCCCCGTTCGGTCCGAGGAACCCGAAGATCTCCCCCGGAGACACCTCGAGGTCCAGCCCGTCCAGGGCCACCACGGGCCCGAAGTGCTTGGTCAGCCCTACCGTCCGAATCGCCGGTGCCTCCATCGTGATCCCTCCGATGCAGCGCGCACGGCGGCGGGTCTCGACGACGTCCGCGCCCGCACTTACACGCTAGCGGGCGGTTTGGGCGACCCGGAAGGGCCTGAGGTCCCGGCGACTCGATGGACCGGTCCGACGGATCGTCCCGCTCAGGGTGGCGATGCGATCAGGTCGACCTCGGCGAGACCGCCGGACAGGTAGGACAGCCAGGCGACCGAGTCTCCATTGGCCTGTCGGCGTTGGAGGTCGGCCCTCCATCTGTCGGCGATCTCCGCGATGTCTGCCTGCGGGTCCTTGCGCAGGGCCCTGCGCAGCTCCAGCAGCACGGCCATGCGGCCTTCCAGCTCCTTGGCCGAGGCCATGTGCCCGTCGAGGCGACACAGCGCCTGACCGCCAGTCGTCTGCGTCAGGCGCAGGCCGACCTCGCCGAGCCGGTCCTCGACGATGGGCAGGAGATCCGTCATGCTGCCCGGGACCCGCCCAGCAGGTACGGGTACGGGCAGACGGCCGGGTTGTCGGCCACGCACGCGTTGCATGGCCGACCACGGTCCAGGACGCACTTCGGCGTGGGGGCGGGCATTGGTCACCTCATCGCTCGGCTCGCTGCTGAGGATCAGCATACCCCACGGGGTATACCGGCCCTTGGCGGTCAGCCTCGGAGGGCGGGCAGCACGATGCTGGGGATCCTGAGGGGGTTGTCGCCGGAGGCGATCCAGTCGACGTACGCGCTGAAGGCCGGCGCCAGGGTCCTGTGGGTGGCGGTGAAGAAGGGCTTGATGGGCGCCCGGAAGGCTGCGCTCAGCACGGCCTGCTCGGGCCGGGGGAGCAGCAGCGTGTTGTTGACGAACGCCACCACCGGGATCGATGCCGACCTCACGGTCGTCCCGCGGCTGGAAGTCGCCGTGTTCGTCCGGCCAGCCGAACGTGTCCCGACGACCGAGGTTCCGGGCGCCGACTGACGAGGGGACCGCAGGTCGCCAGGTCTATGCGTCCGGGGGTGAGCCCTCGCGCAGCCATGCGGCGCCGGCGGTGAGCGCGGTGCGGGTGGATTCGCCGAGGATCTCGGTCGCCTGGACGACGGTCAGGTCCTCGGCCCCGATCAGTCCGTTGCGGTAGTACAGCTCGGACATTGACCACGTGACCGGCTGGGTGCGGCTGGCGTCGGAAACGTTGGTTGACCTGCGACGACGCGGGTCCCGGCTATGACGCGCCTCGAACCCGGCCCTTTGCGGCGATCCCGGCCAGCCGTGCCCCGGGTAGCCCGACAGCCACGCCGGCGTGGCGACTGAAGATGCCTCGGGCCGCTCATCCGCGCTCATGCTCAGACCCCCTCCGGGGGTTGCCGCTGGCCCGACTCCGTCATCCAAGCACCGGCTCGGTCGTATGCGACGGCCAGTGATCCGTCGGTCTCCTCGCCCTGGGCGATCAGGGTGATCGAGTCGGGCAGTCCTGCGGCTCGAAGTTGGGTGATGGTCGCTGGTTGCAGCCCGCACACGCTCAGGGAGCCTCCGGACTTGGCGATGTCGTCGGCGTAGGCCTCGAGGGCTTTGGTGAAGGTCAGGTTCGTGCGCAGGTGGCCGCGCAGCCGCAGGACGACGGCGAAGGGCCGGCCGTCGCCGTCGGCGGGGGCCGGGGGCAGCTGGTCGAACAGTGCGGGGACGGAGGTGAAGGCGCCGGATCCCTCGATGTCCAGGACGGTGACCTGCCCGGGTGCCAGCTCGGTGGGGACCTCGGTCGCGGCGCCACCGGCCGGGTCCGAGCGGGTTCGAGGGCGACGATGTGGGTGGAGGACGCGCTGTTGATCCCGACCAGGAGCAGGGAGAGGATCACGCCGATCAGCACGGCGATGTGGATCGGGAAGAGCAGGGTGGCGGTCATGGTGATCAGGGCGGCGGCCCCGGAGGACTTGCTGGTCTGCCAGGAGCGGGCCAGCGCCCGGGGCTTCAGCGATCCGAAGCCGGCCAGGATCAGCAGCCCCGCCAGCGCGGGGATCGGCACCGCGGACAGGACGGGTCCCAGGGCGACGACGAACACCAGCATCCACAGCCCGCTGAGGATCACCGCCCACCGGGTGCGCCCGCCGGCCATCACGTTGAACGCGGTCTGGCCCGACGCTGCCCCCCACGGGGATGCCGCCGACCAGGCCCGAGGCGAGGTTGGATCCGCCCTGGGCGTAGAAGTCGCGGGTCACGATGTTGCGCGGTTCCGTCGGTGTTCGGGTAGGCCGCGCCGACGCCGGCGGCCTGGACCAGGACGACGATCGTCAGGGCCGCCGCCGAGGCGAGCAGGGTCGGTGAGATCAGGCTCGGGTCGGGCAGGACCAGTGGCGGCAGGCCGACGGCGATGGCGCCGGAGGTCGATTCGACCGTGGCCACCTCGGTGTCGGTCACGGCCAGGACGATGGTGGGGATCACGATCGCGATCAGCGGGGCCAGGGCGACCAGCTTCCCGCGGCCCAGGACGATGCTGACGAGGATGGCGGTACCGGCGGTGAGCATCGAGGCCCGGTCGAAGGACTGCCACTGGCGCAGGGTGTTCAGTGCCTTCTCCAACGTTGACCCGCCGCTGGTGGTGACCCCGGTGGCGTCGGCGAGCTGGCCGAGGATCAGGATCAGCCCGACACCGAACATGAACCCGCCCATCACCGAGGCGGACACGAACCGCATCAGCTTGGCGAACCCCAGCCGGGTGGCCAGCAGCATGAACGCGCCGGCCAGGATCGTCAGGGTCGCCAGCGTCCGGATCGGGTCGGCTGGTCCGGCGTTCATCACCTCGGCGGTGGTCACGGCCGCGGCGGAGGTGGTGGCGATCACCATGACCGTGGTCGACTGCAGCAGCCCACCGGCCGCCGGCCCGGCGAACGACGCGTACAGCCCGGCCATCGGGTTGGCCCCGGCCAGCACCGCCGTGGCCATCCCGTCGGGCACGGACCCGATCGCCCCGGCGAGGCCGGCCATGGTCTCCCGGCCCCAGGGGACCTTCGCCATCAGTGCAGCCCCCGGCTACTGGCGCATCATGGCCACGCGAAGGTCGGCCTCGGTGTCGGCGATCAGCTCCCCGGACAGGTCGAGGGTGACCCGCGCGATGGTGCCGGTGAACGGGAACGCGCCGGTGTACTCCTCGGGTGCGGCCGGCTCGCCGCCGTCGTAGCCGCAGGTCAGGCCCTGGGTGCCGAACATGCGCAGCACCGAGAACGGCATGTCGATGCTGGCGACCAGGTCGCCGTTGACGTAGAGCTGGCCGCGGGCGGGCACACCGTGACCGAGGCTGGGGTCGGGCGCCCCGGTGGGCTCGAACTCGTAGCGCAGCTGCACCGACCCGGTGGGTAGCACGTCGGGGGACTTCAGCCAGAACCGGTCGCGGCCCAGCCAGTTGTAGAGGAAGTGCAGGTGCCCGTCCTTGACGAAGAACGTGTACCCACCGGTCCGCCCGCCGTTGGCCAGCAGCACCCCCTGCGCCCCGCCGTCGGGGATGACGACGTCGGCGGTGATGCTCCACGGGCGGTTGTAGGTCTTCGGGGTGGCGGTGAACGGCACCGACGCCCCACCGGGGTAGAACACGAACTGCTCACGCGGCCCGGCGATGGACGGCTTCTCGATGGCCAGCCGGTACAGCACGTCACCGTCGAGGGGCAGGACCTGGTACTTCTCGGCCTCGGCCCACCACCGGTCGACCAGCTCGGCGAGCTTGTCGGGGTGCTCGGCGGCCACGTTGCGGGTCTCGGCCCAGTCCTCGGTGAGGTCGTAGAGCTCCCACCCGTTCGCCTCGAGGGTGGCCAGGCCGTCGGCGGTGATCGGGGAGCCGAACCGCAGGCCCCGCTCGGCGGCCTCGGTGAAGCTCGGGCCGGGCCACGGGCAGACCGCGCGCCACCCGTCGTGGTAGATCGCGCGGTGGCCCATCATCTCGAAGTACTGGGTCGCATGCCGGCTCGGGGCGGCACCGTCGGCGAAGGTGTGGGCGAAGCTGACGCCCTCGATCGGTTCCTGGGCAACGCCACGGATCGCCTCGGGTGGCTGCACGCCGAGGGCCTCCAGCACCGTCGGGACGAAGTCGATGATGTGGGCGTACTGGGAGCGCAGCTGCCCGCCGGCGGTGATCCGCGCCGGCCAGGACACGATGCACGGGTCGGTCGTGCCGCCCCGGTAGGTCTCCCGCTTCCACCGTCGGAACGGGGTGTTGCCCGGCGTTGGTCCAGCCCCACGGGTAGTGGTTGCAGGTCTCGACCCCGCCGAGCTGGTCGATCATCGCCAGGTTGTCCTCAAGGGACTCGGGGGCGTTGTTGAAGAAGAACATCTCGTTCAGCGACCCGACCGGCCCGCCCTCGGAGCTGGCCCCGTTGTCCGACACCACGATGACCAGGGTGTTGTCCCGCTCCCCGATCTCGGCCAGGAAGTCCAGGATCCGCCCGAAGTGGTGGTCGGTGTAGGAGACGAACCCGGCGTAGACCTCCATGAACCGGGAGTACAGCCGCTTCTCGTCGGCGGACAGCGACTCCCACACCGGCACGTCCGGGTCGTGCGCGGACAGCGCGGTGCCCTCGGGGATGATCCCCATGTCGATCTGGCGCTGGTGGACGATCTGGCGGTACTCATCCCACCCGGAGTCGAACTGGCCCGTGTACTTGTCGGCCCACTCCTTGGGCACGTGGTGCGGGGCGTGGCCGGCGCCGGTGGCGTAGTAGAGGAAGAACGGCTTGTCCGGGGCGGTGGTGTGCGCGTCCTTGATGAACTCGATCGCCTTGTCCGCCAGGTCCGCGCTCAGGTGGTAGCCGTCCTCGGGCAGCGCGGGCTGCTCGACCTCATGGTTGTCGTAGGTCAGCTCCGGGTACCACTGGTTGGTCTCCCCACCCAGGAACCCGTAGTACCGCTCGAACCCACGCCCCAGCGGCCACCGGTCGAACGGGCCGGCCGCGGTCGTGTGCTCCGCCGGGGTCAGGTGCCACTTGCCCACGCAGAACGTGTTGTAGCCCAGCGGCAGCAGCATCTCCGAGAGCATCCCCCGATCGAAGGGCAGGACACCGTTGTACCCCGGGTACCCGGTGGCCGCCTCGGTGATGCACGCCAACCCCAGGGAATGGTGGTTGCGCCCGGTCAGGATCGCCCCACGCGACGGGGAGCACAACGCCGTGGTGTGCACGTTCGTGTACCGCAGGCCCTCGGCCGCCAAGCTGTCGAGGACCGGGGTCTCCACCAGGCCACCGAACGGCGACAACTGACCGAAGCCGACATCATCGAGGACGAAGAACACCACGTTCGGCGCACCCTGAGGCGGGCGCGGGGCCTCCGGCCACGCCGGGCTGGACGTGTCGGTCGTGCGACCGATGACCCCCGGGAACGGGGTGCCCTGCGGGTAGGTGCTGATGGCCATGACCTCCTCCTCGGGCAGCGAGTTCGACAGGGTGAAACCAGTCGTCACCCTACGCCGGTTCCCCGACCGGTTGCCGGCTGCCAGTCACGTCCTGGCCATGCCTCGTCGACGGCTCCGCTTGCGGCCGAGGGAGACACACGGATCACGTCGCTGGGCACCGGCTGCGAAGATGCGTCGTGCCCTCCGATGCCGCGGTTCCCGTCCCGAACGGCCCGGCGCAGGCCCGCACGGCCCCGGCGTCATTCCACGTGCTGGCCAAGCCGACCGGGGCGATCTGCCACCTGGACTGCTATCAGGCGTTCTTCGCCCACGTCGCAACCGATGCGGTTCATCGCCGGCGGTGCGCACCGGCCGCCTGGCCGAGGAGGTCATGGCCTGGATGGCCCGGACGGACGCACGGGCAGCCACCCCAGATTGACGTGGATCGGTCCCCTGCGGTTGCCCGCGCTGCGGGTCGAGGCGTGTTCGCAAGTGGCAACGGTCTGTCTAACTGGGTTGACTAGGGGCATGTGCCCGATCGAGCCTGATGACCTGATCGACAGCAGCCAGGTGGCCCAGGCCCTGGGCCTGAGGCATCGGCACAGCGTGTCGACCTACCGACGCCGGTACGCCGACTTCCCCCGCCCCGCGGTGACCCGGGGCAAGGGGCGCACCAACCTGTGGCTCCGCAGTGACATCGAGGCCTGGCGATCCCCGCACCACGCCTCGCAGCGGGTCGGCGGCCCGTCAGCCGTGGACCTCAAGCGGGAGGCCATCCTCGACGCCGCCGCTGAGCTCATGGCCACCCGGCCGATCACCGAGATCTCGGTGCGCGAGATCGCTGGCCGCGCCGGAGTTCCACACACCCTGATCTACCGGTACATCGGCAACAAGCAGGACCTGGAACGCGCGGTGATCGACCGAACCGTCAACGAGGTACTGGCGTTCACCGAATCCAGCCCGGAATCGGCCCTCGGCGGCCTGGATCGGCTCATCCACACCCTCCTGCACCGCCGAGACAGCGTCCTGGTACTCATCAACTCGATGCTGACCGAGGACGGTGCCGCGCGGAACACCGACCGGGCGCCGGTGATCGCCCTGCTCCTCGCGTCCCTGCGGTCCGACATCGAGACCCGGCGACTCACCGGTTCGGCCCAACCCGCCCCGGTGTTCCCCCAGCTGGCACCTGAGGTCGCGGTCGGCGCCGTCGCTGCCCTGGTCGTCGGCTGGGCCGCGTTCGAACCACGCATCAAGGTCGGCACCGGCCTGACCGAGACCCCCACCGAGGAACTCGCCGCACTGGCCACAGCCATCCTGAACCTCGCGCGCCCCTGAGACCAGGAGGCCGGGACGGGGCCGGGTGCCCTCGGGGACGTCTCGCCACACCGAAGGGCGACCAGCGCAAACGTCTGGTCCGCAATGTCTACACTGAGCCTGGTATGCGCGGCGACCATGGATTCAGACATCGCCGCCGAGTCGAACGCCCAACCGGAGGGACATCCCATGGACACTGCGCAGACGACCGGAGCTGCCGCCCCGCCGACGGGCCCAGGCGGGCATCTTGACCCGGTGGACCGGCGCCGGGATCGGGTACGGCGCGTGGTGGCCTTCTCCGTGACGGGTGTCCTGCTGGTGGCGCTGTCCGGGTGCAGCGGCGATCCGGCGCTCACGCCCGTGGAGGCCGCGCAGGCGCAAGTCACGGCGAAGGAGGAGGCCCTGGCGACCGCCGAGTCCGAGGCGACGGCCACCGCTGCCGCGTTCTGCGAGGCGAGCGCCACCTACATCACCGCCCTGGACCGCTACGGCGACGTGCTCAACGAGACGGCCCCGACCGTGGGCGACGTCAAGGACGCCGGCCGGACCTCACGGCACCTCGTGAGGACACGAAGGCGGCGGGCGAGGCCGCCGTCAGCGCCCGGGAACAGGTCACCCAGGCCGAGCAGGACCTCGCCGACGCCCAGGCCGCCCTGGCCGCAGCCGAGGCTGCATCACCAGGCGAGACACCGGCCGAAGCCGAGGCCAGCCAGGTGCCCAGCCCAGCTCCCGTAGCCGATCCGGCCACCGTTGCCCGGGTCGAGCAGGCCGAGGCCGAGTTCGCCGCCGCCCAGGCCGGGATCACCGACAAGACCCCCCTGGTCCAGGCCGGCCAGCAGTTCAACTCCGCCGCGGTGGCCCTCCAGATATCCTGGCTCGTCTTGTTCGCCGACGTCGGGTGCCTGACCGACGCCCAACAGGAGCAAGCGGCCGACGCAGTGCGCGACTACACCCTCGCCCTGCAGCAGGACCTGGCCGACGCCGGGTACTTCAAGGGTGAGGTCGACGGCGTGTACGGTCCCGAGACGGTCGAGGCGGTGCAGGCCCTACAGAAGGCCAACGGGCTGCCGCAGACCGGCACCGTGGACAAGGCCACCGAGGCGGCCCTGCGCTCCGAGCTGGAGGCCGCCGGCGGGGCTGCCGCCCAGGACGAGATGGCCTCGACCGCCGCCCTGCAGCAGACACTGGCGCTCGCCGGGTACTGGGACGGCCCCGTCGACGGGCAATGGTCCGACGAGCTCACCGACGCGCTCAAGGAGTTCCAGACCGACCTCGGCGTCAAGCCGACCGGGGAGGTAGACGCGGCCACGATCGCCGCATTCGAGGAAGCCCTCGCCAAAGCCCAACAAACACCAACGCCCAGCCCGTCGTCGGTCTCCCCGACGCGTTCCCCCGCCAACCCGTCCGCCTCCGCGTCACCCTCCGACGAACCGTCACCCACGGACTCGTAAGCGGGTCCCCCTGACCCGGGCATCTCCGACCCATGGCCAGGTCCACCGCTGGCCTCGGAGCCGCCTCACAGGGATCGCCCCCGCCCCCGCGGGGCGCCGACCGAGCCCGAAGCAGACGCTAGGGAGTGCTCCAGGCCGAAAGGCATGAGCGTTTGGGCGAAGAGGGGTCCCACCAGCGGAGCCTGCCAAATCGAGTCCAGCGTCGGAGGCTCCGTCGACTGCTCCGAGACACACCCCATCGGTGGGACCCCTGGCCCCGACGCGACTTAGCGCCGCCCACAGCGCCAAGACCCAAAACACCTTCGTTCTACACGGGGCGGGTCCGCCGCTCTGCCGCGCTAGGTGCACAGAGACTCGACCCAGCGCCGCAACGGAACTGGGCTACAAATTGGGCTACCAGGTCAGAACCGATGTCGGGATAGCCCACCCCGTCACGGATCCAGACCCCTCCCCCACCCTGGACTCCATATCGCGCCCGGATTGCGCCTACTGGTACCTACGCTACGACTGCCGGTGACGCAGCGAGGTCCTCCTGCCGTTCCGCCCCATGGACGGGGAATCCCCAACCCAGTAGCGGTGTGTATTGATGTCCAGCGAGAACCGCTGGCTGCGTCCGCTGTGTGGTGTAACTCGAGGGCGTGCTTCTCTGTGAGCAGGGTGAACTATGCCGTAGTGAGTTCGGGTGTGGTCACCTCCTCGGTGCGAGTGGGGAGGGTGATCGGTGGGGTGGGGTAGAGCGGTCGCGGTGAGAGCCAGCCGGTATGGCTCGTCGATCACCGGTTGGCCCGGCGCCAGTGCATCGCGGCTGCGAGCTCCTCGCCGGTCTCCACGCCGCAGAGCATCGCGTCACCGTCTCGGAGAGCATGCGCAACTCATCGGCATCGAGCCCCTAGCCATGACCACGCCGCACTTGCAGCGGGTCTGCACGCTCAGCTGGCAGGCGCGGCGCCTGGTCCTGTCAAGGATGCGCTCAGAGTGGTGATGGAGTGCCGACCACCACAGTGGTGGGGCGCTGGTAGGAGCGCACGAGCGCCAGGCCGTCCCGAACCTGCAACCCCCCGCGGGGTGGGCCGTGGACTTCAGGTAGGCGGGCACGGCACGTGGCTCAGAACCCGCCAGGAAGGAGAACATGGTGCGTTCGTTCTGCCCGTACCTGGCACACAACTCCGGGAGGACCGCCAGGGTGAGTGGGCTCAGTGGCCAACGCGACCAACCGCAAGCCGCCTGACGCCCCCACCGCAACCACAAGCACGACCTGAACCACTCCCGACCTCTCCTGACCTCAGGAGGTCTATCGTGCGAACCTGCGGTCCCACAACCGGTCCGGGACCGAAGTCACTAGACTCCCGGAGCAGCGCGCGAGCGGACTTCTGCACACAGATCAGCACACAGATCAGCACACACATCCGCACACCCGCCCGGCGCCCGTAGCTCAATGGATAGAGCGACCGGCTTCTACCCGGTTGGTTGGGGGTTCGAGTCCCTCCGGGCGCACAACGTAGCTGTTTGGTTCCACCTGATGCGTGACATTTTGGCACCGGCCTGCGGGTGACATGGCTTCACCCTGATGGGTGACGGTGGCTTCGCCTGATCCGTGACACTCCTGAGCATGCTTGTGGAGCTGAGTGTCGTGGAGCAGAGGTATCAGGCCGTGTTGGCGGTCATTCGTGATGGTGTTCCGGTCGTTGAGGTTGCGCGTCGGTTCGACGTGTCGCGGCAGGCGGTGCATCGGTGGTTGCAGCGACCGCCGCGCCAGCTGAACTACAGGCCCAAACGGTGTAACGGATCAGGCGAAGCCAATCCGTCACACATCAGCCGAACCCTCACAGGCCCACAACGTGGCTGGTCAGGGGATGTTCTTCCTCCACATGCGAAGTGAGCCATCTCAGTGGCCGACTAACCCGCCGCATTGGAGAGGATCTCTTCAGGCCGCCGCTGGGTGATTTCACCTCCGTATGAGGAGACCACAGCGCGAAGTAGGGCATCCAGATCGCCGTCGAAATCGGCTGCGGCCATCCGAAGTACTTGCTCGGCGAGTATCTGAGCAGAGACCAGGACCAATGGGTACTGGTCGTCGATGACCTCAACCTGGGCCTGCCGCGAGAAGATCCCAGTCGTGACGAAGACACCGATCCATCCACGGCGAAGTCGCGCGACCACGCGGGCCACCTGATCTGGGCTGATTGACGTCCCTGGGGTCACGCACTTGGCCTGGCCCAGCACCACAAGGGGGGTGTTGGCGACCGTCGCACCGACGTCCAGTCGGCCGACGAAGTCCACACCCCCGTCCCCTCCAGAGCGAGTCAGCCAGCCCGGGTGGTAGTTGGCGCCCGACTGCCGCAGCAGCTCACCAGCCACCCTCGAGGCCAAGAGCTCGAAGGAGTGCTTGCGCCCGTCGAAGAAGCTGTAGATGGCGTGGAGGGCATCGTACTCAGCTGTCCCCCGAGCGGGCATCTGGTCCTGCGCAGAGCGGACCCTGCTCGACAGGACGCGTCGACGCACCCGGGGAATCGCGGCCCGGCCCTCGCGCACCCAGCGGCGCCACGACTCCGGGGCATACCGCAACGTGGCCATCCCATCGAGCGAAGGATTCCTCCGATCATCGATCCACCGCATGTCGATGGAGTCCGACGCGTCGCCCGCAACAACCGCAAGATCCACGACGATGTTCGGGAAGCTGCGCTCCGACTCCGGGTCACGCTGGACGACGTACTCGAGCCGCTCGATCAATGCCGCTCCACAGAACTCGACATGGCCCTTCACCACGGCTCGCCCATCCCGATGAATCGTCTTCGACCTGAACACAAGCAGAGGCGGGGCCGTGCTGCGCTCAGCCTGAGTCACGCCGCTGTGAAGGCGCCAGGCATCCAGGAGGGCCTTGTTCCCCTTGCTTGAGCCAGGAATCCCGATGGTGGTCGGCTTGTGGTCTCCGTAGTAGCGGATGTGGCCGTGATCGAGATCGAACTCGTCGTGCCACGGATTCGACTCATGCCCTGCCTTCCACGGGCTCGACCGGATCGCGATGACCGGTCGACGCAGACCATCTGGTCCTGCGACGTACCCAGCGCCATTGATGCCCGACTCGAGCATCAGCTTGGCGAATCCGAGCTCAATGGGGCTCGTCAGGTAGTGGTAGTTCAAGAAACCATCGAGCATGACTGAGGCCTGGTCGGAGCGCTGGGCATAGCGCAGTTCGTCATGGACCCCCATCAAGCGCTCAGTCACGGCGCACCACTCCCCTCGACCTCCTGCCCAGCTTGCCAGGAGTGCGCACGACGGCGGGGCTGCGCGCGCCGAAGTGGCGCGCCAACTGGTCGACCGTGCCGCTGTCGGAGGAAAGCGAGCAGCGATCAGGTCGCGTCGGGCCCGTCGACGGGGAAGACGAGCTGGCCCTCGCCCACGCGCGAGATCACGACCTCACCGAACTCCGGGGACATGTTGCCCTCGCGATGCACCGTGTTCTTCGGGACCTCGAAGTACTCGCCCTGGCCGACCTCGACCTTCTGGCTCCCATCCGGACCGAACTCCAGGGTGATGCTTCCCTTGACGACGTATCCCATCGTCACGTTGTCGCCGTGGTGGTGCCACCCGGACATGGTCACAGGAGCCGCCTCGACGTGCCCGAACCAGTGGCCGTCACCCTCGAACGCCGTGCGGCGCGTCAACCCGGGGGTTCCCTGAGCTTCACGCAGCTCGCTGTCGGTCAGTTTGCGGATCGGCTCACCCATCCCGGCCCCTTCCTCGAATCACGCTCGCCATCCAATTCCGACCTCACGGGCCACGTCAAGGGCCTACCAGAGATGCGGATCCGCACGCCGACCGACAACCCCTTCCGCCTCGCCGTCAACCACCCCTACCGTGGCGCCGAGCGCAACCCCCTGAACCCACACGGAGGGAAGAACATGGCTGATCCTCGCGAGACGTTGTCCGCGACGCAGGTGCGCGACGCCGGTCTCGAGGACTGGCGCCAGATCCTTGGGCGCCTCAAGGCCCGGTTCCGAACCGGCGACTTCCGAACGGGCCTGGCGCTGGTCGACAAGATCGGGGCTGCGGCCGAGGCCGCCAACCACCACCCCGACATCCACCTCACATACTCCGACGTGATTGTCACGCTGGTCAGCCACGACGTCGGCGGTATCACCAGCCGCGACCTCGAGCTCGCGCGCCAGATCAGCAGCCACGCAGTAGAACTCGGCATCGACTCCGACGCCGGCGGCCTCACCCAGCTGGAGCTCGGACTCGACACAGCACTCGGGCCGCAACTCGCGCCGTTCTATGCAGCCCTGCTCGGCGGCACGGTGGAGAACGACGAACCGGTCGACCCCAGCGGCCAAGTGCCCACGGTGTGGTGGCAGGCACCGAACGGCGATGAGACTTGGGCGCTGCCCGCGCAGCCGTTCGAGCAGCGCTGGCACTTCGACGTCTGGGTCGCCCACGACGAGGCGGAACGACGCCTGCAGGCAGTCCTGGACGCCGGGGGGCGCCTCGTCAGCGACCGGGCAGCCCCGGCGTACTGGGTCATCGAGGACGCCGACGGCAACCGCTCCTGCATCTGCACGCCCGCCGGCCGCTGAGCCCACGGCCGAGCACCGGTGCACCCCGGTCGATCGGGGGCGCACCAGCGCTCTTCAGACGGGTAGTCTCGGGACTACCGCGCAGGCCTCTGGATGGGCAACGGCGAGTTGAGCGGCGGCGGGATCTGGACGTCTGTGTAGGTGACGGAGTCGGTGTTCGACGAGATCTTGCCCAGCGAGAACTTGCAGGTCTCGCCGCTTGTGATGGTGCATCCGACGGTCTTCGACGGGCTCGTCAACCAATAGCCGGTGGTCTTGTCGCCCACCGCACCGGTGAGCGTGACGGTGGCCGTCCACGTCTTCCCAGTCCAAGCAGCCGACCCAGTCAGTTCTGGCGTCGACGGGGTGGTCGTTCCGCCGGACTCGATCAGCCTCGGACTGAAGATGGTCGCGTTGCTGACGTCGAGCAGCGGCTCCTGGTTGGCGTCGCCCGAGTCGTCGGTCCAGTCGAAGTTCCCGGAATCCTTGACCCTCGTGTAGAGGTTGTCCACATCGGTCGCGTTGCCGGGGTTGTTGACGCTGGCCAGCAGCGCGAGCGCTCCGGCCGCGTGCGGCGACGCCATCGAGGTCCCGGAGATCGTGCCGTAGCTGCCCTGCTCGATCGGGTACGTCGAGAGGATGCAGACGCCCGGCGCGGCCACGTCGACCGCGCTGCCCCAGTTCGAGAAGTCGGCCAGGGTGTCGTCCTGATCGGCCCGGCACGTGGGCCTGCCCAGCCCGCCGGGGATGCCGTCGAAGTCCGCCAGCGCGGACACGGACAGCACGTTGTCGAAACCACCCGGGCTGTAGTTGGCAGCGTTGGCGTCCTCGTTGCCCGCAGCCACCGCGAACGCCACGCCCTTGCTCACGGCGCCTTTGATGGCGTCGTACTCAGCCTGGCTGAAGCCGGCGCCGCCGAGGCTCATGTTGGCGACCTTGATCGCGCTCGCCCGGGCGGCCACCCAGTCGATCCCGGCCACGATCCAGGACGTGTACCCGGAGCCCTGCTTGTTCAGGACCTTCACCGCGTACAGACGGGCGCCGGGAGCCATCCCGACAACAGGGTCGCCGTTGTCCAGCGCCGCGATGGTGCCGGCCACGTGCGTGCCGTGGTAGTGGTCGTCATCCCCGGTGCCGCTGCAGGTGGCCTTGCCGAACGGCCACCCCTGGGCGCAGTTGGTGCCGCCGACCACGTTGAGGTCCGCCTGCTGCCAGTCGATGCCGGTGTCGATCACGGCTACGCCGACGTCCACGCGGAGGTCATCGGTGCCGTCGATGCCGATCGCCGGGTTGGTGTCGGCGAACGTGCGCTGGATCCCGGTCGGGAGCGACTGCTCGGCCAGCGTGACCACGCGGTCGGGCTCGACGTAGGCGACGAGGGGGTTGCGGGACAGGCCCGCGGCGGCCGCGGGGGCCGCGGTCAGTGAGAAGCCCTTGAGGGCGTGCTGGTACACATGGCCCACCTGGCCGCCGGCGGTCCGGGCAAGGGCAGCAGCGGCCGCCGGGACGTCCGCGACGGCCGGCGTGAGCACCACGATGTACGGTTGGACGTCCGTCGGCGCGGCGGCGCCGGGCATGGCGACGGACGGGACCGCCAGCGCGATGAGGCCGGCGGTGATGAGCGCAGATGTGCGCAGGGATCGGAACATGGCAACTCCTTCCGACGCCTCCACGCTAGGCCTGCGTGGAAGGTCGGAGGAATGGCCGAAGGCCCTGTCCTCGCCGTAACGGTCACCGGGCTGCGGTCGGAGCGGCGTCGTCCAGCTCCGTGATCGGGGTATGCGCGCAGGCGTGCGACGAGGCGTTCGCCATCCACTCCCCCTCCGCACGACCAGTTCCCCGTGCACCTGCTGGTGGGCGTGCGACCGGCGGGTGGCCGCTGACATCCTGACGTCCAGTCGCGCATGCGGGGGTCGCGGCGTCAACCCGACGAACAGGGGGCACACCCATGGCCACGACCGGCCCCA
>CAVSQK010000018.1:0-170000 GCA_963729885.1 uncultured Actinomycetes bacterium
GCCCACGTGACCTGGATCGAGCGCTTCCAGCTCGGGTCTCCAGGACCCGCCGCACGAGCCGGACTGGGGGGCCCTGCCGCACGCCAGGGACGGCTTCGGGCGGATCACCGAGGTGCCCGTCGACCTGCGCCGGTCGCGGACCCGCGAGGAGGTGCTCGCGGAGTTCGACGAGACGATGGCCGACCGGGAGGTGGCCCTGCGCGAGCTCCGGGCCAGCAACCCGGGGCTGGTGATGAACCCCCTGGGCCGGATGATGCCGTTCGACGAGGTGATCGCGATGCGCGTGTTCGACACCTGGGTGCACGAGCAGGACATCCGGGTGGCGGTGGGTGATCCCGGGCACCTGGGCACCGCGCCAGCGCACATGGCGGCCGGCCGGATGCGTCGGGCGCTGGGGTTCGTGTGGGCGAAGAAGGTCGATGCGCCGGTCGGGGCGACGCTGCAGGTGACGGTGACCGGTCCCGGGTGTGGAGTTCACCGACACGGTCATCCGCTCCGAGGACGGCAAGGGCCGCCCGACCGAGCCGGTCGAGGATCCGACCGTGGCGCTGACGATGTCGTTCCCGGGGTTCGTGGCCTCGCGTGCGGCCGAGGCCCGGCCGAGGTGTCGATCGAGGGCGATCAGGCCCTGGGCGAGCGCACCGTCGAGCGGTTCAACATCGCCCCCTGACCGGTCGCCCGCAGCGCCCCGGTGGCCGGGTCGGGACGAACGCGCGATCAGGCGCGGGCCGTCGCGGTCGGGTCCGCGCCATCCGCCGGGGGAGAGCCGTCCGGCGCCGCGGAGCCCACCGCGGCCCCGTCCGGCGCTGCGACCGGCGCTTGTCGATGGCGACCCGGACCGCGAACCCGGTCACGGCGGCGATCGCGACCTCGGGGAACACCTCGCTCGCGTTGGGGCCGAACAGCAGGATCGTGAGGGCCACGGCGCTCAGGGGCATCTTCATGCCGGCGGCGGCGAACGAGGCCATGCCCACGGCGATCCCGCCGGCCACCCCGAGTCCGGGCAGCGGGGCGATCAGCACGCCCAGGGCGCCGCCGAGCATGATCGACGGGAAGATCGGACCGCCCCGGAATGCGCCCAGCGACAGGGCGTACCCGATGGCCTTGAAGACGATCAGGGCGATCAGCGCCGTGACGCCCCAGGACGACGGGTCGCTGGTGAGCTCCTTGAGGGTCTCGGTCCCCGAGGACGCCACGTCGAAGGGGTTGCGCCCGGTGATCAGCGAGTACGCGGACGCGCACAGGGCGACGGCCAGGCCGACGGCCATCGTGCCCGCGACCAGCCGCCCGCGGGTCAGCGACCCCACGCGATCCGCGACGCGCAGCCCGCCGGTGAACAACACGCTCATGGCGATGCCGGCGACGATGCCGACGGGGATGGCCCACAGCAGGTCGCCGATGTCCGGGGTGGGCACGGAGTCCAGCTCGACCAGCTGCAGGGATTGGGCCTTGATGCCCGCGTTGTTGCCCAGGCCGGTGAACAGGACGGCCCCCACCCCGACGCCGAGCAGCGCGGCCAGGGTGGCGACGATGACCGGCCCACCGGCGATCGCGACGGCCTCAGCCAGGAAGATGACGGCGGTCAGGGGGTTGCCCAGGACGATGGCGATCGCCGCCGCGGCACCGGCCGTCCCGATGAGCGCCTCGAGCCGTCCGCCCGGTGACAGCCGGACCACCCGCGAGATCCAGACGGCCAGGCCGTAGCCCATCGCGATGAGCGGCGCCTCCGGACCCAGGACGACACCCAGGGGCAGGCCGGCGATCGCGGCGAGGAACACCCCGGGCACGTAGGCCGGGGGAGTCGGCGGGCCGCCGGTCCCGTTGGCGGGGATGTGACCCCCCGGGCCGGGGAGGACGAGGATCGCCGCCGAGACCAGCAGGCCGGCCAGCAGCAGCCAGGGGATGGGCCACCACCACGGTGTCGAGTCGAAGCCCAGGTCGGCGGGTGCGGTCTTCCACACCCACTCCTGGAGGACGGAGACCAGGTCGAGGAAGCCCATCGCGACCAGGGAGATCGGCAGGGCGACCAGGATCGAGGACCCGATGACGCGCAGGAGCGTGCGGCGGTCGATCTCGGTCGGGGGCGCGGGGGCAGGGGCCGGGGCGGTGGCGGACATCCCGGGAGTATGGCAGGACTCCGGGTGCCGACATGGGCGCTTGGGACAGCGGGGACGGCACGGTCAGGCGGCGTGGAAGGCCTGGAGGGCCTGGACGGCCACGAGCAGGCTCATCGCCAGGACGAGGACCGCGAACCCGGTGCCCAGGGCCCGGGGGGACATCCGGTTGGAGAAGCGCGCGGCGAACAGGGAGGCGATCACCGTGGCCACGACGATCTCGGCGGTCAGCGCGGGCTGGCCCATCGTGGCGGAGTGCGTGAGCCGGACCACCAGCGCCGAGGTGGACGCGATCGCGATGACCACCAGCCCGGTGGCTGTCGCATTGGCCACCGGCATCCGCAGCGAGAGGACGAGGGCGGGAACCACGAGGAAGCCCCCACCCACGCCGAGGAACCCGGTGACCAGCCCGGTGGCGGTGGCCAGCAGGACGATCAGGGGGATCGAGTAGGTCAGCACCGGGGGCTCGGCCGCGGATCCGGGGGATCCGGCTGGACGTCGGGGGCCCGGGGGACGGCCCGGTGGCACGGGCAGGTCGGCGGCGGGGATGTCGATCAGGGCGGCTCCCGGATCCGCATCGGGCCCGGTGCCGCCGGCGCGGCCCGTCGTCGCCACGAGGCTGGGCTGGGCCGCCGGGCGGGTCGCGGGTTGCCGTCGGGCGTTGCGCAGCATGGCGACCCCGGCGGCCACCATCAGCACGAGGAAGGCGCTGAGCTTGATCCAGTCGGGGACCCGAGCAGCCAGCAGGGAGCCGACGGTGGCGCCGACGATGCTGGTCGCGCCGAAGACGAGCCCCGCGCGCCAGAGGACGCGCCCCGCGCGATGGTGGGAGACCAGGCCGCCCAGGGCCCCGAACAGGACGATCACCAGGCTGGCGGTGGCGGCCTGGTCGACGTCCATGCCCAGCAGGCCGACCAGCATCGGCACGGCCAGGATCCCGCCGCCGCCGCCGAACAGCCCGAGGGCGCTGCCCAGGAGCAGGCCGACGGCGGCGGCGAGCAGGACGGTGGCCATCAGTCGGTGTAGGCCGATCCGATCGTCTCCGGGTGCTGGTCGACGAGGATCGTCGGCCCCGGCCTTCGCCGCGTTGGCGAACGAGTCATCGATGTGGACCACCGGGATGCCGGCGCGCTGGAGCAGCGAGGTGGCGATGCTGGCCCGGAACCCGCTGCCGCAGCTGACCCACACCCGTGGGTCGGCACCGGCATGCGCGGCCGCGCGCGACAGGGTGGCGATCTCCTCGATCCGCGCGGGGAACTCGTGCAGCGGGATCAGCCGGGCCCCCTTCACGTGACCGTCGATCCACTCGGTCCGCCGGCGGGCGTCGACGTACACCCGGTTGGGGTCCTCGGCCAGCGCCGCCACGAACCCGGCGAAGTCGGTGCGCTCGGTCGTCTGGATGTCCGTCGGGTCGGTGACCCAGTCGCGCGGCTCGCCCGTGGCATGTGCCTCGGGCCGGTCGATCCCGATCCGGACCAGGTCGCGCTGGAAGGCGCTGACCTGCTCGGCGGTCTCGCCCAGCAGCGTGATCGGGGTGCCCCACGGGATGACCCAGCCGAGGTAGGTGATCGCGTTGCCGTCGGAGGGGAAGGACAGCGTGCCGCGCACGTGCCCCTGGCCGAACAGGATCCGCGAGCGCAGGTCGACCACCCACTCGCCGTCGTCGATCCGCCGGCGCAGCTCGGTGGCGTCCGCCAGCGACGGCAGCGACAGGTCGATCGGACCGGCACCCCGCTCGTTGGCCGGGCCCATGTGGGCGTAGTAGGCCGGGAACGCGTCGAGCCCGTCGATGAGCTCCTTGACGAACACGTCCTCGTCGGTCTGCAGCGCGGGGTTGCTCAGGGCCTGGTGGCCGACGGTCGAGGCCGTGCCCACCGTGTTCGTGGCCGAGCAGAACGACCCGAAGCCGTGGGTGGGGAACACGTCGGCCTCGGCGGCCACCTCGGCGACGATCCGGCGCATCGAGTGCCACTGCGCGTGGGCCAGGCCCTCGGTGGCGTCGGGGCCGATGAGGTCGGGCCGCCCGACGCTGCCGTAGAGCATCGACCCGCCGGTGAAGACCCCCGCGTCGACGCCGTCGACGGCCACGGCGTAGGACACGTGGTGCGGGGTGTGCCCGGGGGTGTGCAGCACCCGCCAGGCCATCGGCCCCGAGCTGAAGGTGGAGCCGTCGCCGACCTGGGTCGCGTCGAACGCGTAGTCGTGCCCGCGCGGCACCAGGTACTCGGCGCCGAGCTCGCCGGCCAGGACCAGGCCGCCGGAGACGTAGTCGTTGTGCACGTGGGTCTCCACGACGTGGGTCACCGTCCACGCGTTCTGCTCGAGGATGGCCAGCAGTCGGTCGATGTCGCGCTGCGGGTCGACCACGACCGCCTGCCCGTCGAGGGCGACGATGTAGGAGCGGTCACCGAGGTTCACGGTGTCCAGGGCCACGACCGTGGGGCGGCGGGTGCTCATGCGGGCATCCCCGCCTCGACCGGGAGGCCCGCGCGGATCCAGGTGCCCGTGCCGCCGAGGACGTTCACGCTCGCGCGTCCCTGGTGGGCCAACCACATGCAGGCCTGCATCGACCGGTTGCCCGACTGGCAGATGACGGTCAGCTCGGCGCTGGGTGGCAGCTCGTTCAGCCGGACCGGGATCAGCGCCAGCGGGATGTTGACCGCGCCCGGCACGTGACCGGCGCGGAACTCGTGCACCTCACGGCAGTCCACGAGGGTCACATCCTGGGTGGCCATGCGCTGCTGGAGCTGTTCTGGGGTGATCTGCTCGATCATGGGTTCTCCCTACGGTGGAAGGTGTCGTCACGTCCTAGTGTGCATACCCCCGGGGGTATATGTCAAAGGGACTTCGTCGGATGTCGACCTCCACGGTATTCCTGCCTCGGGGTGCGATGCCGGGGCTCAGCGACAGCCCGGGCCCTTCGTGGTGGAGGATCGACCCATGCGCCTGCAGCGGACTCCCATCACCTGGGCGATCTACGGCGTCAATGGCGCATGGGCTGCGTTCATCTACCTCACCGGACCAGTCAGCCCGATCCTGAGCGAGGACCTCGGGATGTCCCTGGCTGCCGCCGGCCTGATCGGCACGGCCCTGGCACTGGGGATCATCACCGCCTCGGTGGCCGCTCCCCGGGTCTGTGCGCACCTTCGGCCGGGACCGAGCCACGAAGGCCGGGCTCGTCGTCGTTGCTGCTGGGCTGACGGGCATGGTCCTGGTGCCGTTGGTCGCCTCCGGTGCGGTGGCCTTCGGGCTGATCCTCGGGCTCGTGTGGGTGAGCGCGAGCGGTGGAGGCACCATGCTCAACGCGTCCATGGCCCGACTGTCCGACGCCCACCCCATCCACAGCGCCCGGGTCATCACGGAGGCCAACGCGGCGGCGGCCTGGGTCGGGCTGTTCTCGCCCCTGATCCTGGGTGCGGCCCTGGGGGCGGGTCTCGGGTGGGAGGTGGGCATCCTGGCGTGCCTGGTCCTCGCCGTGGCAGCGTTGGTCGGGCTGGTCGTGGCCGACTGGCTGACGGCCCGGGCAGGAGCGGGGCGGGAGGTGGGCCTGGATGATCGCCGGCGGAGATTCGCACGAGTTGGCGGTGCAACCGGCGCTGGAGCCTGTGCGGCCGAGCTGGCCTGTCCCCGCGCTCCACGGCCCCGGCGCCTGCTCCGCTACCCCGCGTCTTCTGGCTGGCGATGATCGCGCTGTTCGCGGCCGTGGCCACGGAGTTCGCCATCAACTACTGGGGCTCGACGCTCATCCAGGACCAGACCGGGGCCCCGGCTGCGTCGGCGACCGCGGCGATGGCGGCCGTCGTGGCGGGCGTGGCGATCGGCCGCACCATCGGGTCCGCGCTCACGCTGCGACTGGGTCCGCACCGGATGCTGCTCGGCGGGTTCGGCCTGGCCCTGGTCGGTTTCGGCGTGCTGTGGACGGCCGAGGCCCTCCCGGTGTCGGTGGCAGGGTTGTTCATCGCCGGGCTGGGGATCGCGACCCTGTTCCCCCTTCTCCTGGATCGGGGCATCGTGCTGTCCGCAGGCCATCCTGATCAAGCATGGCGCGCTCCTCGTTGGTCCTGGGCCTGGCTGTGGGCAGTGCGCCGTTCGCCCTGGGCGCCCTCGGGTCGGTGATGCCGGTACGCATGGCCCTGCTCCTGGTCCCGTGTGGCCGTCGTGGGGCTGTTCGGCGTCGTCGCATCCCGGCCGCACGAGCCCGCGAACGTCTCTCGGTGGGCGGCTGAGCGGGCCCGTCTGCGTCACGCGCCGCCGGGACACGAGGGTCGTCCCGGCGACATTTCCTGTGTCGTGACCGCGGACATGGTGGGCACGGTCGGAGTGGTCAGACGATGGAAGTGCCCCCAAGGGATGGGGGATCGGTTGAGGGGAGGCCGAGATGAGTACCAAGGTGGAGAAGCCGCTCGAGGCTTCGCCGTTGACGCACGTGGCGGACATGCCCCCGCTGGAGGTCGTGACGGAGGGCATCCCGCCGCAGGAGCACATCGGGCCGCCGCCCGTGTCCCAGCCGGAGGCACCCCCAGCGGCGCCGGAGCACCGGAGGAGCTGGTTTGCGTGGGCGCTGGCCGGAGTGATCGGGTTGCTGCTCGTGGTCGCGGGGATCTTCGCGGTGACGCAGTACTCGTCGACCAAGCACGTCGGACCTGCACATGGGGCTCACCCCGCAGGCATGGCAGGAGTACCGGGCAGGTGAGCGGGCGTCGACAACGCCGTTCCACCTGGGCCTGACCCTGCCGGCGTGGCAGGCGTACCGGTCAGGTGAGCGGGCGTCCGAGCCGGTCTACGCCGGGCAGTTGCGTGGTTCTGCGCTGCCGTACATGCCGTACTGGTCGATCCCGTCGATCGCCTCGATGGCGCCGATGTCGATCGCGTCGATCGAGCCGATCACGTCGATGTCGATCCCGTCGATCGAGCCGATGTCGATCGCGTCGATCGAGCCGATCCCGTCGATGTCGATCCCGACGATCGAGCCGATCTCGATCCCGTCGATCTCGGCGACCGAGCGACCCCGACGACCCCGCCGAACGAGTCGATCCGCCGATCAGCCGATCTCGATCCCGTCGATGTCGATCCCGACGATCGAGCCGATCTCGTTCCCGACGTTCCCGACGATCGAGCCGATCTCGATCCCGCCGATCGCGTCGATCGAGCCGATCTCGATCCCGCCGTTCCCGGAAATGTGACTCTGGACTCTGGTGCGCGACGCGGACCGGTGATTGCATGGAATCGTGAACGCGGAGTCGTTCGAGACGCTCCCGGGCTGGACGCGTGAGGCCCTGCTCCGGGCGGGCAGGCCGCGGGAGTTCCGGCCCGGTGAGGTGGTCTTCCACCAGGGAGATCCGTGCGACTCGCTGTTCCTCCTTCGCCTCGGTCGTGTGTCGGTGCACGTGGTGACACCTGATGGCGACGACGTGACCGTCGGCCTGATCGCCGCCCCGGACGCCTTCGGGGAGGTCGGGCCTGATCCGCCCCGACCACCACCACACCGCGACGGTGGTGGCCCTCGACGACGTGCACGTCCTGTCGGTCCTGGCGACACGGTTCCACGACCTGCGGGCGGACCATCCCGACCTGACCGAATGGCTGCTGCTGACACTCACCAGGCGGCTCGAGCGGATGTCGGCGCTGCTCGCCGACGCCCTGTTCGTCGACGCGGAGCACCGGGTCGCCAGGCGCCTGCTCGACTGCCGCCGCTCGTTCGGGGTCGATGGGCCCGAGCCGCTGCCCCTGACCCAGGACGACCTGGCCGCCATGGCCGGCGTCTCGCGACCCACGGCCAACCGGGTGCTGCGCCATCTCGAGGACCAGGGCGTCGTGCGGCTCGGTCGGCGCCACATCACCATCGCGGACCTCGAGACGCTGGCCCGCGCCGCCCGCTGACGGGTCCGGGGCCGGCTGTACCGGCGTGACTGTCCGTCTCTCAAGTGGGACTCGGTGGTGCGCCGAACCCGAACTCATGACTCAGACGACAGCACGCTCCGAACAGCCCCCCCGGGAGGGGGGCTTCCAGTGGCCGCAATTGCGGGGAACAGGTGTGCCCCCCGTCGAGTCCCGCCGACGGCGTCGCGGGGATCCAGGCCCTGGCGCTGGTCGCGATCGCGCTGACCCTGGCATGGATCACGTGGCGCGTGCTCGACACGCTGGAAGGGGCGGCGCTCTGGCTGGGGGTCCCGCTGATCCTGCTGGAGGTGCACGCCCTGGTGTCGTTGTGCTTCCACACCCTCGACCTCTGGAACCTCGACGCAGCGCCCCCGAGGGAGCCAGCGCTGGCGGAGGCCCGGGTCGCGATCCTCATCCCGACCTACAACGAGCCGGAGGAGATCCTGCTGCCCACGATCGCCGCGGCGGTGGCGGTCGAGCCGGCGCACGAGACGTGGGTCCTCGATGACGGCCGCCGGGACTGGGTCGCCGAGCTCGCCTCCTCGCTCGGGGCGCACTACCGGGTCCGCCCCGACAACAGCCACGCCAAGGCGGGCAACATCAACGCCGCCCTTCCGGAGCTCCAGGAGCGCGGGATCCAGTTCGTCGGGATCCTTGATGCCGACCACGTCGCCGGTTCCGAGTTCCTCACGTCCATGCTCGCGTACTTCCGCGACCCCCGCGTCGCGGTCGTCCAGACCCCGCAGGACTTCTACAACCAGGACTCCTTCGAGCACATCGGCTCGGGCCCCGCGGGCCTTCAGCGAGCAGGCGCTCTTCTACCGGGCCCTGGCGGCGGGCCGCAACCGCTGGGGTGCTGCCTTCTGGTGCGGGACGAGTGCCGTCGTCCGCCTCGATGCCCTGCGCGAGGTGGGCGGGGTCGCGACCGAGTCAGTCACGGAGGACATCCTCACCACCCTGAAGATGCACCGTCGTGGATGGAGCAGCGTCTACCACAACGAGGTCGTCGCCCAGGGGTTGGCCGCCACGAACGCCGAGCAGTACCTGACCCAGCGCGTGCGGTGGGGGACCGGCGCGATGCAGGTGCTGCGGAGGAACAACCCGATGGGGGGACCCGGCCTGACCCTGGGCCAGCGCCTGAGCTACATGTCCACGCTCACGGGCTGGTTCGACGCCTGGCGCACCCTGGGCTACGTGCTGATACCGCTGCTGACGGTCGCCTTCGCCGCGATGCCCGTGGCCGCACCTGCGCGGGTGTTCCTCCCGCTGTTCGCCCTGGTCTGGGGCGTCCAGCGCTTCGCCCTGACGGCACTGGATCGTGGGCGCGCGCCCATGCGCCATGCCCTGCTGTTCGAGTTCATCAGGATGCCGGCCAACCTGCGCTCGACCCTCACGCTGCTCCGTGTCCGCGATCGGCCCTTCGTCGTGACCTCGAAGGGCCGGGACTCCCACGCACGGACCCGTCTGCGCGAGCCGATGCTGCTGCGGGCGCTGCTCGTGGCGACCCCGCTCGTGCTGGCCTGGGGGGTCCTGGTGGCGCTGGGCCTGACACCGCTGCGCTACGACGACATGTGGGTCCCCGCGGGAGCGGCATTCTGGGCGGTGGTCAACGGCGTCTTCCTCGTGCGGGCGGTGCAGCGCATCCGCGCCGCGGAGTTCGGTGCCAACCGCCGGGCGGCGGTCCGGTTCGAGGTCTCGGGTCCTGCGGAGCTGGACGGGCGGGCCGTCCGGGTGCGGGATCTCAGCCTGACCGGTGCACGGCTCGTCGTCGCGGGAGGCAGCGGGATCGCCGTCGGGCAGCGGGTCTCGGTCTCCCTGCCGGTCTCGTACGGCGCGGTCACGTTCACCTCGGTCGTACGACGTGTCGAGAGGTCAGGGGCGGAGGACCTGGTTGGGATCGAGTTCGTCGACCCTGAGCGCACTGATCAGGCGGCACTTGCGCTGGCGCTCTTCGAGACAGGGGTGGCCCCTGCCCTCGACGTCGTCGAGGGGGCAGCCCAGCCCCTGAGGGATGCTGCCTGATCCTGGTCATCGCGTCCCCAGGGCCCGGAGTGTCGTCGCGGGCACATCCGTGGTGTCGTCCAGATCACACCGGGAGCTGGTCGGTCGCCCGATCATGGAACTGGTCCCACGGGTTGGGGATCGGTCGGGGGAAATGGTCGAAGGGAGGCCGTGATGGCCACCAAGTTCGAGAAGCCGCTCAAGGCTTCGCAGGTGACCCCGGTGGCGGACATGCCCCCACTGGAGGTCGTGACGGAGGGCATCCCCGCGCAGGAGCACGTGGAGAGCCCTCCGATGGTCGCAGCCGGTGGACGCCCCTGTGTAGCGGGAGCCCACGCAGGCGTCCGCTCGCGTGGGCGCTGGCCGGCGTGATCGGGTTCGTGCTCGTGGTCGCGGGCATCTTCGCGCTGGCCCAGTACTCGGCGACCGGGAGCCAGGACCTGCACATGGGGCTGACCCCGCAGGCGTGGCAGGAGTTCCGTGCTGGCGAGCGGGTGTCGACCACGCCGGTGCACATGGGCCTGACCCTGCCGCGCATGGCAGGAGTTCCGGGCTGGTGAGCGGGCGCTGGTCCGGTGCTGGCGCCCATGGGTCTCACTCCGCAGGCGTGGCGGAGTACCGCGCCGGCGAGCGGGCGCGATGGCTCCGGTGTACCCATATGGGGCTGACACCGGAGGCGTGGTTGGCCTACCGCGCCGGGGAACAGCTGGCATGACCCGGGCGCAGCAGTGGTCGAGGGTCACCCCCCGGCGTAGTTGAGCGCCCCGGTCCGGTGGGAGCACTCGTCGCCGATGGCCATCGGCTCGATGAGCCCGGCTGAGCGCAGCCCCATCAGGGCGTCGACGACTCGCTGGCGCAGCGTGAACGGGCTGATCGTGTTCACGTTGATCTTCGTCCCGCCCTCGAACCCGGCGAGCGTGGACACTCGCCACTTGAGGTTGATCCGCCACGGCATCGCTGCTGTGGCGTCCACAGGGCGGTAGTGCCACTCCTCGTTCGTGGGGACCAGGCGACCGGTCGCGGCGTGACAGGCGTGCAGCACGGCCGACACGGCCCACAGGGCGTCGGGTGAGTGCTCCCAGGGGAGCTGGGCGCTGCCCGTGGCGTAGATCTCGACCGTCGGGTACCGGTGGCCGACGCCGGCCAGGGCGATGCAGTGGTCGTTCTCGGCGATGACCAGCCGGTCCCGCGCGGCGGGGTCGGCGATCGTCGTGGTGAACAGGTCGGGTGCCTCGCGCAGCATGCCGAGGATGCGGGTCATGAGCGGGCCGTACTCGTCGATGGCGACCAGCTGCTTGTGCAGGTGGTCGAAGGAGGCGCCGGCGGGGCGCAGCCAGTTCTGGAACGCGGCCACGTAGCGGGCGTGGGGGTTGGAGTGGTTCAGGGCTTGCAGCCCATCCACGGTCAGGCGCAGGAAGGCGTGGTGCTCCACGGCGGTGAGGTCCCCTGAGGACGCCAGCTCGTCATCACTGGTCGCCCCGTCGACGTAGTGCCTGCGTGCGGCGATGACGTCATGCGAGCTGGCGAACAGGGTCCCTGCGCGGGCCAGGAGCCGCTGCGCGGGCTCGGCCGCGACCTCCTCGGGGCTGGCCCCGGCCGCCTGCATCCGGGTCCGCATGATGGCCAGGAGGTGGTCGCGTCCGACCGGCGTGGCGGCGTACTGGGCCGCCCGTGCGCGTGCCGCCGCCGGTACCTCGAGGCCATGGTTGGCGTGCCAGTACTCGAAGGACAGGATCTCGAAGAGGTTCGGGAAGCGCCGGAAGTCGGCCACCGTCTCCCCGAGCTGCTCGGCGGGCAGGTCCGGCAGGATCCGCCATGGCTCGGGGCCGTCGGCGTCGGGGTCCAGGACCAGCCGGGTCCGCTCCGGCGGTGTCTCGAGATACCGGTCGGGGCAGAAGGAGCAGACGGCGTCCGAGCGGGGGGAGACCAGGGGCGCTGGTGCGGGCATCGCCGAGGGGATCGGGCGGTTGGATCGGCCAGGGACCGTCCACACCACGGTTCCGGTCAGGGGCGACTGCTGGCGCACGGTCCCGTCGGGCAGCTGCTCCAGGACGCGCACGGGCTCATCCGTCGCTCGGGTCATGCCCCCATCCTTGCGCGACCCCTGCAGCTGCGGGTCCGCGGCGCTCACAACGGGCGGAAGCGGGCCTGGAAGAACCGCAGGTACTTCGGCTCGAAGGTCATCTCCAGGCCGCGCACCGAGTCGCGCCGGTCCCATACCGAGAGCACCGCCTCGGCGGTCACGTCCATGTGGGCCTGGGTGTAGACCCGCCGCGGGATGGTGATCCGCACCAGCTCCAGGCGCGGATGCCGGTGGTCGCCGGTCTCCGGGTCCCTGCCGGCCGAGACGATGCCGCGCTCCATGGTGCGCACGCCGGCCTCCAGGTAGATCTCGCCCGCCAGCCGCTGCCCGGGGAACTCCACCTGCGGGATGTGCGGCAGGAACCCGGCCGCGTCGAGGAAGACGGCATGCCCGCCGATGGGCAGCACGATCGGCACCCCCTCGCGGCGCAGCTGCTCGCCCAGGTAGATCACCTGGCCGATGCGGGCATCGAGGTGCGCCTGGTCGACGGACTCGTGGATGCCCTGCGCGATCGCCTCCATGTCGCGCCCGGCCAGCCCGCCGTAGGTGTGCAGGCCCTCGTACACGACGCACAGGTTGCGCGCCTCCTCGAACACATCGGGGTCGCGCAGGGCAAGGAACCCGCCGATGTTGACCAGCGCGTCCTTCTTGGCGCTCATCCACGCCCCGTCGGTGAGGTCGCAGATGCGTCGCACGATCTCGGCGACCGGGACGTCGGCGAACCCCGGCTCGCGCTGGCGGATGAACCACGCGTTCTCCGCGATCCGTGTGATGTCGCAGTACAGCGGGATGCCGTGGGCCCGGCACAGGTCGTGGACGTCGGCGATGTTGGCCAGGCTCATGGGCTGGCCGCCGGCCATGTTCACCGTGACGGCGATGCTGACGTACGGGATGCGCTCCCGGCCGTACTCGGCGATGACCTGCCGCAGCTTGGCGAGATCGACATCGCCCTTGAACGGGTGCTCGCTGGCCGGATCGTGGGCCTCGTCGATGATGATGTCGACGAACGTGCCGCCAGCCAGCTCCTGGTGCAGCCGGGTGGTGGTGAAGTACATGTTCCCCGGCACCACGTCGCCGCCGCTGATCAGCACTTGGGAGATGATGTGCTCCGCACCCCGGCCCTGGTGCGTGGGCACCATGAAGGGGTAGCCGTAGACGTCCTGCACGGCCCTCTCGAAGCGGTAGAAGCTCTCGCTGCCGGCGTATGCCTCGTCGCCGACCATCAGGGCGGCCCACTGCTCCTGCGACATGGCGTTCGTGCCGCTGTCGGTGAGCAGGTCGATGTACACGTCGCGGCTGCGCAGCAGGAACGTGTTCCAGCCCGCCTCGTCCAGGGCGGCCGCACGCTCGCCGCGGGTGGTCATCCGCAGCGGCTCGACCATCTTGATCTTGTACGGCTCCGCCCAGGAGTGGCGGCGCGCAGGGTGCTCGTCAGTCATGCCCCGAGTCTGCTCCGGGGCGTGGGGGCGTTGCATGCCGCGGTGGGCCCGCTGCGCCGGTGAGTGACTCGAGCTCGCCCCGCAGGGCTGTGGCGAGGGCCGTGACGTCGGGGACGGCGTCCGGGTCGACGATCACGGTGGTCGTCAGGGTCCCCGCGTAGGACAGGATCGCGAACGCCACCGTGACGTTCCCGGCGGTGATGGTCACCGGAACGATCTGGGTGATCGGTGCCCCGTGGAGGGTCAGCGGCTCAGCCGGGCCCCGGATGTTGGTGAGGAAGGAGTTGACCAGGCGCTGCCTGTCGATGAGCGGGCGGAAGAGCCCCACCGCGGCCAGGAGGCGGAAGGCCGGTGCGACGAGTGCCGCGGACGATCCGCGAGCCGTCGTCCTCTGGGCGGATGTGATCCGGGCGATCTCCCCCAGTCGCGCCTCCGGCGATCCGATCGTGGGCACCCGCACGGGCATCACCCCGGTCTGGTTGCCCAGCGCCGCTGTCGTTGCCCGGGTCCGGGCCGAGACCGGCACGGAGATGACCAGGTCGGGAGCGTCCTCGCCGCGATGGACCAGCAGCGTGTGCAGCGCGCCGCTGGTGGCTGCGAGCATCACGTCGTTCACCGTGGCCCCATGCGCGTGGGCAACCTCCCGGATCGCCGCCAGGTCGGCCTCGACGGTCGTGACCCGGCGACGTGCACCGGTCGGCACGTTCAGGGAGGTCCGCGGCGCGGGATCGGGCCGGTGCCGGCCGAGCTCGGCGACGGCAGCCCGGAGGGTGGCAGTGCCGGAGGGGATGCGGCGCACCGACCGCAGCCGGGCCCGCCAGGCATCGACGAGCAGCTGCCGCGCCGTGGGCCCGGGGCGGGGATTCGGGAGGTGCGGTCCGGCCGAGGGTGTTCCTGCTGCCTCGTCGACGAGTCCCGCCAGGACGGCCAGGCCCCCGATCCCGTCGGCCACGACGTGGTGCAGGACGAACACGATGGCGACCCCGTGGTCGGCGAGATCGGTGACGAGCAGCGCCCGCCACAGCGGCCTCGCCCGGTCCAGGGGGGTCGTCACCGCAGCCACCGCGGCGTCCAGGAGCGACGCACGGCCCCCGGGTCCGCCACATCGGACCTGCGCCAGGTGCATGTCCACGTCGAAGCCGGGGTCGTCCACCCAGATCGGGCGTCCGCAGCCGAGGGGGACCTCGACCAGTGCCTGCCGCAGCCGCGGGATCGCCGCGAGCCTGGTTGCCAGCACGCGCCGCGCGCCGGCGAGGTCGAAGTCGGGTCCGGCGTCGAGGATCAGGACGGCCCCGACGTTCATCGGCACGGGCCCGACGTCTGTGGCCCACGCCTGGACGTCCCCGGCCCCCAGTCGCTGGAACCATGCGGACGTGCTCACGGTCCCGACACTCCCACATCCCGCGCGGGACCGTCCCTCCAGAGGTCACAGTCGGAGCCACGGCCTACCGTTGCTGGGTGTGACGATCCGCCTCGACCTCGACGTCCTCCGCCAGCTCGAGACGGGGGAAGCGCCCCCCGCCGGTGGTTCGATCTGGCGGGACCAGCACGTGCAGCAGCAGCTGCTCCGTGCGCATCTGGATGAGTCGAATGATCTCGCCACACGTGTGCCTGCCACGGTCGAGGCCACGATCGACTGGCTGGTGGACGGGTTGCCCGAGGGTGCCGCCGTCCTGGATCTCGGGTGCGGGCCGGGCCTGTATGCCCAGCGACTGGCGGACCGGGGCTTCGACGTGACGGGTGTGGACGTCAACGCCGCCTCGCTCCAGCACGCCCGAGGCCGAGCAGCACGAGGCCGAGCAGAGGGAGCGGTCCGGTACGTGCTGGGCGACTACTCGGTGGACATGCCGCTGGGGCCGTTCGACCTGGTCGTCATGATCTACCTGGACTTCGGAACGCATCTGCCGGCCGTCCAGCGCCGGTTGCTCGAGATGGTCCGATCCCGGCTGCGCCCCGCGGGCAGGTTCATCTTCGACCACCTCGACGCGAGCGCCGCCTCCCAGCATGCGCCGGGCCGTGATTGGGCGGCGTCGACGACCGGGGGGTTCTGGGCCCCCGGCGCGCACCTGCTGCTCACCCGGCGCTTCGTCGACGAGGAGGCGCTCGCGCAGCGCATCCACTACACGCTGCTCACGGAGGCCGGGACCCGCTCCTTCGATGTCTGGGAGCACTGCTTCACCGAGGCGTCGATCCGCGAGATGGTGACGGCCGCGGGCTTCTCCCATCTCGCCCTGCACCGGGGGGTCATGGCAGACATGGGCGCCGACGGGGACCACACGGTCTTCGCGGTCGCGACCGCCTGAGGGCTCACGGTGGGTTGACCGTCCGGACGGTCACCGGTCGCGTCCAGCGGCCGAAGCCGATCGTCTGGGGTGCCTCGATGATGCGGGAGTCGTGGAGGACCGAGTAGCCCGGGACCGTCGGGACGGTGGTCGTCACCACGATCGGCGGCCTGGCCTCGAGCTCGGCGATCCGCTCGGACTGGACCCAGAGACCGAGCCCCGCTCCGACCGCCAGGCCGACGGCGCCCGAGACGAGGGCGACGTTCCGGGTCCGGTGCGATCGCTTCGGTGCTGGGGGCCGCTGCCTCTCGTAGGCCGGGAGCTCCCATGACCTCTTCAGTGCCTCGTGGTGCTCCTGGGAGAGGGCCTCGGGGACGTGCAGCGCCGGTCCTCGGGGAGGGGTTGTCGTCGACATGGTCCCCACCTCCTTGCCTCACCCCCATCGTTCCCGGGAACAACCGCTTGCACCATGGGCCGAA
Organism: uncultured Actinomycetes bacterium; assembly: GCA_963729885.1. Lineage (GTDB taxonomy): Bacteria > Actinomycetota > Actinomycetes > S36-B12 > CAIYMF01 > Prado023. The sequence goes on from CAVSQK010000018.1 coordinate 16,279, forward strand.
GGACCTGCGGTGCCCTGGCCCCACCCGAAGGGCTCCACCTGCCACGCTGCGGGCTCAGAGGTCGTTGCCCGCGTAGGACTGGTTGAAGCTCTTGTTGGCCAACGGGAAGTCCGGGACGATCGTGTCGGTGAGGGCCACGGGCAGGGCCGGCCAGTTCAGGAACGAGGGATCGACCGCCCGGACCCGGCTGAGCCGGCCCGCGTCGGTCAGCTCGACGCGGTGAACCAGCGTCCCACGCCAGGCCTCGACGACTCCGAGCCCGGCGCGTGGGTCCGCGCTCGCATCCCGACCGGCCAGGTCCCGGCCGTCACCGGCATCCGACCGGTCATGGCCGGTGATGCGCGCGGTCAGGGCCTCGATGAGGGCAGCCGACGCGGCGACCTCGCGCGCCCGCACCTGGAAGCGTGCCAGCACGTCTCCCGCCTCCTCGACGACGGGGCTGAAGTCCTCGTCGAGGAGGCTGGTCGGGTGCTCCGCGCGCGCGTCGGTGGGGACCCCGGAGGCGCGGGCGACGTAGCCCAGCGTCCCGATGTGCGCTGCCTGCTCGGTGGTGAGCACGGCAGTCCCCGTGAACCGGTCGGCCACGACGGTGTGGCCCAGCGTGATCGCGACGATCTCGGCGACCTCGTCGGCGGTGCGTCGGATCAGGTCGAGGTCGGGGTCCCGGGCGATGTGGGCGCCGCCGACGGTGATCCCCCCACGCAGGAGCCGGTGCCCTGTGAGGGCCCGGTTGTGGCGCAGGAGGTGCTCGCGCAACCGCTGCGTGTGGGCGTGTGCGATCCCGTAGCCGACGTCGTTGGCGATGGCGCCCAGGTCGTTGACGTGGTTGTACAGGCGCTCGGCCTCGAGCAGCAGGGCGCGGACATCCTGGGTCCCCTGGTCCACCTCGATGCCCAGGGCGTCCTCGACGGCAAGGACGTAGGCCAGGGTGTGGCCCACGGCGGTGTCGCCGCTGATGCGCTCGGCCAGCTCGATGCCGTCGGCGGGGGCGCGCCCCTCGAAGAGCTTCTCGACCCCGCGGTGCAGGAACCACAGCCGGGCCTTCATCTGCAGGATGGTCTCGCCGACCACCGAGAACCGGAAGTGCCCGGGCTCGATGAGGCCGGCGTGGATGGGGCCGACGGGGATCTCGTAGACCCCGTCGCCCTCCACGGGGACGAACGGGTAGGAGTCGATGTCCGGGTTGAAGCGGGGATCGGGATCGGCGTCGCGGCGCATCGGGTGGTAGCCGGTGGGCCAGTGGCCGTGGCGCACCAGTCGCTGGGGCATCGGGTGGTCTGCTGGCGTGATGCCGTACAGGTCGCGGATCTCGCGCTCGAACCGACCGGCGGGGAAGGAGTCGTGGGCCAGTGTGGGGATCCAGGGGTCGTCGAGGGGAACCTCGACGGTGAGCTCGGCCCGCTCGCCGACGGGACGCAGGAAGCTGGCCACGACGCGCATCCGGTCGTCGTCCTCATGGGCGGCCAGCAGGGCCAGGCGCCACCCGTCGCCGAGCAGGATCCGGGCCTCGACCGCCCAGCGATCCCGGGTGACGGTCCTCCGGCTGGTGGCGTGCAGGCGGCTCATCGGGCACCTGCCAGGACGGCAGCCGCGCTCGTCAGCAGCTCGGCCAGGGGACGGGCCGCGAACGCCAGGAGCACGGCGGCGATCAGGGCCACCAGCAGGGGTGCCTGCCGTCCCATCCCGGCGCGGGCGGTCACCGGCGGTGCGAGCGAGGCATGCGGCGCCTCGTCCGCGGCGTCACCGGCCGCGGGGGCGGCTCCGAGGGTCATCGCAGCGACCTGGCGGCTGAACCCGGCGAACACGACCAGCAGGAGCAGCAGCGCGACGGCCATCACCAGTCCGAGCCCGGCGGTCCACCCGGCGATGACGATGGCCACCTCGGTGAGGAACAGCACGAACGGGGGGAACCCGAGCAGGGCCGCGGTGCCGGCCAGCAGGGGTCGGGCCAGGTCGGGCCGGCGGGCCAGGAGTCCGTGGACGTCGTCGACGCTGCTGCTGCCCTCGGCGGCGAGGATGCGTCCGGCCACGACGAACATGGTCGCCTTGACCAGCCCGTGACCGAGCATGTGCAGCAGGACGGCGGTGGTGGCCAGGGTTCCGCCGACGGCTGCGCCCAGGGCCATGATCCCCATGTGCTCGATGCTGGAGTAGGCCAGCAGCCGCTTGTAGTCGCGCTGGGCCAGCATCAGGGCGGCCGCCACAGCCAGGGACAGCAGGCCCGCAGCGACCAGCAGCCCGCGCAGGAAGTCCGGGCCGATGATCGCCGTGCTGATCGCCTGGATCCGCAGGATCGCGTAGAGCGCCACCGAGAGCAGCACGCCGGACATCAGCCCCGAGACCGGGGCAGGAGCCTGCGAGTGCGCGTCGGGCAGCCAGCTGTGCATCGGGGCGAGTCCGGCCTTGGTGGCGAAGCCCAGGACGGCCAGGGCCACGGCCAGGCGCGTGAGGTCGGGATCCAGCGGGATCGATCCGCTGGCGAGCAGCGCCCACGACAGCGTCGGTGATCCGGCGGCGACGCTGGCTGCGTAGAGCAGGACGATGCCCAGGAAGGCGATCGCCACCCCGACCGAGCCCAGGACCACGTACTTCCACGCCGCCTCCAGCGCGCGCTGGCCCTGGTGGTGGCCGACCAGGAAGGCCGTGGTGATGGTGGTGGCCTCCACCGCGACCCACAGGAGCCCGAGGTTGTCGGCGAGCACGGCCAGGCTCATCGCAGCCAGGAACAGGCACACGAGCGCCGTGTAGCGGCCGTCCGGCTCGGCTCGGTCGGCTCGTGTGGGCAGGCCTCCCCACAGCGCCGTCACCGCCACGGCGCCGATGGTCGTCACCAGCCATGCCGTGAGGCTGTCGGCGCGAAGGAGGTCGCCGCGTCCCGTCATCGGACCGGAGGCCTGGACGGCGGCCAGCAGGGCCACGCCGGTGCCGAGGACGACGACTGCGGCGCCGAGGTCGGCGGTGCGGGTCCACCCGTCGCGCCGCCGGAGCGCGGAGGCCAGCGCCAGGACGGCGGGCACGACCACGGGGAGCCAGAGAAGGGCAGCCATCAGTCGCAGAGCTCCGTGAGGTCGTCGAGGTCGGTGCCTCCGTGGGTCAGCTGCATCCGTCCGGTGAGCACACGCAGGATCAGCACCACCAGCAGCACGTCCAGGGTCACACCCAGCTCGACGACCAGCGGAACCCCGCCGGAGGTGAGGAACGCCACGGTGGCGATGCCGTTGTCCAGCATCACGAAGCCGATCAGCTGCGACAGCGCGCTGCGCCGGGTCAGCATGACCAGGAAGCCGGTGAGCATCAGGGCCAGCCCGATCGGCACCGCGGAGGCTGCCGGCCCGGACACCGCCGCGGTGATGGGTGCCGCAACCACGTAGGCCAGGACGCTGAGCACGGCGGCGATGAGCAGCCCGGCCGTGGGGTTGATCAGGGGGGACTCCTCACGCACGGCGCCGGTGACCTGGGCGGTCCGGGTCAGCGCCCAGGGCATGGCCACGGCCTTGATCCCGAGCACGAGGACGGCCACCGCGATCACCTCGAGGGCCCGCTCCTCGACGCCGAGGGTGGCCACCAGACCCGCCAGGGCGGCCCCCTGCACGGCCAGCAGGCGGATGGAGGCGGTCAGGGACTGGCGCCACACCTGCATCACGGCGGTGATCAGCAGCAGGCCGGTGGTGGTGGCGATCAGGTAGGCGAAGAGGTCCTCGGTCATCGGCCTCATCCGACCAGTGAGGAGGCGGTCACGGACAGGAATGCCAGGACGAAGGATCCGGCCAGCAGCTCCGGGACCCGGAACAGGCGGACCTTGGCCAGGAACACCTCGACAGCGGCGACCAGGGCCCCGGCCAGCAGGAGCTTGAGCACGATCGCGGCGAGCCCGACGAGCACCGCGGGGAGCGTCGCGGTCGTGGCCACCCCCCAGGGGATGACCAGGTTGACGACCAGGCCCAGCAGGGCGGTGAGCCGCAGCCAGGAGCCCAGCTCGAGCCAGGCCAGGTCCCGCCCGGAGCTCTCCAGGACCATCGCCTCGTGGACCATCGTGAGCTCGAGGTGGGTCGACGGGTTGTCCACGGGGAGCCGGCCCGTCTCGGCGAGGACCGCCAGGGCCAGGGCCACGACCGCGAGCAGGCTCACGGGGGACACCACGATCGCCGGGTCGACCGCCCGGGCGGCGACGATCGTCGACAGGGCGGACGTCCCCACCGGGATGGACAGCGCGTACACCGCGACCAGCACGGTGGGCTCCACGAGGGCGGCGATGGTCATGTGCCGGCTGGAGCCCATCCCCCCGAAGGCGGTCCCGGACTCCAGGCCGAGCAGGGCCAGGGCCGCAGTTCCCAGCAGCAGCAGCGAGACGACCACGAACAGGTCGTCGGGGATGAGCGGCAGCGTGGGCGTGCCGACCAGCGGGACCAGGGCGCAGACCATCAGGCTGGACACCATCAGCACCAGGGGTGCCGCAGCCATCAGGGGTCCGGTGCCCGCGGCACGCAGGGGCTCCTTGGCCATCAGCTTGCGCACGTCCCGCCACGGCTGACCGACCCCGGCCCCCGCCCGACCCTCCATCCGTGCCCGGGTCTGGCGCATCACCCCCACGAGCAGGGGAGTCAGCGCGACGGCGGCCATCACCTGCACGGCGATGAGGAGCGTGATGGCCACGGTGCTCACCAGGTCACCGCCAGCAGGACGATCAGCAGTGCGGTGAATGAGAAGCCCAGGTAGCGGTGGATGCTTCCGTTCTGGATCCGTCGTGCAGCCACGCCCAGCCAGCCCGCGGCCCGGACCACGGGGTCGTAGACCCGGTCGGCGACGACGTCGGAGACCCGCTGCCGGAACCGGACCTGGGACACCAGGTAGCGCGACTCGTCAGCGTGCGAGACCTGCAGGTCCCTGCGCGGCTGCAGCGCGTCGTCGAACACCCGGACCAGCGGCTCGGCGTAGGAGGTCGCCGTGTACTGCATGGTCGGGCTCACCCGGATCCCCCCGCAGCCCCACGCCAGGTCGACAGCGCGGCGCGGCGCCCGCCGGGCGGCGACCACCTGCGCCACCGCCACGGGCACCGCGACCACCGCGCCGAGGAGGACCAGGGCCACGGGGTCCAGCAGGGCGGACACCGCGGGCAGTGAGACTCCCAGCATCCCGACGACCTCGACCCCGGAGGCGCCGACGGCGCCGGCGAGCGCCGAGGCGACCGGCCCGGGTGCCAGGCCCAGGCCGACCACAGCCACCGCGCCGACGAGCATGGCCACCCGCATCGACGCGCTCGCCTCGTGCGCCTGGGCCGCGCCCGGCGAGCGGGGCCGGGCCAGGAACGCGATCCCGTAGGCCTTCACGAACGTGAGCAGCGCCAGCCCGGCCGTCAGCGCCACCACGGACACCGTGATCGGGAGTGCCACGGCCACCAGCTGGTCAGCGGCGCCGTCGCCATGGATCAGGGACTGCAGCAGCACCCACTCCGCAGCGAACCCCGAGGTGACGGGCAGGGCGGCGGCGCCGAGGGCCGCGATGCCGAAGGCGACCGACGTCACCGGCATCCTGGGTGCCAGGCCGCCGAGCCGGTCGAGGTTGCGCTCCCCGGTGGCGTGCAGGACCGACCCGGCGCCGAGGAACAGCACGGTCTTGAACGCGGCGTGGCTGACCGTCAGGAGCAGGGCTGCGGTGAGGGCGACGTCGGCCACCCCGGGCTGGCTCGCGCCGTTGAGCAGCACGGCGACGGCCACCGCGGTGAGGATCAGCCCGACGTTCTCCGTGGTCGAGTGGGCCAGCAGGACCTTGAGGTCGCTGGCGACCGATGCCTGCAGGATCCCGTAGAGGGCAGAGCCCAGGGACAGGACCAGCAGCAGGACGGCCCACCAGCTCGGCCCGGTCGGCAGCAGGCGCAGCATGACCAGCAGCACCCCGTACACGCCCATCTTCACCATGGCCGCGCTCATGGCCGCCGACACGTGGCTGGGTGCCTCGGGGTGCGCCCGCGGCAGCCAGACGTGCAGCGGGACAAGGCCGGCCTTGGTGGCGAACCCCCCCAGCAGGAGCACGAACGCGACGCTCGCCGCGCCCCCGGTCACCCCGGCGCCGGCAATCGCGGCGAACGAGGTGCCGCCGGCGGCGGAGACCAGCACGGCGAACCCGCCCAGCAGGAGCAGGAAGCTCAGGTGGGTCATCACGGCGTACCAGAGGGTCGCGGTCACCACCGGGGCGCGAAGCCGGTGGTCGGCCAGCACCAGGATCGTCGAGCCGAGGGCCATCAGCTCCCACGCGAGGAGGAACGAGACCACGTCCGCGGCGGCGGGCACCAGCTGCATGCCCAGGGCGAAGACCGCGAACGCGGCCCATCCCGAGCGTGACGCGGCGGCCCCGGAGGCGTACCCGATCCCGTAGACGGCGGTCACTGCGACCACCGATCCCGGCCAGGAGCAGGAACACCCCACCCAGCTCGTCGGGCGCCAGGACGCAGCGGGTCCAGGGGTGCCTGCAGCGGCAGGGCGATGGTCACCTGCAGGCCGCGGGCCGCACCGGTGGTGGCCATCGCGGCCGCTCCGGTGATGGCCCCGGCGACCCCGAGGGTGGCTGCCATGCCACCGGCCAGCCGGGAGCGGGATCGGTCCGGGGCAAGGAACGCAGCAGCGACGGCCAGTCCGGCGAGGACGAGTTGGGCGCTCAGCCCCGCCTGGACCAGGCTCATCGCCGGGTCACCCGCCTCAGCGCAGCCACGATCGCGTCGGGCTCCGGGGGACATCCCGGGACCGAGAGGTCGACCGGAACCACGTCGTCGACTGCGCCGACCACCCCGTAGCCCCCGGCGAACACTCCGCCGGTGACGGCGCAGTCACCGACCGCGACCACCACTCGCGGGCGCGGTGTCGCCTCCACCGTCCTGCGCAGCGGCTCGAGCATGTTGCGGGTCACGACGCCGGTCACCAGCAGCACGTCGGCATGGCGGGGGGAGGCCACCAGTCGCGCCCCGTAGCGCTCGGCGTCGTACACCGGGCCGAACACCGCCCCCACCTCGACCTCGCACCCGTTGCACGACCCGCAGTCGACGTGGCGGACCTGGGCGCTGCCCGCGAGGACCGGGTCCGGCTGGAAGCCATCCGGGCGGGCTGCTCCGGGTCCGGGTGGGGCCGGCTCTGCCACGCGGCCGATGCGCCGGATCAGCCGAGCCAGCCGCAGGGAGCTCACTGCGGCGCTCCTGCTTCGGGTGTGGTGTCCAGCTCCCGCTCCAGCTCGGCCCGGTCGGCCAGGACCTCGCGCAGCACCAGCCGGGCGGCCAGCAGCAGGTCACGGGTCTGCGGGACGACGATGGAGTAGACGACCTCGCCGCGCAGCCGCTGCTGGCGCACCAGCCCGGTGCGACGCAGCACCGCCAGCTGCTGGGACAGGCTGCTGGGCTCGGTCGGGATCTCGGCGAGCAGCTCGTGCACGGCGTGGTCCCGGTCGCTGAGCAGCTCCAGCACGCGGATCCGGACCGGATGGCCCAGGGCGCGGAAGAGGTCGGCCTTCGCCTCATACAGGGGCACTGCCACGACCCACCGGCCTTCGAACATGAACAGGTGAAAGAATCTGCAAGTCGGGACTCTAGCAGCCAGGGCCGGCGATCGCCCGGCGACGGAGCTGTCCGCCGGTGGGACCGCTGGAGCGCAGGCTAAGGGCGCGCACGGGGTGGGACCCCCGACGTCCACGTCGGGGATCGTGCGCGTCAGCGGTCGGGCCGCACGAGCCTGACGGCGTCGTCGATGACCTCGGTGGGGGGACGGTCCGTCGCGATGTGCCGGGCTCCTGTCCAGGGGGCGCCTGACCGCTGCGCGAGGCGGGCCAGCACCTCCGGTGTGGCATCGGAGGCGTCGCCCCCGGCTGCGGCCCGGGCGCGGATCCGGGCGGACGCCTCATCGAGGGGCAGATCGCAGCAGATCTCATGGATGTGCGCCTGGCCCCGCTCGGCCAGCGCGCGGGCGGCCGCTCGCTGCTCGGGATCCAGCCACGTGGCATCGAGCACCACCGAGTCCCCCCAGCCCAGCGCCAGCTCCGCCCGGCGGAGCAGCTCCCGGTAGACCCCGGCGGTGACGGCCGGGGCGTAGAGGCCCTCGAACGGGGAGGCCCCGGCCGGCTGCGTCGGGTCGAGTCCGGCGAGCTCCTTGCGCACCTCGTCGCTGCGCAGCACCGCCCAGCCGAGGCGGTCGGACAGCCCCTGGGCGAGGGTCGTCTTGCCGGTTCCTGGCAGGCCTCCGACGAGGACGAGGTGGATCTCCGCCTCGTCGAGGTGGCGGCCGGCCTGGGCCAGGAACGACGCAGCCTCCTCGGCCGCCCCTGGCTGGCCGGTCGCCGCCGCAGGCAGGCGATCTTGGCGCGCACCAGGGCGCGGTAGGCGATGTACCAGTGCTCCAGGGAGTCCGGGTGCGTCTCCGCGGCGTACTCCCGGTAGGCCGCCAGGAACCGGCGGGCGAGGTCTGCCCGGCCGAGGTGCTCCAGGTCCATCGCAAGGAAGGCAGTGTCGTAGAGCACGTCGCCCCAGCGGAACCGGGGGTCGAACTCCACGCAGTCGAGGATCCGGGGGCCGTCGTCGAGGCAGAAGATGTCCTCGGCGAGCAGGTCGCCGTGCCCGTCGACGATCCGTCGTTCGGTGACCCGGTGCGCGAGCAGCCCGTGCCTGCCCTCCAGGTAGGCCATCGCCTGGCGACCGATCCTGGCGATCGCGTCGCCGTCGACGAACCGTCCGGCGAAGGCTGCGGTCTCCTCGAGGTTGGTGGACCAGAGCATGGTCAGGTGCTCGACCGAGCCGGCGAGGTCGATGGCCGGAGCGCGGGAGGCCCGGGAGTGGAATGCGGCCAGGCGCCGCGCCACCGCCGCCAGGTGCGTCCCGTCGAAGTCCGGATCGGCGACCATCGTTGCCAGCCGGCGATCGGCCGGCAGACGGCGCATCACGACCAGGTGGTCGACGGGGGCCCCGCTCTCGTCGACGATGTCGTGGACCCCGAGGTACACATCCGGGGCCAGCCTCCGGTTGAGCTGCACCTCCCGCCTGCAGTCGGCCAGGCGCAACTCGCGGGTCGAGAAGTCCAGGAACGGGGTCGTGACCGGCTTGCGCACCTTGTACACGCGCTCGCCCATGAAGAACAGCACCGAGATGTGGGTCTCCACCACAGCAGCGCGCTCCACGAGGTTGATCCTTCGCCCCTGCCGTGGGCGGCGCCAGAGGCAAACGTCCCCGACGGGGGCCCTTGCCCACCTTGACAGGCCGTGGGTGTCGGCGTAGGACGGAAGTGGCCCACGACTCGTGGGGCAGCATGACGATGAAGGATGTGTAGCCGTGAACAGCGAGCAGTTCCAGAAGATCAAGGGCGCCCAGGGGTTCATCGCCGCCCTGGACCAGAGTGGTGGGAGCACCCCCAAGGCGCTGAGGCTCTACGGCGTGGATGAGTCGGCCTACTCGGGCGACGCGGAGATGTACGACCGGATCCACGAGATGCGCACCCGGATCATCACCAGCCCGGTCTTCAACGGCACGCGCATCCTCGGCTCGATCCTGTTCGAGATGACGATGGACCGCCAGATCATGGGCATGGGCGCTGCGGAGTACCTGTGGCAGGAGAAGGACGTCGTGCCCTTCCTGAAGGTGGACAAGGGCCTGGCCGAGGAGGCCGACGGGGCCCAGGTCATGAAGCCGATGCCCGACCTCGACACCGTGCTCGCCCGGGCGGTCTCGCACGGCGTGTTCGGCACGAAGATGCGCTCGGTCATCAAGCTGGGCAACGAGGCCGGCGTGGACGCTGTCGTGCGCCAGCAGTTCGAGGTCGGTCGGCGCATCATCGGCTCGGGGCTGGTGCCGATCATCGAGCCCGAGATCGACATCCACAGCCCGGAGAAGGCGCAGGCCGAGGTCCTGCTCAAGGCCGCCCTCCTGGCCGAGATCGCGAAGCTCGGAGCCGACGAGTTCATCATGCTCAAGCTCACCCTCCCGGACGAGGACGACTTCTACGCCGAGCTCGTCGAGCACCCCAACGTCCTGCGGGTGGTCGCGCTGTCCGGCGGGTACACCCGGGCTGAGGCCAACGCGCTGCTGGCCCGCAACCACGGCGTGGTCGCCAGCTTCTCCAGGGCCCTGACCGAGGGCCTGACGGCCCAGCAGACCCAGGCGGAGTTCGACGCCGCCCTCGACGCCTCGATCGAGAGCATCTTCCAGGCGTCGATCACCTGAACACCCGCTCGGCGTTCTTGCGACTCTTTTGCAGGAACGTCGGACCGAGCCTAGGCTTCACCGTGGCCGGGCCACCCGGGCCGGCCACGGAAGGAGCCCCTCGTGCGGATCGTCGCGCTCGCTCTGGCGGTCGCCCTCGTCCTGACCGGGTGCGGTCAGTCGGACGACCCAGCGCAGGACAGTGGCGACAGGCTCCTCGTCGCCACGACGGTCTCACCCATGACCTCGATCGCGGCCAACATCGGCGGGGACCTCGTCGACATCCGGGGGATCGTCCCGGAGGGCACCAACAGCCACACCTTCGAGCCCGACCCCAGTGTCGCCGGGCTGCTCAGCGAGGCGGATCTGATCCTGGTCAACGGCCTCAAGCTCGAGGACCCGACCATGGAGCTCGCTCAGGCCAACAAGCGCGCCGACACCGAGATCGTGGAGCTCGGCAACGCCGTCCTGCCGGAGTCGGAGTACATCTACGACTTCTCCTTCCCCAAGGACGAGGGCAAGCCCAACCCGCACCTGTGGACCGACCCCGTCCTTGCCGGCGAGTACGCCACGGTGATGGCCGAGAAGTTCTCCGAGCTGGACCCGGAGAACGCCGCCACGTACGCCGCGAACCTGAAGGCGTTCCTGGCCAGGACCACCGCCCTGGCCGACGCCCTGGAGGCCGACCAGGCCAGCGTCCCCGGCGGGATCAAGCTGGTGACCTACCACGACGCCTACGCCTACGTCGGGCAGCGCTACGGGTGGGACGTGGTGGGGGCGATCCAGCCCAGCAACTTCGCGGAGCCGACCCCGTCGGAGGTTGCTGCGCTGATCGACCAGATCAAGGCCGAGAAGGTGTCGGCGGTCTTCGGGTCGGAGGTGTTCCCCTCGCCCGTGCTGGAGGAGATCGCCAACGAGGCCGGGGCCACGTACATCGACGACCTGCGCGACGACGACCTCCCCGGCGAGCCCGGTGATCCGGAGCACTCGTTCCTGGGCCTGATGCGCTTCGACTACGCGACCATCATCGAGGGGCTGGGGGGGCAGGCGCCCACGCTGCGGTCCCTCGACGTGTCCGACGTTGCCCCCGACAACGCTGAGTACCCGCAATGAGCTCCGCCCTGCTGCGCACCTCCGGCCTCAGCATCGCCTACCAGCAGGACCGTCCGGTCCTGTCCGACGTCGACCTGACGATCGCACCAGGGCAGTTCACGGGGATCGTCGGGCCCTCCGGCTCGGGCAAGACGACCCTGCTGCGGGTGCTGATGGGAGCTCTCACGCCGCCTAGGCGGGGCCGCGGGCAGGGCCTCTGGCAGGGCACCCTCGAACGCCGGACGGGCCTGCGCATGGCCTACGTGCCCCAGCTGGAGACGATCAACTGGGACTTCCCGGTGACGGTGTTCGAGTGCGTGCTGATGGGGCGCCCGCAGCACGGGGCGCGGTTCCGCGCGACCGCCGCCGAACGCGACGAGGTCATGACCTCGCTCGATCGGCTGGGCATCGCCGCCCTGGCCGGTCGGCACATCCGTGAGCTCTCGGGCGGCCAGCAGCAGCGGATGTTCCTGGCCCGTGCGCTGACCGGGCAGCCCGAGCTGCTGCTGCTCGACGAGCCGACCTCGGGGGTGGACATCACCACGCGGCATGCCGTGCTGCACCTCCTGGGAGACCTCAACGAGTCGGGCATCTCCATCGTGCTCACCACCCATGACCTCAACGGCATGGCAGCGCACCTGCCCCACCTCGTGTGCCTCAACCGTCGGGTGATCGCCGAGGGGTCCCCGGCGGAGGTTCTGACCGCCCCGGTGCTCGAGGCGACCTTCGGCGCCGGGCTCGACGTCCTGACCCACCTGGGGATGCCGGTGGTGGTCGACTCCGGCCGGGAGGCCCTGTCCGTCGCGGGTTCAGCGCCCGAGGGCGCCCACCTCGGCGCAGGGGTGGCCGCCGCTGGAGGGCCGGTCGATGACTGACCTGTTCACGTCACTGCTCGATCCGTTCAACTACACGTTCTTCGTCAAGGGGATCGTCGTGGCCACCCTCTCCGGGGCGCTCCTGGGCCTCATCGGGGTCTACATCGTCCTTCGCGGGATGAGCTACATCGGCCATGGTCTCTCGCACGCGATCTTCGGCGGCTTCGCGGCCAGCCAGCTGATCGCCTCCAGCTGGTACATGCTCGGCGCCGGGATCTGGGGGGTGGGCTCGGCCCTGGCCATCAACAGCGTGGCACGCAGGCACCGGATCGGCTCCGACGCCGCCATCGGCGTGGTCACCACCGCATCCTTCGCCCTGGGCGTCGCCCTCCTGGCGAAGTTCGGCAACCGGGGCCCGAGCTTCGATGCGGCGCTGTTCGGCTCGATCCTGGGCATCTCGCAGGGCCAGGTCTGGGCGCTGGCCGCCATCAGCGCGGTCACCGTCGTGCTGGTCGTCCTGGGCTATCGAGCCCTGCTCTTCGCCACGTTCGACCCGGACGTGGCGCAGGCCTCCGGGGTGAACGTCGCACGCACGGACGCCATCCTCGTGAGCATCCTCAGCCTGGCGATCCTGGCCACCCTGACCGTCATCGGCGTGACCCTTGTGGCCGCCATGCTGGTGATCCCGGCGGTGACGGCGCGGCTGCTCACGCAGTCCTTCGGGCGGATGCTCGTGCTGTCCACGGTGATCGGCTCGGTGTGCGGCGCGCTGGGCATGTACGCCTCCTACTTCGCCAACGTGCCCAGCGGCACCATGATCGTCCTGATCGCCGCGACCGGGTTCGTGCTCGCGCTGGGAGTGGGCCCCGCCCTGCGCCGTCGGGAGTCACGCGACCCGCACGTCGTCCCGACACCTGCCCCCCAGGCGGCAGGCGTCTCTGCCCGCTGATCGCCGCGGGGATCGGGCGAGGGGCACCGTCCTCCACTGCCCCGTGCCGACCGGGTCTTACTCCACGGCCGAAACCGGGCGTTCCCAGCCAGCCAGCCCGCGCCTCGCGCGTTGCCGGCCACATGTGGCGCGCTACGCGCGGGGCGCCGAGATGGTGGCCGGGAACGCGCGGTCTGCAGCCGGTTCGGCGCGTACGGTCAGAGCGGCTTGGGGGTGGCTCACAGGCGGCCGAGCAGGTCCGCCTTCTTCGACTCGAACTCCTCGGGGGTCAGGATCCCCGCGTCGCGCAGCTCCCCGAGCTTGCGGATCTGCTCGATGAGGGCGTCGCCGGACGGGGCCGCCGGCTCGGCCGGGGCGGCCGGTGGGGCCGCAGGGGCCGGGTGGCTGGACCCGCCCAGGACCTGCTCCATGATCAGGCCGCGCAGCTTCTCGGCATCGGCGGCGTCGACGGAGAACACGATGGTGTTCCCCGACGCGAAGACCGTCACGTCGTGGTACCAGGCGCCCCTGCGCGCCTGCACGGACGAGATGGACTTCATCGGGATGACCTCGACGTCCTCCGGGCCGCCGGCAAGCATCCCGGTCAGTGACATCCGGCTGGTGGGCTTGGTCCGCTCGATACGGTCGGGGTACAGCGTGACGATCGAGTTGCGCCCTGCGTCGTGGCTGATGCCCCGCCACACGGCCCCCTCGGGCAGCGGCCCCGTCTTCTCCAGGGTCGGCCTGGTCCCGCTGCTTGGCCTGGGCGGTCGCCTGACCCGCGGCCTGCTGGGCGGTGGCCGTCGCCTGGGTCGCGGCCGTCTTGGCCTTGCCCATCCAGTCCTCGTCCTGGGCCTTGGACTTCAGGGACTTGAACATGCCGCTCATCTTCGCGCTGGCGGAGGCGGCGCTCGCGGGAGCTGTGGGCGGGCTGGGGGGTGGGGGAGGCGGGGCATCGGGGACGGCGACCCAGAACTCCCACCCGTCCGGTGCCGCCGGCCAGGCGGGGTCGGGTCGCCAGTCGTTGCCGGGGGTGAAGCCGTCAGCCACCTGCCACCCGGGCGGGGGATTGAACCGATACGCCATCACAGCACCTCCCATGCCAGTCCACCAGCACGTTGACCTTGCCGATCCCGACAGTACGCGCCCCCCGAGCGTCGAGGGCGATCGGTCCCCGGTCGTCGGCGACTTCGGGCGCGGGCGGCGCGATGGGACCTGCCCGGCTCACAGGATGCGCCGTACCCCGGGGAGCCTGGTGAGCAGCCAGGCCAGGCCGAAGGATGCGGCGATGCCGACCGGTGCCACGATGAGGAACTTCGCCTCGGGCGGGATCGGCAGCGGGTGGGCCAGCAGCGCGCAGATCAGCAGGACGGGGGCCTGCAGGACGTAGGCGCCGAACGCCGACCGGCCGAGCGCGGTCGCGAACGGTCCCGCATGGTCGAACCTGCGCTGGAACAGCCCCAGGAGCCACATCGACAGCCCGACTGCGATGGCGCCCTCGCAGGCCGCGGTGAGGATGGCCTGCCACGTGAGACCGCCCGAGAAGGCCTCGATCGATGACCCGGTGGCCATGGCGGCCAGCAGGGCCACCGCACCGAGCAGGGCGATCCACCCACCGACACGCTGGGTCCTGCGTTCCACGGGCGCCAGCCACCCGCGCTCGGCTGCCATCAGGCCCAGGACGAACAGCCCGATGCACTGCGGCCACTGCCAGACGTGCGCCGTGAACGGCTGGATGGAGTCGATGGGGAACCAGAGCCGAACCACCACGGTGCCGACAGCGATCGCCGCCCCGAGGCCGACGAGCAACCGACCGTGCAGCGGCCCGGTGTCCCGCGGTGGGGGCCGCAGCGCGCGCCACGCGACGTAGACCGTGGTGAACAGCAGGAGGACGCCGACGAACCACAGGGGCCCGGGATCGGGGTCAGCCAGTGCGTCGGCGAGGTAGTGGCCCACCGAGCCGTTGCGCTCGCCGGCCCACTCGGCCAGCGGGTAGACCAGCAGGAGGTAGGCAAGGAAGGGGACGCCGAGCCGGATGATCCGGTCCACGAGGAACCGCTGTGGGCCCTTGCGGCTCAACGGTCCGGGGGTCAGAAGGCCTGCGATCAGGAAGAACAGCCCCATCGCGAACAGCGCCCCCAGGGACACCATGATCGCGGCCACCAGGTTGAACACCTCGCTGGTGGCCGGCTCGCGGTACATCCACTCGCCGATGTCGCCGTACGTGATGAACGCATGCCCGAGGATCACGCAGGTGACCAGCACCACCTTGAGGTTGTCCAGGTGGGCCCGCCGGCACTCCCGGGGTTCGTTCCGCCCTCGCGGCATCCGCACCTCGGGTCGTTCCCGTGGTCACATCTCGACGCTACCCGCGTTCCGGGGGAGGTCGTCAGGGCCCAAAGGCCCCCGTTCGTCGCTCCGGTCGGAGGGCCTGTCCACCCCAGCCGGCCCGGCGTAGAGTGAAAGTGTGCAAACAGGTCGTGAGACCTCATCGGCGCCTGTTGGGCCACGGCAGGCGCGCACACAGCCGGACGCGACGTCGCACGTCCTGGCGCGACCCGGGCGGGCATCGCCCGACGAGCCGCTCGTCCTGTCGCTGACGGACCCCCGGGCCACCGACGCCCGGTTGACGGGTGCGAAGGTGGCGAACCTGGCGATCGCGGGGGCGGCGGGCCTGCCGATCATCCCCGGATTCGTCCTCACCACCATCTCGTTCGACCCCGCCTCACCCGGGTGGCTGGGCTCGAGCCTGCCGCCCGAGGTCGAGGAGCAGCTGCGGGCGGCGTGGGAGGCAGTCGCAGCACCGGACACCCCCCTGGTCGTGCGGTCGTCCTCCACGGTCGAGGACGTGGGTGCCTCGTCCATGGCCGGTCAGTTCCAGTCCTGCCTGGACGTCGTGGGCTGGGCTGCGTTCGAGGTGGCTGTGCGTGAGGTGCTGGGCTCCTCCCTGCGCCCCGTCGGCCCGGGCCCGCCGGCGCCGATGGCAGTCCTGGTGCAGCGGCAGGTCGCGGCCCGGGTGGGCGGGGTGCTCTTCGGGCTCGACCCGGTCACCGGGGACCGCAGCCACATCCTCGTCGAAGCGGTGCCCGGGGGGCCGGAGTCCCTCGTCAGCGGGACAGTGACCGCCCAGCGGTACCTGCTGGGGCGTCGGGGGCGCGTCATCGAGGGTCCCTCCGGGACGCAGGAGCTGCCCCTGCTCGACAGGCGCGCTCGGGCGCGGATCGCCCGACTCGCAGCACGGACGTCCCGGGAGTTCGGCCGGGTGCAGGACGTCGAGTGGGCCATCGACGACCAGGACGCGCTCTGGCTGCTGCAGAGCCGGCCGGTGACGGCAGTCGGCAGCGCCGAGCGCGGCGTGGGGCCGCTGCTGGGTCCCGGCCCGGTCGGGGAGACGTTCCCCGATCCCCTGTGCCCGCTCGAGGAGGACCTGTGGCTCGACCCGCTGCGGTCGGGCATCAGCTCGGCGATCACCGTGGTGGGAGCCTGGCCCCGGCGGACCGTGGCGGCCTCCCCGTTGGTGACCACCGTCGGCGGGCGGGTGGCCTGCGACCTCGACCTGCTCGGGGCCTCGCCCTTGCCCACGTCGGGGTGGCGCTGGCTGGATCCGCGGGTCCCCGCCCGGAGGCTGGCCAGCGCCTGGCGGGTCGGTCGCCTGCGCGCGGTGCTCCCCGAGCTCGCCGCGGAGCTGTGCAGGCGGGTGGACGGCGAGCTCGCCGGGCTGGGCCCCCTGCACGGTCTCAGCGACGCCGAGCTCCTCGAGGTCATGTGCCGGGTCCGGGCGCACCTGGCTGCGGTGCACGGTCACGAGGTCCTGGCCGGGACCCTGCTCCAGGGCGGTGCCACGACCACGGCCGCGGGGGTCGCGATGTCCGTGGTGCGTCGGGGACGGGAGCTCGGTCTCGCCGACGAGGACATCGTGGCGCGCTGGCCGGTCTCCCTGGCCCTGACCGCCCCGAGGATCGGCGTCCCGATCTGCCTGCCGCCGACGGTCGAGGCCGCGCCGGGGGAGCGCGATGTGCAGGGTGCCACCTCCTCGTTGGTGGCAGGCCTGCCGCCGCGGGAGGCGCTGCGCCTGCGGGCCCGGTGGCTCCAGGAGCTCTCGGCACGCGTGGCCGACGTCCTGGCCGGACGGCTGTCGAGGAACCTGCAGATCCCCTCCTCCGAGACGATCGTGCACCTGCGCCTGGCCGAGCTGGAGGAGGTGGTCTCCGGATGGCCCGCCCCCGCCGACCTCGCCCGGCGGTCGCTCGCGCCCGGGCCGCCCCTGCCCTCGTGCTTCCGGCTGACTCCGGACGGCCGACCCGTGCGGGTGCAGAGGGGGGGAGGGCACCGTGCGGGCGGCCGCGGTGCCGCGCAGGGGAGGGCGCAGGGGAGGGTCGTGCAGGACGCGGCAGCGGCCGGGCCCGGGGACGTCCTGGTCACGCGGACCCTCGACCCGCGCCTGGCCGGGTGGCTGCCGGGGTTGGGTGCCGTCGTCTGCGAGACCGGGAGCGTCCTGAGCCACCTGGCGATCCTGGCCCGCGAGTACGGCGTGCCCACCGTGGTGGGCGTGCACGACGCCGTCGAGCGCTTCCCGGAGGGGACGGTGCTCGTGGTCGACGGAACCACGGGCGAGGTCCTGGTGGTCGAGGGGCAGGCAGTGGCAGGCAGTGGGGGTGAGCCCGGATGAACCGCTCGGTGGTGCATCGACTGGGGCGGCTGCTGTCCGCGGTGGTGCTGCTCGCCTCCGGCGCCTATGTGTTCGTCTACCTCGTCCGCTGGGAGTGGAACCGGGCCCTGATCGCCGGGCTCTTCTTCCTGGCGGCTGAGCTCGTCCTCATCGCCGACGTGGTCCTGGCCCGGTTCTCGCGCCTCAGCTGCCAGATCGAGCAGGAGCGCGCGCGGGAGCAGACGACGGCGCTGGCCGCCCGGCTGCGGGCCAACCGTCCGGACTCCCCGGGTCCGTTCGCCTGGCTCGCGCCGGACCGCGATCGGCTCAGCGTGTTCCTCCCGGTCCTGATCGGGGCTGGCGTGGTCCTGTCCGCCGTGGCCTACCTGGTGGAGCAGCTGTCACGGGTCACGGCGGTCCCCGTGGCCGAGCATGAGCTGGCCCGGGGCCTGTCCACGATGGCCCTTCCGGCGGAGGGGCTGGCACCGCTCGGGCGCCTGCCGCACGCGCCGCCCGGCGCCGTCGCGCCGCCGCGGGCGGGGTGGGTCTGGCGGTGGCTGGCAGCCGGCGGACTCGTCGCCGTCCTGGCCGCGGGCATCCTCGCCGGTGCCCAGTGGCTGCTGAGCATCCCCGAGGAGCCCGACCCCGGGCGCGCGGTCGCGGTGGACCTGGTGGTGATGCGCCGCAACCTCGCGCAGCCGGACCGCGACGTGGGGATGGCCCTGTGGACGGCGTGCCGGGTCCGGGTCCCTGAGAAGGTGCAGCTGGAGTCCCTGGAGCCCACCGACGCCTCCGACCCGGCGCGGCTGCGACTGACCATGAGTCCCGGGCCGGGGGAGTCGGACACCAAGGAGTTCGTCGGGTGCGTGCAGGACGCGGTCATCGAGCGTGTGCGCGCCTACGTCGTGGCGGTCGTGACTCGGCGCGTCCTGACGTGCGGGCCGCTATCCCCGCTTGACCAGTGCCGACTCGGTGACCGTGAACCGGTAGCCGACGAGTTCGGCCCCGTGTGGTCCCGACCGCTGAGGGTGATGGTGATGCCCCGCGCCGCCGTCGTCGACGGTGACCAGGGCGAACTGCCCGGCGCCCGGGTGGGAGCCCTCGCTGTAGGGGCCTGCCTTGAAGCTGGCCTGCCGGTCGAACGCGCCGGCGTGCATCAGCGGGAAGCCGCCGGACCTCGCGCTCGAGAAGTCGGTGTTCGTGCCGTCGTCGATGGCCAGCATGTGCGCGTCCCCGGCGATCATCGAGCATCTGGTCTGCCAGTCCTGCCCCGGCGATCGCGTCGGCCAGGCGCCTGCGCTGGGTGGTGTAGCCCGCCCAGTCGTCGGCCCCGGCCTGGGCCACGCCGTTCCACGGGACCGACGTGACCAGGACGACTACCTCGCCGGCGGCTGCGGCAGCGTCGAGCTCGTCGAGGAGCCACGTCCACTGGGCGGACCCGAACATCGTCTTGTCCTGGTCGTCGGGGGCGGACTTCGGGCTTCGCTCCGAGCGGGAGTCGGTCAGGATGAAGCGGACCCGTCCCAGCGTGAAGGACTGGTAGATGGCCTCGGGCCCGCCTCCCGCGGGGAGGTCGGGGTGCGGCACCGACCTGGCGGTAGACGACCTGGGCGGCCGGGCCGGAGGCGGCGGTGGAGTCGGCGTCGTTCGGTCCGAAGTCGTGGTCGTCCCACATGTAGGCAACAGGCACCGAGCGGACCAGCGCGTCCATCGCGGGTGTCGTCAGCTGCGTGTCGTACATGCCGCGCACCGCTGCCCGGTCGTCGGTCCAGAAGTCCATGTAGGCGAAGTCGCCAGGTGGATCAACAGGTCCGGGCCGGCCTCGCGGATGCGGTCGAACGAGGACGCGTTGCTCCCGATGCGGGCGCAGTTGCCGAAGGCGAAGGTGAAGCTGGCGGCCCCGTGGGGGATGGTGCGCAGCTGCCCCGTGCGCTCCGCGACCAGGACGCCGCCGACCTCCGCCGCGTAGTGGTACCGGGTGGCGGGGTCCAGCCCGGTGAGGTCGAAGCGCACCACGCCCGGGTCGTCGGCCGGGCGCTGGCTGGCGGGGAACCACACAGGATCGGCCAGGTCGCGCTGGTGCTCACGGCGAGGCGGACCTCCGCCTGAGGGTCGCGCACCCGGGCGACGATGGACGCCGACGTCGCAGCGGGGGCCCCTGACCAGATCCACACCACCGGCGCCGGGGGCAGTGCCGTCAGGGTGCTCTGGGGGTGCGAGGGCCCGTAGGCGATCCGCTGAGCCATGGCCGCCACCCCGATGCTGCCTGATACCAGGACGGTCAGGAGCACGGCCAGGGCCACGACGCGCATGTGGTGCCGGTCGCGCCGCCAAATCCACCAGTAGATGACGGCAGGCACTGTGAACCCGACCAGTACCACCAGCGTCTCAGCCCATCCGGCGAACCGGAACGAGGTGACCACAGCGAGAAGGGCACCGGCCACGGCCATCACGGTGGCTCCCTGGATCTCCCATCGCCAGGTGATCAGGTGCCCAACGACGATGAGCGCGAGGATGACCAGCGCCGCGAGCCGCTGCCAGTAGTCGCCCTCGCCGCGGACGGGTGCGGGCGTCGTGGCCTCCCAGAGCAGGTACCCGACGATGGCGACCTCAGCCCAGACCCGCGCCACCCAGCGCAACCAGTCACCGGATCCCGGCGTTCCCGCATGGGCGCGACCGCGAGCCCCGACACCTCGTTCACCTCGCCCTACCTTGCTCGAGCCGAGCGTCTGCCCTGCATGTCCAGCGTCCCGCCAGGCAGAGGCGGCCGCTAGGGCCGTTGGTCGGGCGCTGCCAGCGGCCCGGGAGCCCTCACTCGCCCCTGACACGACAGGGGCGTGGTCGCGACGGGCGCCGGAGCACCGCCGCGACCACGCACCGTGGTGGGGACTAGAGAGCCGAGACCTCGCGCTCGATCGCCTCGACCGCGTCCTGGCCGATCATGCCGCCAGCCATGCCCATGGCCTGCGCGGCCGGCATGCCCTTGGCCATCCCCAGCATCGGGTTGCTGGTGATGCCGGGTGCGTGCTTCTCCATGATCGCCACGACGTCGGGGTCCTCCATCAACGCGCCGAGGGTGGTGGTGGTGATGTCGTACTTGGCCATGGTGGTTCCCTTCGATGTGGTTGCAGGTCGGGCACATACTGGCATGACCCGATGGGACTGTCAGGCGGGGGTGGGCCCGTCGGCCCCCGAGGCCGGGGCCTGCTCCTCCTCGCCGGTGATCGCGAACTCCAGGGCTGCCTCCTGGTCCAGCTCGTGGGACTCGCGCGCCAGGCGGCTGGGCCACCAGGTCGCGGGACCGATCATCAGGACCGCCGACGGCACCACCAGCGACCGGACGATCAGGGTGTCGATGAGCACGCCGGCGGCCACGAGGAAGGCGATCTCGAACAGGAACAGCAGGGGGAGCAGGGCCAGGGCGCTGAACGTGGCGGCCAGGACGATGCCCGCGCTGGTGATGACCCCGCCGGTGACGGCCAGGGCACGCAACATGCCTGCCCGGTTCCCGTGCTTGATGGTCTCCTCGCGGGCCCGGGTCATGAGGAAGATGTTGTAGTCCACCCCGAGCGCGGCCAGGAAGACGAACGCGAACAGTGGCACCGACGCGTCGGCGCCCGGCAGGTCCAGGATCTGGAAGAAGACGATGGACGCCAGCCCGATGGTGGCGGCGAACGACACCACGACCGTTGCGATCAGGAGCAGCGGTGCGACGATCGCGCGCAGCAGCAGGACGAGCACGAGCAGCGTCACCAGCAGGACCGCCGGGATGATCACCCGCAGGTCGCGCTGCGAGGCGGTCTTGGTGTCGAGCTGGATCGCGGTCGTCCCGCCCACGAGGGCGTCGGGGCTCACGGCATCGAGGTCCGTGCGCAGCTGCGTCACGGTCTCCTCGGCGGCCGCGGAGTCGGCCTGGTCGACCAGCGTCACCAGCAGCAGGACGTTGCCGTCCACCACCTTCGGCTGGGCGTCGGGCCCCGGCGGGCCGTCGACCTGGGGGACGACTCCCGCGACGCCCTGGTTGGCGGTGATCACGGCGGTCATCTCGCCGGCCAGCGCCTCCGGCCCGATGACCACCGTCTCGCTCCCGGACCCGGCCGGGAAGTGCCGGGCGAGCGCCTCCTGGCCCTCGGTCGACTCCACCGAGACCAGGAAGAAGTCCGACTGGGGCACGCCCTCGGCCTTGAACGAGGGGACGAAGGCGCACAGGACCAGCAGGATGGCCGAGGAGGCCAGCAGCACGGCGCGCGGCTTGCGGTCCACCGTGCCCGCCACCCGCCCCCAGAAGCCGGTGACCTGGGCCTGGGGGTGGATCAGGTCGACCTTCGGGCGGACCGGCCAGAACGCCCTGCGGCCCAGCATCACCAGGACGGCGGGCAGGAAGGTCAGCGAGGCCAGCATCGCGAAGGCGATCCCGACGGCCGCGACGGGGCCGAGCCCGCGGTTCGAGTTCAGCTCCGAGAGCACCAGGGTCATCACGCCCAGGATGACGGTGCCACCGGAGGCCAGGATCGCCTCGGAGGTGCCCTTGAGCGTCGCGCGCATCGCGTCGACCTGGTACTCCGTGCGGCGCAGCTCCTCCCGGTAGCGCGAGACGAGGAGCAGGGAGTAGTCCGTGGCCGCGCCGATGACGAGGATGAACAGGATCCCCTGGCTCTGCCCGTTGAGCGTGATCACGTCGTTCGCGGCCAGCTGGTAGATCACGAACGAGGCCGCACCCAGGGCCAGGACCGAGGTGAGCAGGACGATCACGGGCAGAACGGGACTGCGGTACACGACCAGCAGGATCAGCAGGACCACGCCCAGCGCGACCAGCAGCAGGAGGCCGTCGATCTCGCCGAACGCCTCGGCGAAGTCGGCCAGGACGCCGGCCGGGCCGGTCACGTAGATCTCGGCCCCGAGGGCCCGGGCAGGGCTGTCGGCGAGGATCGCGCGGATCTCCTCCACCTCCGTGCCCGGCTCGGCGTCGGGGGAGATCTCCAGGTTGGCGATGACAGTGGCCGCCAGGCCGTCCTCGCTCGGGACCGGTCCGATGACCGGCTGGGTCACGCCGGGGACCTCGCCGATCGCCTCGATGTCGGTCGAGATCGCGGCGAGGTCCGCCGGGTCGATCGGCTCGTCGAACTCGTAGACGATGATCGCGGGCAGCGTGTCGCTGGTCACGAACTGCAGGCTGAGCTCACGGACCTGGGTCGACTCCGCGCTGGCCGGGAGGAACCCGGCGGAGTCGTTCTCCTGCACGTCGGACAGCTGCCCGGCGAACGACCCCAGCGGGCCGACGACGAACAGCCAGAACAGCACGATCAGCCCGGGCACCAGCCAGCGCCGCAGCCGGATGCCACCGCGGCTGTGGGCATCGTGCAGCGCACCGCCGTGCTGCTCCGGGCCGGTACTCGGGCTGTCGGTGGGCTGGTCGGGTGCCATGCGGACTCCGTCGTGTGGTCAAGGATGGGGGCCCCAGCAGGTCCCGGCACAGGCTATCGGGTGCCGGCTACGTCCCTGCGTGGTCGGTCTCCTGGAGCACCACGACCGACCGGGCCTGGACGGGGCGGTGCTCCCCGGCCCGGTACGTGACGCGGCTCCTCCCGGCCGTCACCGGCCAGTTCGCCGTGTCGAAGACCTCGGCCCAGACCGTCCCGGCGGCCCGCCCGGGGATCAGGCAGGTCGTGGGGTGGTCGGCGGAGTTGAAGAACAGGGCGAACGAGCGGTCCCGCTGGGGTCGGCCGAACCGGTCCTTCTCGTTGAGCGCCGAGCCGTTGAGCACCACCGTCAGGGTCCGGGCGTACCCGACCTGCCAGTCGTGGGAGGTCATGGGCTGCGCGTTGGGCTGCAGCCACGAGATGTCGGGGACCTTGTCCCACTCGGCGATCGGCTTGCCCTCGAAGAACCGCCGGCGGCGGAAGATGGGGTGCCGGCGGCGCAGGTCGATCAGCATCCGGGTGAAGGCCAGCATGTCCTCGTCGACGGCCGACCAGTCCATCCAGGACAGCTCGTTGTCCTGGCAGTAGGTGTTGTTGTTCCCCCTCTGGGTGCGTCCGATCTCGTCGCCGTGGGCGATCATCGGGACCCCCTGGCTCAGCAGCAGCGTGGCCATGATGTTGCGCCGCTGGCGCGCGCGCAGCGCGAGGATCGCCCGGTCGCGGGTGGGGCCCTCCGCTCCGCAGTTCCACGACCTGTTGTGCGACTCCCCGTCGCGGCCCTCCTCGCCGTTGGCGTCGTTGTGCTTGAGGTTGTAGGACACGAGGTCGGCCAGCGTGAACCCGTCATGGGCGGTCACGAAGTTGATCGACGCGTGCGGGCTGCGGCCGTTGTTCAGGTACAGGTCCGAGGAGCCGGTGAACCGGGAGGCGAACTCGGGCAGCGTCGCATGCTCGCCGCGCCAGTAGTCGCGGGTGGTGTCCCGGTACTTGCCGTTCCACTCGGTCCACAGGGAGGGGAAGTTGCCCACCTGGTAGCCGCCCTCGCCGAGGTCCCACGGCTCGGCGATGAGCTTCGCCTGGGACACCACGGGGTCCTGCTGCACCAGGTCGAAGAAGGTCGAGAGCTTGTCGACGTCGTGGAACTCGCGGGCCAGGCTGGAGGCCAGGTCGAAGCGGAACCCGTCGACGTGCATCTGGGTCACCCAGTAGCGCAGGGAGTCCATGATCATCTGCAGCGAGTGCGGGTTGCGCACGTTCATGGAGTTGCCGGTGCCGGTGGTGTCGAAGTAGTGCCGGGGGTTGTCGGGGACCAGTCGGTAGTAGCCCGGGTTGTCGATCCCGCGGAACGACAGCGTCGGACCGTTGTGGTTGCCCTCCGCCGTGTGGTTGTAGACCACGTCGAGGATCACCTCGATCCCGGCCAGGTGCAGCTGCTTGACCATCCCCTTGAACTCGTTGACCTGCTCGCCACGCGTGCCGGTCGCGGCGTACTCGTTGTGCGGGGCGAAGAAGCCGATCGTGTTGTAGCCCCAGTAGTTGCGCTTGCCCTGCGCCTGCAGGAACCCGTCCTGGACGAACTGGTGGATCGGCATCAGCTCGATCGCGTTGATGCCCAGATCGACCAGGTACTCGACCATGGCCGGATGGGCCAGCCCGGCGTACGTCCCGCGCAGCACCCGGGGGATGTCCGGGTGGCGCATGGTCATCCCCTTGACGTGGGCCTCGTAGATGACGGTCTCGTTGTACGGCCGTCGCAGCTGGCGGTCGGAGGTCCAGTCGAAGAAGGGACTGGTGACCACCGCGAGCATGGTGTGGCCGAAGCTGTCGGTGGTGTCCCTCTTGTCCGGGTTCGTCCGCCCGGTGGCCGAGCATCGCCTGGCTGCCGTCGGGCATCCCGGTGATCGCCGTCGCGTACGGGTCGAGCAGGAGCTTGTGCGGGTTGAACCGCAGTCCGTGGGCGGGGTCCCAGGGTCCGTGCACCCGGTAGCCGTAGCGCTGCCCGGGGCCGACCATCGGCAGGTACGTGTGCCAGACGCCGGACTGCTTCTCCTCGAGGCGCAGCCGGTGCTCGACGTCCTGCTCGTCGACCAGGCACAGCTCCACCCTGGTCGCCCGTTCGGCGTAGAGCGCGAAGTTGGTCCCGACGCCGTCGTACGTGGCCCCCAACGGGTAGTCGTCGCCGGGCCATTGGATCATCGCCCTGATCGACATGCCCGCCTCCTTGCACCAGCTGTCAAACTAGACGCTGTGGGGGGGACGTCGCGCGCGTAGGCTTGCCCGCACCTGCGAAGGAGCCCCCATGGAGTTCACCGGGACCTCGTCCTACCTGACCGATCCCGCGCTCGAGACAGCTGTGCGCTGTGCGCTCGTGCTCGAGAAGCCCCTGCTCGTGCGCGGGGAGCCCGGCACCGGGAAGACCCTGCTGGCCGAGGCGGTCGCCGAGGCCCTGGGCATGGAGCTGATCACCTGGAACGTCAAGAGCACGACCCGCGCGCAGGAGGGCCTCTACACGTACGACACCGTGCAACGGTTGTACGACAGCCGGTTCGGCGACCACAACGTGCAGGACATCGCCGACTACATCCACCTCGGGCCCATGGGCCAGGCGTTCAGCGCCGGGCAGCGGGTGGTGCTGCTCATCGACGAGATCGACAAGGCCGACCTGGAGTTCCCCAACGACCTGCTCCACGAGCTGGACCGCATGCGGTTCACGATCTCCGAGACCGGGGAGACCATCGCTGCCGCGCACCGGCCCGTGGTCATCATCACGAGCAACGCGGAGAAGGAGCTCCCCGACGCCTTCCTTCGCCGGTGCGTGTTCCACTTCATCGACTTCCCGGACGCCGAGCTGATGGGCCGGATCGTGGAGGTGCACCACCCCGGCCTGGACGACACGCTCCTGGCCCAGGCCCTCGAGGCGTTCTACGCGGTGCGCGGCATGGACCGGGTCCGCAAGAAGCCCTCCACCAGTGAGCTCATCGACTGGATCGCGATGCTGCGCCTGGCCCAGCCGGACGCCGTGGCACTCGACGAGAGCACGCCGTTCCTGGGCACCCTGCTGAAGAAGGAGCAGGACCTGCAGGCGTTCACCGACCAGATCACCGGCCGTCACCGGCGCCGGTTCTGATGTTCCTGCCGCTGCTGTACCGGCTGCGGGCCGAGCGCGTGCCGGTGGGGACCACCGAGGCACTGGCGCTGGGTCGCGCGCTGGCCGCCGGGGCGCACCGCAACAGCGTCACCGGCTACTACCACGTGGCCCGCGCGATCCTGATCCACCACGAGGGGCATCTCGACGCCTTCGACCGGGCCTTCGCGGCGGAGTACCGCGGCGTGCTGACCATGTCCGACGAGATGCGCGAGTGGCTCGACGAGGTCGCCGCGCGGGGGGAGCGGGCCGACGACGGGCTGCCCGACCTCGACGAGCTGCTCGCCGAGTACCAGCGGCGCCTGCGCGAGCAGACCGAGCGCCACGACGGCGGGCCGTACTGGATCGGGACCGGGGGGACCTCGCCGTTCGGCCAGGGCGGGAGCGCCGCCGGTGGCCTGAGCACGGGATCCTCCGGTGGCGGGCGCGCCGCGATCACCATCGCCGATGCCCGGCGCTACCGCGGGTACCGCTCGGACGTGACCCTGGACATCCGCCAGCTCGAGGTGGCCCTGCGGCGGTTGCGGGCCTTCGTGCGCGAGGGCGCCGCCGACGAGCTCGACATCGCCGCCACCATCGACGCCACGGCCCGCAACGCCGGTGAGATCGAGGTCGTGACCCGCCCGCCGAGCCGGCCGAACACCCATGTGGTCCTGATGATCGACGTCGGTGGCTCGATGTACCCGTACACCGAGCTGATGTCCCAGCTGTTCAGCGCGACCAAGAAGGCCACCCACTTCAAGGAGCTGCGCACCCACTACTTCCACAACTGCGTCTACGGCGAGGTGTACGGCACCACCGCGTTCGCCGAGCCGACCCCGGTGGTGGACCTCATGCGCCAGTGCGCCCCGCACTACAAGCTGATCATGGTCGGGGATGCGCTGATGGCCCCCTACGAGCTGCACATGGGCGGGCACTGGTCGGCCGGTGGCCCGGACGCCATCTCCGGGCTCGGCTGGCTGCGGATCCTGCGCGAGCACTTCACCGACGCCGTCTGGCTGAATCCGGAGCCGGCCCAGAGCTGGCGCGGGACCACGATCGAGGACATCGGGGAGGTCATCCCGATGTTCCCCCTGACCGTGGACGGGTTGACCGAGGGGATGGCCCTGCTCAACCGCGGCGTGCGGCGCTGACCAGCGCGTCGAGGCCTCCTGCCGCGCACGAGGGCGTGCACGTACGCCTGGGTCGCCCGGGCCACGGGCGCCCGCCTCGACAGCCGCATCGTGCTGCTGCCCATCACCTCCCGCAGCCGGGCGTCGGGCTGGATCACGAGCACCGGGGTCCCGGCCCGCCGCACCCGGTCGACCTCGTGGTCGAGCCGACGCCGGACGGGCAGGCGCACCAGCGTGCTGCGCTCGGCCGCCCACCGGTCAGCCGTCGACATCGGCGCGGAGACCACCACCAGGTCCAGGCCCCGACCAGTGACGAGGTCGAGGTTGTGGATGGACCACATCCCGCCGTCCACGTGCCGGTGGCCGTCGATCACGACCGGGGTGAAGTACCCCGGGATGGCACAGGAGGCGGTGACCGCGTCGCGCACCGAGGCGGTCGCGTCGCGGCCGAACACGACCCGGACGCCGTCGTCGAGCCGCACGGTGCAGATCCACATCGGCTGGCCGGGCCAGGCCTGGAAGAGGTCGCCGATCCAGCTCACGCCCGCATCCACGGCCAGGGTGCCCTCGGGGAGCAGCGCGGCCGCGGCGATCCCGGGGCGGTAGCGCCACGGGCGGCGCGCGATCGAGGGCAGCAGCCCGGGGGCTGCGGGACGCCGGGGCGGGCGTTCCCGGCGGTGAGGTTGGCGCAGAGGTCCCAGGTCACCGAGCACGCGCTCGCCCGCAGCGGACAGCGGTGCTCCTGCCATGCGCGCGACGAAGTCGGCCGGCGGCAGGCCCGCGCGCAGGAGTGCGGCCGTGGTGGATCCCGCCGAGGTCCCGACGATCACCTCGGCTGTGCGCGCATCCCAGCCGGCGGACTCCGCCAGGCCGGCGACGACACCGGCGTGGAAGGCGGTGCCGGTGAGCCCGCCGCCGCCGAGGACCAGCCCGATGCGGGGTGCGGTCATGGCCATCAGCCCCGCTCGGGCAGCACTTCGCGCAGCTTCAGCCGTCGGCCCGTGATGACCAGGGCGCGGCGGTACACGCTGGACCCGAACCAGGCGAGGAGCACCGCTGCGCCGATGGCCAGCAGCATGCTCAGGACCAGCTGCCACTCGGGGACCGCCCCCGAGGACCAGCGGATCGGCATGGCCATCGGGGAGGTCAGCGGGAACATCGACAGGGCGACGCTCAGGGCCGAGCCCGGGTCCTGCTGCACCATGAGGACGGCCCCGAGGTAGGCCAGGACCAGCACGGTGGTCACGGGCATGATGGCCGAGCCGACCTCGGTCACCTTGTCGACGAGCGCCGCCGCCGCGGCGAACAGGAAGGCGTACATCAGGAAGCCGAGGACGAACCACGCGACCCCGAGCAGGATGTCGCCGGCGGCGACGGCGGGCAGGTCGAGGCCGTCGGTGACCGTGATCGCCGCGAGGATCGGCACGGCCAGGACCAGGAGCTGGGCCAGGGTCTGCACGCCGATGCCCACCACGTTGCCGACAAGGATCTGGCTGGGCCGCAGCACGGCGAGCAGCACCTCGGCGATCCGGGTGGACTTCTCGACCCCGACGTTCATCGCGATGGTGTTCCCGCTGAACATGATGGCCATGTAGAGCACGATCCCGACGATGAAGCCCACGGCCGCGCGACCCTCGTCCTGCACCGGACCCACCTCGACCTGGGTGGGCGGGGCAATGGAGGACACGTCGTCGATCTGCTCGGGCGTGAGGCCGGCCTCCCGCAGCTTCCCGACGCTCTCCTGCGCCACGACCGCCTGGGCGACCAGCACGGGGAAGGCGCCGGGGGCGTCGGTGCGCACGAACATGGTCTCCTCGGCCAGCCCGACGGTCGCATCCCCCTCGCGGACTGCGGCCTCGACCGCCGGGGCGTCGGCGACGGGCAGGTACGCCACCCCGAACCCGGCGGCCTCGCCCGCGGCGTCGAGCTGGGCCTGCACGGATGCCGACGCCTCGCCGATGGTGGCCAGGGTGTAGGTCGGCTCGTCGCCGGACAGCATCCGGGGCACGAACACGACCGCCATGCCGACCAGGAGCAGGATCAGCGTGGTGATCCGGACGGTCCGCGATCGCAGGCCGTCGGACAGGCTCCGACCGGCGACCAGCCGCGTGCCCTCCCACCAGCTCGAGCCCGGCATCAGCCCACCTCCGCCATCTCGCCCGCGGCCACCATGAACAGCTGCGACAGCGTCGGCAGGTCCAGGCCGAAGTCCGTGACGTGCCCCGCAGCCCGGGCCGCGTCGAGGACCGCGAGCGGGTCGGTTCCCGGGGGCAGGTCGAGCCGGAGGTCATCGGCGCGGTCCTCGACGACGCGCACCTGGGGGAAGCCCGCCAGCCAGGTGCGGTCGCTGTCGGCGATCGTCAGGCGCAGCTGCCGGCGCCCGGAGGACGCGCGCAGGTCGGCGACCCGGCCCGCCAGGACCGTGCGCCCCTCGTCGAGCATCACGATCGACTCGCACAGGTCCTGGACGAGGTCGAGCTGGTGGCTGGAGAACAGCACCGTGCGCCCGGCTCGGACCCGTTCGGTCAGGGTGGCGCTCAGCTCGGCGACCGCGACCGGGTCCAGGCCCGCGAACGGCTCGTCGAGCACGATCACCTCCGGGTCGTGGACGAGCGCAGCGGCCAGCTGCAGCCGCTGCTGCATCCCACCGGAGAGCTTGTCGGGCCGGTCCGACCACCGGTCGGCGAGGCCGAGCTCGTCGAGCAGGCTGCGGGCCGATCGCGTCGCGTCCGCCCGCCCCACCCCGTGCAGCCGCGCGAGGTACACCAGCTGGTCCCCGGCGGGCATGGCGGGGTAGAGGCCGCGCTCCTGGGGCATGTACCCCCAGCGCCGGCGGTCGGTCGTGGTCACCGGATGGCCCTGCCACCACGTCTGGCCCGCGTCGGGGTCGATGACCCCGAACATGATCCGCATCAGGGTGGTCTTGCCGGCGCCGTTGGGGCCGAGGAGCCCCATCAGCACCCCGGACGGGACGTCGAACGTCACGTCGTCGAGGACCGGCCGCTCGGCGAACGCGTGGGACACCCCGCGCACCTGGAGCACACCACCAGACTAGTCGGATGTGCCGGACGTCTTCCCGACTGCCGGCCACTTCGCTACAGTGGTGAGCGCCACATCGAGCCGGGACGGAGGGACGCCATGACCGCACTCGCGCATGACCCTGCCCTCCACACTCCCTGACCACCTGCGCCTGCCCGCCGACATCGGCGGCCGCGCCGCCGTCCCCGGCGGATCTCGATGAGGATTCCTGCGTTGTCCCACACGCCCTGCACTGATCTTGAACCCTACGGATGGACCCCCGCCCGCATCGGGCAGCTGCCCACCGGAACCCATCCGGCCCGCGTCGTCCGGTACGACGGGGCATCCCTGCTCGCCGCGACCCCGGATGGGCTGCGCGCGCTGCGCGTCCCACCCGGGCTCGACCCACCTCCCACGGTCGGCGACTGGCTGGCCGTCCGCCGCCCATCCGACGCCGACCCGAACGACCTCCGACTCGAGCGGGTCCTGGAGCGCACGTCCCTGGTGCGCCGGATGACCGCGGACGGCACCGGGTCCCAGGCCCTGGCCGCCAACGTCGAGCTCGTGCTGATCACCTGCGGCCTGGATCGCCCCGTCCGGGCCGGTCGGATCCACCGGGCAGCCGCCCAGGCCTGGGACGCCGACGCCCACCCCGTCCTCCTGCTGACCAAGGCCGGCGCCCCGGGCGCCGTCGACGTGGACCTGCCCCGGCTCGAGCTCGAGCATCCGGGCATGCGCGTCCTCGTGACCTCCTCGCAGGAGGGCATCGGGCTCGACGACGTCCGGGCGCTCGTGGCCGGCCGCACCGCGGTGCTGGTGGGGGAGTCGGGGGCGGGCAAGTCCACGCTCATCAACGCGCTGCTCGGCCGGGACGAGGTCGCCACCGGCACTGTTCGGGAGGGGGACGCCAAGGGCCGGCACACGACGACGCTCCAGGCAGCTGCACGTGCTCCCCGGATCGGCCGGTGGGGTCCATCATCGACACCCCGGGGATCCGCTCCCTCGGGCTGTTCGCCGGCAGCGACGCCGTCGATGCGGCCTTCGCCGACATCCAGGAGCTGGCGGGGGCCTGCCGGTTCGGCGACTGCCGGCACCTCAGCGAACCGGGGTGTGCCGTGCTCGCCGCCTGCGACTCGGGCGAGCTCGCGCCGGCGCGCTATGACTCGTGGCGGCGGCTGCAGAAGGAGGTCGCGAGCGCGGCGATGCGGTCATCCCCGCACGAGCTGCGCAAGCACGGCAGGAGGTTCGGCCGCGCAGCCAAGGAGGGAGCGGCGCTCAAGCGACGGGCTGCCGGAGACGTCTGACCCGCCCGGGGCCCGGGTGCGTCAGTGGATGCCGAGCGGCGGGTACCAGCCCTGCTCGGGACGCGCCTTCTCGCTGCGGTCGTCGCTGGTGTCCGTGCCGAGCCAGGGGGCCAGCGCGCACATCAGCAGCAGGAGGAGGAACAGGAGCACGATCACGAGGATCACCTTCGTCATAGCGGGTTTGCGTGGTTTTGTGACTCTCACGGTACGCCGCAGATCGTTCGCAGTCCAGCGAGTATCGCTAATGTATTGTTCAGTGTTCCTGTAGAGTCGGGGCATGTTGAGCACGCGACTGCTGGCCGTTCACCGGACCGTGGTGGAGGAGGGGTCGCTCACGGGCGCGGCCGCCGTCCTGGGGTACACGGTGTCGGCGGTGAGCCAGCAGCTCTCGCAGCTCGAGGCCCAGGCGGGATCGGTGCTGTTCGAGAAGGCCGGCCGGGGGGTCCGCCCGACGGCTGCCGGCCAGCTGCTCGCCGAGCACGCCGGTCGGGTGCTCCACGAGGTCGAGGAGGCGGAGAACGCCCTGGCCGACCTCCGCGAGGGGCGTGTGGGGCGCATCCGCGTGGTGGCGTTCCCCTCTGCCGGGGAGTCGCTGCTCCCCGAGGCGATCGCCACCCTGCGCGAGGTCATGCCCGGGGTGAAGGTGCGGCCCAGCGTCGACGAGACCGCCGCCGCGCTGCGCCGGCTGCGAGCCGGGGAGGTCGAGCTCGTGGTCGTGGTCGAGCCCTTCGCCCGAGGTGCCCAGCCCGACGACGACCTGCACCGCTGGCACCTGCTCGACGACGAGTACCGGCTGCTGCTGCCCAGCACGCACCCGCTGGCCCGGCGCCGGGTCGTCGCGCTCGAGGACCTCGCCGAGTCCGACTGGATCGTCACGACCGGGCCGGACGACTATGTGCAGCGGACCACCGTCGCCATCTGCCGGCGGGCGGGATTCACCCCCAAGGTGATCGCCGAGAGCGACGAGTTCCCGGTCACGCAGGGGTACGTGGCTGCGGGGATGGGGGTGTCGCTGGTGCCCCTGCTGGCGCTGGGTGCCCTGCGCCACGGGGTCGCAGTCCGCCGGCTCGGCCCGGCCCCCACCCCGCGGCACATCTGGCTGGCCACCCGTCCCGCGCTGCGCGAGGAGCCGACGGTGCTCCGGATGGCCGAGGCCCTGCGCCTGGCGGCGGCGAACGCCAACAAGCACTGACCCGATCCACGATCCATGCGCGCGATCGGGGCCTGTCGTGGGAGGGTCAGGTCGTGACACGCCCTGGTCGACCTGCTCGACGCCCACAGCCGGTCGCAGGCGGCTGGCAGCGGTCCGAGTCCCGAGGACCTGCTCGAGGAGTTCGCCGGATGGGCGGCGGACAACGGGCTCACCCTCTACCCGGCCCAGGAGGACGCGCTGCTCGAGCTGGCGTCGGGATCCCACGTGATCCTGTCCACGCCCACCGGGTCGGGCAAGAGCCTGGTGGCCATCGGGGCGATGTACTTCGCGCTCGCCCAGGGCCGGCGCACCTACTACACCGCCCCGATCAAGGCCCTGGTGTCGGAGAAGTTCTTCGACCTGTGCGACCTGCTGGGCCCCGCGCGCGTGGGGATGATCACCGGGGATGCGGCCGTGAACCCCGAGGCACCGGTGATCTGCGCCACCGCCGAGATCCTGGCCAACCTCGCCCTGCGCCAGGGGGCGGCGGTGGACGTCGGGGTGGTCTGCATGGACGAGTTCCACTACTACGGCGACCGGGACCGGGGCTGGGCCTGGCAGGTGCCGCTCATCGAGATCACGGGCGCGCAGTACCTGCTGATGTCGGCCACGCTCGGTGACATGCGGCGCATCCGCGACGACCTCACCCGCCGGACCGGCCAGCCCGCCGCGCTGGTCACGGGGGGCGAACGGCCCGTCCCGCTCACCTACTCCTACGCGTTGACCCCCATCCACGAGACGATCGAGGAGCTCCTGGCCAACGACCGCGCCCCCATCTACGTCGTGCACCCCACGCAGGCCCTCGCGCTGGAGCGCGCCCAGGCCCTGATGAGCCTGAACGTGTGCACCCGCGCGGAGAAGGACGCGATCGCCGAGGCGATCGGCGACTTCCGGTTCACCGCCGGGTTCGGTCGCACGCTGACCCGGCTGGTGCGCCACGGGATCGGCGTCCACCACGCCGGGATGCTGCCCCGCTACCGGCGCCTCGTCGAGCAGCTGACCCGGGCCGGGCTGCTCAAGGTGGTCTGCGGCACCGACACCCTCGGGGTGGGGATCAACGTCCCGATCCGCACCGTGCTGATCACCTCGCTGGTGAAGTTCGACGGCCGGCGGCTGCGGGTCCTGCGGGCCCGGGAGTTCCACCAGATCGCCGGGCGCGCGGGCAGGGCCGGGTTCGACGTCGAGGGCTCGGTCGTGGTGCAGGCGCCGGAGCACGAGATCGAGAACCAGCGGCTGGTCGCCAGAGGCCGGTGACGACCCGAAGAAGCTGCGCAGGATCGTGCGCAAGAAGCCCCCTGAGGGCCCGACGTGGAGCCGGTCCACCTTCGACAAGCTGGTGGCCGCCGAGCCCGAGCCGCTGCGCTCCCGGTTCGACGTGACCCACGCGATGCTGCTCAATGTCGTGCACCGGCCGGGGGATGCCGACGCCGCACTGGCCCACCTGCTGGCCGACAACGACGAGGATCCCGAGGCGCGCGAGGCCCTCGTCGCCCGCGCCCAGGCGATCCGGGAGTCGCTGCTGGCCGCGGGCGTCCTGGAGGTCGTCGACCCGCCGGATGAGCAGGGCCGGACGGTGCGGATCGTCGACGAGCTGCAGGTCGACTTCGCCCTGAACCAGCCCCTGTCGACCTTCGCGCTGGCGGCGATCGAGCTGCTGGACCGGGAGTCCGAGACCTACGCGCTCGACGTGCTCTCGGTCATCGAGTCCACCCTCGAGGACCCCCGGCAGGTGCTGTTCGCCCAGCAGTTCCGGGCGCGTGGCGAGGCCGTGGCCGCCATGAAGGCCGAGGGCATCGAGTACGACGAGCGCATGGAGCTGCTGGAGGAGGTCAGCTGGCCCAAGCCGCTGGCCGACCTGCTCGAGGCCGCCTACGAGATCTACGCCGAGGGCCACCCGTGGGTCACCGAGTACCCGCTGCGGCCCAAGTCCGTGGCCCGCGAGCTGTCCGAGCTGGCCATGACGTTCGTGGAGTACGTCGGCTACCACCGGCTCGCCTCCTCGGAGGGCCTGGTCCTTCGGTACCTGGCCGATGCGTACAAGGCCCTCAAGCGGACGGTGCCCGACGAGGCCCGCACCGAGGAGCTCGCCGACCTCACCGAGTGGCTCGGCGAGCTCGTGCGCCAGGTCGACTCCAGCCTGCTCGACGAGTGGGAGCGGCTGCTGCACCCCGAGGACGCGGACATGGCCGAGGTCGGCCGGCGCAGCGTCGACGCGGGACCGCCGCCGGTGACAGCCAACGTGCGTGCCTTCCGGGTGCTGGTCCGCAACGCCCTGTTCCGTCGGGTCGAGCTGGCGGCCCTGCGCCGCTGGGACGACCTCGCCGAGCTCGACGCCGAGGCCGGGTGGGACGCCGACCGGTGGCGGACAGCCATGGAGGACTACTACGCCCAGCACGAGTACCTGGGCACCGGGCCCTCGTCCCGTGGACCGCTGCTGCTGCAGATCGAGGCGCAGCCGGGCACGTGGACGGTCCGGCAGGTGTTCGACGACCCCGCGGGCGACCACGACTGGGGCATCAGCGCGGTCGTCGACCTCGCGGCCAGCGACGAGGAGGGGACGGCAGTCGTGCGGGTGACCTCCGTCGACTGCTACTGAGCCGGGACCGCGTCAGCATCGGCCAGGACGTGCCCGAGCAGGCGGAGGTCCAACTGCCGGATCTGCTCCACGCTCCACGGGCTGAGCAGCCACGGGCTGTGCGCGGCCACGTCGGCCAGGGCCCCCGGGTCGACCCAGCGGAACTCCATGACCTCGGCCGGGTCGGGCTCGAGGCCGCCGGCGAGCGTCGCCACGAACACCGGGCACACCTCGTTCTCACGGATGCCCGACGCGTCGACGGCCTCGTAGCGGAAGTCCGGCAGCAGCGGCGCGATCGCGGTGGCGCGCGCGCCGAGCTCCTGCGCCAGGCGGCGCCCGATCGCCTCCTCGAAGGGCTCCCCCGGAAGGGGATGCCCGCAGCACGCGTTGGTCCAGACCCCCGGCCACGTGCGCTTCGTGAGGGCGCGGCGGGTCATCAGGACAAGGCCGTCCGCATCGACCACGTAGCAGGAGAAGGCCAGGTGCAGGGGCGTCTGCTCGCTGTGCACTGTGGTCCGGTCGGCGGTGCCGCAGGGAGTGCCCTCGGCGTCGAGGAGGACGACGAGGTCATCGGACTCAGGATTCATCGGGCCATTCTCTCAGCCCAGCAGGAAGCCCGTCGGGAACGGGTCGGTCGGGTCCAGGACGTGCTGCGAGGTCCCCGTCACCCACGCGCTGCCTGTGATCGTCGGCACGACCGCGTCGAGTTCGGCGACGGTGGTCGCGTCGACCAGCCGGCCGATGAACGGGCGGTCCAGCAGCGACGTGTTGACGAAGTCGACGTCGAGGCCGAGCAGCCCGCGGGCGTGCAGCTGGGCCATCCGGGCGCTCGTCCCCGTGCCGCAGGGGGAGCGGTCGAAGTAGCCGGGCCGGATCACCATCGCGTGCCGGGAGCGCTCTGCGGTGGACCCGGGGGCGACGAGCTGCGCGTGGTGGCAGCCGTGGATCCCCGGCTCGCCCGGATGCACCGGGGGAGCTGCGACCTCGATCGCGTCCATCAGGGCCAGGCCGAGCGCCATCAGCTCGCGGGCGTGCTCCCGCCCGAAGGGGACGCCCACCTCGGCCAGCTCGACGATCGCGTAGAAGTTGCCGCCGAAGGCCATGTCGTAGCGCACCTGGCCGTACCCGGGGACATCGACGTGGGCATCGAGCGCGGTCGCGAAGGACGCGACGTTGCGGATGGTCACGTGCTCGGCGCGCCCGTCGCGCACGGCCACCTCGGCGACGACCAGGCCCGCGGGCGTGTCCAGGCGGATCGTCGTGGTCGGCTCGTGGACCTCGACCATCCCGGTCTCGACGAGCACCGTGGCCACGCCGATCGTGCCGTGCCCGCACATCGGCAGGCACCCGGCGACCTCGATGTAGAGCACGCCCCAGTCCGCGTCCGGCCGCGTCGGCGGCTGCAGGATGGCCCCGCTCATCGCGCCGTGACCGCGGGGCTCGTACATGAGGAACGTGCGCAGGTCGTCGCGCTCGTGGATCAGGTGCTGGCGACGGGCCTCCATGGTGTCGCCGGGGATGACGCCCACCCCGCCGACGACCACGCGGGTGGGCATGCCCTCGGTGTGCGACTCGACGCAGTGCAGGACCTTCGTGGACCTCATCGCACCCTCCTGGGCAGGCGGCCGAACCGCTCGGGGGACAGCGGCGCGACGTCGATGGGCAGCGCGTCGCCGGCGACCATCGCGGCGACCAGCTCGCCGGTGCCGGGCCCGGTCGTGGTGCCGAGCATCCCATGGCCGGAGGCGACGATGACCGGTGAACCCGGGGCGATCCGGCCGATGACCGGCAGGCCGTCGGGAGTGGCGGGGCGCAGCCCGCTCCAGGGTCGGGTGGCCCGGGCGTCAGCGGGCAGCGTCAGCGCCGCGCGTGCCCCGCTGAGCAGCGCGTCGGTGCGCGGGGTGGGGATCGCCCGGTCGGACGGGTCGGTCAGCTCGAAGCGCCCGGTGATCCGCAGGCCGGTGCCCATGGGCGTGACCGCGAGGCGCTGGTCCATGAGCAGCAGCGGTCGGCGGGGAACCTCGGGGACGTCGGGCACCGTGACGCTGTAGCCCTTCGCGGGGAGGATCGGCAGGCGCGGGGACCAGCCGTCCGCAGCAGGGACGGTCGCGGCGAGCTCCGGGGTCCAGACCCCAGCGGCGAGCACGACCTGATCGGCCGGGACCGGGCCGTCCGTGGTGAGCACCGCGGTCGGGCCGGTGGCGATCCCGGTGACGGAGGTGGAGCGGAACTCCGCCCCGTGCGCCATGGCCTCGGAACGCAGGGCGTCGAGCAGCAGGGCGGGGTCGAGCCGGCCGTCGCGGGTCAGCAGGATCGCGCCCACGGCGTCGTGCACGAGGGGCTCGGCGTCCTGCAGCGTGTCGAGCCCCATCTCCTCGGCCGGGTAGCCGAGCTCGCGCATGTGCCCCGCCTCATGCCGCGCAGCCTCCAGGCTCTCCGGCCGGGTGAAGACCTGGATCAGGCCCTCGCGGGCATGGTCGAGCTCCACCCCGGCTGCCAGGAGCCGGTCCACCTCGTCCATCGAGGCCCCGAGCAGCCACTCAAGGACCGGTGCCCCGCGGCGCACGTTCGCCTGGGTGCTCGCTGCCGCGAACTGCGCCAGCCACGGGGCCAGCTGCCGCCGCAGCCGCGGGTTGATCAGCGAACGCCCCGTCGCGGCGGGCCAGGGAGCGCAGCCCGGCACCGACCATGCCGGGTGACGCGAACGGGATGATGTGGCTGGGCACCAGATGCCCGGCGTTCGCCGACGACGACCCCTCGCGCGGGGGGCCCGGGTCCAGGACGGTGACCTCGGCACCCCGACGGGCCAGCGAGGATGCGACCGAGGCGCCGATGATGCCGGCGCCGATGACCACGACGCGGCTCACCAGCGGACCCTCAACCAGGTCGTCTTGGTCTCGGAGTACTGCTCGAGGGAGTCCAGGCCCTTGTCGCGGCCCCCGAACCCGGACTGCTTGTAGCCGCCGAAGGGGGTCGTGATGTCGCCCTCGGAGTAGCAGTTGATCGACACCGTGCCGGCCTTGAGCATGCGGGCGACCCGGTGGGCGGCGTCGATGTCGTCGCTCCACAGCGAGGCGGCCAGTCCGTAGGAGGTGGCGTTGGCCAGGGCGATCGCGTCGGCCTCGGTGTCGAACGGGATCACGGCCACGATGGGGCCGAAGATCTCCTCGGTGGCGACGACCGAGTCCGGCGGGACGTCGTCCAGGACGGTCGGGGCGAAGTACCAGCCCCCGGTCTCCTCGAGGACCGGTCCGCCGCCGAAGGCCACCCGGGCGCCGTCGGCCACCCCGCGAGCGACGTAGCCGGCGGACCGCCCGCAGGCGGCCGGATCGATCAGCGGGCCGACCTGGGTCCTGGGCTCGCTCGGGTCGCCGACGCGCAGGTCGGCAGTGGCCTCGACGAGTCGCTCCACCAGCCCGGCCTGAAGCGAGCGGTGCACCAGGATCCGGGACCCGGCCGAGCAGTTCTCGCCCATGTTCCAGAACGCCGCCTTCACCGCCTCGGCGGCCACCTCGTCGAGGTCGCGCACGGACTCGAGCACGACCTGTGGGCTCTTCCCGCCGCACTCCAGGGTCACCCGCTTGAGGTTCGAGCGCGCCGCGTACTCCAGGAAGTACCGCCCCACCTCCGTCGACCCGGTGAAGGTCACCATGTCCACGTCCGGGTGCAGGCCGAGGGCCCTGCCCGCCTCCTCGCCGAGGCCGGGCAGCACGTTGAGCACGCCCTTGGGCAGGCCGGCGTCGCGGCCCAGCTCGGCCAGCAGCAGCGCGGCCATGGACGTCTGCTCCGCAGGCTTGACGATCACCGAGTTGCCCATGGCCAGCGCCGGGGCCACCTTCCACGCGAACATCTGGGTCGGGAAGTTCCACGGGATCACCGCGCCCACGACGCCGATCGGCTCCCGGGTGATCCGGGCGACCACGTCCACGCCGGTCGGGGCGACGCGGTCATAGACCTTGTCGATGGCCTCGGCGAACCAGCGGAACGTCTCGGCGGACTCGGGGATGTCG
Organism: uncultured Actinomycetes bacterium; assembly: GCA_963729885.1. Classification (GTDB taxonomy): domain Bacteria; phylum Actinomycetota; class Actinomycetes; order S36-B12; family CAIYMF01; genus Prado023. The sequence continues at coordinate 55,703 of CAVSQK010000018.1, forward strand.
CCCTCGCGGCAGTCGGTGATCGGCTTGCCCGCCTCGAGTGAGTCCAGCCGGGCGAGGTCCTCGGCGTGCCGCTCGATCAGCTTGGCGAACCGCGTGAGCACCCGGCGGCGGTGCGCGGGGTGGGCGCGTGACCACTCGCCGCGCTCGAACACCTCGCGCGCAGCGGCCACGGCGTGGTCCACGTCCTCGGCCCCGCATGCGGCGACCGTCGCGATCACCTGGCCGGTCGCAGGGTTGTGCACGTCCATGGTGGCGCCGCTGGCGGCGGGCACGAAGGCGCCGTTGATGTAGGCGTCGGTGTGCATCGGCAGGGGAGTCGCATCGGGGCTCAGGGGGCCGTGGGTGGTCGTCGAGGGCAGGGCGTCGGTCTGGCCCAGGGCGATCGCCAGGCGGGTCGCGACCTCGTGGGCCTCCGAGGCGTCGAGCGCCGCCAGCGGGCGGCGCGGTGGCCCGACCGTGATGCCGCGCAGCTCGAGGGCGTGGCGCACCTTCGGCGTGTAGTGGGTGCGCTCGGCGCTGCGCAGCATCGGCATCATCTGCTTCTGCCACGCCCACGCGGTGGCGGTGTCGCCGGCCAGTCACGGCCTCCAGCAGCGCGACATGCTCGGCGGGCAGCGCGTTGGCCACCCCGCCGATCCACGAGTCGACACCCATCTCGAAGTAGCGCATCGCGATCGAGTCCGCACCGCAGACGATGGGCAGGTCGTCGCCGTAGCGGCGGCGCAGGCGGCGCACGCGGGTCAGGTCGCCGGACGCCTCCTTGATCCCCACGACCAGGGGGTCGGCGGCGACGGCGTCCAGCGCCTTCTCCGTGAACGACACGCCCGTCCGGTCGGGGTAGTCGTAGAGGACCGTCGGCAGCGGGGCTGCCTCCAGGACCGCCCGCACGTGCCGGCCGAGCTCCTCGGGGGTGGGCAGGACGTAGGCCGGGGCCGCCACCATGAGCCCGTCGGCGCCGCACTCCTGGGCGAGCCGTGCCTGCGCCAGCGCCTCCCGCGTGGCGGTGCCGCCGACCCCGACGAGCACGGGGACGCGCCCTGCGGCGGCGGCGATCACCGCCTCGATGACCGCGCGGCGCTCGTCGAGGTCCAGTGCGTAGCCCTCCCCGGTGGTGCCGGCCGCGACGAGTCCCGAGACGCCCCCGGCGAGGACGAACTCGACCAGGGGACCGAACCCGTCGAGGGCCAGCGCCCCGTCCTCGTCGAAGGGGGTGACGAGCGGGACGATCACGCCGGGGAATGTCATGGGGGCGATTCTGGCGCACACTGGATCGATGCTGACACCCAGCGCGCTGGCTGCCGACCTGACATCCCTCGGGGTCCGGGGCGGTGACCTGGTCTTCCTGCACGCGTCCCTGCGCCGGATCGGTACCCGTCGAGGGTGGGGCGCTCGGCGTCATCGAGGCCGTCGAGCAGGCGATCGGTGCCGACGGGACCCTGGTCATGATCCTCGGTGCCGCCAACGAGTGGGACTGGGTCAACATCCACCCCGAGTCCGAGCGGGCCGCGCTCCTGGCCGACGCCCGAGCCCTTCGAGAACGCGACGACGCCGGTCGCTGCCGGAGGTGGGCGTGCTGGCCGAGGTGCTGCGGACGATGCCCGGCACGCTGGTCAACGACCACCCGGAGGGTCGGTTCGCCGCGCGCGGGCGGCTGGCGCACGAGCTGCTCGACGACCTCCCGTGGGACGACTACTACGGCCCCGGCTCGGCACTGGACCGGTTCGTGTCCGCGGGAGGTCGGGTCCTGCGCCTGGGTGCGAACCCGGACACGGTGTCGGTGCTGCACTTCGCCGAGTACTGCGCGGACGTGCCCGACCCCGTCCGGATCCGGCGCCACCGCAAGGTGCTCGGCCCCGACGGGCCGCGGATCGTCGTGGTCGAGTGCATGGACGACGAGAACGGGATCGTCCCCGACGAGCGGCAGCCGGCGGAGGACTACTTCGCGATCATCCTGCGCGAGTTCCTGGCCACCGGGCGGGCGACGGTCGGGCGGGTGGGAGGCGCGCAGGCGGAGCTCTTCGCGGCCGCCGACATCGTGGGCTTCGGCGCCGAGTGGATGACGGCCAACCTGCGCTGAGCCGTCACCACCACTCGGGGAGCCCTTCCACGGGCCGGCGATCCGCTGTCCCCAAACGGCTCTCCAGGCCCCCCCCCCCCCCCCCCCCCCCCTGCGCCACCGATGGGTGACGATGGGGAGCATGCCCGAGGGGGACGCTGTTCGCCGCACCGCCCGGCGGCTCGACGCGGCCCTGGCCGGCGGGACGCTCGTGCGCGCCGAGCTGCGCGTCCCGCGGTTCGCGACCGTCGACCTGCGCGGGATGCAGGTGCTCGGGACGCACGTGGTTGGCAAGCACATGCTCACCCGGCTCGCCGACGACCGGCGGGAGTGGACCCTGCACCACCACCTGCGGATGGACGGGTCCTGGCGGACCGGCCCTCCCGGCGGCCCAGGTGCCCCGGGCCACCAGATCCGGGTCTGGCTGGCGACCTCGTCGGCACAGGCGGTCGGGGTGCGGGTCCACGACGTCGAGGTCCGGCCGACGCGGGAGGAGGCCCACTGGGTCGGCCATCTGGGGCCCGACCTCATGGCCGACGGGTTCGATCCCGACGCCGCTGCGGGGATCCTCGTCCGGGCAGACCGCCCACTGGTGGAGGCCCTGCTCGACCAGCAGCTGGTCTGCGGGATGGGCACGATCTGGGCCTCGGAGCTGGCCAGCGCCGCCGGCGTGGACCCGTGGGCGGCGACCTCGACCGTCGGTGGGCTCAGCGGCTGCCTGGCCACGATCCGGACCCGGATGCTGCGCGCCGTGGAGGCCGCGCCCCCGGTGACCCGCCGCGAGCTCCGGGTCTTCGAGCGGACCGGCCAGCCCTGCCGCTCGTGCGGGACGCCGATCCGATCCGGACGGGTGGGGGTGGCGCCCATGGACCGGCCGACCTACTGGTGCCCGCGGTGCCAGGTGCCGGGTGACCCCGCGGCCGGCGATCAGGTGATGGTCAGGCCGCCGTCGACGGGCAGCGTCTGGCCCGTGATGTAGCCGCCGGCGGGCGAGGCGAGGAAGACGACCGTGGCAGCCAGCTCCCGCGGGTCCCCCTTGCGCCCGGCGGGGATGCGTGCGGCCATGGCGTCGAGGTAGCCCGGGGGGTACTGCTGGGTCATCTCGGACTCGAAGAACCCGGGGGCGATCGCGTTGACGCGGATCCCCTTGCGCCCGGTCCACTGGTTGGCCAGGTCGCGGGTCAGGCCGATGAGGCCGGCCTTGCTCGCGGCGTACGCCGCCTGCGGAAGCCCTGCGGTCGTGAGGCCCAGGACCGAGGAGATGTTGATGATGCTCGATCCGGGCTGCCATCACCCGCCCGCAGGCCTGGGCCATCCAGTAGCAGCCGTTGAGGTTGATGTCGATGACCTCCCGGAACTGCTCGGGGGTCTCCCGCGTGGCCGGCGACGGCCGTGCCGATGCCCGCGTTGTTCACCAGGATGTCGACCCGGCCGAACTCGGCCATGGCCGCGTCGACCAGTGCCTGGCACTGGGCGGGGTCGGCGACGTCGGTGGCGACGGCCAGCACCCGCCGACCGGCATCGCGTACCAGCTGGGCGGTCGCCTCCAGGCGGTCGACCCGGCGGGCGCCGAGGACGACGTCGGCTCCGGCCTCGGCCAGCGCCTGCGCGAAGGCGACCCCGAGCCCGCTGGAGGCGCCGGTCACGATGGCCACCGTGCCGTCGAGGCGGTACATGTCCGTGATCGTCATGGGCCTACCCTAGTTAGGGCGGTCGGGGACGTCCAGGTGCGGCGCTCCAGGGCCATCGCGGCCAGGGTCGCGCCCAGGTCCCGGGCTGCCGCGACGTGGGCGGCTCCAGCGCGCCGATGACCGAGAGCACGTCCGCGGACTGCTCCCACTGCAGGGCGGTGGCGATCTTCTGCACCGAGCGGACGGCGCCGGTGGTGTCGGTGTTGCCGTGCACGGCCAGGCCCCAGGGCAGCCCACGCGTGGCGTCCATGCAGGGGTAGTAGATGGTGTCGAAGAAGTGCTTGAGGGCGCCGCTCATGTAGCCGATGTTGGCCGGCGTGAGCAGCACCAGGGCGTCAGCGGCCAGGAGGTCCGACACGGTGGCCGACAGTGCCGGCTCCACGACGACCTCGACATCGGCGAGCTCCGGGTGCCCGGCGCCGGCGACGATCGCCTCCAGCATCTCGCGCACCGCCATCGAGGGGGTGTGGTGGACGACCAGGAGCCGGGCTGAGGGCACGACCATGAGCCTAGGGCGTGGGCCTACCGGCCGAGCAGTCGTGCTGCGAGGCGGGCGTTCCCGTCGGCGAACTCCCGCCACTGCGGCGGCGTCGACCTCGAGCTTCGCGACGCGGCTCCCGATCCACGAGCCGCTGGTGCCAGCGCTCCATGCGCCCGGCCCGGATCTCCAGGCTGACGAGCACGCCCTCGTGCCAGCCGTGGACGTCGGCGTGGATCGGCTCGGTCGTCGTCACCCGCTGCGTCCCGGTGGCCCAGTCGATCACGTCCAGCTCCTCGGTGATCTGGCCGGCCAGCTCGAAGGCCAGGCCGGCGACCGCCCGGTCCCGCGCATCCAGGAGGCCCGCGCGCCAGGCCCGGACAGCCGGCTCACGCGCGGACAGGGCCTCGACGATCGCGGTCGCGAAGGCATCGCGGTCCCCGGGACCGACCCCACGGCTCTCGGCGATGTCGCGCTCCGAGCGGGTCAGGCCCTCGCCGGTGGCCGCGATGGGCCAGACCCGGCTCAGTCCCGAGCGCACCAGTCGGGCGCGGTCGGCGCCCAGGAACGGTCCGAGGGCGATGCCGGAGGGGTCCGTGGAGTGGGCCAGCCGCAGCGCAGGCGTGCGCGGACCCGGATCGAGCACCAGCCACACGGGGACCTCCTGGCCACCCCGCGCCCGGTTGAAGCGGGGCAGCCCCCGTTCGAGCAGGTTGCGCTCGAGCCACGTGGCCTCATGGACCGACGCGCACTCGAGGGCCTCGACCGCGGCGATCTGGTTCACCATCCGCCGCAGCCGCGCCCGCCCCTTCAGGGGTCCCCAGTAGGACGCGGTTCGGGTCCGCAGGTTGGTGGCGCGGCCGATGTACATGCTCACGCCCCGGTGGTCGCGGAACCGGTACACGCCCGGGCCGGCGGGCAGCAGGGCGCAGGTGCCGCGCGGCGTGTCCACTGCGGTCATGCAGGGCGAGTATCGCGCAGGCCCTCTGGCTCTGGTGTGCAGCCACTCGCAGCGGCAGCATGGGCACATGCCGGACGGTCGCTGTCGCCTCCACGCCATCGACCTCGTCTGGCTGGAGATGCAGGGCCAGGGACCGCCGATCGCGATCGGCACGGTGGCTGTCGCCGAGGGTGCCCCGCCCCCGGATGACGATGTGCTCGCGATGGTCGCCGATCGGCTGGCGCGGATGCCCCGGCTGAACCAGGACCTGACCAGCTCGGCGTCGGCCTGCGCCGTCCCGAGTGGGTCGAGGCGGAGGACCTTGATCTCGGGGCGCACCTGCACCGCATCGACGCCTCGGGGTCCGGGGATCATCCGGGCCTGGACTGCGCCGTCGGCCACATCATGGAGCAGTCGCTGCCCGCGGGTCAGCCGCTGTGGGACATGTGGGTCGTCGATGGGCTCGAGGACTCCTGGGCGCTGGTCTGGCGGGTGCACCACACGATCGCCGACGGGGTCGGGGCCATGCTGCTCCTGGGCCATGGGTTCGACTCGGAGCCCGGTGGGGGCCCGACGCTGGCCGACGCCATCCTCAACCAGCCCGTACCACCGCGCGAGCCAGGGTGCCAGCAGGGCAGCTGCCCGGGGTGCACAGCCTCCGGGCCGCGCTCGGCGCCCTGCGGGAGGCGGCATCCCCATGCCATCCCGGCCGCGTGGGCCCTGGCTCCGCGTCCGCCGAGTCCCCTGACCGGCGCGGTGGGCCCACGGCGCGTCTGGGCCTCGGTCGACGTCCCCCTGGGGGAGGTCAAGGCCACGGGGCGTGCCCTTGGGGCGACGGTCAATGAGGTCGTCCTGGCGTGCGTCGCCGGCGGGTTCCGCGACCTCCTGGTCCATCGTGGGGAGCCGGTGGACGGCCGTGTGGTGCGCAACCTCGTCCCGGTGTCGATGCGCCCACCGGGGGACGGCAGTGCGGAGAACCGGATCAGCGGGATGCTGGGCCACCTGCCGGTCGGGGTCGTCGATCCCGTGGACAGGCTCGCGGCGCGTCCAGGCAGGCGTGGCGCACGGTCGGGAGGCCGGCACACCGGCGATCGCCTCCGCCGTGCTGGGCCTCGTGGACCGGACCGTTCCGGCCGCCATCCAGGACGTTGCTGTCGCGGCGGTGGGTCGCACCGCTCCCGCGTGGTTCATGGACACGCTCACGACCAATGTGCCCGGTCCCCAGTTCCCGGTGTACCTGTGGGGCCGGCGCGTGGTGGCCATGTATCCGGTCATCCCGGTGGCCGGACACACCTGCATCACCACCGGCATCTTCAGCTACAACGGCACCCTGAACGTCGGGGGTGACCGGGGACGCCGATCAGGCCGGGGACGTGGACGTCCTGGCGCGCGGGATCGGCCGCGCAGCAGCGGAGCTGGCGCACCGCGCGGGGCAGGCGGATCGCTGAGTTCAGGCAGCCGCGGATGCCCCTGGGGGAACTGCCGCGGCCCCTCCCCGAGGGCTAACGTGGCGTGTGTGACACACGTCACACGAGTGGGATCTCACCGATCTGGGAGGAACGAGATGGTCGTCATCACAGTGTGGAAGTGGAAGGACCTCGACGAGAAGAAGATGATCCAGGCAATGGGTGCGACCGCGCTCCTGGACTACCCCGAGGGCTATCAGAACTACCTGTTCCTTGATGGATCGGGTGGGGTGACCATCGCCCCGGACGGAGAGAGCCCCGAGTCAGTGGCGCAGCGTTCATGGACGTTCGGCAAGTGGTGCACGCTGGACTCCCGCGCGGCGATGACCGAGGCGGAGTCGCTGGAGGTCGCCCCGAAGGTGGTGGAACTCCTGTCGAACCTCGCCGAAGAGTGACCCGTCCGCTCTTTCGCAGCGCCCGACAGGCATGCCGTCGGGCGCTGTCCATGTCGTGCCGGCGCGCAGGCGACTGCTGGTCAGGCGGCGTGGGTGAGTGTGTGGTGGGGGTGTGGGCCAGGTGTCGCGGGTGGTGCCCAGGGGGCTGGTCCAGCGTAGGCCGGAGTTCGGGGAGGGGTTCGACTGTCCAGTTGTCGTCGTGCTTGAGCCGGTGGTGTCGTCGGCAGAGGGCGTGCAGGTTCTCCGCGCTGGTCGGGCCCTCGGGGAACGGGATCAGGTGGTCGAGGTCGCATTCGCGGGCGGGGACGGTGCAGCCGGGGAATCGGCAGGTGACGTCGCGGGTGCGTACGTGCCGGGCCAGGGCGGCGGGGGTCGGTAGGACCAGGTGCCGACGTCGAGGACGGCCCCGGTGGCCCGGTCGGTGAGGATGTGGCGCCAGCGGGTGTCGCCGGCGGCCAGGCGTCGGACCAGGTCCGCGGGCAGGATGCCGTACCCGGACAGGGTTCCGGGGGTGTCGGACAGTCCGGCGAGGCTGTCGATCGGGATGGTCACGGTGATCTGGGTCGCGACCGTGACCCGACCCTGGCCCGGGGCTGACCCGGCCTCCGCGTGCCGTCGTCGCCGTGCCCGCGGGGCGATCGGAGCCGGCCGATGTCCTGGGCGCAGGATCAGGTCGACCAGGGCGTCGGCCATCCGCAGGTCGAACGGGCGCCGCCCGGTCCCGGGCGCCCCCGCCCGCCCGCAGCGTCGGCTCTGGCCGTCCTCGGGGCCACTGCCTGCGGGTGCGCCGTCGCCGCCGGTGGCGCGGTCCTCGCCCTCGGCGGTGGTGTCGGTGGGGTGGGCGGTCAGGGCCAGGGCGCGGATGGCGGCGTAGACCTGTTCGGCGTCGGTGGAGTCCAGGCGGGCGGTGAGGTCGGCGGTGCCATCGCCGCGGTGCCCGATCCAGACTCCGCGTTCGGCCAGGGCCCGGCGCCGGCGGGTGACCAGGGTGCCTGGGTCGATCTGGGCCAGCAGTGCCTTGAGGTGCCGGTCGAGCTGGCCGGCGGTGTGTCCGGGGGCGTAGCCCAGGCCGGCGGCCAGGATCCGTTCGCAGTCCGCGTCGTACCCGGGGCGCGGCTGGCCCTGGGCATCGGCCTGGGGCACCTGGTAGAGGGCCCGGGCCAGGATCCCGGCCTTCGTCACGTCCAGCTGCCCGGCCCACAGCGCGGCCCAGACCTGGGGTTGGTGGGTCAGCACCAGCGCCTGCTCACGCAGCAGCAACCCGGAGCGTCGTGACCGGTCCAGGGCCATCATCAGCACGTCCACGACCTGGTCGGCCACCACCCCTGCCGGGGTGTCCGCAGCGACCGCGTGGACCGCCGCCGCCCGCAGCGCGGTGACCTGGCCGACCACCACCTCGATCGCCTCGAGCACGTCCACCGACGCACCGAACACCGCATACTCACCAGGCGCGGGCTCCGGGCGGGTGGGCCCCGATCAACCCGATCACCTCCTGCACCCCGAGCGCACCAGGATCGACCAGCGACCCGTCGTCGCCCCGAACCGCCAGACACACCTCAAGCACCACAACCCCCGTCCCCTCAACCCGAACACCTGTTCGAACCCTATCCCCCCCACCGACATCGTGGGGGTGTCGTCCACAGGATCCGCGTTGTGTCGAGCGCCGCGACACCGCGCCGGATGTACCGCCCCGGCGGCTACCCTGTCGATCCATGGCCACCAGCACCGCTGCGACCGTCGAGGAGTACCTCGAGGAGCTCCCGGAGGATCGAGCCGCCGTCGTCGCCCACGTGCGCGACCTGGTCAACGCCAGCCTTCCGCCGGGGTACGTCGAGGGCATGCTCTACGGGATGATCACGTGGATGGTGCCGCTCGAGACCTATCCCGAGACGTACAACGGCAAGCCGCTGGCCTACGTCTCGCTGGCGGCGCAGAAGAACTACTACGCGCTCTACCTCATGGGGGTCTACGCCGACTCCGCCGAGGAGGCGCGGCTGCGGCAGGAGTGGGTTGCGCGCGGGACGAAGCTGGACATGGGCAAGAGCTGCCTGCGCTTCAAGCGCGTCGACGACCTGCACGAGGACCTGGTCGCCGGGGTCATCGCCGCGGTCCCGATGGACGAGTACGTGGAGAAGGCGAAGGCGGCGCACCCGGGCAGGCGGTGAGCCGTCCGGGTGGCTCGGCCCAGTGGTGTCGGCGCGCGGTGCGGTGCCAGACTCGCGGGCATGGACATCGCCCTCGTGGACATCCCCGAACGCCCGGTGGTCGCGATCCTGCACGTGGGCCCCTACCCGCTGATCGGGGCCGCGTTCGACAGGTTGGGGGACTGGGCGCAGCGCAACGCCGGCGTCATCACCGGCCCGCCCATGGCCCTCTACCCCGACGACTCGCAGACGACCGCGCCCGACGAGCTGCGCAGCTACGCAGCCCTCCCCATCGCCCCGGAGGCATCGATCGACCCGGCTGGGACGGTCGAACGGATCGCCGTGGCGGGTGGGCGCTACGCCGTGGCGGCCCACCACGGCAGCTACGCCGGACTCGCCAACGCCTGGCAGGAGTTCATGGCCGCCGTCGCCGCCGACGGCCTGCACCCGGACTGGTCGAGGTCGTGCTTCGAGGTCTACGCCAACGAGCCGGGCACCGTGCCGGAGGACGAGCTCATCACGGAGATGTACCAGCCCATCTCCTGACGGACGGGCGAACACCCACAGCGCCCCCGGGGGTCAGGCGGACGTCCGTGCCGCCAGCCGGTCGAGCCCTGCCCGCACCGCGCCGGGGCGCTCGTGCCAGATGAAGTGGCCAGCGCCCTCGACGGTCTCGAGCTCCGCATCCGGCAGCAGGTCGACGGACGCCGAGCTCTCGATCACGGGGATCGGGACTGCGCAGCCCGTGCACGAACGTGAAGGGAACCGCCAGACCCGGGAGCCCGGCTGCCAATCCGGGTTGGACCTCCTCGATGGATGCGCAGGTCTCGAGGTGCGCGTCCACCCGCATCAGCGTGTCGGGCATGGGAGGGGCGGTCGCCGGGTCCGCGAAGTAGCCCGGGCCAGACGATCCGCAGTTGGCTCGAGGGCGTCCTCGGAAGTCGACCTCCTCATCCGGGATGGCCAGCAGCTCCTCGTACCTGGCGCGGTCCTCGGGGCGCACCGCGTTCTTCAGGTTCTCGTCGAACTGGGGCCAGGTCGGCGGGGTCGACCGTGCCGAGGGGGTCCACGGCCATCGCGCCCCGCATCCGGGCGCCCAGCTCGGGCGGCCACCGCCACCACCAGGAAGCCTCCCCACGAGTGCCCGACGACCAGGGCGTGATCCCAGCCGAGGTGGTCGAGCACGGCCGCGACGTCCCCGACATGCTGGTCGACGCTGTGGGGCCCGGACTCGGTGGAGGGGGCGATGCCGCGCTGCTGGTACCACGCCACCTGGTAGCCGGTCACGAGCTCCTCGGCCAACGGGTCGAGGTAGTCCCCGGACATGGCCGGTCCACCATGCAGGAGCAGGACGGGCGGACCATCGCCGGCCACCCAGCCGATGAGATCGCCCCCCGGCACGGGTATCCGCAGGTCAGTCCGCTGCATACGGCCGGACGGTAGCGGGCGGACGGGAGCGGTGTCGATCCCTGCCGGTCTGGCCCGTCCGGGCACGCCCGCCCTCACAGCTCCCGCTCGAGCACGACGCGGTGCTGGCCGGGGCCGGCATGATCGGCCACGACGGGGGCCTCGAACGGGCTGCCCCCACGGCCCTTGGCCGTGAACCCCATGCGCTCATGGAACGCCAGCGAGGCCGTGTTCTCGGGGATCGTCACCGCCTCGACCCGCCGGCAGCCCCGATCCCGCAGCAGGACGAACACCCGCTCGTAGAGCTGCCGCGCCAGGCCCTGCCGTCGCAGCTGGGGGCTCACCCAGACGAAGTGGATGTACCCGGTCCGCAGCTGGGTCTGGGAGACGAACGCGATGATGAACCCGGCCAGGTTGCCCTCGGCGTCCTCGACGATCAGCGACGTGTCGCAGAAGTGCGCGAAGAACAGCCGTGGCAGCAGGGCGTGGAAGTCCCGGCCGCTCGACCAGGCCGAGAGGGTCGCGAGGACCGGCTCGTGGTCGGACTCCTCCAGGGGGCGCCACGTGAGCTCATCCATCGCCACGGCTCCCTCCCGGCCGGTCCGCCCGCGCGTCCGCCCGGGCCACCCTCGACGCTACGGGGTCGGCTCGCCGGAGGGCAGCAGCACCCCCGGGTTGAGGATCCCCTGCGGATCGAGGTGCGCCTTGACCGCGCGCAGCAGGGCGACACCCTCCGGCCCGACCTCGGCCTCCAGCCACGGGGCGTGGTCCGACCCGATCCCGTGGTGGTGGGTGATGGTGGCAGCGTGGGCGACGATCACCTCCGAGGCGGCCCGCTTGGCCACGCGCCACCGCTCGGCCTGATCGGGGCCCGCGGAGGCCAGTGCGGTGATGTAGAGGCTCGCGCCCGTCTCGTACACGTGGGACACGTGGGCCATCACGTAGCTGCGCCCGAGCGACTCCGACAGCGCCCCGGTCACGGACTCCCGCAGCGGGGCCAGCTGCGCCCAGCTCGTGGCCGTCTCCAGGGTCTCCACGAGGTAGCCCTGGTCCATGAGCGTGTCGCGCAGGTAGGGCCCCTCGAAGCGGTGCCGCAGCCACGACTCCCCGGCGCCGCGCCCCAGGGACGCGGCCCCGTGACGGCGCAGGATGTCGAAGGCCGTCGAGCGCCGGGAGCGCACCTGGCCGGCCGACGGGCCCGTCCCAGCCGAGGATCGCCATGGCGCCATCGGTCACGCGGCGCACCCTGAGGTACGCCTCCAGGGCCGTGGCCGTGCGCCCGCTCGGCCCGCTCATGTGCATCGTCGCCCGGGTCTCGGCCAGGTCGGACAGGCGCATCACGTCCGCACAGGCGCGGGACTGGGCGAGCTCGCGGAACGCCTCGAGCCCCGCGTCGAGGTCGGGCAGCATGATCGCCTCGAACCACCGCGTGGTGGGGGCCCGCCGCACGCGCAGCGTGAGCTCGGTGATGACGCCCAGCACCCCCTCGCTTCCCAGGAACAGGGCGCGCAGGTCCGGACCGGCCGCCGAGGAGGGTGCCCGACCCAGCCGCAGGGTGCCGCGCGGCGTGGCCACCACCAGGGCCTCGACGGTCGCGTCGCTGCGGCCGTACCCGGTCGAGGCCTGGCCGGCCGAGCGGGTGGCGGCGTACCCGCCGATGCTGGCCCGCTCCCAGGACTGCGGCACATGCCCCCAGGTGAGGCCGCGGGCGGCGAGCAGCCGTTCGAGGACCGGACCGGTCATGCCGGGTTGCACGCGCGCGGTGCCCGAGACGGCGTCGACGTCGAGCAGCTCGGCCATCCGGTCGAAGCTGATCGCCACGACACCCGACCTCGACCCGGCGTCCGGCCGGACCCCGCCGACCACGCTCGTGCCCCCGCCGAAGGGGACCACCGCGAACCCTCCGGCCTCGGCGGCGGCGAGCAGGGCCACCACGTCGTCGTGCGAGCCGGGGGAGACCACGGCATCGGGAGCCTCGGGGTGCCTCGCCGACCGCCGCTCGAGCAGGTCGACGTACGACAGCCCCCCGGCGTGGGCCAGGCGCGCCTCCCGGTCCGTGCGGACGTGGGCGGCCCCCACCGCGGCGGTGAGGCCGGCCATGGACCGGGCGTCGAGGCGCGACGGTGCGGGCTCCACCTGGGACAGGGCGACCGCCGGGGAGGGGTGCGGCGGGCCGAGGACCTCGGCGACGTACTGGGCCGCGCGCGGATCGAGGTCGTGGGAGGGGCCGGCAGCCCCCCAGCGGGCGTAGCGATCTGCCAGTGATCCGATCATGGTTCCAGTGTGACATGTTGGAGGTGAGTGTCACACGATGGGGGCTACATCAGCGACAGGGTGAGGAGTACAGTGACAGGTATGGGAACAGTGTCACATCTCACCCATCGCTCCGCCGGGGCCTCGGCCACGGACGACCCGGTGCTGCGGGCGGCCTACGAGGGGGTCCTGGAGATCGGCCTGCGGCGGCTGACCCTGGCCGAGGTGGCACGCCGTGCCGGCGTGTCCCGGATGACGGTCTACCGCCGCTACGACGACCTCGACCGGCTGATCAGCGCCCTGCTGGTCGTCGAGTTCGGTGCGGTGATCGCCGAGGCAGCCGAGCGCTCCCGGCGTGAGGTCGACGGTCGTGGGCGCCTGGTCCGTGAGGTGATCCTCGTCACCCGGGGCACGGCCGAGCATCCGCTCATGCGCCGGATCCTGGAGCTGGATCCCGAGACGCTGATGCCTCTGGTGGTCGACCGCCTCGGAAGCTCCCACAGGATGGGCCTGGACCGCCTGCGCCACCTCCTCTCAGCCGGCCAGGCGGACGGCTCCGTGGCTCCCGGGGACGTCGAGGCGATGGCCCTGCAGGTCATGAGCATGTCGGCCATCCACGTCTTCTCCGCCCGCGCGTACGACACGGTCGACCCCCGCGGCCGCCGCTGGCCCGAGCTGGAGCGCGCACTCCACGGCTACCTGCGGCCGTTCCCCGCCGACGTCGCCGAGCAGGAGGTCCCCGATGAGCCGCCCAGCCGCCCTCCCGCTGCGCACGAGCGGCTCCCCGCGCCCCGATCGAGCACCTCGCCCCCGGCGATCCCAGCAGCCTGCTCACCCGGGACCGGCGTGCCCGATGGCGGGCTGCGCTCGAGCAGGGCGTCGCGCTGGACGTCCTCGTGGTCGGCGGCGGGATCACCGGCGTCGGGGTCGCGCTGGATGCCGCATCGCGGGGGCTGCGGGTGGCCCTGGTGGAGCGCGACGACCTGGCGTCGGGAACCTCGCGCTGGTCGAGCAAGCTGGTCCACGGGGGCCTGCGCTACCTCGCCTCCGGCCAGGTGGGCGTCGCCTGGGAGAGCGCCCGTGAGCGGGCCGTCCTGGCCGGGGTGGTGGCCCCGCACCTGATCCATCCCCTGCCCCAGGTGGTGCCGTTCTCCGATGCCCCTGACGAGCCCGATCCGCGCTTGGTCCGCAGCGGGCTGACCGCCGCCGACGTCCTGCGGGCCGCTGCCCGGACACCCCGCGGGATGCTCCCGCGCGCCCGGCCGCTGGATCCCGAGCAGGCCATCGCGCTGGTCCCGTCCCTGTCCGCCGAGAAGGTCCGCGGCGCGATGGTGCTCTGGGACTGCCAGCTCGAGGACGACGTCCGCCTCGTCGTCGCCGTGGCCCGGACGGCTGCCGCCTACGGCGCTGCGATCCTGACCCGGACCGAGGTCCTGTCGATCGGACCGGGCCAGGCGCTGCTGCGCGACGGCCTCGACGGGACGACCTACGAGGTGCGCGCGCGCCACGTCGTCAACGCCACCGGCGCGTGGGCCCACGAGCTCGACGACGACGTCCGGCTGGTCCCCTCGCGGGGCAGCCACGTCGTGGTCCGCTCGGAACGGCTCGGCAATCCCAGCGCCGCGCTGACCGTCCCGGTCCCGGGCACCACGGGCCGCTTCGTGTTCGCCCTCCCGCAGTCCGACGGCCTGACGTTCATCGGGCTCACGGACGTGCCGATGGAGGGCCCGGTGCCGCGCGTGGCCACACCCACGCAGGAGGAGATCGACTGGATCCTGGGCATCATCTCGCCCTGGCTCGAGGTCGGGCTGACCCGCGACGACGTGATCGGCGCCTTCGCCGGGGTGCGGCCCCTGGCCGCACCCGACCACGGGTCGCCGACCGCCAGCGCCGCGGACCTCTCCCGCCGGCACGTGGTGCGCGACCACGGCGACGGCCGGATCACCGTCACCGGCGGCAAGCTCACCACGTACCGGCGCATGGCCCAGGACGTGGTCGACCTGATCAGCGACGTGCCCTGCCGGACGACCCGGATCGCCCTCGTCGGCGCCGGTGGGGACGGCGTGCTCGCCGCCGTGGACCCGACCTGCCCGCCCGGCTGGTCCGCCGGTACGGGGGCGAGGCCGCGACCGTGTGGGCCGCTGGGGGAGTCCCGGCCGTGGCTGCGCGAGCCGGTTGCGGCGGGCGTGCCGGTCCTGGGGGTCGAGCTCGCCTTCGGGGTCGAGGCCGAGGGGGCCCTGGACGTCGCCGACCTGCTCGAGCGGCGCACCCGCCTGGCGCTCGTCCCCGCCGACCTCGCCCGCGTCCTCGGGCGCAGCGCAGGAGGCGGCCGCGGCCTGCCTCTGAGCTCGGCGCGCGGGCGCACGCGGGCAGCTCCAGGGCGCGCCGCCTATGCTGGATTTCCGTGTGGTACGTGCGGTCGGGGAGGGTTGGTGATGGCGGGAGCGACGGAGCGCCGGAGCCGGGCGGGGTGGACGGCCGTCGCCGGGTGGCGGCGATCCTCGCCCTGGTGACGGGTGCGCTCGCCCTGCTGGCGGTCCTGGGGTTCATGGTCGGCTCCTTGGCCCACCTCGTCGTGGCGCTGGTCGGGGCGGGGGTGGCGATGACCGGCGGGTGGTACCTGGTGGCCAACCGGGGGACGGCCCGGATCGTGGGCGGGGTCCTGGGCGCGATCGGGCTGGGGTGCCGTCGGTCGCGTTCATCGACGCCGGCCGCTCGCTGTGGGCGCTGGTCGGGGCCGTGGCCCTCGGCGCGGCCTCGGCCTTCTTCGCCCGCCGGGCCACACACCGGCACGCGGCTGCGGTCGTGGCCGCCGACCTGGCGCCACCGCGCGGCCTCCGGCCCGGCATCCGGTCCTGATCATGAACCCGAAGTCCGGCGGCGGGAAGGTGGAGAGGTTCGACCTCGTCGCCGAGTGCCGGGCGCGGGGGATCGAGCCCGTCGTGCTCTCGCTGGGTGACGACCTGGTCCGCTCGCCGAGGACGCCGTGGCGCGCGGGGCCGACGTGATCGGCATGGCCGGCGGTGACGGCTCCCAGGCGCTGGTGGCCACCGTGGCATGAAGCACGGGCTCCCGCACGTGGTGATCCCCGCGGGGACCCGCAACCACCTGGCCCTGGACCTCGGCCTGGACCGCGACGACGTGGTCGGCGCCCTGGACGCTTTCGCCTCGGGGCATCCCGCGGACCATCGACCTGGCCACCGTCAACGGCCGTGTCTTCGTGAACAACGCCTCGCTGGGGCTCTACGCGCAGATCGTGGCCTCGGACTCCTACCGCGACGCCAAGCTGCGCACGACGCTCGACACGCTTCCCGACCTGCTCGGCAGCAACGCCGACTCCCTGGACCTGCACTTCGTCGACGAGGCCGGCCAGGCGCACGACACCGCCGACGTGGTGCTCGTGTCCAACAACCCGTACGTGCTCGACTCGCTGGGCGGGGTGGGGACCCGGGCCCGGATGGACACCGGCCAGCTCGGGGTCGTGTCGCTGACGATCACCAGCGCCACCGACGCGCGCCGGTTCCTGGCCCTGGAGACCGCCGGCCAGGTCCGCAGGTTCCCCGGGTGGCAGGAGTGGTCCACGCCGCGGTTCGAGATCACGTCCAGCAGCCCGGTCCGGATCGGGGTCGACGGCGAGGCGCTGACCATGGACCCGCCGATCGTGTTCGAGATGCTGCCCGCCGCGCTGACCGTGCTGCTCCCGCCGCAGGCGCCCGGGAGGTCCCCGGCCGCGCGGAAGCTGACGGCCAACACGCCCCGGGAGCTGTGGGACCTGGCCCTCGGCCGCAGCTGACGCCCCCGCGGGCCCCGGAGCTCAGCCCGCAGGGCTCGCGCCGCCCCGGTGGGTCGCGTCGGGCAGTCGGAACGCCTGTGGCGGGTCGGCCCGCCACCTGCTCCCGTCGGCGTAGTGCTCGGTCACGGTCAGGGTCGCGGCGGTGATCTCCAGCAGGGACCAGGAGCGCACGACGCCGCGGGTCCGGTGGCTGGTCACCGTGCCGGCCACGACCTCGATGATCGAGCGGGTCCGGGACCCGGCGCCCACCTCCAGGACCTGGACCGCGGGCACGTGGGTGTGCCCGGCCAGGACGATGTCGACCTCGGCCTCCACGAGGGCCCGCTCGAAGCCGTCGCCGCCGGCCAGGGACTCCAGGTCCTCCGAGCTCGGCGGGTGGTGCATCGCGACCACCCGGACCGTCCCCGGCGGGGCGTCGGCGAAGGTCGTGCGGATGTCCTGGGACTGTCGCTCGGAGATGCGCCCCGACTTCCACCGCCAGCGGGGCATGGACCCCAGGCCCTGGACCCGCACGGGGCCCAGGTCGAGGACCGGGTCCAGGTTCTCGGTGACCTCGGCGCGGTACTTGCCGTAGGGCGAGGACATCCGGTGCAGCGGGTTGGTCAGGGGGATGTCGTGGTTGCCGATGACGATCATCGTCGGGCGCGGGAACCGGTCGATGACCTCCTTGGCCCGGACGAACTCACGGGTGCGGGCACGCATGGTCAGGTCCCCGGTGACGATGGTGGCCGCCACGTCGGCCTCGTGCAGGTCCTCGGCCAGGCCGTCGAGGGTCAGCTCGTCGTGGGCGCCGACGTGGATGTCCGACACGTGCGCGATCCGCAGGGCGGGCCCGTCGATCGGTGTCACGCGAACCTCCGCAGGCGTGGGCATAGGGGTGCAGGATACGCAGCGGTGCGCGGTGCGCCGCGGGTCGTGCCGGGTCGGGGCTCCATCGTGGATCCGGGGGCGTACCGTGAAGGCATGGCCACCACGTCCCTGCCCCCCATGAAGAAGCACCACGCCGTGAAGGTCCTGCCGATGGGCGATCCCGCCGGCGACCCCGGCCCCACGCGCACCCTCAGCCTGCGCGAGGACATGCCCACCGACCTGATCGACCGGCTGCTGTCGTGCGTCCTGGCCACAGGCGGCCAGACCGAGACCACCCGTGCCCCGTTCACCGGCGAGGAGCTGATCACCTACCCGATCTCGACCGAGGCCGACGTCGAGGAGGCGTTCGCCCGCGCCCGGGCCGCGCAGAAGCTGTGGGCCCAGCGGCCGGTGGCCGAGCGCGCCCGCATCATCGGCCGGATCCACCATGAGGCGTTCGCCCGGCAGGACGAGCTCATGGACCTGCTGCAGATCGAGGCGGGCAAGGCGCGCTACGACGCCTTCGCCGAGGCGGCGGCCGTGGCCGTCTACGCGCGCTACATCTCCCGCACCGCGCCCAAGGTCCTGGGTCGGCATGCGCGCCAGGGCGTCGTCCCGATCGTCACGAAGGCCTACGAGGTGCGCCACCCGCGGGGGGTCGTGGGGCTGGTGACGGCGTGGAACTACCCCGCGGTGTTCGCCGCCTCGGACGGCTACTCCGCGCTGGTCGGCGGCAACGCGATCGTGCACCGCCCCGACGTCCAGGCCGCGCTGTCCGCGATCTGGGTGCGCGACCTGGCTGTCGAGGCCGGGCTGCCCGAGGACCTGTGGCAGATCGTCCTGGGCCCCGGTCGCTCGATCGGGACCGCCGTCGTCGACCGCGCCGATGCGGTGGCCTTCACCGGCTCGACCGCCGCGGGGCGGGCGGTGGCAGGGCGCACGGGTCCCCGGCTGATCTACACCGCACTCGAGCTGGGCGGCAAGAACCCCTTCATCGTCCTGGCCGACGCCGAGATCGACCGCGCCGTCGAGGCCGTGATCCGTGCCTGCTTCATCAACGCCGGCCAGACGTGCGTCGGCCCCGAGCGGATCCTCGTGGACCGCTCGGTCTACGACGGACTTCCGCACCCGGCTCGTCGCGCGCGTGGAGCGGATCCGGATGGGGTCCGGGCTCACCTTCGACTACGAGATGGGCTGCCTGATCGACGACACGCAGCTGGCCAGCGTGTCCGCCCAGGTCGAGGACGCCGTCGCCAAGGGGGCGACGGTCCTGACCGGTGGGCGCCCGCGGCCCGACCTGGGGCCGACCTTCTACGCCCCGACGGTGCTGGAGGGAGTCACCCCGGAGATGGAGCTGTGCGCCGCCGAGACGTTCGGGCCCGGTCGTCGCCCTCTACCCGTTCGACTCCGTCGACGAGGCCGTCGAGATGGCCAACGACACCGAGTACGGGCTGCACGCCGTGCTGTGGACGCGCAACACGCGCGAGGGGATGCGGATCGCCGAGCGCATCCAGGCGGGCACGGTCGAGATCAACGACGGCATCGTGGCGACCTGGGGCAGCGCGGACGTCCTGCAGGGTGGGATGAAGGCCTCGGGCATGGGCCGGCGCAACGGCAAGTACGGGATCCTGCGCTTCACCGAGCCCCAGTCGATCGTGATCCAGCGGCTGCACGGGATCCACCCGCCCGGCTCGATGACCCACGAGCTGTTCACCGCCGTCATGACCCACTCGTTCAAGGCGCTGCACAAGCTGCCCCGGCCGTAGCCGGATCAGCTCGCGGCGACCTCCTTGGCGGCGCGCTCGCCGGACTCGACGGCGCCGTTGAGGTAGCCGAAGTACGCGTCGCTCGTGTGCTCGCCGGCGAAGAACACGTTGCCCGCGCGCTCCTTGCCCACGCCGAACAGCGTCGTGTACTGCCCGGGCGTGGGGCACGTGTAGGCGCCCTTCGACCACGGGTTGAGGAGCCACGCGTCGCGGTAGTTGCGTCCGGTGTAGGCCGTGCGCGTGCCGGGGAAGATGGCCTCGGCCTGGGCGAGGTAGGAGTCCACCTGGGATTTCGGCGCCGGGCCGAACGCGGCCCCGCTCCACGCCTGGACCTGCCGTCCGCCGGGGAAGAAGTTGAACACACCACTGGTCGTGGTGGTCGCCGCCGTGTCGTCCCAGGCGCACTGGAATCCGGACATGGTCGTGTAGGCGGGGCCGCCGTAGCCCTGGGCGACCCACGGGCGCGACGACAGCTGGACGTGCAGCTTGGCGTTGTAGCCCAGCCCCATCTCACGGATGGCCCGCAGCTTCAGGGCGCTGAACCCGGACCGCGAGAGGTCGGCATCCCGCAGCGTGGTGAACGGCAGGGCGAGGATGATCCGGTCCGCGGTGACGTCCGTGTACTTCCGGCCGCTGAGGAAGGTCCCGGTGACGCTGCCGTTGGCATTGGCCCGCAGTGCCGTCAGCGCGTTGCCGTACCTCACGGTCCCGGCGGGCAGCTCGGCGAGCATCCGGCTGATGATCTGGTCGTTGCCGCCCTCCACGACGTACTTCTCGTCGGCGCCGTTGAGGGGGTCCAGGGAGTTCTGCGGGTTCCAGCCCAGCAGGTACACGAGGTTCAGCGCCGACTGCTGGTCGGGATCCATCCCGTACTCGGCGATGACGTTGCTCTGCATCAGCTTGGCGAACCTGCTGTCCAGCCCGCCGGGGACCCGTCGCAGCGAGCCACTCGTTCACCGTCATCCGGTCCAGCGCGATCCCGGCGGGGGTGTTGCTGGAGTAGGTCTGGGGGTAGGGCGCGGACTGCAGGTCGGCCTTCATCGCGGACTGGACCTGGCCCCAGTCCGCGTTCGCCGCGTCGTAGGGGTAGTCGGCTCCGTCGATCCAGTACTTGTCCTGCCAGCCCGCGTACGCCCCGCCGTTCGCCGCCACGATGCTCAGTCCCAGGCTGCTGATCAGGTTGCGGATCGCGTTGTGGTCGGTGTTGATCAGCTGGCCGCCGTGCTCCACCACGGCGCCGTCGTCGAAGTAGTCCCGCAGTGACCAGCACCGACCGCCGGCGCGCGTGCTGCCCTCGTAGATCGTCGCCGAGATCCCCTTGACGCGGTACAGCCAGTGCGCGGCCCGGACGCCGGCCAGCCCCGCGCCGACGATGATGACCGAGGGGCTGGTGGCGGCGCTCGCGGGCACCGGGCGCAGGCCGGCGGCGGCCACCACCCCCGCGGCGGTCAGGGCCCCGGCCCCGCGCAGGAAGTCCCGCCGGGTCAGCTCGGCGGCGGCTGCCTGCCCGAGGACCTCCTCGACGGGCATCCCGGTGCGCTGCGCGGTGGCGTGCGCAGCCAGGGTCTGGCGGATCTGCTGGGACAGGGGGGTGATCCCGCGACGTGGCATGTCGGGAGCGTAGGGGTCAGCCGGGGTGGGATGGCCAGTTGGCAAGCGTGTCGAGGTACATCTGGCGGACCCGGGCGATGTTGTCGTTGAGGTCCTCCAGCGTCCAGTCCTCGGTCGGGACCGGCGGGAGCACCACCACGTCGACGGTGCCCCCGTGGATCGCCATCGAGTGCGCCGCCATGATCTCCCCGCAGTTGCGCATCACGATCGGCACGACCGGGACGCCGGCCTGCATGGCCATGTGGAAGGGGCCCTTCTTGAAGGGCAGCAGCCGTGGCGTCGGGGAGCGCGTGCCCTCCGGTGCGATCGCGATCGACTTGCCGCCGCGCAGCGCCTCGACCGCGGGCTCGAGCCCCTGGCGCGCCTTGGCGCTGTCCGTGCGGTCGATGTACGCGACGTCGGCCAGGAACCCCACGGGGCCGAAGAACGGGTCGCGCTCGAGGGACTTCTTGGCGACGCCGGTGAAGTCCTTGCGCAGCAGCGATCCGAGGACGAAGACGTCGAGCTGGCTCTGGTGGTTGAACAGGAAGACCGCCGGCCTCGCGGCCCAGATGTTCTCCTCGCCGATCACCCGCAGCCGCACGCCCGCGGTCGCCAGGCCCAGGTCGGAGCCCACGCTCGCCGCCACGTTCGCCCCCATGGAGCGGCTGCGGTTGACCACGGCCAGGGCGGCGGCCGCCGCGACGCTGCCGGCGAAGACCCCGATGGCCGCCGCGGAGCGCACCATGTCCACCGGACTGGTGGAGCGCGGCTCCACGAGCCGGGCGACGGGCCACCCGTTCTCGCCGGCGATCTCCACCAGGCCCTCGTCGGGGTTCAGCGCGCACGGCCGCCCGACCGTCTCCAGGAAGGGGAGGTCCTCGCTGCCGTTGGAGTAGCCGAACGACTCGTCGAGGTCGATCCGGTGCTCCTCGGCGAACTCCACGACCGCGTCGGACTTCCCCTCGCCCCAACGGATCGGGCTGGCCAGGGCGCCGGTGTAGCGACCGTCGGCGTCGACCTCCATCTCGGTGCAGATGATGTGGTCGACACCGAGGTCGTCGGCGGTGGCCTGGATCTGCGCGCGGGTGGCTGAGGACGCGATCACCACGGTGTGGTGGCGGCGCAGGTGCGCGTCGATGAGGGTGCGGGAGTCGGGGTAGATCATCTCCGCGATCTCCTTGGCGAAGACCGTGCGCGCCCACCTCTCCGCCTCGGCCGCGTCGCGTCCGGCCTGGCCCTGCACGCCGACGTCCATCAGCTCCGTGACGTCGTGGCCGCGCCGCTCCACGTTGACGCTCTCGCGGATCGTGCGCATGAGCTCGGTGGTCGAGATCTCCCGGCGCTTGAGCCGGTAGGTGAAGAACGCAGCGGCTGAGTACCCCGCGATCAGGGTGCCGTCGAAGTCGAAGAAGGCTCCGACGTGTGGACCCTCGGGGGAGTTGTCGATCTGCTCGACCAACCACTCGATGTCAGCCACGGGGACCTCCCTGGGGACGTGGGGCGCGCTCGGTGAGCACGGGTTGCCCTGCTGCCTGGGCGATCCGGCGCAGCGTGTCCAGGCGGCGGGTGATCTGCCGCAGCTCGTCGGCGAATGCGGTGCGCCGCTCCTTCAGGCCCGGCTCGTCCGAGGCGATCAGGCCGAACCGGTTGGCCAGCTGCACGGCGTTGCGGAAGTAGTCGGCGGAGACGGACTCCGGCGTCGTCAGCTGGCGCTGGAGCCATCGCTGCTGGGCCAGGCCCAGGCTGCGCGTGACCAGCTCCTTCTCGTCGGCGGGCTGGCCGAGCAGCGTCAGCTCGTCGGCCAGCACGCTGTAGGCCTCGAAGAACGGTCCGATCACGCGGTGGGCGACCAGCATGTCGAGGTTCCCCATCCCCTCCCGGATCTGGGCCGGGGTGTAGGTCTGGTCCTCCCACCCGGGGTTCATGAGGGTCGCCTCCGCCGACACCTGGTCGGAGAACTCGCGGGTGCCCGGGAAGAAGAACTCGAAGCGGAGCAGGTCCTTGAGCCGGCGGGCGTTCTGCCACGTGGCCTCAGGGATGTCGGCAGCCTCGTCCTCGGCCGCCTGGAGGGCAGCCAGCTCGGTGATGGCGCGGATCAGGAAGAAGTGGATGATCGTGTTCCGGTAGAACGCCGCCTCGTGCTGCTTGCCCGGGCTGATGGAGTACACCGGCTCGGTGCCTCCGCGGTAGACGGTGACGACACCCTCGCTGACCAGCCGGTCGAGGACCTCGCGCATCCGCCCGAACTCGCTGAGGTCGGGCCACTCGGTCATCGGCAGCTGGCGTCGCTGGATGTAGTCGGCCAGCGGCACCAGGATCCGGCGGCCCTCCTCCACCGTGATCGACCGGTCGCCGTTGTCCAGCAGCGCGAACGTGATCAGCGCACCCGGGGTGATGGGGGTGACGGCGTTGATCCGGTTCATCGTCTCGAAGGCCACCTTCGGCACGGCCAGGCGCGGCCGCACGGTGCCCTCCTCGTCGGCGGTCAGGGCCACCGCGTCGGCCAGGGACAGCGGCTCCCCGAACCGCAGGTACGCACGACCCAGCCGGCGGGACTGCGAGGTGGCGAACTCGTACATCCACCCGATGCTCTCGGGCTTCTTCTTGCCGCCCATCTCCTCGGCGGAGATCGCGCCGATCTCGTGCTGCTGGTCGTAGATGATCGAGGTCGGGATGATCAGGACGTCCCGCTCGGGGTGCTCGCCGTAGGCGTCCATGACGTAGCTGAGGATGCCCAGGCGGGGTGGCCGCAGCTTGCCGGTCCGGGTCCGCCCGCCCTCGATGTACCACTCGAGGTTCTGCCGCTCGGCCATGAGGTGCGAGAGGTAGGCCTTGAGCGTGGCCCGGTACACGTGGTCGTCGCGGAACTCGCGGCGGATGAACACGATCCCGTTGCGCTGGCCGATCTCCGAGAACGGCCAGATGGCCAGGTTGGCCCCGCCGAGCACGTTGTTGGGACCGAACCCGTGCTGGGCCAGCGCCGAGCGCAGGACCATGGGGTCCAGGTAGGAGCGGTGGTTGGGCAGGAAGACCAGCGACGCCGACCGGTTCAGCTCCCGCAGGCGCTCGACCTCAGCGGGGCGGTAGTCCACCCGGTAGGCCCGGGACAGCCAGCCGCAGAACCGGTCCCACGCCGCGCCGCTCCACTTGCCCGGGCGCACGGCCATCTCCTTGAGGTCCGCCTCGGCCTCCTCGCGCAGGGCGGCCAGCGGCTTGCCCGCCTCGTCGGCCAGCTCCTGCAGGATCGCGCCGAACTCGGGGGAGTCCAGGACATCATTCACGACGGCTCCGATCGATATGGACGCAGATGGGTGCGCAGGCTAGTGCGGCAGGGGGTCTGGACGCCTGCGGGCAGCCGCTGAGCCGGAGGATCGGGGTGCGCGTTCCCGGCCACGGCTCAGCCGTGGTGCGCATTCCGCGCCGCATGTGGCCCGCTGTGCCCACCGGTCCGCCGAAATGGCGGGGAACGCGCGGGGCGGGACCCATCAGCGACGTGGCGAGCACCGCGCGAGCCAGGGCCGCTGCTGTCGCCGAAGGGGCCGAACGTCCCTCGTGATCGGGCGATCCCGGGCATACCGTGCTAGGTATGGCAATCGATTCCGCTACCCGCGCTGCTCACCGACCCGACGCACACGGACCCCGTCATCGACGTCCGGGGCCTGGTCAAGAGCTTCGGCACGACCCTCGTGCTCGACGAGCTCGCCCTGGAGGTCGTTCCCGGCGAGGTGCACGGCCTTCTGGGGCCCAACGGCGCCGGCAAGACGACGACGCTGCGCATCCTGCTCGGCCTCCTGCGCGCCGACGCCGGCACGGTCCGCGTGCTCGGCGGCGACCCCTGGCACGACGCGGCCGCACTGCACCGCCGGCTGGCCTACGTGCCCGGCGATGTGACCCTGTGGCCGAACCTCACCGGGGGCGAGGTCATCGACATGCTGGGCCGGATGCGCGGCGGACTTGATCGCGCGCGACGCGACGACCTGATCGCACGCTTCGACCTCGACCCCACGAAGAAGGGCCGCACCTACTCCAAGGGCAACCGGCAGAAGGTGGCCCTCGTGGCTGCGCTGGCCAGCGATGTGGAGCTGCTGCTCCTGGATGAGCCGACCGCGGGGCTCGACCCGCTGATGGACTCCACCTTCCGTGACTACATCGAGTGAGTTCCGGGCGGCGGGTCGCACGGTGCTGCTGAGCAGCCACATCCTGTCGGAGGTCGAGGCCCTGTGCGACCGCGTGAGCATCATCCGCCAGGGCGTCGTGGTGGAGTCCGGGACGATGGCCCAGCTGCGACACCTGACCCGGACGTCGGTCGTGGCCGAGGTGGAGATGGTCCCGGCCGGGCTCGAGCACCTCCCCGGGGTCCACGACGTGGTCGTGGAGGGCCGCCGGATCACCGCCAGTGTCGAGAACGACGGGCTCTCCCCGCTCATGGCCAGCCTGGGATCGGGCGGGCTGCTCAGCCTCACCACGGCGCCGCCCACCCTCGAGGAGCTGTTCCTCCGGCACTACCGCGACGTCCTCCCGGAACCGGCGGCAGCTGCTTCGGGGAACGGGGACGGCTCCGGTGCGTCGCACCGGATGCACCTCGGACGTCGGGGGAAGGGGTCGGCATGACCACCGGCTCGGCCCCGACGACCACCCGGCCGGTCGAGGCGCCCGGGGAGGGCGGCACGGGCGGCTCGCCGCTGGTCGGCACCGGGCAGATGCTCAGGCTTGCCCTGAGGCGCGATCGGATCCTCGTGCCCGCGTGGGTCCTGGGCATCGCCGGCATGGCCACGATGTCGGCGCAGGCCACGGTCGGGCTGTACCCGGACCTGCCCCAGCGGGTGCAGGCAGCGGAGGCGATCAACGGGTCGGCAGCCCTGATCGCCCTGTACGGGCGCATCTACGACCCCACGTCGCTCGGTGAGCTGTCGCTGTTCAAGATGACCGCATTCGGCGCCGCGATGGTCGGCGTGCTGATGATCATCCTCGTGGTCCGCCACACCCGGGCTGAGGAGGAGGCCGGTCGCCTCGAGCTCGTCGGGGCGACCGTGGTCGGTCGGGCTGCCCCGCTGGCCGCGGGCCTGGTGCTCGCCGCGATCGCGTCGTCAGGGATCGCGGTCCTGACCGCCGCGGGACTCGCGCTGGCTGGGCTGCCGGCGGCCGGCAGCATGGCCTTCGGTGCCGCCTGGGGTGCCACCGGACTGCTGTTCGCGGCCGTCGGCGGGATCACCGCGCAGCTGAGCGTCAGCGCCCGGGCGGCCACCGGGCTGGGCCTGATCGCCCTGGCAGTGGCCTACGTCGCCCGGGCTGTGGGGGACCTGGCCGAGGGTGGCCCGGGCTGGCTGTCGTGGCTGTCACCCATCGGGTGGAGCCAGCAGGTGCGGGCGTTCTCCGGGACGCGCTGGGGGCTGCTCGTCCTGCCGCTGGTGGCCACCGCGGTCCTGGTGTCGATCGCCTTCCTGCTCCGTCGCGGCCGCGACCTCGGGGCCGGCCTGATTGCCGACCGGCCAGGGCCCGCACAGGGCAGGATCTGCCACCACCTGGGGGCTGGCCCTCCGGCTGCAGCGCCCGTCCTTCCTGGCGTGGTCTGCGGCTGCGGTGCTGATGGGGCTGGTCCTGGGCAGCGTGGCCGACAGCGTGAGCGGATTCGTGGACACCCCGGCCATGGCGGAGTTCCTGGAGAGGCTGGGCGGGCGACAGGGCCTCGTGGACGCCTTCCTGGCCGCCGAGCTCGGGATCATCGGCTCGCTGGTGGCCGCCTACGGGATCACCGCGTCCCACTGGCTGCCGGCCGAGGAGGAGGGGGGGCGCACGGAGATCGTGCTCGCCACCGCGACCTCGCGGCGCCAGTGGGCGACGAGCCACGCGGTCCTGGCCCTGCTCGGCGTGGCCGTGCTCATGGTCCTGGTCGGCCTGGCCGTCGGACTGGGGCATGCGCTGTCGGTGGGCGAGCCCGACCAGGTGTCGCGCCTCGGGCGTGGCCGCGACGCCCGGATCCCGGCGGCCTGGGTGATGGTCGGCCTGGCGGTCGCGATCTGGGGGTTCTGGCCCCGGCTCGGCTGGCTTGCGTGGTTGCTGTTCGTCGGCGTTCCTGGTGATGGGTGAGTTCGGCGTCCTCTGGGACATCCCCGAATGGGTGCGCAACCTCAGCCCCTTCGCGCACTCACCGGTGGTGCCCGGCCCCGACCCGCAGTACCTGGGCGTCCCGGTGATGCTGGTGATCGCCGTGGGGCTGGTCGCCCTCGGGATCAGCCGGTTCGCCCGTCGGGACGTCATCAACGCGTAGCTGCTGAGCGGTCGCTGCGGGGCCGATGGGCTCCCCCGGTGCGGGGCCGATTTGGCATGATCTGGGGCGTGGTTTAGGTTAGGCACGCCTAAGCAGCACCACCCCAGGAGAGACGTGACCAGTCCGCCCCACCGGAGCCTTCCGGTGCACTGCCCGACCCGATGGCCCCGCTGCGCCGCCGCTGCCCACCGACGCCGCCGTGGGCCGCCGCCCTCGGTGGCCGCACGCCCTGGTCCTGCTGGCCGGCTGCAGCGCCGACCCGCCGACAGCGCCGCCGCCGAGTGGCGGTGGCAGGAGGCGATCACCCTCTACAACGGGCGCAGCGAGGAGCTCGTCGGCCCGCTGCTGGAGCAGTTCACGCGCCGACACGGGCATCCCGGTCGAGGTGCGCAGCGCCGGCTCCGGGGAGCTGTCCGCACAGCTGCTCACCGAGGGCGACGCGAGCCCGGCGGACGTGTTCCTCTCCCAGGACGCGGGCGCGCTGGGTGCCCTGACCAAGGAGGGGCTGTTCGCCACCCTTCCGGAGCAGACGCTGGACCGGGTGCCCGCTGCCTACCGTGCCGCTGACGGCACCTGGACCGGCACTGTCGGGCCGCGTTCGCGTCGTCGTGTACAACCCGGAGCTGGTCGATGAGGCGCCGGACACGATCGACGAGGTCGTAGCCGGGGACTTCGCCGGCGGGAGGATCGGCTACGCCCCGACCAACGCCAGCTGGCAGTCGTTCGTCACCGGCCTGCGCGTCCTGCGCGGCGAGGACGGGGCGAGGGCGTGGCTCGAGGCGTTCGCCGCCCAGGACCCGGTCGCCTACGAGGGCAACTCCCAGGTGCGCGACGCCGTCGATGCCGGCGAGGTGCAGATCGGCCTGATCAACCACTACTACCTCGACGAGCTCATCGCGGAGAAGGGCGCGGAGAACGTCACCGCCCGCAACCAGTTCATGGCCCCCGGCGATCCCGGGGGGCTGGTCAACGTGGCCGGTGCCGGGATCCTGGGCTCCAGCGACCAGCAGGTGCAGGCGCTGGCCCTGGTGGACTACCTGACGGGGGAGAAGGCCCAGGAGTTCTTCGCCCAGCAGACGTCGAGTACCCGCTGATCGAGGGCGTCTCGGCCCCCGAGGGCCTGCCGTCACTGGAGTCCCTCGACCCGCCCGCGATCGACCTCTCCGACCTGGACTCGATCGCCGAGACGCAGGCGCTGCTGGCCGAGGTCGGGCTGCTGACCCAGTAGGGCCGTGTGCCCGGCCCGTCGCGGGCCGGCGATGGAAGGATGGTGCGGTGGCCGCCGCCCCCACAGTGAACGACCCGGTGCCGGGTCCCGCGGACCTCGTGGGCCCCGGCACGCGGGCTGTCGCTGCGCCCCGGTGCGCCGACCGGCTCGCCGGGCGCGCGCGCGAGGCCCTCGCGCCCCCTGGTGGCTCGTGGCGCCCTCGGTCGTGGCCGCGGTCGTGGCGGTCCTGCCGATCTGGTACCTGATCGCGCGGACCGGATCGGTGGCCCGGCTCGTCGAGGTCCTGGCGACGCCCGCGACCGTGGCCCTGACCCTGCGCAGCGTGGCGCTCGCGGCGACCGTGACCGTCCTGGCGGTCGTGATCGGCGTCGCTGCGGCGTGGTTGGTCGCGCGGACCGACCTGCCCGGTGCACGGGCCTGGCAGGTCGCGATGGTGCTCCCGCTGGCGATCCCGAGCTACATCAGCGCCTTCGTGTGGCTCGACATCGCCCCCGGCCTGGCCGGCTTCCCCGGCGCGGTCCTGGTCCTGACGCTGACGACCTTCCCGTACGTGTTCCTGCCCGCGGTCGCCGCGCTGCGCCGCATCGACCCGGCCCAGGAGGAGGTGGCCGCCTCGCTGGGCATGGGGCGCTGGCAGGTCGCCCGCCGGGTGACGATCCCGCAGATCCGCACCAGCGTCGCGGCCGGGGCCCTGCTGGTGGCGCTCTACGTCCTGTCCGACTTCGGGGCCGTGGCCCTGATGCGCTACGAGGTCTTCACGTGGGTCATCTACGGGGCCTACCGCTCGGGCTTCGACCCGACCCGGGCGGCCGTCCTGTCGATCCTGCTGGTGCTGCTGGCCGCGGTGCTCGTGGCCGCTGAGGCCCGGGTGCGCGGTCGGTGCGGACCCGGACCGGGTCCGGGGTCGCCCGGGTGGGCCGGGTGGTGCACCTGCGGCGCGCGACGGTGCCGGCGCTCGGCGTTCCTCGCCGGGGTGATCGTGCTCGGGGTGGGCGTGCCCGCGGCTGGCGATCAGCGCATGGCTGCTCGAGGGCGTCGGGGACCCAGGCGGACCTCGGCCAGTTCGCCTCGGCGCTGGTGGCCACCGTCGAGCTGTCGACGCTGGCGGCGGTGGCGTGCCTGGCCCTGGCGATGCCGGTGGGCGTGCTGGCCGCGCGCTACCCCGGTCGGCTCAGCGCCGGCGCTGGAGCGGACCACCTACATCGGCCATGCGCTGCCCGGGATCGTGGTCGCGATCGCGATGGTCTACGTCGGGGTACGACTGCTTCGCCCCATGTACCAGGAGCGCCGCTGCTCGTGCTGGCCTACGTCGTGCTGTTCCTGCCGCTGGCCGTGGCCGCGGTGCGGGCGTCGGTGGAGCACAGCCCGGTGCGCGCCGAGGAGGTCGCGCGCAGCCTCGGCCTCGACCGGTGGGCCACCCTGCGCCGGGTCACCCTGCCGCTGGCGGCACCGGGGCTCGCCGCCGGTGCCGCGATGGTGTTCCTGACGACCATGAAGGAGCTGCCCGCGACCCTGCTGCTGCATCCCACCGGCACCGAGACGCTGGCCACGATGCTCTGGCGCTTCATGCTGGTCTCCGACTACTCGTCGGCGGCGCCCTACGCTGCCCTGATCGTGCTCGGCGCTGCGCTGCCCGCGGTCGTGCTGGCCCGGGTCGGACGGGGGGCGAGGTCTCCGATGGGTGACCAGCTGCAGGTGCGTGGGCTCGCCCGGTCGTTCGGCGCGAACGCGTGCTGTCCGGCGCGGACCTCGATGTGCCCGGCGGTCGTGTGGTGGCCCTGGTCGGGCCCTCGGGATGCGGCAAGACCACGCTGGTCCGGCTCGTGGCCGGGTTCGAGGCGCCCGATGCCGGGACGATCGAGCTGGCCGGCCGGCTGGTCGCGCTCGGCCGGGGCCGGCCGGGGCTGTGTCCGTGCCCGCCGAGCATCGCCGGGTCGGGGTCGTGCCGCAGGAGGGTGCGCTGTTCAGCCACCTCGACGTGGCCGGCAACGTGGGGTTCGGGCTGGACCAGGCGGGGGCGCACGCCCGAGGGTCGGGCCCGGGTCGGCCACATGCTCGACCTGGTCGGGCTCGCCGACCTTGCGCACCGGCGCCCCGACCAGCTCTCCGGTGGCCAGCAGCAGCGCGTGGCGGTGGCCCGTGCGCTGGCTCCCAGCCCCGACCTCGTCTGCCTCGACGAGCCGTTCTCGGCCCTGGACGCCACCCTGCGCACGTCCGTGCGCGATGCGGTGATGGGGGCCCTGCGGGCCGAGCAGGCCTCGGTGCTGCTGGTCACCCACGACCAGGACGAGGCGCTGAGCGTCGCCGACGTGGTCGCCGTCATGCTCGACGGGCGGATCGCGCAGGTGGGCACGCCCGACGCAGGTGTACGCCGAGCCGGCCTCCGTCGCCGTCGCCGAGTTCCTCGGCGATGCCGTGCTGCTGCCGGGGGACGCCGCGGGCGGAGTGCGCAGACTGCGAGCTCGGTCGGGTCGGCCTGGCCCGACCTGCGTCGGGGCGCGACCACCCTGCTGCTGCGCCCGGAGCAGCTGGTCTGCGACCGGCCGGCATGCCGGGAGTCGGCAGCGCGCCGGCGTGGAGCCCGCGCGCATGTCGTCTCGGTGTCCTTCCATGGCCACGATGCCCTGGTGAGCCTCCGGACCGACCGGGGGACCGACCTGCAGGCGCGGGTGTGGTCCGGATGGCTCCCGCAGCCCGGTGAGCGGGTCCGGGTGGCCGTGCGCGGCGACGCGTGGCCACTGCCCGAGTGACGGATCCCGACGCCCCGGCGGGTCAGGTCGGCGAGGTCCTCGGTCCCTGGTCGCCGGGTGCTGCCCTCAGCTGCCGGTGATCGCCATCGAGGCCGGGAGGCACGTGGCGTCGGGCAGGCCGGAGCCGTGGGTGCCGTCGGCGAGGTCGGGGTCCAGCGCAGCGCCCATGAGGATCGCGTCCCACACCTGCCCGGACGCACGCCGGTAGTGCGCCCGCAGGCGCCCCTCGACGCCGAAGCCGCGGGAGAGGTACAGGCGGATGGCCCGCTCGTTGTGCGGCCAGACCTGCAGCTCGGCCTTGTGCGCGCCCAGCCCGCGGGCGGCGTCGAGCAGCGCATCGAGCAACTGGCCGCCCAGCCCGCGACCACGGGAGTCGGCCGCCAGGTTCATCCCCAGGTCCGCCACGCCGTAGCGGGCTGCGTGCACCGAGCCCTGCCCGACGAGGCGGTCCGTCGCAGGATCGGCCATCACCAGCGTGCGCACCATCGGGTCGGCCAGGCCCTCCAACCAGTACTGGCCACGCCGGTGCCGGTCGAACCCCGGCTCGGTGCCCAACCAGATGCCCTCCGCGGCGACCGCCTCCAGGAGGTCGAGGGCCTCGGGCACATCCGCCGCGCGCATGCCGCGGACGATCACTGCCACCATGGCCGCAATCCTGCCCGACCGCCGTCCGCTGCGGGCTAGGCGGATCCGGCGTCGCCCACGTACGACTGCCAGGGCCGGTCCAGGCGGGCGCGGCCGGTGAGCACGTAGTCATCGGCCCACTCCTGCACGAGCCGTGCCATCACCGCGTCCCGGACGGCCGCATCGCCGGCTGCGGGCAGCGATCCCAGGTCGCTCTTCACGTCGTAGAAGCCGCCGGTGACCGGGTACCCGCACGAGTCGCCGTCGAGGAGCCCGGCCGGGTCCATCCACGACTCCCCGGCGGGATCGGCCAGCACCTCGGCCAGGCGCGCACGGGCGCGCGCGTCGAGCCCACCGGGCACCTCGGGGTGCCGGGCGAGCAGCGCGGACAGTGCCACCTCGAACGGCTCGTCAGCCATGGTCACCACCTCCGGGGTGTGCGTACCTGAGGACCTGGCCCACGTCGGACCCGCACCCACCCTGCCACAGACGTCCTGTGGTCCGTTCGATGAACAGGGAGGGCCCGGTAGCGTGCCCTGCGTGCAGATCCGGACCTTCGACGAGCGCGACCGCGCAGCCGTCATCGACCTCTGGCACCGTGCCGGGCTCACCCGACCGTGGAACGATCCCGGGCGTGACATCGACCGCAAGCTCGCGGACTCGCCGTGGGGACTGCTGGTCGGGGAGGACGCCGAGCGCGTGGTCGCCGCGGTGATGGTCGGCTACGACGGGCATCGCGGGACGGTGAACTACCTCGCCGTCGACCCTGCGTCGCGCGGTGGCGGGGTCGGCAGCGCCCTGATGGACCATGCCGAGGGGCTGCTCCTGGAGCGGGGATGCCCCAAGATCCACATCCAGGTGCGCGGGGACAACAGCGGGGTCGTCGGCTTCTACGAGCGGCGCGGCTACGTCCTCGAGCCCGCCGCCCATGCGGTCACCCTCGGCCGTCGCCTCATCGAGGACGGCCCCTCGGCCTGACCGGCCCCCCGGCCGGGCTCACGCGTCCGCGATGCTGCGGAAGCTGCGCAGGCGCAGGCTGTTGGTGACGACGAACACCGAGGAGAACGCCATGGCGGCCCCGGCGATGAACGGGTTGAGCAGGCCCAGCATCGCCATCGGGATGGCGGCCACGTTGTAGGCGAAGGCCCAGAACAGGTTGCCCTTGATGATCCGCAGGGTGCGCCGCGACAGCCGGATGGCGTCGACGGCCGCCCGGGGGTCCCCGCGCACGAGGGTGAGGTCGGCCGCGGCGATCGCCACGTCGGTGCCGGTGCCCATCGCGATCCCGAGGTCCGCAGTCGCCAGGCCAGCGGCGTCGTTGACCCCGTCGCCGACCATCGCCACGACTCGTCCGCGCTGCTGCAGCTCGCGCACCGCGTCCACCTTGCCCTCGGGCAGGACGCCGGCGATCACCTCGGCGATGCCGACCTCGTCGGCGATCGCGCGCGCGGCCAGGGCGTTGTCCCCGGTGAGGAGCACGGGCGCCAGGCCCAGCCCGCGCAGCTCGGCGACCGCCTGCGCGGACGTCGGCTTCACGGTGTCGGCCACCTCGATGACCCCCCGGGCGGCGCCGTCCCAGCCGACCGCGACGGCCGTGCGACCCAGGTGCTGGGCGCCCTCGAGGCGGGTGCGCAGGTCCTCGGGCAGCACCATGCCCCACTGCTGGGCCAACCACTCGGGGCGACCGGCGACGACGTGGCGGCCGGTGACCAGCCCCTCGACGCCCAGGCCCGGGGTGGCCCGGAAGTCGGTCACGACCGGCCGCGGCGGCGACTGGTGGTCGGAGCCGGTGCTCTGAGCGACCGGATCGACGACCAGCGGCGACGCGGCCGCCGCGATCGCCTCGCCGACCGGGTGCTCCGAGGCGTCCTCGACGGCGCCGGCCATCGCCAGGACGTCGCCCTCGGACTCACCCGCCGCCGCGTGGACCCCGACGACCTGCATCCGCCCCGTGGTGAGCGTCCCGGTCTTGTCCAGCACGATCGTGTCCACGCGCCGCGTCGACTCCAGCACCTCGGGCCCGCGGATCAGGATGCCCATCTGGGCACCGCGCCCGGTGCCCACGAGCAGGGCGGTCGGTGTGGCCAGGCCCAGCGCGCACGGGCAGGCGATGATCAGCACGGCCACCGCGGCGGAGAACGCGGCCTGCGTGGAGTTCCCGGTGGCGAGCCACACGACGAGGGTGATCAGGCTCAGGCTGATCACGACGGGCACGAACACCGCCGAGATCCGGTCGGCCAGCCGCTGGACGGGGGCCTTCCCGGCCTGCGCCTCGGAGACCAGGCGGGCCATCTGGGCCAGCTGCGTGTCCGACCCGACCCGCGTCGCGCGCACGACGAGCCGGCCGCCGGCGTTGATCGTGGCACCGACCACGGCGTCCCCGGGCCCGACCTCGACGGGCACGGGCTCGCCGGTGAGCATCGAGGCGTCGATCGCCGAGGTCCCCGACACGACGACGCCGTCCGTGGCGACCTTCTCGCCGGGCCGCACCACGAACTCCTCGTCGACGAGGAGGTCTCCGATCCCGATCCGCTGCTCGGCGCCGCCGCGCAGCACCGCGACCTCCTTGGCGCCCATGTCGAGCAGCGCCCGCAGGGCCTCGCCGGACGTGCGCTTGGCGCGGGCCTCGAGGAAGCGCCCGAGGAGCACGAACACCGTGACCGCCGCCGCGGTCTCCAGGTAGATGTGCGGCACCAGGTCGTCGCCGGGGCTCAGGACCGAACCGGTCATGGTCATGCCGGTCATCCCCGCGCCGCCCAGGAACAGCGCCCACAGCGAGTACACGTAGGCGGCTGACACCCCGATGCTGATCAGCGTGTCCATGGTCGTGGCCCCGTGCCGGGCGTTCACGTACGCGGCGCGGTGGAACGGCCAGGCGCCCCACACGACCACCGGCGAGGCCAGGGCCAGGCAGGCCCACTGCCAGTAGGTGAACTGCAGGGCGGGGATCATCGACAGGGCGACGACGGGGATCGTCAGCGCGGCGCTGATCTGCAGGCGCTGGCGCAGGGCGGCCGTCTCCGGATCCTCCGGCGCGGCCACGTCCCCGTCGCCGGTGGGGGAGCGCGTCGCCGGTGGCTCGGGCAGGGCGGCGGTGTACCCCGTGGCCTCCACGGTGGCGATGGCTGCCGCGACGTCGGTGCCCTCCGGGAGGGCCACCCGCGCCCGCTCGGTGGCGTAGTTCACGGAGGCCTCGACGCCGGGCATCCGGTTGAGCTTCTTCTCGATGCGGGCGGCGCACGACGCGCACGTCATGCCACCGATCTCGAGCTCGAGGACGGTGCGGCCGTCGGGGATGGACAGGGCCGGCCCGGTGCCTGCGGTGTCGGTCATGAGCGGACCAGGCGCGCGATCGCGGCCGAGGCCTCCTTGAGCTTGAGGTCGGCGACCTCGCCGCCCTCGGCGACCGCATGCGCCACGCAGTGGGAGAGATGGTCGTCGAGCATCAGCAGGGCGACCGACTCCAGGGCCCGGGTCGTGGCCGACACCTGGGTGAGCACGTCGATGCAGTACGTGTCCTCATCGACCATGCGCTGCAGGCCGCGGACCTGCCCCTCGATCCGGCGCAGGCGGCGCTGGATGTCGTCGCGGTTGTCGGCGTAACCGGGGGCAGCAGGATGGTTCATGGACCCATGGTACCCCTAGGGGGTATCTGGGTCAATGCCGGCGGGGTCACCGGGCCACGTCGGGCCGGGGCGGGGATCGAGGAAGCCACGCGTGAGCCCGGGCCAGTCGCCCGGGGTGGGGGAGCCCGGGGTGGGCGAGCCCGAGGCGGCCACCTCGACGTCCGGCTGCCCATCGGTCCTGGCCAGTCGGATGACCGACGAGTTCCTCTCGCCCGGCGCCAGCCTGATCCTCGGGGTGGCGGGGGTCCCGGTGTCGGTCACCCAACGGGTCGGCAGGTAGCCGATGTCGGCGACGCCCAGGCTGATGCTCAGGGAGTACTCGCCCGGGGGCACCGGGCCCACGCTCAGGCGCAGCGGGTCCGCCACGGACGCCGCGGGCGGGTCGGCCGTCGCGGCGGCCCTGCTGGCGAAGTACTGGCTGTAGGTGCGCCCCGTGGTCGTGAGCCGCACGATGGCGCGCAGGGGCTCGGCGCGCCCAGCTCCCAGGACATCCAGGGTGACGAACGCCGGCCGGGTCAGGGCGAGGTCCACCGACTCGAGGGCATCGCCCTCACCCACGTCGAGGTCCGCGACCCGCGCCGTGGCCTCGCGGCTCGGGTACCACGGTCCCAACAGGCCCCACGCGGGCTGGGCGACCACCGCCAGCCCGCTGCCCGGGGCGACTGCCTCGAGTCGGTAGCGGCCCCCTGCGTCGCTCGTCGCGTGCCGCGGGCATCCCGGCAGGCAGCCCACGAGCCGGACGTCGGCGCCGACGACCGGGGCGCCGGCGTCGTCGCGCACGGTCCCGGAGATGCTCGCCGACCTGCGCAACCCGATGGTCAGGTCGGTCGTGATCGCGCCACCGTCGAGGCGCAGGGAGTCATCGGTTCCGGGGCGTCCCTGCACCGGCGGGAGGAACGGGCTGCCCGGCGGGAGCGCGACCGACAGCTCCACGGGGACCGGTGGCAGCCCGGTCAGCGAGAACCCCCCGGGTCCACCGAACGGGCCGACCGTCCCCACGCTGCCCGACGCGCGATCGTCGGCGATCGATGCCGTCACGCGCGCCCCCACCACGGGTGCGCCTGTGCGCGCCTCGACGACCTGCCCGGAGGCCGAGCCTCCCGCGGGCAGGTCGAGGTCGGCCATCGTCGTCCCGTCCGCGACGTCGATCACACCCGCGTCGTCGAACGTGTGGTCCTGCGGCCAGTAGGTGTCGACCAGATCACCCCCGAGTGGCGCCCTGACCTGCAGCTTCACCCAGCCGTCGGGGAGGCCCCGGAAGGCATAGCGACCCTGGCCGTCGGTGAACGTCCGCTGGGCCCGCCCGGCGGCTGATCCGAGGCGATCCACGGGGGTGAGGGTCACCAGGGCGCTGGCCACCGGCCCCCCGTCCCCGGTCACCGTGCCCGTCACGGTCCCGATGGGCTCGGCGCCCGAGGCCGTGGCCGTGGTTCCGGGGACGAGCAGGAGGCCCAGCGCGGCGCCCACGAGCCACGTCCGGGTTCGCAGGGCAGCGCGTGCGCTCACCACAGCCGACCCTCCTCGCCGGTGGGGGCGAGGAAGCCCCTGGCCAGGCCGGGCCACCCCTCCGGCGGCATGTCCAGGTCCGCCCTCAGCCGGGTCGAGTCGGTCACCGTCCGAGCACTGTGCCCCCTGTCTCCCCTGGCCGCCCGACGGCGCCGCGTCCTGATCCGCCACGTCCTGCGGTGTCGGGGAGCCGGGCACCCGGGGCAGGGAGACGTCGAGCTCCACGTCGTCCTCGGGGCCGAGGTCGATGGTCCCGCCGGGTGCCCCACCGGGACCGGTGGATCCCTCGAGCGCCCCGTAGCCCGGGTTGGCGCTGCCCGGCATCACCGTCAGCCGGTAGGAGCCGGAGTGCAGCGGGCCCAGGCGCATGTGGCCCGGGCGGTCCCTGACCCGAAGTGCGTAGCGGCGGTCGAACGGGTTGGCGGAGGAGACGAGCAGCACGATCGCGCCGGGCAGGGGCTCGCCGGAGTCCGCTGCCGTGACCCGTACGGTCATGAACGCCGCACGGCGCAGGGCGAAGTCGATGCCCTCGAGCTCGTCGCCGGCCCCGAGGGCGATGTCGGTCGCCCGCGAGGCGTTGTCCCGGCCCGGGTACCACTGGCGGACGAGCTCGTTGTCCTTCCAGGCCACCACGCCCAGTGCGCGATCCCGGCGTGACCCCGGCGATCCGGTAGGCGCCGGAGGCATCGCTGGTCACGATCAGGGGGCAGTGGGGCAGGCAGCCGACGACCTTGATCGAGGCGCCGGCAACCGGGTCACCCCGGTCATCGCGCACCGTCCCGCTGATCTGCGCTCCGCGGAGCAGTCCGACGCTGACCCCCGTGGTCGCACGCGACCCGTCGATCAGCACGCCCTCCTGCCACTGGCCAGGGCCGCGCTTCAGGTAGGCGCTGGTCGGGGGAGCCGGACGCGCAGCTCCATCGGGACCGGGGGGAGCCCGGTGATCGCGAACCCCGCGGGCGCCTCACCCGGGCTGGTGGAGCCGACGGGTCCGGCGCCCGGAGAGGCGGCGATCACCGCGCTCACCTGCGCCTCGGGCACAGGAGCGCCCGTGGCACTGTCCACGACCCGACCGGACACCGAGCCCCCGACGGGCAGGTCGACGTCGGCGGTCACCGGCCAGTCCGAGATCTCGATGATCCCCGCCTGGGCGAACGTGAGGGCCTGCGGCCAGTAGGTGTCGACGAAGTCGCCGAAGAGCGGCGCCCGGACGTGGATCTTGATGTCCGGGTCGTAGACCTCGGGGTACTCGTAGCGGCCGGACGCGTCGGTCAGGGTGCGCTTGGGGTCGCCGGTGGCCTCGCCGGTCTCCGACACGGGCGTGAGCGTCACCCAGACGTTGGGCAGGGGCACCCCGCCGCCCGTGACCGTGCCGGAGAGCTCCCCGATGAGCGAGGCCGACGCCGGCGCCGGGATCCCGGCCACCACGAGGGCGGCGAGCACCGCGCCCACCACCGGGAGCCGGTG
The DNA here is from genome assembly GCA_963729885.1 of uncultured Actinomycetes bacterium. GTDB lineage: Bacteria > Actinomycetota > Actinomycetes > S36-B12 > CAIYMF01 > Prado023. The sequence continues at coordinate 94,003 of CAVSQK010000018.1, forward strand.
GGCGCGCCACGTCCTCGCGAGCCCCGGCATGCCTAGCCCGTCGCGGGCGCGCCGCGGACCACCAGGTCGGCGAGCAGCTTCTCGGTCGCGGCGGCGATGGAGTCCACCGCGTGGTCGAAGGCCGGGGCGTTGTGCGCTGCGGGCGTCCGGAACCCGCTGACCTTGCGCACGTACTGCAGGGCTGCCGCGCGGATCTCCTCGGCGGTCGGCTCGTCATGGAACGGGGGGCGCAGGGTCTGGATGCTCCGGCACATGCCGCCATTGTGCGCCGGGAGCGCCCGCTCGGCACGGCGAGCCTCGGGGCGTCACTAGGGTGGGCACCGTGCCTGAGATCACGTCCGCCGTGCCGCTGTGCACCCCGCGGGGTCGGTTGAACCCGGCCGCCGTGGGATGGAGCCGCCGCCCCCTGCACACCGCCAACCTGCGGGGCTGGGGCCGCACCAAGCGCTGGGAGTACTGGGGGATCGTCACCCCCGATGTGATCGTCGGGCTGACGGTCGTCGTCCCTGGACTACCTCGGGTCACACTCGATCGTCGTGGTCGACCGGCGGACCGGTGCCGAGACTATCCGCACCGCGCTGGCGCCCCTGGCCCGCAGCGTCGAGCCTGCCTGACCGCAGCGGTGTGGGCGTGGCCCGCGGGCGGGCCCAGGGCCTGTCGCTGTCGTTCGCCAGCTCACCGGCCGGCACCCGGCTGGAGGCCGAGGGCTCCGGGCGTGCGGTTGCGTGGCCGACGTCGGGCCCGGGGAGCCGAGAGCCTGGCCGTGGTGGTCCCCTGGTCGCAGCGCCGGTTCCAGTACACGGTCAAGGACGTCGGCCGCCCGGTCACCGGGGCGCTGCGACTCGGTGACGAGGACGATCCGGTTCGGCCCCGACGACGGCTCGTTCGCCGTGCTGGACCACGGGCGGGGGAAGTGGCCGTACTCGATGACATGGAACTGGGCGGCCGGCTACGGCCGGGTGGCGGGACGGCGGGTGGGGCTGCAGCTGGGCGGGAAGTGGACCGACGGGACCGGCAGCACCGAGAACGGGCTGTTCGTCGACGGCCGGCTGCACAAGATCCACGAGGACCTGACCTGGACCTACGACCGGACCGACTTCCTGGCGCCCTGGCGGATCACCGGGCCCCGGGTCGAGCGTCACCCTCGCCCCCTTCCACGAGCGCGACGAGCGGACGAACGCCCTCGGTGATCGCCTCGGAGATCCACCAGTGCTTCGGGGTGTTCACCGGCTGGGTGCTCGACGACGCGGGCACCCGGATCCCCGTCGACGGGCTCGTCGGCTGGGCCGAGGAGGCGCGCAACCGCTGGTAGCGCGGCACGCGCCGTTGCGCGGCAGCGCGCGCCGGCGGATCGCGTCGGGGTTGAGCCGATCGTGTTCGTCGGGACCCGACGGGATCCGCGTCCGGCCCAGCGGACCCGACGGGATCCCAGGAGGCCTCGGGACGTTGGACCCTCCCGGGGAACGCGCGCCGGGTGTTGTCTGAGCGGTGCGACCCGGTGCCCGGGTGCGGTCGGAAGCGGCGAAGGGGGAGCCATGATCCTCGTGTGTGGAGCGACCGGGGAGCTCGGTGGGCGGGTGGCCCGTCGGCTGGCGCGAGAAGGTGCCGGTTCGCGCGCTGGTGCGGCCCGCGACGCGATGCGTCGGAGCTGGAGGCGGCTCGGGGTCGAGGTGGTGCGCGGCGACCTGACGGATGCGACGAGCCTCGCCCCCGCCCTGGCCGGGGTGACGACGGTCGTGACCACGGCCAACGCCATCAGCCGCATCCTGTCCGGCGCAGGGAACGCCACCATCGCCGGCGTCGATGGCAGCGGCAACCAGAACCTGATCCGGGCAGCCCATGCGGCGGGTGTCTCCCGGTTCGTGTTCGTGTCGCTGGCGGGGATGGGTCCCGAGCTCGCGGGCATGGGACCCCTGCCCAGGGCCAAGTGGGCGGCGGAACAGGCCCTGGGGGCGACCGCGCATGCAGCGTGTGATCGTGCGTCCGGACATGTTCCAGGAGGTCTGGCTCGCCCCGATGACGGGCATCGATGCTGCCGCAGGCAAGGCCCTGATCTACGGCCGCGGCGAGACGCCCCAGCGCTACGTGGCCGATCGACGACGTGGCCGACCTCGTGGCGCACCTGGCCGTGGTCGACCGGCCCACCGGACATCGTCGAGTTCGGCGGACCGGAGGCGCTGAGCCGGATGGACGTCGTCGCGCTCTTCGAGCGCGCCAAGGGTGCGCCACTGAAGGTCCGGCACGTGCCCCGGGCGGCGCTGTCGGCAGGGCATCGGGTCCTGGCCCGCCCGAAGCCGGAGATCGCCTCCCTGATGGGGATGGCCCTCTACGCGGACACGCACCCCGCGACGTGGGACGACGCGCCCCTGCGGGATGTCGGGATCGCCCCCCGGCCGGCCACCGAGTTCATCCGGACCGCGGTCCTGGGGGAGCGGGCACCGTCCTGACCGACGCCTGCCGCGACCGTGGCCGTGCCGCGCGCCGTCGCGCCGTGCCGCGCGCCGGCGGATCGCGTCGGGGTTGAGCCGATTGCGTTCGTCGGGACCCGACGGGATCCGCGTCCGGCCCCAGCGAACCCGACGCGATCCGGCGCAGGTCACGCGCGCATGCGCCTGAAGCGGGCGTAGGGTCGCCCGGTGATCGCCCTTCTGCGCACCCACCTGGCGCCCTACCGTCGCGACCTCGCGATCGTCATCGGGCTGCTGGTCCTGCAGGTCATCGGAACCCTGTACCTGCCCGAGCTCAACGCCGACATCATCAACAACGGCGTCGCCACGGGCGACACGGGCTACATCATGCGCGTCGGCGGGCTGATGCTGCTGGTCTCGTTCCTGGTCGCGGTGGCGGCGATCGTGGGGCTGTACTTCGCCTCACGCACGTCGATGTCGGTCGGCCGCGACATGCGCGGGCGGCATCTTCCGGGCGGTGCAGCGGTTCTCCCTGCGGGAGATGAACACCTTCGGCGCGCCCACGCTGATCACCCGCAACACCAACGACGTCCAGCAGGTCCAGATGTTCCTGCAGATGGCGCTGACCGTGATGGTGACCGCGCCGCTCATGGCCGTCGGCGGGGTGATCATGGCCTACCGGCAGGACGGCCCGCTGTCGCTGCTGCTGCTGGTGATCGTGCCGATCATGGTGCTGGTCATCGGGCTGGTGATGGTCCGGGCCGTGCCCCTGTTCCGGGCGATGCAGGTCAAGATCGACACGATCAACCTGATCCTGCGCGAGAACCTCACCGGCATCCGGGTGATCCGCGCGTTCGTGCGCACCGAGCACGAGGAGGCCCGGTTCGCGGATGCCAACGCCGACCTCACCGACACGACCCTGAGCGTCAACCGCCTGTTCGCGCTGATGATGCCCGCGCTGATGCTGATCATGAACCTGTCCAGCGTCGCGGTGGTCTGGTTCGGCGGCAATCGGATCGCCTCGGGGGAGATGCCCATCGGGAACCTGATGGCGTTCCTGGCCTACCTGATGCAGATCCTGTTCTCGGTGATGATGGCCACGATGGTGCTGGTGATGTGGCCGCGTGCCGCCGCGTCGTCCGAGCGGCTCAACGACGTCCTGGCCGTCGAGCCCGACATCCACGACCCGGAGGTCCCCGAGCCGGGCCAGGCCACGATGCGCGGCACGGTGGAGTTCCGCGACGTCGAGTTCGGCTACCCGGGAGCCGCCGAGCCGGTGCTCCGCGGGATCTCGTTCACGGCCCGGCCGGGGCAGACGACCGCGATCATCGGGTCCACCGGCTCGGGCAAGTCGACCCTGATCAACCTCGTCCCGCGGCTGTACGACGTCACCGGGGGTGCGGTCCTCGTCGACGGGGTGGACGTGCGCGAGTGGGAGCGGTCCGAGCTCTGGGCGGGCATGGGCCTGATCCCGCAGAAGGCGTTCCTGTTCTCCGGGACCATCGCCGACAACCTGCGCTTCGGTGCCCCCGACGCCACCGAGGAGCAGATGTGGCGGGCGCTGGAGATCGCCCAGGGCGCGGACTTCGTCCGTGCGCTGCCCGAGGGGTTGGACGCCCCCATCGAGCAGGGCGGGGTGAACGTCTCCGGCGGGCAGCGCCAGCGCCTGGCGATCGCCCGGGCCCTGGTCCGCGAGCCGTCGGTGTACGTGTTCGACGACTCCTTCTCGGCGCTGGACTACGCGACGGACGCGCGGCTGCGCGCCGCCCTGCGCGAGCCCACGCGCGCCGCGTGCGTCCTGATCGTGGCCCAGCGGGTGGCCACCATCCGCCACGCCGACCAGATCCTGGTCCTCGACGACGGGATGCTCGCGGGCGTGGGCACGCACGACGAGCTGATGGCCGGGTGCCCGACCTACGCCGAGATCGTGCTCTCCCAGCTCTCGGCGGAGGAGGCCGCATGAGCGCCGGCGCGGCGACGGCCGGCGGGCGTCCGGGTGGGGCCGGGGGGATGGGTCCCGGCGGCCCGCCGCGCCCGGGTGGCCCCGGTGGCCCGGGCGGTGGCGGGCCCATGGGCGGGCTGTTCGTCCAGGCCCAGAAGTCCAGCGACTTCACCGGCACGGTGAAGCGGCTGGCTCGCCGGCTGCGCCCCCAGGCCGCGCAGATCCTCGGCGTGATCGCCATGTCGGTGGTCAGCGTGGTCCTGGCGATCATGGGGCCCAAGCTCCTGGGCAACGCCACCACGATGATCTTCGAGGGCACCGTGTCCTCGCAGCTGCCCGCCGGGGTGCCCGGTCGACGTCATCGTCGACGGGCTGAACGCCGAGGGCAAGACCGACCAGGCGAACATGCTGGCGTCGATGGACATCGTCCCCGGGCAGGGCGTGGACTTCACCGAGCTCGGACGGCTGCTCACCTTCATCGCCCTGCTCTACCTGGTCTCGGCCCTGCTCGGCTGGGCCAGCGCCTACATCATGGCCGGGGTCACCCAGTCGACGGTCTACCAGCTGCGCGAGGAGGTCGACGCCAAGATCGGGCGGCTGCCCCTGCACTACTTCGACACCCACCCCCGCGGCGACCTGCTCTCCCGGGTCACCAACGACATCGACAACGTGTCCAACACCCTGCAGCAGGTGCTCACGCAGCTGATCACCTCGACGCTGACGGTCATCGGGATCCTGATCATCATGTTCTGGATGTCGCCCCTGCTGGCCGTGATCTCGCTGCTGACCGTCCCGCTGTCGTTCGTGGTGACGATGCTGATCGCGAAGCGGTCCCAGAAGCAGTTCGCCTCGCAGTGGGAGTGGACCGGGTCGCTCAACGGGCACGTCGAGCAGATGTACACCGGGCACGACCTCGTGAAGGTGTTCGGCCACTCGAAGCGCGCGATCGAGGAGTTCGACGAGCTCAACGAGCGCATGTACGCCTCGAGCTTCAAGGCGCAGTTCATCTCCGGCATCATCCAGCCGACGATGATGTTCATCTCGAACCTGAACTACGTGCTCATCTCGGTGATCGGCGGCCTGCAGGTGGCCTCCGGGGCGATGCCGCTGGGCGACGTCCAGGCCTTCATCCAGTACGCGCGGCAGTTCCAGATGCCGATCACGCAGATCGCCGCCGTGGTCAACCTGATGCAGTCCGGGGTGGCCTCAGCCGAGCGGGTCTTCGAGTTCCTCGACGCCGAGGACGAGGTCCCGGACCCCGAGGAGCCGGTCCGCCCGGGCCAGGTCGAGGGCCGCGTGGTGTTCGACGACGTCGCCTTCCAGTACGTGCCCGACAAGCCCCTGATCCGGGGGCTGGACCTCGTCGTGGAGCCGGGGGAGTCCTGCGCGATCGTGGGCCCGACCGGTGCGGGCAAGACCACGCTGGTCAACCTGCTGATGCGGTTCTACGACGTGGACTCGGGGCGGATCCTGCTCGACGGCCACGACATCAACGAGATGACCCGCGACGACCTGCGGGGCAGCTTCGGCATGGTCCTGCAGGACACGTGGCTCTTCGGCGGCACGATCCGGGAGAACATCGCCTACGGGGCCGCTGACGCGACCGACGAGCAGGTGCTCGACGCCGCACGCGCGGCCTACGTGGACCACTTCGTGCGGACGCTGACCGACGGCTACGACACGGTGCTCGACGACGAGGCGTCCAACGTCTCGGCCGGCGAGAAGCAGCTGATCACGATCGCCCGGGCGTTCCTGTCCGACCCGGCGATCCTGATCCTCGACGAGGCCACGTCCTCGGTCGACACCCGCACCGAGGTGCTCGTGCAGAAGGCCATGGCCCGGCTGCGCCAGGGGCGCACGTCGTTCATCATCGCCCACCGCCTGAGCACGATCCGCGACGCCGACACCATCCTGGTGATGGAGGACGGGCAGATCGTCGAGAAGGGGGACCACCGGGAGCTCATCGCCGCCGGCGGGGCCTACGCGCGGCTCTACGAGAGCCAGTTCGCCGGGGCCATCTCCGAGTAGCTGCCCGGGTCAGGAGTCGGGTCGGGACCTGCCGGTCCGGGGCACGCGGACGTGCGCGGTGCCCCGGTCCAGGTCGATCCGGGTGCGCGGTGGCGCGCCCTCGGCGTCGTCCTCGGCCATCAGGGACTCGTGCTCGCGCTGCTCGACCTGGTGCTTCGTGGAGGGGTAGAGCGCCTCCTGGAGGATGTCGAACCCCGTCGAGGACATGGCCGTCCCGCGCCGGGCCCCGGGCCGGCGCCTCGCGGCGGCCAGCTCGATGATGCCCAGGGCGAAGAGCAGCAGCACGAGCGCGGGAAGCGTCATCGCCAGCAGGAGCCCCACAGCACACCTCCGATCCCAGTGTCGCCCCAGTCGGGCTCCGCCCGCAACGCCCGTCGCCCCGCGCCCGCCCCGGCCAGGTGGCAGGATCGCGGCCATGCGCATCCTCATCATCGGCGGGACCCGGTTCGTCGGACGTCACCTCGTCGCGGCGGCGATCGACCGGGGGCACCAGGTCACCGTCATGCACCGCGGGGTGGAGTGCTCGGGGGCGCCGGGCGCCGAGCACCTGCACGCCGACCGCGACGCCGACCTGGGCGTCCTGGCCGGTCGTGAGTGGGACGCCACCGTGGACGTGTGCGCCTACTGGCCGCGCCAGGTCACGTCGCTGGCTGATGCGCTGGGGGAGCGGGGCGGACGGCACGCGCTGATCTCGACTGTCTCGGTGTACGCCGACGCGCCGGAGCCCGGCCTCGACGAGCAGGCGCCCCTGGTCCCGCCACTCGGCCTCGACGGCGGCGCCCCGCCCATCGACATGCAGACCTACGGGGGGCTCAAGGTCGGATGCGAGCACGTCGCCGAGAAGCGGCACGCGGGACGCCTGCTGATCATCCGCCCGACGTACATCGTGGGCCCCCACGACCCGACGGCGCGCTTCCCGTACTGGGTCGACCGGCTGGCCCGCGGTGGCACGGTTCTGTGCCCGGGCGGGCCCGAGGTGCCCTTCCAGTACATCGACGCCCGCGACCTCGCAGCGTTCACGGTCGGCCTGCTCGAGTCCGGCGACGACGGGACGTTCCACACGGTCCTGCCGGCTCCGCCGTACTCGTTCGCCGAGATGCTCGAGGAGGTGCGCGCGGCCGTCGCGCCCGCGGGGACCCGCCTCGTGTGGGTCCCGTCCGCGTGGCTGGTCGATCGGGGGGTGACCCCGCAGATGCTGCCGCTGTGGACGGGAGCCGACGATCCGGAGTTCGCGCTGGCCATGGACCCGGCCCGTGCCGTGGCGGCCGGGCTGCGTGGCCGACCGCTGGGCGAGACCGCGACCGACACGCTCGCGTGGTCCTCGGACCCCTCGTCGCGGTGGTCGGCGCGCAGCGAGCTGCTCACGGAGCAGCGGGAGCAGGCCCTGATCCATGAGTGGGAAGGTCGATAGCGCCGCCCCGTCGGTCCTGCGTCCCGGCCGGTTGCACCTCGGCTGCCAGCGACCGGCGCCGGGCCCTGTGGGCCGGCTCGACGACCAGCCACGACAGCCAGATCACCACCAGCACCATCGGCCATCCCAGCGCGACCTTGGCCAGGCCCAGGGCCACGGTCATGCCCGCCAGCCACAGGGGTGTCATCACCGCGACGCGCACGAGGAACGACCCCACCCAGATCCAGCTCGCCCGGCAGTAGGCGGCCAGCATCACCGGGTCGGTGCGCCAGGCCGACGAGCGGGTCAGCCCACCCACGACCAGGCCCAGGAACGGGCGCTTGACCCAGATCGAGATGGCCCACGCGAGCGCTGCACCGGCATTGGCCAGCAGGCTGGGAAGGAAGTAGTCCTGCGGCCGGCCGGTGCGGGAGGCGACGAAGGCGGCGAGGGCGACCGCCCCGAACCCGGCCAGGGCATGGCGCAGGGTGTCGTGGGTCGCCAGCCTCCAGCCGGTGACGACCAGTCCGGCGACGAGTGCGGCGCCCAGGGCCACGGTCAGGTTCGATCCGGAGATCAGGTACGCGCTGATGAACGTGAGCGGGGGCAGCCCGGAGTCGAGGACCCCGCGGCGCCCGCCGAAGGCGTCCATGAGCGACACCTCCGACAGGTCGGGGGTCCGCTCCTGATCGGCCATGGATCAAGGGTACGGGTGGCTGCCCCTGCCCACACCCCCGTTCATGGGCCAGGGTGATCCCGGAGTTAGGTTGGCCTGCGTGATCGGGCTGGATCGCCCACGGAGTAGGCTGATCCACAAGCCCCGGGGGGTATCCAACACAAGGGAGTGTCCTGTCATGACCGCGTTCCGCGTCCTCGCCGCATCCGGTGCCGCCCTGCTGTCCCTCGGCCTGCTGTCGGCGTGCGCCTCGGACACGACGGCCACGGATGCGGCCACCACGCCGGCCGCCTCGCCGGCCGCCGCCGACGCGTGCGCGCTGACCGTCACCGACCCGTGGGTCAAGGCCGTCCAGGACGAGACCATGACCGGCGCGTTCGGCGTGTTCAGCAACCCCACGGACGGCGACATCACGGTCGTGTCGGCCTCCAGCCCGTCGGCCGGGATGGTGGAGATCCACGAGGTCGTCGACAAGGACGGCGCGATGGTCATGCAGCCCAAGGAGGGCGGGCTCGTCGTGCCGGCAGGCGGCTCGGCGGAGCTCAAGCCCGGAAGCGACCACCTCATGCTGATGAAGCTGCCCGCCCCGATCCAGGCCGGCGACGAGGTCGAGATCACGGCCGTGTGCGACGCCGGCGGCTCGCTGACGTGGACCAGTGTGGCCAAGCCGTTCGAGGGAGGTGCGGAGTCCTACGTGCCCGCGGAGGGCTCGATGGCATCCATGTCGCCCAGCGCGCAGGGCTGACCCCCGCCGATGGTCCCCGACCAGCCGCCCGAGCAGCCCCCGGCCGGGGTCACCCGACGGGGGCTGCTCGGCGCGCTGGGACTCGGGGTCGGAGGGCTGGCGGTCGGGGCCGCGGCGGGGTACGCCGCCGCCTCGGAGACGGGTGGCCCCCCGGCTGGTGGCCCGGACGCCGACCCTGCCCCCGGGAGCGTCCCTGCCCCCGGCAGCACGGTCGAGCCGTTCCACGGCGCCCACCAGGCCGGCATCGAGACCGCGGATGCAGGCCACCGCGACCCTGCTGGCACTGGACCTCCGCGACGACGTCGACCGCGAGGCGCTCGTCCGGCTGATGCGCCTGCTCACCGATGACGTCGCCCGGTTGTCCGAGGGCAGGCCTGCCCTGGCCGATCCGCAGCCCGAGCTGGCGGGCGTGCCGGCCCGGCTGACCGTCACGGTCGGCTACGGGATGGGACTGCTGGAGGCAGCCGGTCGCGCCGACCAGGCGCCCGCCTGGCTCGCCGCGGGCCTGCCGTCCTTCCGGATCGACAAGCTCCGCACGCGCTGGACGGGCGGTGACCTGCTGCTCCAGGTGGCCGCCGAGGATCCGGTCACCGTCTCGCACGCCGTGCGGGTGCTGCTCAACGACGCCGGGCCGTTCGCGACCGTCCGGTGGGTCCAGTCGGGCTTCCACCGCCCGGCGAACACCGCGCCCACCGGCATCACGGGCCGCAACCTGTTCGGCCAGGTGGACGGCACCGTGAACCCGACCCCGGGGACCGAGGACTTCGCCGACGTGGTCTGGATCGCTGCGGGTCCGGCGACGCCGACGTGGCTCGAGGGCGGCACCGGCATGGTGGTCCGGCGGATCGCGATGGACATGCGCGTCTGGGGCGGGCTGGACACGCGCACCAAGGAGGACTCGATCGGCCGGCGGCTGTCCGACGGTGCGCCGCTGACCGGTGGCACGGAGTTCACCGCACCGGACTACGAGGCCGTCGACGAGAACGGGTTCCTCGTGATCCCGCCGACGGCGCACATGCGGCTGGCCCACGCGACGAGCCCGGTGGAGCGGATCCTGCGCCGTCCGTACAACTACGACGACGGCGTCGCCGCCGATGGCACGGCCGACGCCGGGCTCGTCTTCGTTGCGTTCATGGCCGATCCGCGCACCCAGTTCGTGCCCATCCAGGAGCGCCTGGCCACGTCCGACGTCCTCAACATCTGGACCACGCCGATCGGCTCGGCGCTGTTCGCGGTGCCTCGCGGCGTGCAGCCCGGGGAGTACATCGGCCAGGCCCTTCTCGGCTGACGTCTCCCTCGTGTCAGACCCCGGGGCTGTCCCTGTCGACCTTGTCGGTGAACGATCCGGCGTGGGCGCGCAGCTCCGGGTTGCGGCGCACGGCGATCAGGCTCGCGACGGTGGTGACGGTCAGGACGGTCACGATGACCGCCAGCGAGAACGTGATCGTCATCTCGGGCACCTGGGGCCAGATCCCGTGCGCCCAGTGCAGCACCAGCTTGAAGCCGATGAACACCAGGATGAACGCCAGCCCCGAGGACAGGTACACCAGCCGGTCGAGCAGGCCGTCGACGAGGAAGAACAGGGCGCGCAGGCCGAGCAGGGCGAAGGCGTTGGCGACGAACACGATGTAGGGCTCGTCGGTCACGCCGTACACGGCGGGGATCGAGTCCAGCGCGAACAGGATGTCGGTGGAGGCGATGGCGACGAACGCGATGAACAGCGGCGTGGCCATCCGCACGCCGTTCTCCCGGACGAAGAAGTGCCCCTCGCGGTAGTCCTCGGTGACCGGGATGCGCCGCTTGGTGAACCGCACCAGGGCGTTGTCCTCGATGTCGGGGTCCTCGTCGCGGTGCTGGAAGAGCTTGATGCCCGGTGTAGATCAGGATCGCGCCGAAGATCAGGAACATGAACGAGAAGTAGGCCAGCAGGGTGGCGCCGATCGCGATGAAGATCGCGCGCAGGACCAGCGCCAGGGCGATGCCCAGCGTGAGCAGCTTGTGCCGGTGCTCGGCGGGGACCGCGAACGACGACATGATGATCACGAAGACGAACAGGTTGTCGATCGACAGCGTCTTCTCGACGATGTAGCCGGCGAAGTACTCCGCCCCGTAGGGCGACCCGGCCCACGCGCCGAAGACCAGGCCGAAGACGATCGCCACCGAGATGTAGAAGACCGACCACCCGGCCGCCTCCTTGAACCCGACGGCGTGCGGGTTGCGCCCGCTGATCACCAGGTCGAAGGTGAACAGCGCGACGATGACGCCCAGCGTCAGCGCCCAGACCTCCCACGGGATGCTCAGGGAGGGCCCGGTGCCCGACGACTCAGCGAGGCGGACAGCGGCAGTGGCAAGTGAGGGCACGGGCCAAGCGTAATGAGCGGCGCCCCGGCAGCGCCGCCCGCGCCGAGCCCGGCGCCCCGCCGCCATCGCCGCGCGCGCCAGGGATTCATCCAATTCCGGGCGCCCCGGAGGCCGCGTTCTTGGATCGAACCGGGAGGCGCCCCCGGTGCCGCTCAGGCCAGCAGGCCGTCCCAGACGGGGCTGTCGGTGACGAACTCCACGAGCCGGTCCACGTTGCCCTTCGGGGACAGGATGGTGAAGTAGTCGTCCTTGATCGTGGGCGCCAGGCGGATCGCCTCGACGAACGCCGCCCGGTCCAGCGGGTTCTCCTTCACGAAGTGCATGAAGCCGGTCTCGGCCAGCACGGACATGACGTCCTCGAGCCGGGGATGCTCCTGGAGCCACATCGTGCCGATCGAGGCCAGCCCGACCTGCAGGCCGTGCATGCTCGGGCGTGGGGCGACCTTCTCGTAGGCGTGCGAGATCAGGTGCTCGCTGCCGGAGGCAGGCCGTGAGGATCCCGAGACCTCCATCGCCACGCCGCTCATCACCAGCGCACCGGCCATCAGCTTGATGAAGTCCAGGTCACCGATGGACTTGTTGGGGTAGTTGACGAAGTTCTCCACGCTCTGCAGGGCGATCAGCACGGCGAAGTCGTTGACCTGCTCACCGGTCTCCCAGTAGGCCAGCTTCCAGTCGTGGACGGCCGAGTACTTGCTCAGCAGGTCGCCGACCCCCGAGAACGTGAACCGTGGCGGCGACTTGGCGATCACCGCGGTGTCGAGCACCACGCCGAACGGGATGCTCGCCGGGCAGCTCGTGCGCTTGCCGCCCACCTTCAGGCTCGCGCCCGGGGAGGCGAACCCGTCGTTGCTCAGCGCCGTGGGCACGGCGATCACCGGCTTGTGGGCCAGGAAGCCGGCGTACTTGGCGTAGTCGATGGCCATCCCGCCGCCCACGGCCACGATCGCGTCGGTGTTGCGGGGCAGGGCGAACGCGCTGCTGACCACCGCCTCGATGTCGTTCGTGACGACGGTCTCGGTGTAGCGGGTCTTGATCTCCGAGCTGTCCAGCGAGATCTCGACGGTCTGGCCGAGCAGTCGCCCATACCCTCGCCGAAGAACAGCCCGATGGAGTTGAAGTCGTTGCGGCGCAGGTACTTGCCCAGCTTGTAGAGGGTGTTCGGCTTGACCCGCAGCAGGGTGGGGATCTGGATGGCGGTCGAGGTGGTCACGGGCAGACCCCCGGCCCGCCCGATGTCCCCCCACCCGGGGAGTCGGGGGAGCGGTCGGCCTCGAGCCCCGAACCCAGCGCCTCCCAGTCGATCGACCCCACGGAGTCGAACACGAAGTCCGGCCGGTAGGGGAACCGCTCGATCGTGTCGGGACTGGACACCCCCGACAGCACCAGGGCGGTGCGCATGCCTGCCTCCAGCCCGCCCACGATGTCGGTGTCCATCCGGTCGCCGATCATCACGCAGTCCTCGGCGTGCGCCCCGAGCATCTGGCGGGCGTAGATCATCATCAGGGAGTTCGGCTTGCCGACGATGTAGGGCTTCCTGCCCGTCGCGGCCTCGATCGCGGCCAGGATCACGCCGGCGGCGGGCTCGGTGCCGCCCTCGACCGGGTCGATCAGGTCCGGGTTGGTCCCGATGAACTTCGCCCCGCCGTCGATGAGCTGGGTGGCCTTGCGCATGGTCGCGAAGTTGAAGTTGGCCGTCTTGCCCACGACCACGTACTCCGGGTGGCTCTCGGTGATCGAGTAGCCGACCTTGTACAGCTCGGCCGCCAGGCCGCTGCCGCCGACGACGTAGGCCGTGGAGTGCGGGCGCTGGGCGTGCAGGAACTGCGCGGTGGCGATCGCGGCCGTGATGAAGTTCGCCTCGGTCAGGCCGTGGATGCCCATGCCCTCGAGCTTGCGCAGCAGGTCCAGCGGGGTCTGCTCGGAGTTGTTCGTCAGGAACAGGAACGGGATGTCGTGGGCGCGCATGTGCGCCACGAACTCCTGCGCGCCGGGGATCAGCTCCTTGCCGCGGTAGATGACCCCATCCATGTCGGAGATCACGCTGAGCCGGCCCATGAGCGCCCCTTCCACCACTGTCCCGATCAGGCTAGTCCGACGGGGCTACGCAGCGCGTGGCGGTCGGGGCTCGGCGGCGTGTCGGGGCCGGCACCGGGCGTGCGGACGGTCAGCGCGGGCAGGTAGCCCGAACGCGGGCCGACGGCGGCAAGATCGGGGATTCGTCCAACTCTCGGCCGCCGTGAGCCATTTCGTCCGACTCTCGGGCCTCGCGACGACCCCGAACTTGGATCGAATCGTGATCGTGGCCCGGGGACCGTGGTCGGTCGCCGGGGCGCGGGTGCGCGGGGGGTGTGGGGTCGTGGGGGGTGCGGGGCCGTGTGGGGGGTCGGGTTGGTGGGGCCGTTGTCGGCTGGGACCCGTGCGCTCACGCAGCGGGTCGGGGACCGGCCTGGGGGTTCGGGCCGGGGCGTGTCGGACTCGGCCTTCGCGCTGCCCGCGACCGGACTGCCACCGTCCGGCGGATCCGCTCGACGATCTCCATCGGGCGGCGCTCGACGTCATCCCAGGTCAGCCGGATCACCACGTGGCCCATCGCGGCCAGCCGTTGGTCACGCGTCCGATCCGTCTGGAACCGGTCCTCGCCATGGAACCGCCGGCTGTCGAGCTCGACGATCGTCCCGGTCGCGTCGTGCAGGGCGTCCACACGGCCGACGAATCCCTGGTCGTCGTGGACGTCGACGTTGAACCGCCACCCCGGGCCGAGGGCGTCGCACAGCTGATGGAACCTCCACTCGAGCACCGAGTGCGGCTCGCGGCGGCAGGTGTCAGCCAGCCGACGTGCCACGGTGACGCCGTACCGCCCGTGGGCGCGCTGGACGGCCGTGTCGACGTCGCGCGCCGTCAGCAGGCCTCGCCGGAAGGCATCCGTGAGCATCTCGACCCCAACGTCCACGCGCAGCGAGCACAGCAGATCGCGAAGGGTGCGCTCCGGGGAGGTGACCGTCAGGCCGCGGGTCGCCCAGCACATCCGCCGGCGTGAGCGGGATCCGGTGCACCCACACCTGTGACGGCCGGCGCTCGACGTGGCCGGTGCCGTGCAGGGCGGCGGGCACGGCCAGCTGCCAGAGGAGCCCGGCGGTCGCGTGGCTGACGACCAGCCCTCCGGTGAGGTTCACCGCTCGGGCCAACTGCCACGGGCCCGGCTCGACCTCCTGGTGTCGCAGCACCGGGCCAGCCACGGGAATCCAGAGTCCCTGGCGGACGAGGCGCCGCTGGGCGCGGTCGCCCCACCCCGCGGCCCGTGCCTGCGACCGCGTGAACACGCCGTCCTGCCGAAGCGCCTCCGCGGGAACGTCGATCCCGTCGGGGATCTGAGGGATGGGAGCCAGCAGCAGAGACCGCATACCGCACAGAGTCCCGAGAAGCCGACCACCCCGGAAGACCCAGAGAATCGAATCTGTGGACAACGCGGCCCGGGCAAGATCGCGATTTCATCCAAGTCCGGGGCCGGTCGGCCGTCCCGGACTTGGACGAAATCGCCATAAGCGCTCGAGACTCGGATCGAATCGTGATCTTGCCCGGGACTGGGCGCTCGGGTGAGGGGGACCCCGCTTGACAGGAAGTTACTGGCCAGTAGTAGTGTGTTGACACTTGCTCAACAAGCCGAACCCGCGATCCTGTGGGCGATCGGCATGGGCATCACCACGACAGCAGGCAGGAGAGATGCAGGCGTGATTTCTGAGGCGTACATCTACGAGGCGATCCGTACCCCCCGCGGCAAGGCCAAGAACGGTGCCCTGCACGGGGTCAAGCCGGTCACGATGCTGACCGACCTCATCCACGAGATCCTGGACCGCAACCCGGGACTCGATCCGCTGCTGGTCGAGGACATCGTCGTCGGGTGCGTGACCCCGGTCGGTGACCAGGGCGCGAACATCGCTCGCACGGCCGCCATCGCGTCGGGCCTGCCCGATGCCGCCGGTGCGGGCACCACGATCAACAGGTTCTGCGCGTCTGCGCTGGAGGCCGTCAACCTGACCGCGGCCAAGATCCGCTCCGGCTGGGAGTCGATGGCGATCGCCGGTGGAGTCGAGTGCATGAGCCGAGTGCCGATGGGCATGGACGGCGGCGCGTGGGCGATGGACCCCGAGACCGCCTACGACAGCTACTTCGTGCCCCAGGGCATCAGCGCGGACCTCATCGCGACGATCGAGGGCTTCACCCGCGATGACGTCGATGCCTACGCCGTGCGCTCGCAGGAGCGTGCGGCGGCCGCGTGGCAGGCGGGCTACTACGCGAAGTCGGTCGTCCCGGTCAAGGACCGCAACGGCATCGTGCTGCTCGACCATGACGAGCACATGCGCCCGGGGACCACGGCCGAGATGCTCGGCAAGCTCAAGCCCTCCTTCGCCGGGCTGGGCGAGATGGCCGGCTTCGACGCCGTCGCGCTGCAGAAGTACCACTGGGTGGAGGGGATCAACCACGTCCACACGGGAGGCAACTCCTCGGGCATCGTCGACGGTGCTGCGATGGTCCTGATCGGCAACGAGCGGGTCGGCAAGGAGGCGGGCATGACCCCGCGCGGGCGTGTCGTCGCCTCGGCGGTCGTCGGCTCCGAGCCCACGATCATGCTGACCGGACCCACGCCAGCCACCGAGAAGGTGCTGAAGACCGCGGGCCTGACGATCGACGACATCGACGTGTTCGAGCTCAACGAGGCCTTCGCTGCCGTCGTGCTCAAGTGGATGAAGGACCTCCACGTCGATCCTGACAAGGTCAACGTCAACGGCGGGGCCATCGCGATGGGCCACCCCCTGGGCGCGACCGGCGCCATCATCACCGCCACCTGCCTGGACGAGCTCGAGCGGACCGGCGGCCGGTACGGCCTGATCTCGCTGTGCATCGGCGGCGGCATGGGCGTGGCAACCATCATCGAGCGGCTCTGAGACCCCGACCGGACAAGGAAGGCATCCACATGACTGACATCAACATGTTCGGCTGGGAGATGGACGAGGCCGGAATCGTCACCCTGACGATGGACGACCCGACCGCGCCCGTGAACACGATGAACGAGATCTTCGTCGAGTCGCTGAAAGCAACCGTCGAGCGGCTTGAGGCGGAGAAGGAGAAGATCAACGGCGTCGTCCTGACGTCAGGGAAGAAGACGTTCTTCGCCGGCGCGGACCTCAACAGCGTCATGCAGACCACGAGGGACGATGCTGCGAAGTGGACCGAGGAGTGCGACGGGCTCAAGGCGCTCTTCCGGCGCATGGAGACCCTCGGCCGGCCCGTCGTGGCCGCGCTCAACGGCGCTGCCCTCGGCGGCGGGCTCGAGCTCGCCCTGGCCTGCCACCACCGGGTCGCCCTGGACGTGAAGGGGGCCGAGTTCGGCTTCCCCGAGGTCCAGTGGGGCCTCCTTCCCGGCGGAGGCGGCGTCGTGCGCTCGGTGCGGATGTTCGGCATCCAGACCGCACTGATGAACCACCTGCTCCAGGGGCAGCGGCGCAAGCCGAAGGACGCGCTGGCCGCGGGGGTCATCGACGAGCTCGTCAGCACCCCCGAGGAACTCATGCATGCGGCCAAGACGTGGGCACTGTCGAACCTCGACGCGGTACAGCCCTGGGACGTCAAGGGGTACAAGATCCCCGGCGGTACCCCGATGACCCCGGCGTTCGCGGCGAACCTGCCCGCGTTCCCGGCGAACCTGCGCAAGCAGATCAAGGGCGCCCCGATGCCCGCCCCGCACCACATCATGGCGGCGGCGGTGGAGGGTGCCCAGGTGGACTTCGCCACGGCGGAGGCGATCGAGACGCAGTACTTCGTCGATCTGGTCACCGGTCCGGTCAGCACGAACATGGTCAAGGCGCTCTGGTTCGACCTGCAGCACATCAGCAAGGGTGGCGACCGGCCGAAGGACGTCCCGAAGTACACCGCGCAGAAGGTGGTCGTGCTCGGCGCCGGGATGATGGGCGCCGGGATCGCCTATGTGTGCGCCCGGTCTGGCATGGAGGTCGTCCTCAAGGACATGACCCTCGCGGCGGCGGAGAAGGGCAAGGCGTACTCACAGGGCCTCTTGGACAAGGCAGTCGCTCGCGGGAAGATGACCGCCGAGGCACGCGACGAGGTCCTGGCCCGGATCATCCCCACTGAGGACTATGCCGACGCCAAGGGAGCCGACCTCATGATCGAGGCGGTCTTCGAGGACCCGAACCTGAAGAAGTCGGTCTACTCCGAGGTCGTGCCGTTGCTGGCACCGGACGCGCTTCTCGGCTCCAACACCTCGACCATCCCGGTCACGGGGCTCGCCGAGGGTGTGGACCGGCCAGAGGACTTCATCGGCCTGCACTTCTTCTCGCCAGTCGACAAGATGCCGCTGCTGGAGATCGTGGTCGGTGAGAAGACCTCGGACGTGGCCATCGCGAAGGCGATCGACGTCGCCCTGCAGATCCGCAAGACCCCGATCGTGGTCAACGACAGCCGGGGCTTCTTCACCAGCCGGGTGATCGGCCGGGTCGTGGCCGAGGCTGCGGCGATGGTCGGAGAGGGCGTGCCCGCCAACAGCGTGGAGCAGGCTGCCCTGCAGGCGGGCTACCCGGTCGGCCAACTCGCCCTGACCGACGAGGTCAGCCTCACCCTGGGCTTGAAGATCAAGCAGGCCGCGCAGGCGGAGGCTGCGGCCACCGGCACCCCGATGCCGGAGTTCTTCGTCCACCCCGGGTATGCGGCTCTCGAGCAGCTGGTCGCGGTGGACAATCGCGGCGGGCGGGCAGCCGGAGCGGGGTTCTACGACTACGCCGAGGGCAAGCGCCTGGGCCTGTGGCCAGGCCTGAAGAAGGTCTTCGGTGGGGAGAACATGGACATCCCGTTCAAGGACCTCCAGGAGCGCATGCTGTTCATCGAGGTGATCGAGAGCATCAAGTGCTTCGACGAGAACGTCCTGCGCACGGTGCCGGATGCCAACATCGGCTCCATCTTCGGGATCGCGTTCCCGGCGTGGACCGGCGGTGTGCTGCAGTTCGTCAACGGGTACGAGGGCGGCCCCGCCGGCTTCGTCGCTCGGGCGAACGAGCTGGCCGAGAAGTACGGCGAGCGGTTCACCCCGCCCGCCTCGGTGGTGGCCATGGCCGAGTCCGGCGGCACCTACCAGTGACTCGCAGCGGTGGCCCCGGAGCAGCCCCGATGGGGGCCGTCCCGGGGCCACCGCGCATGTCGGCCCAGGACCGGCGCCAGCAGCTGGTCGACATCGGCCTGGACCTGCTGGCCACCCGGTCCATCCAGGAGCTGGCGCTCGACGAGGTGGCCACCGAGGCCGGGGTCTCCCGGACCCTGGTGTTCCACTACTTCCCGTCGAAGGGCGACTACTTCGCGGCCGTCGTCGCCAGCGCGGGCGATCGGCTGATGCAGGCCGTCCCGGGCGACCCCGGGACCGACCCCGACACCCGGCTGCGCGAGATGGTGCGCGCGTTCCTGCGTTTCGTGGCGCGCAAGCGCGGCGTGTACGTTGCCCTCGTGCGCGGTGCCTCCGGTGGTGACCCCAAGGTGCTCGCCGTCCTCGACGAGGTCCGGGCCAATCACGTGATCCGCTGGCTGGATGCGGCCGAGTGGCCGGCCCGCGACGAGGTCACCCAGCTGGCCGTGCGCGGCTGGCTGGGATCGCTGGAGGAGATCGCCCTGGCGGCGACGACATCGCCGGTGCCCAGGGAGTCGGTCATCGACCTGCTCGTCGAGGGTCTGATCGCCGACCTCGAGCGCGCCGGACGCCTGAACGAGCGACAGTCAGGTCCGGTCGCAGGTGCCTGACCAGGAGCATGTCGTCGGGGTCCCGCTGCGGCGCCTGCCCGGGTGGCTCGCGGGCTTCGCCGCCCGTCACGGCGCCTGGGAGGCGGCTGTCCTCCGAGGCCGTCAGCGGCTGGGACCTCGTGGCCGCCGACGCGGCGCGCGCCCAGGTCGTGGCGCCCGCCTGGCTGGCGGGCGCGCTGCCTGAGCCGTTCGATCCCGAGGCCCTCGCCCGCCTGGCCCCCGCCTACGGCCTGCTCCTGCTGCGCCGGGCCGGCTATGCGGTCGCGGCGTTCGAGGGCGTGGAGGTCGTCGAGAAGAAGGTGGGCACCCGGCACATCCACGGCCGGACAGCGGCCGGGGGCTGGTCGCAGCAGCGCTTCGCCCGCCGGCGCGACAACCAGGCCGACGAGATCGTGGGGGCGGCGGCCGAGCACGTCGACCGCATCCTCGGCCCGCGGACGGACCTGGAGTTCCTCGTGACCGGGGGCGACCGTCCGCTGCTCAACGCGGCCCTGAAGGCGATCGACCGCAGGCTGGCCGACCTGCCCCTCGGCGCCCACCTCGGTGTCGGGACGCCGGACGCCAAGATGCTCGCGGTCGTCCCGGACCGCGTGCTGGCCGTGCAGGTCCGGATCGGCGGCCCCCAGCCCGATCCCGTCCGCGGGCCGCTCGACCCGTCGACGGGCTGACCCCGGGTCTAGTCTCGAATCGGGCGCGACCGACACCCGGCTGTGCCCGGGGTGTGGGGAGGTGCGGTGAACCTCGAGAAGGTCATCTTCGGCTTCTTCGTCCTGCTGGCAGCCACGCTCAACTTCGGCTTCGTGATCGGCGACATCACCGACCCTGCGGTGCACAACCCGTACGAGCTCTTCGCCGCCATCGTCGTGAACCTGATCGCCACGGTCCTGAAGTTCGGGGATCGCACGCAGCTCGGGGCGGTGCACCTGGCGACCTCGCTGGTCGCGGACCTGCAGCTCGTCGCGGCCGGCGTGTTCTGGGTCGTGGCCGACCAGGCGGCGGGTGGGATGTCAGGCTCGTCGATGGCCAGCGTCGTGTCGCTCGCGGCAGGGGCCCTCCTGGCGAACATCGTCTCGGTCATCCTGCTGATCGCCGAGACTCTGCAGTTCTCCCGCAGGTAGCCCCCCATGGGCAACCCCCTGCTGACGTTCTGGCACATGCTCCTCGCAGCCGCCGCAGGACGCGCACACCCCGTCCGGCGATGCCCAGTCCGTCGGGCCACCGTCACCCGGGGCCACGCCCCCGGTGCACGCGGTGCCGTCGACGGGTCCGATCTTCCTCGTGCTGCGCCGGATGCGTGTCCCGCTCATCGTGCTGATCCTCGTGTTCTCGATCAGTGTCCTGGGCCTGACGCTCATCCCGGGCGAGCAGCCCGATGGCGGCACCGAGCCGATGAGCTTCTTCGACGCGTTCTACTTCATGAGCTACACGGCCACGACGATCGGGTTCGGGGAGATCCCCTACCCGTTGACGATCGACCAGCGGCTGTGGGTGACGATCTCGATCTACCTGGCGGTCATCGGCTGGGCGTATGCCATCGGCACGCTGCTGGCCCTCCTGCAGGACCGCCCGTTCCGCAAGTCCGTGGAGACCCAGCGGTTCGCCCGCCAGGTGGCCCGGATCCCCGAGCCGTTCCTCGCGCTGGTCGGGTACGGCGAGGCCGGGGCGAGGGTCGCCCGGACCCTGGATGCCCGGGGTCGGCGCCTGGTGGTCGTCGACCGCTCCCAGGACCGCATCGACGTCCTCGCCCTGGAGCCCCTGCGCTCCGACGCGCCCGCCCTGAGCGCGAACACCCGCACGCCGGACACCCTGATGCTCGCGGGGCTGGGCAGCCCGCGGTGCACAGGGGTCCTGGCCCTGACCGACGACGACGAGGCGAACCTGGCCGTCGTCCAGGCCGTGCACCTCCTCCGACCCGGCCTGCCCGTGATCGCCCGGGCTGACTCGACCGCTGCGTGCCAGCGGATGGCGCCGTTCGGCGGTCCCACCGTGATCAACCCCTACGACGCGTTCGGGGATCGGCTCCGGGTCGCGCTGCGCACGCCGAGCCTGTCCCGGCTGGTCGACTGGCTGATCCTGCCCCCCGGTGACCCGCTGCCTGCTCGCATCCATCCTCCCGAGGCGGGGGCGTGGGTCGTGGTCGGGTCCGCCCGTGCTGTCGGTGAGGTGGTGGGAGACCTCCGGGCGGTCGGGCTGCCCGTCACGGTCGTCGAGCCGGGGTCCCCTGCGCGGGAGGGGACCGGCCCGGAGGAGCCGGGCTTCGCCGCGCTCGCCGCCGGTGCCGTGGGGATCGTGGTCGCCGCAGACCGGGACACGCTCACCGTCTCGTACGTCGACGCCGCGCGGCGGGCCAACCCCTCGATCGCGGTCGTCGCGCGCCAGGAGTCGCCGGCCAACGACGCGCTGTTCGCAGCACTCGCCCCGGACGTGCTGCTGGTCCCGTCGGAGGTGGTCGCGCGGGAGGTCCTCGAGCGCCTGTCGAACCCGCACCTGTGGCTGTTCCTCCAGTCGGCCAAGGAGCAGTCCGAGCCGTGGGCGGCCCAGGTGCTCCAGGACCTGGTGGCGTGCGTCGGGGAGCCCTCACCCACGGTGTGGGAGGTCACGGTCGACGATGCGCAGGCCCCGGCCCTGTGCCGACGACTCGTCGTCGGGGCCGGTGACCCTCGGCCAGCTCATGGCCAGCCCATGGGCACGTGCCGAGCGGTTGGCCCTCATGGCGCTCATGCTCGAGCGCGGGGGAGAGCGCCTCCTGGTCCCCGACGAGGCACTCGAGCTCGCCGCCGGCGACATGCTGCTCATGGCGGGTGCCGCCGGGACCCAGCGCGCGTGGGACGAGACCCTCTACGAGGACGACGCCCTGGCCTACGTGCTCTCCGGCGCGGCCGTTGCGACCTCCTGGTGGGGACGGCGCCTCCTCGGCCGGCAGGGCGCCTCCGTCGGGTGAGGTCGCGGCGTCGCGACCGGCCCCGTTCCGGCCCGGGGGACCCCCGTGCTTGGCTGGACCCGTGGACAGCCTCGACATCTCCCGCCTGGTACGCCCCACCCCGACCGATGACCCCCTGCGGTTCACCCTGGACGTCCCTGACGGCCTCCAGCAGGGTCGAGGCGCCTGGGGCGGGGTGGCGACCGGGGCCATGGTGGCGGCGGCGCAGCTGGTCGACCCGCGCCCGCAGATGGCCGTGCGCACGATGAGCGCACAGCTCGTCGCCCCGGTCCTGGTCGGCCGGATGCACGTGGCCGTCGAGGAGCTGCGCCGTGGTTCGGCGACGAACACCCTCGAGGTGCGGTGCCACAACGAGGCGGGGGAGCTCCTCGCCCACGGCGTCGTCGTCCTGGGCGCTGCGCGCACAGGCGACGGGATGCCCGATGGGCCGGGCTGGCTCGCCGTCCGGCCGCCGGCCGAGCTGGCCGCGGGTCCTGATGCAGTTCCGGAGGTCCGCATGGGGCCACCGCATGCTCCCGACTTCACGGCGCACCTGGAGATGCGTCCGATCACCGGGATCCCGTACTCGGGGGCGGACAGCGACGAGACGCGTGGCTGGATCCGCCCGCGTGGTCCCGTCGAGCGGGTTGATGCCGCGGTCGTGACCGCCCTCGCGGACGCCTGGTGGGTGTCGGTGATGGCCCGCCTGGACCGGCCCCGCCCGGCCGCGACGGTGGGCTTCAGCCTGGACCTCCCCAGCGACCCGTCGTGCCTGCTCCGCGACGCCGAGGGTCGGATGGAGGCGCTGTTCCACCGCGGGCACAGCGTGACGGCGCGCGACGGCTTCACCATCGAGGTCCGCGAGCTCTGGACGCAGACCGGCCAGCTCCTCAGCTGGAACACGCAGACCGTGGTCGTGATCAAGTAGGCGGCCACGGCGGCGCGCCAGCGCGGACGGCGGCGAGGGCCGGGATCACCCGGCCTCGCGCACGACCAGCGTGTCTGCGAGCGCGTCCCCGATGCGCTGGGTCCGGGAGCTGGACAGCATGGCGATGAGCCCGACGGCTCCGAAGAACATGGCGTCCACGACCAGCAGCAGCCACCGCAGGGTCAGCTGGCTGCCCACGGGCTCACCGCCGTCCACGCGCACCACCCGCAGCCGGAACCAGCCCATCACCAGCGTCCGGCCGCGCGCGTCGCCGGGGCAGCCACGCCCAGTACCACCAGCTGATGACCACGGCCAGGAGCAGCAGCGCGAGGATCACCGGGATCGTGATCAGCAGGGCGCCCAGCGAGTCGTCGGGATTGCGGGGCAGCGCCGCGAGGGCCAGGGCCATCGGGACCAGCGAGATGACGGCCACGATCGCCAGGTCGAGGCAGAACTGGACCACCCGCAGCGCGACGATCGGAACCCGATCGAGGAGCCCGGCAGCCGATGCCGTGGCGGCTTCCTCGGTGTCGGGCACGACGGTCATCCTAAGTCGCACCCCAGCGCGCCGCCGGGACCTCGCCTACTGTGGACAGGTGCGCCTCCTCGCCCTGGCTGCCGCCCTGGTCGGCGCCCTCCTGGTCCTCGCCCTGGGCCGTGGGATGACCCTGCCCTGGGAGCCGGGCTGCACCGTCGCCGGCGCATCCGGGCAGGTCCTCGCGGAGGGGTCGCCGGCGGAGATCTCGGTCCTGGTCGCCGCACCCGAGGGGGACCTCGCGCGCGCCCTCGGCGAGGGCCCAGCCCTCACGTGCCGGATCAGCGGCATCGGCGCCACGGACACACCGAAGGAGGCCCCGCTCGGCCTGACCCCCCGGGCGCAGGCACTCCGGGAGGAGGTGCGCGATGCGTTCGGCGACGTGCCGGCCGGCGGCTTCGGCCCGGAGGAGGTCCTGGCCGGCCGCAGCCCGAACGGGGAGCACTCCCTGGGGCGAGCGATCGACTTCTTCTTCCGCCCCCACGAGGACGCCGGACAGGCTGAGGCCGGCTGGCGGCTGGCGAACTGGTCGGTCGCCAACGCCGAGCGGCTGGGCATCCGCACGGTCATCTACCGCGACCGGATCTGGACCGCCCGCCGCTCGGCGCAGGGCTGGCGCGAGTACCGGTTCCGCGGGCCGGACCCGGACAACCCCATCAACCGCCACCTCGACCACGTCCATGTGGACGTGGCCTGACGGGCCACCGGACTCGGCGTCACGCCGACCCGCTCCGCGGGGTGTGGGAACTGGGTGACCGGATCGGGTTTGGGTTTCTGGGGGTGGGGTACCTACCATGCACTGACGGCTTCCTGCCGTCCTCGTTGAGCAACGTTTCCTCACCTGGCCCTGTGGCGGCCAATCAGACGCGTTGAAGACGACACGCCCTGAGAAGAAGGAAACACCGTGGCTGAGCACGCCCCGCAATCCCGCGCGCCCCGATCCGGACCGCGCACCGCATCGACGACCCCCGCCAAGGGGGCCAAGAAGGCTGCCTGGAAGGGTGCGAAGACGACCAGCACCTGGAAGGGCGCGAAGTCGACAGGCACCTGGAAGGCCGCTCGTCCGGCGGGCTGCCTGGAAGGGGGCCACGACGCAGTCCGACGACCGCGCCCCGATGGCCCGTCGCACGTCCGCCGCTCCCGCCCGCCCGGCGTGGCGTGATCGCGACGACCGCCCAGCGCGCGACGACCGCGCCCGCGCGCGAGGACCGTGCTCCCCGCGCGGAGCGCCCGACGCGCGCCCGCGACGACCGCAGTGCCCCCCGCAGCGACTGGCGCGATCGCGATGACCGGCGCGCCGGCACGGACCGCCCGGCCCGTCAGGAGCGGCCCGCCCGTGCCGACCGCCCGGACCGCCCCGAGCGCCCCCAGCGGTCCGAGCGCCCCCAGCGTCCCGGCCGCCCGAACCGCAACGATCGTTCCGACCGTGGACCTCGCAACGACCGCCGCGACCGCGCCGATCGTCCGACGCGCGCCCCGCAGGTCCCGCCCCTGACCGGGCCGAACGCCTTCGTCGACCTCGGCGTGCCCGCCTCGCTGGCCGCCGTCCTGGTCAGCCAGGCGATCACGGAGCCCACGCCGATCCAGACCATGACGATCCCGGCAGCCCTCAGCGGCCGTGACGTCCTGGGCCGGGGGCGCACCGGCTCGGGCAAGACCCTGTCGTTCGGCCTGCCGATGCTCACGATCCTCAACGGCCCGCGCCCGACCAAGCGGCAGCCGCGTGGGCTGATCCTGGCCCCGACGCGCGAGCTCGCGATGCAGGTCCTCGACGCCCTGTCACCGCTGGCTGCCACCCTGGGCATGCGGACCCAGCTGATCATCGGCGGCAGCTCGTACGACCGCCAGATCCGCGGGCTCGAGCGCGCCGACATCGTCGTGGCCACGCCCGGGCGCCTGGTCGACCTCGCCGATCGCGGCTCGGTCGACCTGAGCCAGGTCAAGGTCGTCGTGCTCGACGAGGCCGACCACATGGCCGACCTGGGCTTCATGCCCGAGATCGAGGCGATCATGGGACGCCTGCCCGAGGACGTCCAGGGCCTGCTGTTCTCCGCCACGCTGGACCATGACGTCGACCGCCTCGTGCGCACGTACCTGCACGAGCCGGTCGTGCACAACGCCGACCCGGCGACCGCCACCGTGGGCACGATGGAGCACCACCTGGTGCTCGTGCACCCCAAGGACAAGGACGCCGTCACCGCCGACATCGCCCTGCGCCGTGGGCGCACCGTGGCCTTCGTGCGCACCCAGATGGGCGCCGACCGCCTGGCCGGTCAGCTCGAGGCCGAGGGCGTGCGCACCGCTGCGCTGCACGGGGGGATGAAGCAGGGGATGCGCACGCGCACCCTGGAGGACTTCAAGCGCGGGCGGATCGACGTCCTCGTGGCCACCGACGTCGCCGCCCGAGGCCTGCACGTCGACGACATCGACCTCGTGCTGCACGTGGACCCGCCGCACGGGCCGAAGGAGTACCTGCACCGCTCGGGCCGCACCGCTCGTGCCGGTGCGTCGGGGACCGTGATCTCGCTGGCCACGACGCGCCAGCAGAAGTCGGTCACCTCGATCACCACCCGTGCCGGTGTGAGCCCGGCGGTCCTGCGGGCCCGGCCCGGGGACGAGGCCCTGCAGGCGCTGATCAGCTGAGACGGGGCAGAGTGATCCGGCTCGGGCCCGTGCGTGCCGGGGCCTGCTGCCGGATCGACTGCTGTGCGACCGGATGGCAGGATGCGCTCGTGGCTGACAGCGACTTCACCTGGAACAGCGTGCTCGTCGACGGGAACTGGATCCGCTACCGGGTCGGGGGCCCCGTCGACGCGCCACCGATGATCCACCAGCACGGCTTCGCGATCTCCGGCAGCTACCTGCTGCCCACGGCCGCAGCTGCTCACGGACTCCTTCCGGGTCTACGTGCCCGACCTGCCCGGGTTCGGCCGCAGCCCGAAGCCGAAGGAGACCCTGAGCATCGAGGAGCTCGGCACGGCGCTGAACCACTTCATGGACGCGCTGGGCATCGAGCAGGCCGTGGTCGTGGGCAACTCCCTGGGGTGTGCCATCACCGCCGAGCTGATCGACGAGGCCCCCGAGAAGGTGTCGAAGGCGGTGATGGTGGGGCTGGCCGGAGGTCCGCACAACCGGCCCCTGGCCAAGGCCCTGGTCCAGATGGCCCGCGACGGCCTGGTCGAGCCGCCGACGCTGCTCCCCGTCGCGGCCCCGGACTACCTGCGCTACGGGATGGTCCGCGCGATCCGGCTGTTCGACAAGATGACCAAGTTCCCCGCCTACCAGCGCTTCATGTCGATGCCGGTCCCGGTGATGGTCGTGATCGGCAGCGAGGACCCGCTGCGCCCGCCGTGGTCGCGGATCAGCCGGGCCCTGAGCGAGATGCCTCCGGGGATCACGATCGTTCTCTTCCAGGGTGCGGCCCACGCCATCAACTTCACCCACCCGCGTGAGCTCGCCCACGCCATCCGGCAGTACGTGGCCGGGGAGGAGGTCCGCATGGACGCCGACAACCCGAGCCGGCGTCCCGGTCCTGCAGCTCAAGCGCCCCGTGTGATCGGTGCGACCGGCGCCGATGGGTCCCATTTGGGTCGCAATGTGGCGTTTCCGGGCAGGTGTGGTCCCTCGACGGCGCCGGTGGGGGTTGAATAGGCGCGTGGGGAAGACAGTGATGATCGTCGAGGACGACGAGGAGATCCGCCTGGTGCTGCGGTACGCCCTCGAGGACGAGGGGTACCGCGTCCTCGAGGCGGTCAACGGCGAGCAGGCGCTGGTCCTCGGCCAGGACGAGGACCCGGATGTCCTGCTGGTCGACCTGCGGCTGCCGGGCATCCACGGGCTGGATGTCGTGCGCAGCGTGCGGGCCACCAGCCGGGTGCCGATCATCATCGTCACCGCCCAGGCCGACAGCCACGACGTGGTGTCGGGGCTGGAGGCCGGGGCCGACGACTACGTCACCAAGCCGTTCATCACCAAGGAGCTGCTGGCGCGGATCCGGGCCCAGATCCGTCGGGCCAACGACGTCGAGGTGGACCACGGCCTGCTCGAGTGCGGGGAGGTCCGGCTGCGTCCGGACACCGCCGAGGTCCAGGTCGGGGATCGGATCGTCCCCCTGAGCCCCACGGAGTACAAGCTGCTCGCCGAGCTGATCGGCGCCCGCGAGCGGGTGGTCAGCCGCGATGACCTGCTGCGCAACGTGTGGGGCTACCGCAACCCCGGCGACGGCCGGGTCGTGGACAACCTCGTCTACCGGCTGCGGGCGAAGATGGAGACCGACCCCGCCGAGCCCGTGCACCTCATGACGGTCCGCGGGTTCGGCTACCGGCTCAAGGCCTGAGCCGTGCGCTTCGGCCTGCGGACCCGGGTTGCGCTGGTGTTCGCCGTGCTGTCGATGGTGGTCGCGGTCCTCGTGGCCAGCGGGATCTACCTGGTCAGCCGCACCTACCTGACCAACCAGCGCCAGTCGGTCGCCCTGACCCGGGCGCTGGCCGACGCCCGCTCCGTCGATGCGGGCATCGCCGGGGGGACCCAGCCCGGCGAGGTCCTCAGCCAGTTGCCGGTGGTCGGGGCGTCCCAGGCCCTCATGCGCGTGGGCTCGGTCTGGTACTCGCGCGGCAGCACGGTGTCCCCTGCGGACATCCCGGTGTCGCTGATCGACCTGACGCTGACCGAGGGGGGTGCCCAGCAGACGTTCGTCATCGGCGACGAGTACTTCTACGCGGTCGCGGTCTACACCCGCTCCGGGCTGTACGTGGAGCTGTTCCCGCTCAGCGACCTGCTCGAGACCCTGCGCAACGGTGCCCTGCTGCTGGTCCTCCTCGCCCTCGGGGCGTTCGTGGTCGGTGGGGCCATCGGACGCTACGTCGGGGGCCTGCTGATGCGCCCGCTGCGTCGGATGCGGGCGGGCGCCCAGCGCCTGGCCGCCGGTGACCTGAGCGTCCGGCTGCCCGACACCGGGGACCCTGACCTGGACCCGATCTCGGACTCGTTCAACGAGATGGCCGTGGCCGTCGCCTCGCGCATCGAGCGGGAGAGGCGCTTCGTCGCCAACGTCAGCCATGAGCTGCGCTCCCCGTTGACCACCGTCGTCGCCACGGCCGAGCTGCTCGAGGAGCACCACGAGACCTTCCCGCCGCGGGAGGCCCGACTGGTCACCAGCCTCGCGACGCAGTCGCGGCGCCTGACCCGCATCCTGCTCGACCTCCTGGAGATCTCCAGCGTGACGGCCCGGGCGCCGGTGCAGCGGGACGCGACCGACGTCGCGGCGCTCATCGAGTTGGTGCTCACAGCGCGCAACCTCGAGACCGGCCTGCTGCTCGGGGATCGCCCGACCGTCGTCACGGACGCGCGGCGCGTCGAGCGGGTGATGGCCAACCTGATCGACAACGCCACCCGCCATGGTCACGGTGTGCGCCAGATCCTGGTGGTCGCCGGGGATGGCCGCGTGCGCATCCACGTCGATGACGGGGGACCGGGCGTCCACCCGGATGAGGTGGAGCGGCTCTTCGAGCCGTTCGCGCGGGGCTCCGGGGTCGCTGAGCGGCGGATCGAGGGCGCGGGCCTGGGCCTGGCCATCGTCCGGGAGCAGGCCGAGGCCATCGATGGCTGGGTCACGGTCGGCACGTCGCCCTTCGGCGGTGCCCGGTTCACCCTGGATCTGCCCTGGGAGGTCACGCCATGATCCGCGCACGACTCGTGGCCCTGGCCGTGGCGCTCGGCCTGGTCGTGGTTCCCGCGACCGGGTGCGGGGTCGCCGTCCAGGAGGAGGCCCAGTCCCTGCCCAGCGGAGCCCTGCCCGCGGTCGCGCCGACGAGCAGCACGCCCAGCCCGACGCCCACTCCCACGGCCAAGGAGGCGACCATCTTCTTCGTCTCCGGGCCCGGCGCTGGAGGGCGTCGAAGAGCCGATCAGTGAGCGCAACGCCTATGGCGTGATGGCCGCCCTGGCCGCCGGCCCGCCGATCGAGCGCCAGACCGACCTGCGCACGCTGCTGCAGGTCGACCCCCTGACCGGGGAGCCGTTCCTGACCGTCGTGGCCCAGACGCCGATGGGCGGGGTCGTCCTGGAGCGCAGTGATGCCTTCACCTCCCTTCCCGCAGCCGACCAGGTGCTCCTCGTGGGCCAGGTGGTGACCAGCCTCGATGCCCTCGGGCTCACCAGCGTCACCATCACCGACCAGGCGGGGAGGCCGGTGCCGCCACCCCTCCCGGATGGGCGGGTGCTCCTGGGACCGGCGACCGCAGCCGACTACGAGGTCCTCGTGGTCGATCCCACCGACTGAGGCCGACCTGCCCTCAGCGGCGCGTGACCCGCATGTAGCGCCGGTCGGTCGGGGCGGATCGTCACCAGGGGCAGGGCCCGGACGGGAGCTCCCGAGGGCGCAAGCTGCACCGCGCGGCAGATCATGGCCAGCGACAGGACGGCCTCGGCGTAGGCGAAGTCCCGCCCGATGCACATCCGGGGACCGGCGCCGAACGGGATGTAGGCGGTGCGGATCGCGGGCGTGGCCGCCTGCGCCTCGGGCAGGAAGCGGTCCGGGCGGAACACCTCGGGCTCCTCCCACACCGTGGGGTGGCGGTGCACGATCCACGGGCTGAGGATCACCAGGGACCCCGCCGGGACGTGTGACGCGCCGAGCTGCATGTCGGCCGTCGTGCTGCGCGTGATCAGCCACGCCGGGGGGTTCAGGCGCATGGCCTCGTCGACCACTGCGCGCGCGACCCGCAGGCGGGCCAGGGTGGCCATGTCGATGACCGTGGCGACGCCATCGGCCCGGTCAGCCCCCGCGCCCCCCAGGACGTCATCGGCCTCCCGGGCGACCCGGTCGGCGACGTCGGGGTGGGTGCCCAGCAGCAGGAGTGCCCACGTGAGGGCCGAGGCCACGGTCTCATGCCCGGCCACGAGGAAGGTCACGATCTCGTCGCGCACCGCGGTGCGGTCCAGCTCGGCGGCCTGCAGCAGGTCGAGCATGTCGGGTGGATCGCTGGGGCCCTGAGCGCTGCGCTGGGCGAGGATCGCCTCGACGGCGGCGTCGAGCTCGGCCAGGGACCGGGCCATCCGCCGGTTGCCCGGTGTCGGGATCCAGGCGGGAGCCCGCAGCGGCATGCTCGCCATGGACACCACCTCGCCGAGGGCGGTGAGGGTGGCCTCGGCCAGGCGGGTGGCGACCGGCCCGAGCTCGTGGCCGAACAGGGAGTCGCCCACGACCTCCAGCGCCAGGGTCATCACCTCGGCGTCGATGTCCACGAGCCCACCGTCGCCGAGGTCCCGCAGGCGGGTCACGAGCCGGGAGGCCGCGCGAGCGGTGTGCCCGGCGACTCCGGGCAGCGTGTCCGGGTGGAACGCGGGTTGGAGGATGCGGCGGTGCTCGCGCCACACGGGGTTGTCGCTGGTCAGCAGGCCCTGGCCGGTCACCCGGGACAGCGCGCGGTACTGGATCGTGGCCTTGGTGACGTCGCGGGCCCGGCCCACGAGCACCGCCCGGGCGTCGTCGGGGTGGCTGACCAGGTAGGTCGGGGGAGACGGGATGGGGAACTGCACCACGTCGCCGTGGAGGCGCCACTGCTCGGCCAGGAACGCGAGGGGGTCATCACCGATGCGCCGCATGGCGCGCAGCATGTCCCCGCCGGTCGGTCCCGGGGCAGTGGCCGGGGTCCGACCGTGCCGGCGTGGGGCGTCGGCCAGGTCAGCGTCCCGTCTGGACGTAGTCGACAAGGGCGGAGCGCTCCCACTCCAGGTGCGAGATCCGCGCGGCCACGATGTCGCCGATGCTCACGATCCCGACCAGCGTCCCCTCCGAGAGGACGGGCACATGTCGGATCCGTCCGGCCGTCATCACGGTCATCACCTCGTCGATCGAGGTCTCCGGGGTGCAGGTCCTCACCTCGCTGGTCATGATCTCGCCGACCTTGACCCGATCCAGGTGGACCAGCCGGGACTCCCGGAACGATGGCAGGCCGCCGTCGCTGCGCAGGGCCCGGACGATGTCGCGCTCGGACACGATCCCGTCGATGTGCGCCCCGTCCGCGGAGACGACCATGGCGCCGATCCGATGCTCGGCCAGGGCGTCGACCAGCTCGGTGAGGGTCGCCTCCGGCGAGATCGTGGCGACGTTGGAGCCCTTCGCCCTGAGCACGTTCTTGATGGTCATCGGTACCTCCTGTGGCGGTCCGTCGTGATGGGGTCACCGTAGTGGACGGCCGCGGCGGCTGAGAAGGAGGTGGTGGCGCCGTGCGCGTCGCAGTCCTGTCTCGTCCCCTGGCGAGGTTCGGCCGGGATCGACACCCGTGCGGCACGGATGTCTAGGCTGACCCGGTGCGCGCCTCGATCCCCCCGGCCGAGGTGGAGGTCGACGCCCACCTCGTGCGACGGCTCCTGCGCGCCCAGCACCCGGACCTCGCCGATCGGCGACTGCGGCGGATCGGCACCGGATGGGACAACGTGGTGTTCCGCCTGGGTTCGGACCTCACGGTCCGGGTTCCCCGCCGGGAGCTCGGCGCACGCCTCATCGGCACGGAGCTGCGGTGGCTGCCCGAGCTGGCCCCTTCGCTGCCGCTACCGGTGCCGACCCCGGTCCGCGACGGGGAGCCCACCGACTTCTACCCGTGGCGGTGGGCGGTGTGCGCCCATGTCCCGGGCCGACCGGTCGGCGCCGCGTCCTTCACGGCCGTGGAGGGCAGAACGTGCGGCCGACGTCCTCGCCGGGTTCCTGGGCGCCCTGCACCGCCCCGCTGGACCGGAGGCGCCACGCAGCCCGTTCCGGGGAGTGCCCCTTGCCCTGCGCAGCGAGTCGGTCGCCCAGGCGTTGGCCAGCGCCCCGCCGGCACAGCGCGCCCGGGTCGAGCAGGCGTGGGCCGACGCGCTGCGGGCGCCGGCGCACTCGGGGCCCGACCGGTGGCTGCACGGCGACCTCCACGGCCTCAACGTCCTGGCGGCGCGTGGCCGGATCACGGGCGTCATCGACTTCGGCGACCTCTGCGCCGGTGATCCGGCGACGGACCTGGCGTGCGCGTGGCTGCTCCTGGACCGAGCTGGTCGCCAGCGCCTGCGCGAGCGTGCTCCCGCGGACGACGCAGCGTGGGGGCGGGGGCGGGGCTGGGCGGTGTTCTTCGGCCTCATGTTCCTGGCGCACAGCCGGGGGGCGCCCACCAACGAGGCGATCGGGAGGCGTGCCCTCAGCGAGGTCCTCGACGAGGGGCCCGGGCGGTGAGGCTCGCCGCGAGCACCTGCGATGGGCGCCCGAGGGGCGGCGAGGGCTCGCTGTGCGGCGCGACACCAGCATCGCCGATGCGTCCATCCGACTGATCCTGGCCCCGTTGGGCTATCCTTCCGCCCCCAATTCGGGGCATACTGGCCCGCGTGGGGGACGAGGACTACGAGGTTGAGCGCCGCCTGCGCAGGAGCCGGCGCCGCTTCGTCATGGGCACGCTGCTCCTGGTGGCGGCCCTCGTGGCCGGCGGCGCGTGGGTGAACGCCCAGGCGCCGGCTGCCGTGGCGCTCGAGCCCGTGTCCGCACAGCCCGCGCCGGCGATCAACGAGCGCAGCGCCGACGCTGAGGCCGTCACCGACCGCTTGGCCCGCGCCTCCGGTCGGTCGATGGAATCCCTGGCGGCCCAGATGCCCGGTGCCGTGGAGAACCCCCTGGAGTCCGAGGCCCCCACGGTGGCCGGTGCGCAGGCGGCCACCGGCGAGTACGCCGAGACCCTGGCTGCCCTCGACGAGGCGGAGAAGGCGGCCGCCGACCAGCTGTCGATGACCGAGGACGAGCTGGCCCAGGCGGAGAAGGACCGCGCGAAGGCGGCCAAGGACCTGGCCAAGGAGGAGGCGCAGGCGGCGAAGGCCATCGACGCTGCCATCGCCTCAGCCATCTCGGCCGCTCGGGCCCAGGCTGCGTACACCGTCCCGCTGGGTGGTGACTACGGGGGAGCCGTCCCGAAGGGTGGTGCGACCAGCTCAGCGGAGGTCCTCGACCTCGTGAGCGCAGTCTTCCCCGCCGATCAGGTCGGCAACGCCATGGCGGTGTCCCGCTGCGAGTCCGGTCATGGCAACCGCGTGAGCAAGCCCAACACGAACGGATCACGGGACTTCGGTGTCTTCCAGATCAACGACGGCGGGACGCTGCAGGCGTCGCTGCGCGCGATCGGGGTGGGGTTCTCCGACATCGGCGAGGCCCGCAAGAAGGCTCTGGACCCGGCCATCAACGTGCGGTTGGCCCGCGCCATCTGGGACTCCCGGGGCTGGCAGCCCTGGACCTGTGCCGCCAAGCTGAAGATCGTGTCCGGCCTGTACAAGAGGACGCCGGGCCCGATGGACGGCAAGTACGACACCTACGGCCGGGCCGCGTAGCAGCGCACGACGTCAGTCGGGGTCGACACCGAGCAATCGGCTCGGGGACGCGCGGCGCCCGCTCAGGGGGACTCGACCTCGACCCGGCTGCGCTGCGCGCCCGGCTCGGCAGGCCGCGTGGCCAGCAGGCGCCGCAGCGACTCCAGCCGCGCCGGCCCGGAGTCCCCAGCCCCCCCGGATGCCGCGAACGCGTCGAGTGCGCAGTCCTGGGCGCCCTCGGTGTGCGGGCACCCGCGCGGGCAGTCCTCCAGTGCGGGGTCGAACTCGGAGAAGGCGTGCAGGACGCGGTCGGGCTCCACGTGGGCCAGCCCGAAGGAGCGGACGCCGGGGGTGTCGATGAGCCATCCACCCTGCGGCAGCGGGATCGCCACGGCCTGGCTCGAGGTGTGCCGGCCCCGGCCGGTGACCTCGTTGACGACCCCGGTGAGCCGGTCGGCGCTCGGGATCAGGGCGTTGACGAGAGTGGACTTCCCCACCCCGGAGTGTCCGACGAAGCAGGTGACCCGGTCCACGAGTTCGCCGGCCAGCTCGGCGAGTCCCTCGGGGTCAGCGGATCCGTCCTCCTGCATCCCGCACACGATGGCGGGGACCTCGAGGGCGGCGTAGAGGTCCAGCAGCGGCGCGGGATCGGCCAGGTCGGACTTGGTCAGGACCAGCAGCGGCCTGAGGCCGGCGTCGTAGGCGGCCACCAGGCATCGGTCGATGAGTCCCGGGCTCGGCTCCGGGTTGGCCAACGAGGTGACGATGGCCAGCTGCTCGGCGTTGGCGACGATGACGCGCTCATCGGGGTCGGCATCGTCGGCCGACCGGCGCAGGACCGTGGTGCGCTCCTCGATGCGCACCACCCGGGCGAGCCGGTCGGGGCCGCCGCGCATGTCCCCGGTCAGCCACACCGCGTCGCCGACCACCACGGACTTGCGGCCCAGCTCGCGGGACTTGACCGCGAAGATCGGGGTGTCGCCGTCGTCGAGGATCGCGGTGAATCGCCCGCGATCCACCGCGACGATCCGGCCCGGGGCTCCGGCCGAGTGGGCGGGTCGGTCCTTGCTGCGCGGGCGGGACTTGCCCTTGCCCGGGCGGATCCGGACGTCGTCCTCGTCCCAGTGCCTCACGCGCCGAGCCTCATCCGCCGTGCCTCACGAGTCCGACCCCAGCATGTCGCGCCACAACGTGGTGAACCCCGGGAGGGTCTTGCGCGTCGTGTCCACGTCGACGATCCGCACACCCGGGACCCGCAGGCCGATCACGGCGCCGGCCATGGCCATCCGGTGGTCGTCGTAGGTCCGGAACGACCCGCCGTGCAGGGCTGCGGGGGTGATCCGCAGCGAGTTCTGCTTGGCGCGCACCCTGCCGCCCAGCTGGTTGATCTCCGTCGACAGGGCGTCCAGGCGGTCCGTCTCGTGGCCGCGCAGGTGCCCGATGCCGCGCAGGCGGCTCGGGGTGCTGGCCAGGGCTGCCACGGCCGCAACGACCGGGGTCAGCTCCCCGACATCCCGGAGGTTGATGTCGATCCCGGTGATCTGCTCGGGGCCGGTGAGGGTCAGGCCCTTGGCGGTGAGCTCCGTGGTGGCGCCCATCTGGGTGAGGATCTCGCGCAGGTGCGCACCGGCCTGGGTCGTCTCCGCCGGCCACCCGGGGATGGTCACCCGACCCCCGGTGACCATGGCCGCGGCCAGGAAGGGGGCGGCGTTCGAGAGGTCCGGCTCGATGGTGCGGTTCACCGCGCGGATCGCCCCGGGCCCCACCACCCACCGGGCGTCGGCGGGATCCTCCAGGGAGACGGTCACGTCGACCCCGGACTCGCGCAGCATGTGCACCGTCATGTCGACGTGGGGCAGCGACGGCAGCGGTTGGCCCCGGTGGCGCAGGTCCACGCCGGCGTCGAATCGGGCGGCGCCCAGCAGGATTGCGCTGACGTACTGGCTGGAGGCGCTGGCGTCCATCGTCACCGTGCCGCCGGCGACGCCCCCCTTGCCGCGCACGGTGAAGGGCAGGCTGTTGCGGCCGTCGTCGGCGATCGTGACGCCCAGGGTCTCGAGGGCGTCGAGCATCGAGGCCATCGGTCTCATCCGGGCGCGGGGATCCCCGTCGAAGCGGATGTCGCCCTTGGCCAGGCCGGCCACGACCGGGAGGAACCGCATGACCGTGCCGGCCAGCCCGCAGTCGACGTGGGCCGGGCCCTTGAGCTTGCCGGGCTCGACGCGCCACTCATCGCCCCCGGTCGAGATCTGGGCGCCCATGGCTCGCAGGCCGGCCATCATCAGCTTCGTGTCGCGGGCCTTCAGGGCCCCGGTGATGGTGCTCGGGCCGTCAGCGAGTGCTGCGAGCACGAGGGCCCGGTTCGTCTGCGACTTGCTGCCGGGGACGGACACCTTGGCGCGCACGGGCCCGTCGGCCACGGGTGCTGGCCACGGATCCTCCTCAGCAGGCACGCGCGGCAGCCTACCTGACTGTGGCAGGCTGACGGTGTGTGCGGACGATACGCGGCTGCCAAGGACACAGCCACGCTCGTGGATGAGTTCCAGGTCGAGACGGTCATCGAGGCGCCGCCCGGGCCGAACTACAACGTCGCCCCGACCAACGAGGTCGCGTTCGTCGTCGACCGTCCCGTCGAGGAGGGGCTGCAGCGCCAGCTGCGGGTCGCCCGCTGGGGGCTGGTCCCCTCGTGGGCGAAGGACCCCAAGATCGGCTCGCGGATGATCAATGCCCGGTGGGAGAACGCCGCGGAGAAGCCGGCGTTCCGCGCGGCCTTCGCCAAGCGCCGCTGCCTGATCCCGGCCGACGGCTACTTCGAGTGGTACACCCCGTCCGTGCCGTCCGGCGCCCAGGGGTCCGGTGCCCCGGGCGGTCCGGTGCCAAGCCGCGCAAGCAGCCGTACTTCATCCACCGCGTCGATGGTGCGAGCCTGGCCCTTGCCGGCCTGTACGAGTTCTGGCGTCCCGGTCCGGAGGAGGACTGGTTGGTCACGGTCACCGTGCTCACCACGGACTCCGTCGGGCCCCTGGCAGCCATCCACGACCGGATGCCGGTGATCATCGGACCGTCCGGGTACCAGCGCTGGCTCGATCCCGCGTCGCGCGTCGATCCGGGGTTCGATGCCCAGCTCGCGGTGGACCTGCTCACGGCCTACCCGGTCAGCACCGCGGTGAACTCCGTGCGCAACAACTCGCCCGAGCTCCTGGCGCCCATCCCCGCGGAACCGGCCCTGGACGAGCTGGCGTGACCACGACCTGGGACGTCGACACCCCATCAGGGCTGGCCCGCATGCATCTGTTCCCGGTCGCACACGGCCGCCCCCGGGCGTCGCTCGTCCTGGGCCACGGCGTGGGTCGGGGCGTGGACTCCATCGACCTCGTCGCCATCGCAGCAGCGCTTCCCGATGACGGGATCGAAGTGGTCCTCGTCGAGCAGCCGTGGCGTGTCGCGGGCAAGCGCCTCGGGGGCGCTGCGAGCACGCTCGACCGTGCCTGGGTCAGCTGCCTACGAGACCTGCGCTCCCGTGGGATCGGCACGAAGCGTCTTGTGGCGGGGGGACGCAGCGCCGGCGCTCGGGTGGCCTGCCGAACGGCAGGGGAGGTGGCGCCGGACGCACTGCTCCTTCTCGCCTTTCCGTTGCACCCGGCCAGGCGCAGCCCCATGTCCGGTCCGGCCCCGAGCAGGCTGCCAGAGCTCGTCGACGCAGCGCGATCGGTTCCCACCGTCGTCGTCCAGGGTGGACGGGACAGCCTGGGATCCCCCGACGAGATCGCGGATGGCCTCGCCGACGCCGATGTCACGGCACGAGTGGTCCCGATCTGGGCCGCAGACCACTCGTTCCATGTGCCGGTCAGGGCGCAGACCACGACCGAGGAGGCGCTGGACATGGTGGTCCGTGCTGCGCGCTCGACTGCCCTGAGGATCGTGGACGGTCACTACTGACGGCTCACAGCCTCCAGCGTGTGCGGGGTGTGCGGGTGATGGTCCAGGGTGCGTTGTTGTTGGCGGGCCAGGGGGTGCCGGGTGGTGCTCCGGGTTCGGGTTGGGGGACCTGGTCGTCGGGTGAGGCGGCGAGGATGGTCCACATGCCGAGGTCGACCTGGCGGTGGTGGGCCCAGCAGAGCAGGGCCAGGTTGGGTAGGTCGGTGGTGCCGCCTGCGGCCCAGTCCTGGACGTGGTGGGTCTGGCAGGCTTCGGCGGGGATCGCGCAGCCGGGGATGATGCAGCCCCCGTCCCGGGCGGCCAGGGCGCGGCGTTGGGCGGGGGTGGCGGTGCGGGCGGTGCGTCCGACGGCCAGCGGGATGCGGGTGCCGAGCAGGGTGGTGGCGAGGGCGGCGATCCGGTCCGCGGCGGTGGGGGTCGGGAGTCCGGTGATGGTGTCGGGGCAGGGCCCGGTGTCGAGGACGATCGGGGTGACCAGTGCGTCGCAGGCAGTGAACCGGGCTTCGGCGGGGGTGAGGGTGTGTCCCCGGGACGTGGACCACACCTGGTCCCCCAGGGTGGTCGTGTCCAGGGTGACCGACACTGAGACCGGCAGGCCTCCGCGGGTGGGGATCTGCCCCGACGCGTGGGCGGCGTTGACCAGGGCGACCAGCCCGTCGGCGCGGCGGGCGGAGGCCGGGACGTGGTCGGCCTGCGTGCGTAGCCGTTCGGCGAAGGCCTCCACGGCGGCGATCACCGCCTCACCTTCCAGGCGGGGAAGCACCCCGGACAGGACCACTGAGTCGGCGGTCAGGGCGAAGGACAGCGACCGCGCCTCATGTGCGCCGGTCTCGTCGGGGTCGGGGTCCGCCGGTGGGTGCAGCACCCGGATCACCCGGGCCACGAACCCGGCCACCGCGGCCGGGGACAGCTGCCCCCACAACGGGCCCAGCTGCTCAATGACCGCGGCCATCTGGTCGGTCGTCAGGTGCTCGGCGTGCCGGGCCAGGGCGTGCACGTGCTCGCTGGTGATCACCCCGGCGGCCCAGGCCCGGGCCAGGGTGGGGTGGGTCTGGGCGAACGCCCCGGCGCGGGCCAGGCGCCGGGCCCATCCGGTCGACCAGCCGCGGGCGGTCAGCATCGCCCCGTCCCCGACCAGCGGCAGGCTGCCGGACCCGGCCGCGGCGGCCATCCGGCGGGCCAGCTCGTACTCGGCGCAGGCCACTGCCGAGGCCAGCACCTCCACGTCCGCGGCCGGGCGTTCCCCGGCCCCCAGGCCCATCCCGGGCAGGTCCACATCGGCCAGACCGGCCAGTTGGCACCACACCTGGGCCACTGCCGGTGAGGCTGAGCCCAGCGCGGTGCGCGCCCGCGCGTCGGCGAGCACCGGCGGCCCCGCCACCCCCGTCCCCATGACTTCCCCCACCCCCGACCTGAATCGAACACCTGTACGAACACTAGCAGGGGCGACTGACACCGCCAACACCTCCCAGACGACCTGTGGACGACCCCTTGTCGGCCGAAGTCGTGTCACCCGGGTCGAACGCCTCGGGGCGGGCATTCGGTGGATCCGCGTCCACCTCAGCGCGATTCCCGGACCGCGTCGTTAGGCTGCCGCCATGGGCATCCAGATCTCCCCGAGCATCCTCGCGGCCGACTTCGCCGACCTCGCTCGGGAGTGCGAACGGGTCGCCGGAAGTGCCGACTGGTTGCACGTGGACGTCATGGACAACCACTTCGTGCCGAACCTCACGCTCGGGCTTCCGGTCGTCCAGGCGCTCCTGGCCCACGTGAGCACGCCTGTGGACTGCCACCTGATGATCGCCGACCCCGATCGGTGGGCCCCGGCCTACGCCGAGGCCGGTGCGGGGAGCGTCACCTTCCACCTCGAGGCTGCTGGCGCGCCCGTTCGCCTGGCGCGCGAGATCCGGCGGCAGGGCGCCCGGGCGGGTGTCGGCATCAAGCCGGCGACCCCGGTGGACTGCCTGGTCGACCTCGTGGACGAGATCGACATGATCCTGATCATGAGCGTCGAGCCGGGCTTCGGTGGGCAGCCGTTCCTGGAGCAGGCCGTGCCCAAGATCCGCCGTGCTCGCCAGCTCATCGGGGACGCCGACATCTGGCTGCAGGTGGACGGGGGGGTGTCCGAGGAGACGATCGAGCGGTGCGCCGAGGCCGGTGCCGACGTGTTCGTGGCGGGGTCGGCCGTCTACGGAGCCCAGGATCCGGCCGCGGCCTGCACGGCGCTGCGTCGTGCCGCAGCTGCAGCCTCACCGCTGTGAGCCACGCCAGGGCCGACCCGCGGGGAGCCGACCCGGAGGGGACCGACCCCAGCGGGACCGACCCGGAGGGGCGACCCGCGCCGGGGGAGGCGAGGGGCCAGACGCCGGCGACAGAATCCCCCCCGGCGACCGCGCTCGCTGACCAGCCCACGCCCGCCGAGCTCGCCGCCATGCGCCGCGCCCTCGACCTGGCGACGCACGGCCGGCGTCGCGCGGGGACCCAACCCGAGGGTCGGCTGCGTGCTGCTCGACCCGGCCGGGACCACGGTCGCCGAGGGCTTCCATCGGGGGGCAGGCACGCCCCACGCCGAGGCAGCAGCGCTTGCGGCCGCCGGGCCTGACGCGCGTGGCGCCACAGCCGTGGTCACCCTCGAGCCGTGCAACCACACGGGGCGCACGGGGCCGTGCGTCGATGCGCTGCTCGCCGCCGGGGTGCGTCGCGTCGTGCTGGCGCAGTCGGACCCCAACCCGATCGCCGCCGGGGGGGCCGAGAGGTTGGCCGCCGCGGGCGTCGACGTGGTGCGAGGGGTCCTCGCGGACGAGGCGGCATCGATCAACGAGGCCTGGACGTTCGCGGTCGAGCACGGTCGTCCGATGGTCACCTGGAAGGTCGCGAGCACCCTCGACGGCCGGGTTGCCGCCGCGGATGGCTCCAGCCGGTGGGTCACGGGCGAGGAGGCCCGGGCGCAGGTCCACCAGCTGCGCGCTGAGGTCGATGCGGTCCTGATCGGGACCGGGACGGCGCTGGCCGACGACCCGTCCCTGACCGTGCGGGACGCCCGTGGCGTCCCGGCGGCGCAGCAGCCGATCCGCGTCGTGATGGGCCGTCGCGGGATCCCGGCCGGGGCTGCCCTCCGCGATGGGCTCGCCGCGCTGCGGCTCTTCCCGACCGAGACCCCCGCCGAGGTGCTCGCCGCGCTCGCCGTGGACGACGTGCAGCACGTGCTCCTCGAGGGCGGCCCCACGCTGGCCGCGGCCTTCTTGCGGGAGGGGCTTGTCGACCGTGTCGTCTGGTACCTGGCCCCGAAGATCCTGGGAGCGGGAGCGGCGGCCGTGGGTGAGCTCGGCATCTCCGCGATCGGCTCCGCCCTCCGGCTCGAGGTCACGGGAATCACCCGGGTTGGCCAGGACGTTCGTCTGGACGGGAGAATGGTGCCCGGGGACGCGTCCTGACTGCGCCGTGGCGCCGTCCTGCGCGAGGTCGCGCACCATCGAGGAGGTCAGAAGAGTGTTCACCGGGATCGTCGAGGAGCTCGGTCGGGTCGTCGAGGTCACGAAGCTGGACGACGACTCGGCGCGCCTTGTCGTCTCCGGGCCGCTGGTGACCGCCGACGCCAGGCACGGCGACAGCATCGCGGTCAACGGCGTCTGCCTGACCGTGGTGGACCTCGCCGAGGGATCGTTCAGCGCCGACGTCATGGCCGAGACCCTCCACCGCAGCTCACTGGGCAGCCCTCGAGGTGGGGGACCCGGTCAACCTGGAGCGGCCGATGTCCGCCGACGGCAGGTTCGGGGGGCACATCGTCCAGGGCCACGTCGATGGCATGGGCCGCATCCGCGCGCGCAGGCCGAGCGAGAACTGGGAGGTGGTGGAGGTCGACCTGCCCGCGGCACTCGCCCGGTACCTCGTCGAGAAGGGGTCGATCACAGTCGACGGCGTGTCGCTCACGGTCGTCGACGTCGTCGACGGCGACCAGCCCTGGTTCTCCGTCTCCCTGATCCCGACCACGCTGGCCGCCACCACGCTGGGCACCAGGCAGGTGGGTGACCCGGTCAACCTCGAGGTGGACGTCATCGCCAAGTACGTCGAGCGCATGGTGGGGGTCCGCGCATGATCCCCGCGGACGAGCTGTTCGCCCGGGCGGGCATCCCGATCGACCCGGACGCGTACCGCGAAGCCCGCGGGCTCGCACGGCCCCGAGGAGCAGGCGGCGGGCCAGCCCGAACCTGCCCCGGCCCCGACGGCCGCCCCGGATCCGGCCTCCGCAGCCGCCGTGACCCCGGCGGGAGTGCTCGCGACCCCCCACCCCGCGGACGCGCCGACCCACGCGGCCGGAGGTGTTCGGCTGGACAGCATCCCCGATGCCATCGCGGCGATCGCCCGCGGTGAGGCGGTCGTGGTCGTCGACGACGAGGACCGGGAGAACGAGGGCGACCTGATCTTCGCCGGGACCCGGGCCACCCCCGAGCTGACCGCGTTCATGATCCGGCACACCTCG
Source organism: uncultured Actinomycetes bacterium (assembly GCA_963729885.1). GTDB lineage: Bacteria > Actinomycetota > Actinomycetes > S36-B12 > CAIYMF01 > Prado023. Next base: position 136,478 of record CAVSQK010000018.1, read on the forward strand.
GGCTACATCTGCGTGAGCCTGCCCGGCCAGGACCTCGACCGGCTCGGGCTGCCCCCGATGACCGCCGTCAACGAGGACCGCAAGCAGACCGCCTACGCGGTGTCCGTGGACGCCCGCGACGTGGAGTCCACGGGGATCTCGGCCGCCGACCGCGCCCACACGATCAAGGTGCTGTCGGACTCGGCGACCGAGCCCGGTGACCTGACCCGCCCGGGGCACGTGATGCCGTTGCGCGCCGTCCCCGGTGGGGTGCTGCGCCGTGCCGGGCACACAGAGGCGGCCGTCGACCTCGCCCAGCTGGCGGGCCTGAGCCCGTCCGGCGCGCTGTGCGAGCTCATGAACGAGGACGGCACGATGATGCGGGCACCGCAGTGCCGGGCGTTCGCCGACGAGCACGGGCTGGTCATGGTCTCCATCGCCGACCTCATCCGCTACCGCCGGGGCCACGAGCGCCAGGTGGAGCGCGTGGCCACCACGACGCTTCCGACCCTGTTCGGCGACTTCACGGCCGTCGGCTACCGGTGCTCGCTGGACGACATCGAGCACGTGGCGCTCGTCGTGGGGGAGGTCGGCGACGGCGAGGACATCCTCGTGCGCGTGCACTCCGAGTGCCTCACGGGTGACGCCTTCGGGTCGTTGCGCTGCGACTGCGGGCCGCAGCTGCAGGCGGCGATGCGTGCGGTCTCCGAGGCAGGTCGTGGTGTGGTGCTCTACATGCGTGGGCACGAGGGCCGGGGGATCGGGCTGGTCTCGAAGCTCTCGGCCTACGCGCTGCAGGACGGGGGGCGCGACACCGTCGACGCCAACCTCGACCTCGGGCTGCCCGCCGACGCCCGCGACTACGGCACGGGCGCACAGATCCTGGCCGACCTCGGCGTGCGCACGATGCGCCTGCTGACCAACAACCCGGCGAAGCTGGCCGGGCTGTCCGGCTACGGCCTGACGATCGTGGATCGCGTGCCGCTGGAGATCGCGCCCAACCCGTTCAACGCCGCCTACATGGCGACCAAGCGCGAGCGGATGGGCCACATGGGAGGACACCGATGAGTGGAGCAGGCGCACCGAGCATGGAGATCGACGCCGAGGGCCTGCGGGTCGCGATCATCGCCTCCTCCTGGCACGACGTCGTGATGGACGGCCTCATCGCCGGTGCGACGGCTGCCAGCACCCATGCCGGGGCCGTCAACGTCCTCTACCGGGTCCCGGGCTCCTTCGAGCTGCCGCTGGCCGCCCAGGTGGCGGCCACCGCGGGGTTCGACGCCGTGGTGGCCCTGGGCGTGATCATCCGCGGCGGCACCCCGCACTTCGAGTACGTCTGCGATGCCGCCACCTCCGGGCTCTCCCGGGTCGCCCTGGACACCGGGGTCCCGATCGGGTTCGGCCTGCTGACCTGCGACGACGAGGCCCAGGCCCTCGACCGCGCCGGCTTGCCCGACTCGCATGAGGACAAGGGCCGCGAGGCGGCGGAGGCTGCCCTGTCCCTGGCGCTGACGCTTCGCACGATCCGTCGCCCCGGCGGCGGGATCACGACCGGGTTCTGACCGGCGGCGTAGGCTTGACCCTCGTGAAGACCTTCGATGGGCTGTTCGCCGAGCTCTCCGCCAAGGCCGCTGCCGGCGACGCGCTCGTCCGGCACGGTCGCGCTGCTCTCCGGCGGGGTCCATGCCGTGGGCAAGAAGGTCGTCGAGGAGGCGGCCGAGGCGTGGATGGCCGCGGAGCATGAGGGCCCGGACGCGTGCGGCGGAGGAGATCTCCCAGCTGCTGTACCACGCCCAGGTCCTCATGATCGCCGCCGGGCTGAGCCTCGACGACGTCTACGCGCACCTGTAGCCCACCCGATCCCAGACAGGACCACCATGCTCCGCATCGCCGTGCCCAACAAGGGCGCCCTGGCCGAGCCCGCGCGCGGGATCCTCCGCGAGGCCGGGTACCTCGCCGGGGCCAACCTGCGCGACCTCGTCGTCACCGACGAGGCCAACGACGTCGAGTTCTTCTTCCTGCGGCCCCGCGACATCGCGATCTACGTGGGGTCGGGCACGCTCGACCTGGGGATCACCGGGCTGGACATGCTCCTGGACAGCCGCGCGCCGGCCAAGGAGGTCATGCGCCTCGGGTTCGCCCCGTCGACCTTCCGGCTGGCTGTGCCCGCGGGGTCCGCCCGCACCGTTGCCGACCTCGAGGGACAGCGGATCGCCACCAGCTATCCGGGCCTGCTGGACGACTTCCTGACCCGGTCGAAGGTGTCGGCGACCGTCGTGCGCCTCGACGGGGCCGTCGAGAACGCCGTCCGCCTCGGGCGTGGCCGATGCCGTGGCCGACGTGGTGGCCACCGGAGGCACGCTGCGGCAGGCCGGCCTCGAGACGATCGGGGACCCGCTGCTGGTCAGCGAGGCGCTGCTGATCCGCCGCGCCGGCGTGGGGCAGGACGGCGAGGTCGCGACGTTCGTCCGTCGGATCCAGGGGGTCATCGCCGCCCGCACCTACGTGATGGTCGACTACGACATCCCCGCCGAGCTCGTCGCCCGCGCCTGCGTCATCACCCCGGGGATCGAGTCACCGACCGTCTCGCCGCTGGCCGACCCCGCTGGTCGGCCGTGCGCGCGATGGTCTCCCGGGACAAGGTGCACCTGGTGATGGACGAGCTCTACGAGCTCGGGGCGCGCGGGATCATCGTCACCGACATCCACGCCTGCCGGCTGTAGTCCCGTCCGCCGGCTGGTGCGCCGGCGCGGGTCGGTGGCTACGCGAGCAGTCGCTCGACCCAGGACAGCAGGTTGTCGGGGTCGAAGGGCTTGGTCAGGTAGCACGTGGCACCGGCCGACCAGCCGTCCCAGGTGGTCTGGTCGTCGCCCGCGGCAGTCAGCAGGATGACCGGGACCTCGGCTCCGCCCGGGCGGCTGCGGATCTCCTTGAGGACGTCGATGCCCGACATGCGGGGCATCATGATGTCCAGGATGATCCCGTCGGGACGCCGTTCGTCGAACGACTCGAGGGCCTCGGGCCCGTCGATGGCGTCCCGGACCTCGTAGGCGTCCAGCTCCAGGGTGTCGCGCAGGAGCATGCGGACGGGTTCCTCGTCGTCGACGACCAGGATCAGCGGCATCATGGCTCCTTCGTGCATCGTCACATCGCCGCCAGGGGGGAGTCCTGCGGCTGGTCCATCGTGTCATCCCCGGCGGGGGAGTGCCCAGCTACCGGGCGTTTCTGCGGCCCTCGGTGTCGTCGGCGGTGCCCCGGGCCTGGCGAGTCGGGTGGGGCCGCCTGGGCGCCCGGCCACCTCGGGGGCCTCCTCGGTCACCAGGTGCAGGACGAACTCAGCTCCCGGGCCGACCGCGGGCGTCTGCAGCGTCAGGCCGCCACCCATCGCGACGGCCAGCTCGCGGGCGATGTGCAGGCCCAGGCCCGGCGCCGCCGGTGCGCATCGTGAACGGGTCCTCGCGCCGGTAGAACCGCTCGAAGACGCGGGCCTGCTCGGAGACGGGGATGCCGGGGCCGTGGTCGCGCACGTGGATGTGCACCTGGGTGCCGGTCACCTCGGCCCGGATCTCGATGGGGGAGTCGGCCGGCGTGTACTTCTCGGCGTTCGCCAGGAGGTTCGACAGGCACTGGACCGCGCGGACCCGGTCGCAGCGCACCGGCACCGGCTCCTCGGGGAGCTCGACCGTGATCCGACCGGCCATGTGCGGGGAAGGTCGACACCGCCTGCCGGATGATGACGTCGAGGTCCTCCACGTCCATCTCGATCGCCAGGCGCGTGCCGTCGGAGACCTTGGATGCCATCAGCAGGTCGTCCACGAGCCGGGCCAGGTGGTCGGCCCGGTCGGAGATGACCTGCAGGGCCGCCGTGCGCTTCTCCGGGGTCATCCGCTCGCCGCGCGTGGCCAGCAGGTGCGCGTACCCCTTGATCGGCGTGATCGGGGTGCGCAGCTCGTGGGAGATGGTCGCCACGAAGTCGGTCTTCATCCGCTCCACCCGGCGCTCGCGGGTCTCGTCGTGGACGGTCAGGATGCTCACCCAGCCGGTCGTGTCCGAGTTGGCCGATGTGGTGGCTTCGCGAACCCGAACCGTGGAGATCGTGACCTCGAGCTCCTCGCCGTCTGCGCGGGTCAGACGTGCGCGCACCGGGGCCGGAGTCCCGTCAGGGCGCTTCTCGGGGTGCCGCGAGGCGTTGATCAGCGTCTGGACGATCTCCGGTGCCCGGTCGATCCGGCCCGAGATCTGGTCGGCCTCCACGCCGGTCATCCGCGCCATGGTCTGGCTCCACAGGCGCACCTGGCCCGGCATCGTCGACCATCGCGATGCCGTCGGAGGTGTTGTCCACGACGGCCGTCAGCTTGGCGGTCTCCTCGGACAGCGCGTTGAACGCCGCGCCGGCCCGCATGGCGCTCCCGACGGCCGCGACGAGGGCGCCGAGCACAGGGGCATCGGCCTCGTCCAGCGACCAGCCCCGGGTGCGACCGGCGATCCGGCTGCGGCGGTAGTGGTCCTTCGAGCCGATGAGCAGGGCCCCGGGATTGGCGGTACCCATGTCCAGGCGGGTCACGAACCCGGTCTGCCAGCCCATCGGGGAGCTCGTCGGAGTCGAGCGGTCTCGGCCCCTGATCGGCCCAGGTCGACGACAGGATCCGTTCGGTGCGCAGGTCATCGCGCCGCGGCCCCAGGGCTGCAGGATCAACATCTCGGGCGCACCGACGATCTGGCGGATCGCCTCAGCCGACTCATCGAGTGTGGTCGTGCCCTGCCCGTGCTGAGCCAGCAGCCCGCCCAGTCGCACCAACCACTTGTTGCGCTCCCTGGCCTCCGCGTGCTGGGCGGCAGCGCCGTAGGCGTACCACAGTGGCCAGCGCCGGCAGAGCGACGAACGGGAGCAGCGCGCGGGCGTCCGGAGCGGCCAGGACACGGCGGTGGTGCCGATACCGACGCCGACCCACCGCCATGAAGGCCGAGAGGCGCCACTCCTCGGCGAGGACATCTCGCCTTGGCATCCGCATTGGCTGCATGCAGGAGACTCGCCAGGAATCCCAGGTTGACTGCTGTGAAGGCAATGGCTGCCAGGAGCAGGCAGGCATCGACGCCCAGGAGAAGAGACCTGGTTCGCCGCCTCCGAACCCGTGATGATGCCCGGGAAGAGCACGTGGTAGTGATGATCATGACGCTGGTGGATGTCGCGTAGATGCCCAGGTTGTACGGCAACTTGATGGGTCGGGCGTCGGATCACGAACTCGCCGATCAGCATCCCGAGCATGCGTGCGCCACGAGGGCCGTCGTGGAGTCCAGCGTGAGGATCGCGGCCGCGAGGACGACCTCGAAGAACGCCAGCTCCTCGTACTCGCGCCGTGGCGGACCTTCACGTAGGCGAGTTGGCCGACGAGGGTCAGGACCAGCGAACAGCGGGAGACCGGCTTCTGTGTCGTAGCAGGTGGGTCCTGACCCGGACCACAGCGAGTTGCCCCGAGCGGCAAGACGAGACCGACGCCAGCACGCCCAGGAGGACCGTGAAGGGGACGACCCTCGGATCGAGTCGTGTCGCGGCAGTGGTGGTCACTGCGTCTCCCACAGTCGGGGCTGGGGCCCCGCCGGCCTGTCGCCAGTCAACCAGATCAGACGGTCATGCTCCACGACCTTGCGCTCCACGAGCGGGCGCTCCATGAGCGCGCCTCCCACGCCAAGTCGCTCCAGCTGCGGGCGCTCCATGACCGCGCACTCCACGACTCGGGCGCTCCACGACCGCGCTGCCCAGTCGACATCACTCCAGGACCGTGCAGCTCCAGGACCGCGCCAGCCACTCGTCGGCGCTCCAGGACCGTGCGCTCCAACTCCGTGCGCTCCACGACCGTGCGCTCCACGAGCGGGCCAGCCACTCCTCGTAGGACCATGAGCGCGCGGACCATGACCGTGCGCTCCACGACCGTGCCAGCCACTCGTCGAGCGACCAGGACCGCGCGCTCCATGAGCGGGCCTGGAACTCCTCCTCGGACGAGGCCTAGGGAGGCGACAGGACGGCAAGGACCAGGCCCGGGCGGCCCACTGCTGAGTCTGCCAGCTCAGCTCCTCCCAGGCAGCCATCACCGCGTCGAAGTCGCCTGCGATCCAGGCGTGCGGCGAACGCGCCCACACTTCGGCATCGTCCTCGTTCGGTCCCCACTTCCCGGGGCCGCCGACGTGGTGCGCTGCTTCGGATTGATCGGAGCCGTCGGGGCCGCGGCCACGGCCGCTCCCAGATCGAGGGCACCGCTCGCTCGCGCTTTCGTCGGCATCGAGGTCGTAGGCGGTTCCGTGAGGAGGGCCTTGACCCCATTGGGCTTCAGCCGCTTGTTCGCGTCCAGGAGCGCGGCAGCCGCCCCTGACACCACGGCGGCGGACATCGACGTGCCCGAGCCGCGCATGTAGCCAGTGCCCGTGCCGCCAGCCGCCTTGCCCGTGACAGCGATGCTGCCCGGCGCGGCCGTCGAGACCAGCGAGACGCCGGGTGCCACCAGATCAGGCTTGGCACCCCGAATACTTGATCCGCGTCGAGCTGAAGGTCCGCCACCGAGTCGTCGTCCGGTCCGCGGTCCCGCGTCTCGTCCAGAGCACCGACCGTGAGCAGGACGGGGTTGTTGCCGGGCGAACTGACCTCAGCCCCGCCGGTCCGTCGTTGCCTGCCGCCGCGACGACGGTCACGCCCCTGGACCCAGAGCCTCTCGAGGGCTCGGGCAAGGGGATCGAACGACGGGGGCAGAGGGCTGTCGGTGGACAGGCTGACGTTCACGACGTCGACATCGCCGCGATGCCGACCTCATCCAAGCCCGCGAGGACCTTGCTGAGGGACGTGGTGCCCTCGTCATCGGCGACCTGCACGTCGAGGATCGTCGCCCCTGGGGCGACACCCTTGTACATGCCCTTGCCAGCGATGATTCCCGCGAGGAACGTGCCGTGGCCGAAGCCGTCGCCCTGGGTGCGCCAGAGACGTTGACATGGTCCGACGTTGTCCTCGAGGCCGTCGGCCTCAAGCGGACGACGCCCGTGTCCACGAGCGCGACGGTGACGCCCGCGCCTGCGGTAGGTCCTCGGGGGCGCCGATCGTATCGCGGTAGGTCGGCTGTCGAGCGGCTCAGCGATCGTCCGCGTCCCATTGACCTTCATCGGGGTGTCGGGGATCTCTGCCGAACCGGCCGGGGCGCCAACGCCCTTGGGCAGCTCGACGAGCAGGGAGTCGGACAACTCGAGGGTCGCCAGCACGCGTCCGCCCAGCGCGCCGACGGTGTCCGCCAGCTGCGACAGGCTCGCGCCCTCGGTCAGCGTGAGCAGGACAGTCCGACCCGATCCCTGTGCCCCTGCCGGTACGGGCATGGCGAGAAGTGACAGCGCGGCAATGGCGGCTGCCATCCGGGTCGGCACCGCTCCCCGCGTCCGGTTCGCTGCTGTGCTCATGGTCTTGTCCTCCCTGGGTTATCCACGTCCCATGTCGGACCGAAGCCGCCCCCCGATGAACCCCCCTAGGCCCATCTGGCTTTGAAATTCGGCCGTACGGGTGACAACGATTCACCCGTTTGGGGTAATGATGCGCGTTGAACCCGCATTTAGGCCAGATTGTTTCCCGCGATACTGTGAAGAGGTGAACGCGCTCTCCGCCCTCAGGGCAGTTCAGGCCATCGTCCGACCCCGACTCGTTCTGCCGATGGGATGGCACATTTGCCGCTTCCGACGCCAATGTCGGAGGCCTATTCCCGGGCAGCTGGAGACGGCCTTTGCGACTTCAGGGTCGGATGAGTCCGTTCTGGCCGGAGATGCCCGGATTGGTGGGGTTCCCGCGGCCGTGATCGCCTGGGAGTTCGGATTCCTGGGCGGTTCGGTCGGGGTGGGAACCGCCGTCGCGGATCGTCTCCGCCATCCGGCGGGCGACGGCACAGGGGTTGCCGCTGGTGGCGCTGCCGCGCTCCGGCGGGACCCGGATGCAGGAGGGTGCCCCGGCCTTCGTGCAGATGATCGCCATCGCGGCCGCCATCGCCGAGCACCGCGACGGCCGGGTTGCCCTACCTCGTGCACCTGTGCGGCCCCACGACCGGCGGCGTCCTGGCCACGCTGGGCTCGGCCGGGGACATCACGTCCGCCGAGCCGGGCGCGATGGTGGGCTTCCTCGGGCCCGCGCGCCTTCACCGCCATCACCGGCGAGGTGTTCCCGCAGGGGATCCAGACCGCGGAGAACCTGCTGTCGCGGGGACTGATCGACGCGATCGTGCCCTGGGATGAGCTGCGCGACCGCTGGGCGACGATCCTGGGTCTGTGGGCGGACCGGGTCGTGGACCCCCCGGCAGTCGACGCGGGCCGCCGGGCACGCAGCCGACGGCGAGCGGTGCCCGGCGGCCCGGAGTCCGCTGCCCAGCTCTGGGAGTACGTCGAGGACTCCCGCCTGCGCCGACCGCATCGACTCCGCGCAGTTCCTGGCTGCCCACCTGACCGACACGGTGGTGATCCCCGGGACGATGACCGGCGAGCTCGCCCGGGGGGCGCTCGTGGCTCTGGGACGCCTCGACGGGATCCCCGTGGTCGTCGCTGCGACCACCGATCGCCGGTCGGGTGAGCCGCTGACGGTCGGCGGGCTGAGAACGGTCCGCCGGGGGATCGCGCTGGCGCAGCTGTGGGGCCTGCCGGTGGTCACGATCGTCGACACCCTGGGCGCCCAGCTCTCGGTCGAGGGTGAGCAGTCCGGGATCGCCGGGGAGATCTCGCGCGTCATGCTCGACCTGGTGTCCGCGCGCATCCCCACGGTCGCCCTGCTCCTCGGCGCCGGGACCGGGGGCGCAGCCCTGGCCCTGCTCGCGACCGACCGGATCGTGGCGGGCTCGCACACATGGGTCTCCCCGCTCGCGCCCGAAGGGGCGGCGGCGATCCGCCACGGCGGCACCCACGATCCTGCCCAGATCGCCTGGGACCAGAGGATCGGGGCGCACGCCCTGGCCGAGCTAGGCTTCATCGATCGTGTCGTGCGCGAGTCCGACCCCGGATGGGTGTCGGTGGCTGCAGCCGAGGGTGGCAGCCTCCCTGCGGGAGGTGATCGCTGGGCACGATCCCCGACGGCGGTTCGAGAGGTTCGATGCATGGGTGACCTGACAGGTCCGGGGGCGTTCGCCGCCGATGACGGGTCGGTCCCGGCCGACGTGGCCGAGGTGCTGCACCGGCGGGCCACTGGGGAAGCGGGCATCCGCGAGGTCGTGACCTGCCTGGCGGCCCACCGCCTGCTCGTCCCGCTGCTCGAGGTCGACGGGGATCTGCTCGAGGGCGACGACGCCGACCCGTGCGCCGGCTCGGACCGCGCCGTCGCGGCCGTGTCGGTGCGCGAACCCGGACGGAACCGGCCCCTCGGCCTGGCCTTCACGGGGATGGCACCGCTGGCCGCCTGGGACGCCGCGGCGCGTCCGCTGCCCGTGGAGGCCACGCGGGCCGCCGGTGCGATCGTGGCCGAGGGTGGCCGGACGCTGCTGGTCGACGCGGGATCGCCCCACGCGCTGCGCATCGAGGGGGTCGCCCTGGCCCGCCTGGCCTCGGGGGAGCCATGGCCGGACCCCTGGGCTGACCCCGTGGTGCGCGACGCCGTGGTCGGCGAGCTGGGCCCGGTCCTGGCCAGCGGGGAGGTCGCGGTGCGCCTCGCACCCCCGTGCCCAGTCGGATCAGATGGTGGGCGCCCCGGCGTGGGTGCGCCCGTGGGCACGCCGCACGCGGGCGGCCGGAGCCGGGCCTGGTGCTCGAGGTCCGGTTCCCGGGAGGCCTGCCGGTCGAGCAGGCCGAGCAGCGCGCCGCGGTCATCGCCACCCGGATGTCGCAGTCAGCAACGCTGCGGGAGGTCTTCGACGGGGTCCTGGCGGTCACAGGTCGACCGCGGATAGTGGACCTGGTCCGGGCCGATCGGCCGGGTGCCGATGCCCTGCCCGACTCAGATGACCGGACCGGTCAGCTTCTCGCCCGGGCCCTGCCCGGGTGGGTCCGGGAACTCGGAGGCCTCCCGGAAGGCCAGCTGCAGGGACTTCAGCGCGTCGCGCAGCGGTCCGGCGTGGAACGTCCCGAGATCCGGGCGCGGAGGTCACCACGAGTCCGGCCAGGGCGTTGATCAGCTTGCGCGCCTCGTCGAGGTCGAGGGCCTCGTCGCCCTCCTCACCCAGCCCGCACTTGACTGCCGCGGCGCTCATCAGGTGCAGGGCGACGGTCGTGATCACCTCGACGGCAGGGACCTCGCCGATGTCGCGCACCGCCCGGTCCACCTCGTGCGGGTCGAGGCGTGGCGGACCCGGCGGGTCCGTCAGTGCCGGCCGGTCCGGCGGGATTCGTGGGAACCTCAGTCATCCTGATACCCTGTCATGGACGACCGATCTGCCCCAACTCGGTGCACGCGCCGAAGGGGTGGATGGCGGAGAAGAGGGGTCTCGAACTCCCACCCGGACAGCCCCAGGGCAGTCGGGTAGTGATCCGGATGGCCAGCCATCCGGTGCCGGTGCTGCACCGGCGTTTCGAGGCCTGCTCACCTGCCCGTGAGCGGGCCTCTTCCCATGAGAGGCACGGCTGCCCGGAACGAGGGCGGCAGCGGTCGCGCACATGAGACGCGACACAAGGAGGCGCCATCAGCGTCGAGCCCCGGATCAACGATCGGATCCGCGTTCCTGAAGTACGACTCGTCGGCCCCAACGGCGAGCAGGTCGGCATCGTCCGCATCGAGGACGCCCTGCGACTGGCTGTCGAGGCGGACCTCGACCTGGTCGAGGTGGCCCCGGACGGCAAGCCGCCGGTCTGCAAGCTCATGGACTACGGCAAGTTCAAGTACGAGTCGGCCGTCAAGGCCCGTGAGGACCGCAAGAAGCAGGTCAACACGGTCATCAAGGAGATGAAGCTCCGTCCGAAGATCGACCCGCACGACTACGAGACCAAGAAGGGTCACGTGGTGCGGTTCCTCAAGCAGGGCGACAAGGTCAAGATCACGATCATGTTCCGCGGCCGTGAGCAGTCCCGGCCCGAGCTCGGCTACCGCCTCCTGCAGAGGATGGCTGAGGAGATCGCCGAGTACGGGATCGTCGAGAGCTCGCCCAAGCAGGACGGCCGCAACATGATCATGGTGGTGGCCCCGACCAAGAAGAAGGCGGACGCGCGCGCCGAGCGCGAGGCGGCCCGCAAGAGCCCCGGAGCGGATGCCACCGAGGCCCTGGACACGTCCGGGGCCTGACCACGAACCACGCGATGGGTGACCATCGCGGACAAGCCCGCAGCGGTACGACCCGCACGCGGTGAACCTAGGAGAAGCAACGATGCCGAAGATGAAGACGCACAGCGGCACCAAGAAGCGGGTCAAGACGACCGGCTCGGGCAAGCTCATGCACGAGCAGGTCAACAAGCGTCACCGCCTCGAGGTGAAGTCCAGCAAGCGCTCCCGCAAGCTGCAGGCGGATTCCCCCGTCTCGTCCGCTGACACCAAGAACGTCAAGCGCCTGCTCGGCATGCGCTGACCGTCCCCGAACTCGAACACGAAGGAGTAACACGTGGCACGCGTGAAGAGGGCAGTCAACGCCCAGAAGAAGCGCCGCGAGATCCTGGAGAAGGCCAGCGGCTACCGCGGTCAGCGCTCCCGGCTCTACCGCAAGGCCAAGGAGCAGGTCACCCATTCAGGTGTCTACGCCTACGACCACCGCAAGGACCGCAAGGGCGACTTCCGCCGCCTGTGGATCCAGCGCATCAATGCCGGCGCCCGTGCGCACGGCATGACCTACAACCGGTTCATCCAGGGCCTGAAGGCCGCAGGTGTCGAGGTCGACCGCCGCATGCTGGCCGACCTGGCCGTGAACGACGACGCGGCGTTCGCCACGCTGGTCGAGACCGCGCGCGCTGCGCTGCCGGCCGCGACCCCGGCTGCCTGACCCGAGCCACTCGGCCCGTGGGCCCCGTCCTCCCCCAGGGGCGGAGCGGCCGGGGCGGCCACGCGCGTCTCGACGGGGACCTGACATGCTGTGCCGCGTGTCCGCCGACGAGCCCGTCCTGAGTGCGCGGTCCGCGCGGGTCCGCGACGCACGCCAGCTCACCGTGGCCAAGTACCGCCGTGCCCGGGGGCTGCTGCTGGCCGAGGGCCCGCAGGCGGTCCGGGAGGCCCTGGGTGCCGGGGTGGCGTCGAGCTGTTCGTCGACGAGGGCTGGGTCGCTGTCGCGACGAGCGTGTGGTTGCCGATGCCCGGACCGCGGGCGTGCGGCGTGCACGTGGTCGACTCCCCGGGCTTCGCCGGCCTGGTGTCCGCGCAGACCCCGCAGGGGGTCGTGGCCGTCTGTCGCTGGGAGCCAGTGGCGCTGGCAGACGTGGCTGCCCTCGGGGGTCCCGGCCAGGTCGCCCTCGCCCATGAGATGGCCGACCCGGGAAACGCCGGTGCCCTGATCCGGGTGGCCGACGCCGCCGGCGCCACGGGCGTGGCCCTGTCCGACCGCTCGGTCGACGCGACCAACCCCAAGTGCGTGCGTGCCAGCGCCGGTTCCGTGTTCCACCTGCCGGTCGTCGAGGGCGGGCAGACCCTGGGGGCGATCGCCGTCCTGCGCGGTGCGGGCTACCGGGTCCTGGCTGCCGACCTGACCCCGGACTCGACCGACCTGTTCACCGCCGAGCGCCAGGGCCTGCTCGCGGGGCGGGTCGCGTGGGTGTTCGGCAACGAGGCCCATGGCCTGCCGGAGGAGGTGCTCGCGGCCGTGGACCACGTCGTTCGCATCCCCATCCTGGGTCGCGCGGAGAGCCTCAACCTGGCCACGGCGGCCGCGGTCTGCCTGTACGCGACGGCGAGGCTCAAGGCGGACACCGAGCTGGTCGTGGCCACGAGCGCCCTCTGCGGCGGGACAGCGCCGTGAGCGGTGTCGACGCGACGTCCGCGATCCCTGCCTGACAAGGCAGCAGCGCCCCGGGGGATCGCTCCTCCGGGGCGCTGCTGCTCCTACATGACCAGCGTCACGGGGTGTCGACCCGGACGATCGTCGGGCTCGGCATCCCGGTCGCCCCGGCATAGGCGACGCCCGAGGTACTTCGTCGCTGTCGGCCCCGCGAACGTGAGAACATGGCGCCGGTCTGCCCGACGTCGCCGCTGCCGGTGCCGTCACGGTCATGTTGCCCGCGTCCGCGTCCCGAGCAGCCACGTGTGCAGCTTGAAGGGCGAGCTGCCGGCGACTCCCCAGCCCTGGACGACGACGGTGTAGTCGGCCGCCGTCGGGTTGGCAGGTTCACCTCCTCGGCGGAGGTTCCGCCTCCGCTCGAACCCACCAACGTCGTTCCCCGGAACACGCACAAGTCGATGTCGGACCCCGGAGTCACGTCGGCGTCGAACAGCGAGAAGCGCGCGTAGGTGGTTCCGCGCGGCGATCGGAACGGGAATCAGCTCCGCGTTCGGCGACGTCCAGCGAGCACGCGCCGTCGCTGGGATCATCAGCCACGGTCCCGGACGTCAGCGTCGCGGGAACCAGGCCGCGAGGGGTCGCGCTGAAGGCACCGGTGTATCCGAAGTTCACGCCGAAGTTGATCGGACCACCTGTACCCGAACCGGGGCCGGCGCCGCGAGCGTGATCGGCCGCAACGTGACCGGGATGCGAACCACGTGGCCCTTGTCGCCGGTCCAGGTGATGTACCCGCCGACGTAGGTGTTCAGCGCCGCCCCGGCGGTGGTGAAGACGACGGTGTAGGCCTGGGTGGCGCCCGCGGTTGACGGTGAACGACGCGACGCTCGGCGTGACGGTGATGCCCGCCATGCCCGAGTACGAGAACGTGTAGGTTTCCTTCGGGCCGACGTTGGTGACCTTGCGCTTCACCGTCTGGGTGCCGGCCAGGATCGCCGATGGCGATGGACGGGACGTTGAGGTCGCTGGGATCCAGCGAGTAGCCCATCCCGGCGAGCGCGCTGCAGGTCGCCGTGTTGATGCCCGTGGTCGCCCCGCACAGGAAGGCCAGCCAGTCGTTCCACCCGGCGTTGTACACCAGGCCGGGATCCGCCGCCGTGTTCGGCTTCACGTGTCCCGCGCCCTGCCGGAAAATCACGCAGCGGATTGGTGTTCGGTCCGTCCAGGATGTCGTACGCGGTGGTCATCAGCGCCGACTTGACCATCATCGGGGACCAGTCGGGATGCAGGTCCTTCAGCAACGCGGCCAGGCCCGCCACGTGCGGGCTCGACATCGACGTCCCGCTGTACAGGTTGAAGGACAGGCCGCCGTTTCCGGGCGGCGCCACCGCCGCGAGGATGTCCTGCCCGGGGGCGATCAGGTCCGGTTTCAGCAGGTCTCCGCCGCCGGCCACGAGCGGGCCGCGGGACGAGAACGACGCCGTGAACGGGGCCGGGGTGCCGTGGCCGAGCACGCCCGCGCTGATCGCCGCCGTCGCCCCCGGGGTGGCCGCGTACACCTTGACGGCAGGCCGGTCGGTGTGGGCGAGGTGGACCGTGGGCACCGAGTGGAAGTCCGCGTTCAGCGAGTTGGAGCTGGTGTTCACCAGCACCATCCCGACGCCCCCCGCCTGGCTCACCGCCAGGCTCTTGTTGACGCGCGCCGTCACTCCCCGGTCGCACACCACGATCTTGCCGGCGACCTTCGCCGGATCGAGAACCGCCGTGCCCCCGTTGTCCACCGCCGCGTAACACAGCGCGACGAGCTCGGGTCGGCGCCCGGCAATCCCGCCGCCGTCGAGTCAATCAGCGGGGCCGGACCGACCGCGTCGGTGATCGATGCCCCGTAGTAGGTGGCGCCGTTGCCCAGCGTGACGGACCCGTCGAACGACCGGTCGTGGGTGCCGGCGGCGACCGTGGTGAGCCAGGGCCCCGGATGCGCCACCGTCGCCACGGTCGGGTCCGCTGTTGCCCGCGGACGCCGCGACGAACACGCCGGCGTCGGCCGCGTACAGGAACGAGGAGCTGAACCGGATCGAGGAAGTTGGTCCGGGTCCCGCTGATCGAGTAGTTGATCACGTCAACGCCGTCCGCCACGGCCTGGTCGATGGCCTCGACGAGGTCCGAGGTGAAGCCGCTGGCCTGCGAGCCGTCCTGCGAGCGACCAGAGCGCCTTGTACATGGCGATCCGGGCGCGCGGCGCGATCCCGTTGACCGTCCCGTACTTCTCGCTCGGCCCGCTCGCCGGCACCGCGTGATTGCCGCCGGCGGTGGACGAGGTGTGCGTGCCGTGGCCGTTGTAGTCGCGAACCGAGTTGAACTCCCACGGGCGAAGGGCGTCGATGCCGGCGTTGCCGCCCCACGCCGCGTTGAAGTACTGCGCGCCGATGAGCTTCTGGTTGCACATCGACGCGTTGAACTCCTCGCCCGGCACGCACTTGCCGTGCCACCCGGGATCTGCTGGTAGTCCAGCTTCCCGTCCTTGGTCGCGTTGCCGTTGGCGCCGGTGCGGTCGCTGAAGCTGAGGCTCTCCGGCCAGATGCCGGAGTCCACGAGGCCGATGATGACGCCCTCGCCCGCCGCGTCCGCGCCGCCCAGCTTGTCCCACAGCCCGCCCGGCGCATCGAGGCCGAGGAACGTCTGGCGTGGAGGACGTGTCCATCTCGTGGAGTCTCGTCCTTCGGTCACGGCCAGGACGCCCGGCATCGCCCGCAGCGCCGTCACCTGGTCGTCGGTCAGCGCGGCGGCGAAGCCGTTGAACGCGTAGACGTAGCTGTACAGCTTGGTGCCTCCCACCTTGGCCACAGCGGCGTCCTGGCGCTTCGTCAGGTAGTCGACATAGGCGACCACCGCGGCGCTGTCCGGGTCGATCTTCTGGCCGGCGCGGGGGGCGGTGGCCTTGAGGCCCTTGACCCCGCCGGTGTAGGCGACGACGGGCTGGTCAACCATCTGGACGACGTACACCCCGTTCGCAGGGGCCTTCTGGTCAGCCATCGCCCCATCCTCGGTGGCGATGACGGGTGCTGTCGACGGTGCGATCCCCGCTGCTGAGGCGGGCAGGGACATCGCGGCCAGGGCCGCAACGGCAATCGTCGACAGGAGCGTGACGAAGGGCTTCCTCGTGTTCATGTGCACTCCTGCTGGTCGGTCGTGGTGCATTTCCCCGGCAGACAGAGGTGACTCACCTGCGCTCGTCGCGCGTGGGCGGCGCTCGCGGGCGCGCCATACGGAGGGCGAGGCCCACCCGTCGGGGTGGGCAGCACCCCTCGGCAACCCAGCCGCCTTGTCCGGTTCCTCGATCGATCAAGGCCTGAGGCTTTGCGACCCCGCCTCGCGGCGGGTGTGCTCTTCGACGTTGCCTTCCTCGAACCTAGACCTGCGAAAAAGCGGGTCGCAACCGGCGGGGGTGTGATCCCTCCGCGGATTCCGGCAATGGATGGCCGGGTTCGCCGGACCTGCCCGACCGCCTGCTGGAGGACGGCGGCCTTCCTCCGGTGGTCGGCGTGACTACTCGGGCGCGGGATCGGCTGCGTCCATCCGGTGCCGGCATGCGGACACGGCCGCCTCCACCGTCTCGAAGAGGTTCTCGGCACCGAGCTGGTCGAGGACCTGTCCCTCGGCGAGGTCGACGCGCAGGGTTTCGCGCATCGTCGCGAAGACCAGGCCGATCCCTGCGCTATCCAGCCCGCGCTTGAGGTCGAGCAGGGCAGCCTGGGCCGCAGAGTCGGTGTCGGGAACGCCGGCGACGTCGAACACGAGCCAGCGCACGGGCCGGGGCGCGCTGGAGATGGCCGACCAGATCCGGCCGTTGACCCGCTGGCAGTTGGCGAAGAAGATCCGGTCGTCGAGGCGGTAGACGACGATCCCCGGGGTCACCTCGGCATCCGGGTGGCTCTCGACATTTCCGAAGCGGTCGATGCTGGGCACGTACCCCTGGACGGCGTCGTGCGGGTTTGCCACACGGCGCACGACGTCGACCATCGACAGGAAGACCGCCACAAAGAGAGCCTGCAGCACGCCGACGCTGAGCACGAGGATCATCGTCACGACGGCGATGAGCACCTCCGCCCGGCTGCTGCGGCGCAGGGTCACCCACGCGCTGGCCTCGATGATCCCGACCGAGGCGACGATGATGATCGGCTGCGAGGACGGCGGTCGGCAGGTACTGGATGGGCTCGGTCAGGAACAGCAGGATCGCCGCCACGGTCAGCGCGTTGACCAGCCCCCCGACCTGGCTGGTCACGCGCATCGAGTCGTTCACGGCGGTCCGCGAGCCGCTGGCCCCGATCGGCATCCCGGCCGTGAGTCCCGCGGAGATGTTGGCCGTCCCGAAGGCGAACAGCTCCTGGTTGGCGTCGACCGTCTCGTGGTTCTTCGCCGCGATGGCCCGCGAGATGAGGATCGCGTCGGAGAAGCTCACCAGGAAGATGCCGATCGCCGGGACGATGAGCGAGCGCACGTCGGCCAGGCCCACGGAAGGGATCTCCAACGGGGGCAGGCCTGGAGGGGACCGGTCCGACGAGGGCCACGCCATCGGCGGCCAGCTCCCAGCCCCAGGCCGCCGCGATGCCCAGCACCACCACGATCAGCGCCGAGGGCCAGGTCGGCAGGAGGCGGCGCATGACCACCAGGATCGCCACAGATCCCAGCCCGACGGCCAGTGTCGCCGGGTTCGCCGCGGCCAGGTTGGTGACGTATCCCCACAGCTCGCGCAGCGCGTTGCCGTCGGCCGAGCGGGATGCCGGTCAGCTTGCCGATCTGGCCGATGATCAGCACGATCGCAACGCCCGCGATGTAGCCCACGAGGACGGCCTGGGACAGGTAGTCGGCCATCCATCCGATCTTGGCCATCCTCGCGATCAGGAAGACCAGCCCGGTCATGATCCCGAGCATCGAGACCAGCAGCACCCACTTGGCGGGATCACCCCCGGCAAGCGGTGCGACGGCGGCACCCGTGACCAGGGCGACCGTGCCCTCCGGGCCGACCACGGTGCGGGGGGTGGAGGAGAGGAAGGCGTAGATCAGCACCGGGGCGATCAGCGTGTACAGGCCCGTGGTCACCGGCACGCCGGCGACCTCCGCATAGGCCATCGCCGACGGGAGGGTCAGGGCGGCGACGGTGAGTCCGGCGAGTGAATCGATCCGGAAGCGAGCCTCGAGTAGCCGCGGACCTGGGTCAGGAGCGGGACCAGCCGGCTCGGCCCTCGGGTCCGCCTCGGCGGGGCGAACGCCGCGCGGCCGTGGTAGGCGTCGGCGAGCGGGATGAGGCCGAGGCCCTCCTCCGCCCTGCGGGCGACCTCGGCGACGTCGGGGAGGCCGGCGTCTGGGCAATGCCCGTGTCCGAGCTCCCCGATGGATCCCGGCGGGGTTCCGAGACCTGGGTGGCAGGGGCCTCGGCAGGCCTGGGGGACCCATCAACGGCCGTCCGGGCAGGGTCCACCGAGGCGGTTCTCGGGGCCTCCCGTCCTGACCATGGCGCCTGGTCCACGGCTGCACCTCCCGTCGCGCATTCGCGTCCACTCGGCCTCGCCCAACCCTCGTCGAGATGAACGCCAGATGAACCGTCCGTGAACGGAGTATGGGCGCAACACCGCCGTCGACGCAGGACGGCGTGCGAGCGTGCGGATCCCGCGAGCTGTCCAGAAGGTCAGCGGCGGGCACCGGTCCCACGGCCGCGTCGCGCCCGGGCCCGGCTCGACCGGCGTGGGGTTGGCTGTGCGCCGGTAGAATCGGCCCCCGTTGCCCGCACCCAGTCGACGAACCCCGGAAGAGGCCATGTCCGCCCCCAACAAGACCTATGACCCGGTCGAGGTGAGCGCCCTGTCCGACGACGCAGTCGCCGCCGCGCAGGATGCCGCCCTCGCGGCGATCGCCGGTGCCCCCGATCTCGAGTCGCTCAAGGCCGTCCGCCTCGAGCACGCCGGGGACCGCTCGCCCCTGGCGCTGGCCAACCGCGAGATCGGCGCCCTGCCACCGGCCGCCAAGGCCGAGGCCGGCAAGCGCGTGGGCATGGCCCGGGCTGCGGTGAAGAAGGCGCTCGAGGACCGCGAGGTCGTCCTGGCCGCCGAGCGCGACGCGCGGGTCCTGGTCGAGGAGGCCGTCGACGTCACGCTGCCCACCGATCGCCGCCCGGTCGGAGCGAGGCACCCGCTGACCACGCTCATGGAGCGTGTGGAGGACGTGTTCGTGGCGATGGGCTACGAGGTGGCCGAGGGCCCGGAGGTCGAGGCCGAGTGGTTCAACTTCGACGCCCTGAACATCGCCCCTGACCACCCCGCGCGCACGATGCAGGACACGTTCTTCGTCGGCTCGCCGGAGAGCGGGGTCGTGCTGCGTACGCACACCTCGCCGGTGCAGGCGCGCTCGATGCTGACCCGTGAGCCGCCCATCTACGTGATCTGCCCGGGCCGGGTCTACCGGACCGACGAGCTGGACGCGACGCACACGCCGGTCTTCCACCAGGTCGAGGGCCTCGTCGTCGACGAGGGCATCACGATGGCCGACCTCAAGGGGACCCTCGACCACTTCGCCTCGGCCATGTTCGGGGCCGGGCTGGTCACCCGCCTGCGCCCGAGCTACTTCCCGTTCACCGAGCCCAGCGCCGAGGTCGACCTGCAGTGCTTCGTCTGCCGCGGGGCATCCGTCGGCGACCCGCACAACCCGTGCCGGACCTGCTCGTCCGAGGGATGGATCGAGTGGGGTGGCTGCGGCATGGTCAACCCCCGCGTGCTCACGGCGTGCGGCGTCGACGCCGACCGCTACACCGGGTTCGCCTTCGGCATGGGCATCGAGCGGACCCTGATGTTCCGCCATGGCGTCACCGACATGCGCGACATGGTCGAGGGCGACGTCCGGTTCACCACGGCATTCGGCTCGGAGGTCTGAGGCCATGCGCGCACCCATGAGCTGGATCCGCCGGTACGTCGACGTGCCCGCCGACCAGACCGGCAGGGACGTCGCCGCCCGCCTGATCGCGGCGGGCCTCGAGGTCGAGACGGTCGACGTGCTCGGCGCCGAGGTCACCGGTCCGCTGGTCGTGGGCCGGGTGCTCTCCGTCGAGGAGCTCACCGAGTTCAAGAAGCCCATCCGGTTCTGCCGGGTCGAGGTCGGCGCCGGCAACGGCGAGGTCGTCGACGGGGCCGCCACCTCCGAGCGCGGGATCATCTGCGGCGCGAGCAACTTCGTCGCCGGTGACCTCGTCGTCGTGGCGCTGCCGGGTGCGGTGCTGCCCGGAGGTTTCGAGATCGCCACGCGTCCGACCTACGGCCGGGTGTCCGACGGGATGATCACCTCCGAGCGCGAGCTCGCCCTGGGCGACGACCACAACGGGATCATGGTCCTGCCCGTCGGGTCCGCTGCGCCCGGCGACTCCGGGTACGAGGTCCTGGGGCTCGGCGACGAGGTGCTCGACATCGCGGTCACCCCGGACCGCGGCTACGCGCTGAGCATCCGCGGCATCGCCCGCGAGGTGGCCACGGCCTATGGCCTGCCGTTCGCCGACCCGGCCCTGGCCGACCCCGAGTCGCTGCTGCCCGCGCCCGTCCGGGGATGCGCCGCACGCCTGCTCGATCACGGACCCGAGCGCCGCCGACCGCTTCGTGCTGCGCTCGATCGCCGGGCTGGATCCGCAGGCTCCCAGCCCGCAGTGGATGCGCCGCGCGCTCGTCGCGTGCGGGATGCGCCCGGTGTCCCTGGCCGTGGACGTCACCAACTACGTCATGCTCGAGCTGGGCCAGCCGCTGCACGCCTTCGACCGGGCCAAGCTGTCCGGTCCGCTGACGGTCCGCCGGGCGGGGCCGGGCGAGCCGCTGGAGACCCTGGACCATGTGAAGCGCACGCTCGACGCCGACGACATCGTGATCGCCGATCCGAGCGGCCCCCTGGCCCTGGCCGGCACGATGGGCGGCCTCGAGTCCGAGATCGACGACGAGTCGCACTCGGTGGCGATCGAGGCGGTGCACTTCTCCGCACACGCCGTGGCGCGGATGTCGCGACGGCACAAGCTGTCCAGCGAGGCCTCGCGCCGCTTCGAGCGCGGGGTGGACCCCGAGCTGCCGGCCATCGCGTCGGCGCGCGCCGCCGCGCTGCTGATCGAGCTGGGTGGTGCCACCTACGTCGGCACCTCCCGGGTCGATGCCGTGGCGCCGGTGGAGCGCGGTCGTGATCCCGGCCGACCTCCCCGAGCGGATCTCCGGCCTGACCATCTCGGCCGACCGGGCCATCGCCCGGCTCGAGTCCGTGGGCGCGACGCTCACAGTCGAGGGCTCGTCGCTGGTCGTGACCCCGCCGTCCTGGCGGCCCGACCTGACCGACCCCGCCGACCTCGTCGAGGAGGTCGTGCGGCTCGAGGGGTACGAGAACCTGCCCTCGACGCTTCCGCGGGCCCGCGCCGGCTACGGACTGACCTCCGACCAGCGGCTGCGGCGTCGCGTCGGGCGGACCCTCGCCGCGTGCGGGCTGGTCGAGGTCCTGAGCTACCCGTTCCTGGGCCGCGCGGACCTCGAGGTGCTGGGCATCACGGACGACGACCCCAGGGTCGCGCTCGTCGAGCTGGCCAACCCGCTGTCCGACGAGGCGCCCCTGATGCGCACCACGCTGCTGCCCGGCCTGGTGACGGCGGCGCGGCGCAACCTGAGCCGCGGGGCCGCGGAGGTGGCCCTGTCGGAGGTCGGGCTGGTGTTCCGGGGGTCCGGGACCGGCAGCGCGCTCGAGCCGCCGCGTCCCTCGGTGGCCGGGCGCCCCAGCGACGCCGATGTCGCGGCCCTGGAGGCGCTGCTCCCCGAGCAGCCCCGGCACGCCGCGGGGATCCTCGCCGGCGAGCGGGACCGGGCCGGATGGTGGGGCACGGGCCGCGTGGCCGACTGGTCGGATGCGATCGGGATCGTGCGCGACCTCGCCGCGGAGCTGGGGGTCGCCATCGACGTCAGCTCGGGTTCCATGGCCCCCTGGCACCCGGGTCGGTGCGCGGCCATCTCGGTCGGGGACCGGGTCATCGGGCATGCCGGCGAGCTGCACCCGCGGGTCATCGGCGAGCTCGACCTGCCGGCGCGGACCGTCGCCTTCGAGATCGACCTCGATGCGCTGCTCGCAGCAGCTCCCGAGGCGGCCGCGGCCCCGGTGTTCTCGACCATGCCGGTCGCCAAGGAGGACCTCGCGGTCGTCGTCGCCGACGACGTGCCCGCCGAGGCCGTACGCCGGGCGCTGGTCAGCGGGGGTGGTGACCTCCTGGAGAGCGTCCGGCTCTTCGACACCTACTCCGGCGAGCAGGTCGGGCAGGGCCGGACCTCCCTGGCCTTCGCCCTGCGCATGCGTGCGCCGGACCGGACCCTGTCCGCGGCCGAGGTCGCCGAGGTCCGCCAGAACGCCCTGGCAGCGGCCGAGCAGCAGTGCGGCGCGGTGCTGCGAGCCTGATCCGCCGCTCGGAGCCCCACCCGTGGGCAGGTGACCGGGCACATCGGTCACCTGCACGCCTAGGATTCATAGGTGGCGTCGACCTCTGTCTGGGACGATTTCGAGTTCGACCCGCGCAGCGCCCAGTACGGCGCCCTGCGCGCCTCCGACGCGGATCGGGATGTCGTCCACCGTGTCCTGGGCGGCGCGTACGCCGACGGGCGGATCACCCGCGAGGAGTTCGACGAGCGCAGCGAGGCCGTCCTGGGTGCTCGGACGCTTGCCGAGCTGCCCGTCCTGATCTCCGACCTCGTCCCGGTCTCCGGACTCCCGGCGCCGCGCGCCGTGCCCGCCCTGGACGCCGCGTCGCTCCAGTCACGGGCGGTGGCGGCCTACCGTCGGGACGTCCGGGAGGCCGCCTGGGGCTTCGTCTCCGCGTCGATCATCTGCTGGGTGATCTGGGGCGTGACGTCGGCAGGTGGTGGCTTCCCGTGGCCCGTGTTCGTGATGCTGGGCACAGGCCTGCACCTCCTGCGACTGCTCGTGATGCGCGGCGACCAGGTCGAGGAGCAGCGCAAGCGGCTCGAGCGCAAGGAGCGCACGGCCCTGGAACAACCGCGGCGGGGCCTCGAGTCGGGCAGCGAGGACGACTCCTAGCCGCCCGACCCGAGGCCCCGGTCGCCCGCTGTTGTTGCGGGCCGCCGATCAGGCCGTGACGGCGGTCTCGTGCGCTGGTGCCGGCACGGACGTGGGTCGCGAGGGCCGCAGGAACAGCCAGGTGGTGATCCCCACGTAGGCGGCCCAGACCGCGACCTCGAGCACCGACATCGCCGGGCGGAACCCGAGGATGCCGCGCAGCACCGACCCGTACCAGGAGTCCGGCGGGATCGTGGCGGAGACGTCGAAGGCGAGGTTGTCCTCCCCGGGCAGGACTCCGACCTCCTGCAGCTCGTGCACGCCGTAGGCGAGCACGCCCGCGGCGACCAGGATGAGCAGCAGGCCGGTGTAGCGGAAGAACGTCGACAGGTCGATCCGGATCGCGCCCTTGTAGAGCAGCCAGCCGACCGCGGCCGACGTCGCCAGGCCGAGGACCAGCCCGAGCACCTGCGGGAAGCCCGCGCCGGTGCTGCCGGTCAGCGAGAAGAAGAACACGGCCGTCTCCAGCCCCTCCCGGGCGACGGACACGAAGGCCATGGCCGCGACGGCCCCGACCCCCATGGCGAACGCGCGGTCCAGGTTGCTGCGCAGGTCCGAGGCGATCGTCCGGCTGGTCCGCTTCATCCAGAAGATCATCCAGGTGACCAGCGCGACCGCGATGAACGACATGATCCCGGCGAACAGCTCCTCCGCGGTCTCGGAGAGCGCGGAACTGGTCAGCTTCAGGATGCCCGCGACGCCGATGGACATGGCCACGGCGGCGGCGACGCCGGCCCAGACGAACGGGAGTGCCTCGCGGCGATCCGTCTTCACCAGGTAGGCCACCAGGATGCTGACGATCAGCGCTGCCTCGAGTCCCTCCCGCAGGCCGATCAGGTAGGTGGCGAGCACGGTCACTCCTTGGATTCTCTGGGGGTCCCCGGACGGCCGGGATGAGTGAGGGAAGCCTAACTAAGCACAGCCTAACTCTGTCAAATCCGATGCCCCGGAGCCGGGGCCAGGCCCTCGGGGCGCGGTGCGTGCCACGATGGGGTGATGGGTGCGCAGGGGCGCCACCCGGGCGGTGTCCTACGCTGCCCCACGGATCGCGTGGCATGTCGCTGGGCCATGCGCGGGAGAGGGAGGATCGCCGTGCCGGACATGCCCGTGGCCATGGTCACCGGAGCCTCACGGGGGATCGGCCGGGCGATCGCCGAGGACCTGGTGGCCCGCGGGTGGCGGGTGGCCGCGCTGGGTCGCGACGTCGACCTGCTCGCGCAGCTGGCTGCAGGATCCCCGCCCGATCAGGTCCTGCCGCTCGTCGCCGACGTCACGGATGGACCCGCCATGGCCCAGGCGGTGGCGGCCATGGCCGCGATCTGGCGGACCCCCGACCTCGTGATCGCCAACGCCGGTGCCCTCACCGCGATCGGCCCGACCTGGGAGGTCGACCCCGACCAGTGGTGGTACGACATGGAGGTCAACGTCCGCGGGGTGTTCACCACGATGCGCGACGTGGTCCCCGCCATGGTGCAGCGGGGCAGCGGCCGGGTGATCGTGATGTCCTCGGGGATGGGCCGGTTCCCCTCGCCGTGGACCTCGGCCTACGGGGCGAGCAAGGCCGCGGCCTCACACCTGGCGTCCTCGGTGGCCGCCGAGCTGGCCGGCACGGGCGTCTCGGTGTTCGCGATCAGCCCGGGGATGGTCCACACGGACATGACGCGCTGGCCGGATGCCCTCATCGCCTTCCGGCCGGACCTGGCCCAGATGCCGGAGTCGGCGTACCTGCCGGTGTCGGCAGCCACCGAGCTGGTCGCGGACCTGGCCAGCGGGCGCTTCGACGCCCTGAGCGGCCGGTTCATCCACGCCCGCGACGACCGCGAGGCCCTGCTCGCCAAGGCGCGAGCGAACCCGAGCTGACGACCCCATCGCTGATCGAGGAGCTCCCGCCCCCACCGCAAACCCTCCCGCACGGCTCAGACCCTCCGTGGCGGACGGGAGGGTCTGAGCCCTGCCCGGAGGGTCTGTCACGGCAGTGAATATCCGTATATGCGTATACTCGCCCCGTGACCTTCACCGTGTCGATCGCAGGGGCCTCCGGGTACGCCGGGGGTGAGTTGCTGCGCCTGGTGTCCGCGCACCCCGAGCTCCAGCTCGGGCCGCTGGCCGCGGGCAACCGGGCCGGTCATCCGGTGACGGCCACCCACCCCCAGCTCGTGTCGCTGGCCGGCCGGAGCTTCGTGGCGACCGATGCCGACACGCTCGGCCAGGCCGACCTGGTGCTGATGGCCCTTCCGCACGGGGAGTCCGCCGCGCTCGTGGCTGCCCTGCCGGCGGGCCTTCCGATCGTGGACCTCGGCGCGGACTTCCGCCTGGCCGACGGGGGTGCGTGGGACCGCTACTACGGCGGCTCGCCGCATGCCGGCGAATGGGCCTACGGCCTGCCCGAGCTCCCGGGGCAGCGGGACCGGCTGGCCGACCAGGCCCGGGTGGCCAACCCCGGCTGCTACGCGACGGCCGTGGCGCTGGCCCTGGCCCCCCTGCTGGCCGCGGGCCTGGTCGAGCCCGCCGACGTCGTGGTCGTCGCCGCCTCCGGCACCTCGGGGGCAGGGCGGAAGGCCACCGAGTCGCTGCTCGGCAGCGAGGTGATGGGCTCGATGAGCCCGTACAAGGTGGGCGGGGTCCACCAGCACACCCCGGAGATGGAGCAGGCGCTGGGTGCGGCGGCGGGGGAGCCGGTCACGATGCTGTTCACCCCGACGCTGGCCCCGATGCCGCGCGGGATCCTGGCCACGTGCACCGCACGGACCAGCCCGGGCGTGGACGAGGCGACGGTGCGTGACGCCCTGCACGCCGCCTATGACGCCGAGCCGTTCGTGCACGTCCTGCCCGCCGGCCGGATGCCGACCACCGCCGCCACCGTCGGGTCCAACTCGGTGCACCTGCAGGTGGCGGTCGACCCGCACTCGGGGCGCACGACCGTCCTCGCCGCCGAGGACAACCTGGTCAAGGGTGCGGCCGGCCAGGCCCTGCAGAACGCCAACCGGATCCTCGGCCTTCCCGAGGCCCTCGGCCTGCCCGTGAACGGAGTCGCCCCATGAGCACCGACCCGCAGGTGACGCGCGGACCCGAGAGCAACGGCGTGACGGCGCCAGGGGGATTCCGCGCGACCGGGGTCGCGGCGGGCCTCAAGTCGTCCGGGAACCCGGACGTCGCCCTGGTCGTCAACGACGGTCCGCGCCACGATGCGGCAGCCGTCTTCACGAGCAACCGGGTGAAGGCAGCCCCCGTGCTGTGGACCGCGCAGTGCGCGCTCGAGGGCCGCTTCCGTGCCGTGATCCTCAACTCGGGTGGGGCCAACGCCTGCACCGGACCAGCCGGGTTCGCCGACACCCACCGCACCGCCGAGCACGTCGCCGAGCGCCTCGGGGTCGCGCCGATCGAGGTCGCCGTCTGCTCCACCGGCCTCATCGGCGAGCGCCTGCCGATGACGGCGCTGCTCGAGGGCGTCGATGCCGCCTGCCATGCCCTGTCCGCGGAGGGCGGCTCCGCCGCAGCCGAGGCGATCATGACCACCGACTCGGTGCCGAAGATGGCCGCCGTCCCGCATCGCCAGGGCTGGACCGTCGGCGGGATGGCGAAGGGCGCAGGGATGCTCGCACCCGGGCTTGCCACGATGCTCGTGGTCCTCACGACCGACGCCGCCGCGGATGCTGCCACCCTGGATGCCGCCCTGCGCTCGGCCACCCGAGTCACCTTCGACCGGATCGACTCCGACGGGTGCATGTCCACCAACGACACGGTCCTGCTGCTCGCCTCTGGGGCCAGTGGGATCAGCCCGGACCCGGCCGAGCTGGCCGCGGCGGTCACCGCCGTGTGCGCCGACCTGGCCCGCCAGCTCATCGGCGACGCCGAGGGCGCCACCAAGGACATCCGCATCGACGTCGTGAACGCCGCCACGGAGGACGACGCCGTGGCCGCCGCGCGCGCCGTCTCGCGCAGCAACCTGCTCAAGTGCGCGATCCACGGCGAGGACCCCAACTGGGGCCGGATCCTGTCGGCCGTGGGCACCACCGACGCGGCCTTCGAGCCCGACGCGATCGATGTCGAGATCAACGGGGTGCTCGTGTGCAGGGACGGCGCTGCCTTCGGGGACCGCGCGGCCGTCGACATGTCCGGTCGTGAGGTCACGATCTCGATCGACCTTCGCGCCGGCGATGCCGGGGCGACGCTCTGGACCAACGACCTCACCGCCATGTACGTCCACGAGAACTCCGCCTACTCCACCTGATCCCAGGAGCCACCGATGAGCAGGTCCCGAGCGGTCCCGACCGCTGACGCGCTGGCCAAGGCCGAGGTCCTGGCCGAGGCGCTGCCCTGGCTCGAGCGCTTCCGCGGCGCCACCGTCGTGGTCAAGTACGGCGGCAATGCGATGACCTCCCCGGAGCTGCAGAGCGCGTTCGCCGGCGATGTGGTGTTCCTCCGGCTCGCCGGCCTGCGCCCGGTGGTCGTGCACGGCGGGGGGCCGCAGATCAATGCGATGCTCGCCCGGCTCGGGGTCACCAGCGAGTTCCGTGGCGGCCTGCGCGTGACCACCCCGGAGATCATGGACGTCGTCCGGATGGTGCTGACCGGCCAGGTGCAGCGCGACCTCGTCGGGCTGGTGAACGCCCACAGCCCGCTGGCCGTCGGCATCTCCGGGGAGGATGCCGCCCTGTTCGCAGCCGAGCGGCGCACCGTGACCGCCGACGGCCAGGAGCTCGACCTCGGGCTCGTCGGCGACGTGACCGGTGTGCGCCCCGACTTCGTGACCAGCCTGCTCGACGACGGGTTCATCCCGGTCATCTCCACCATCGGCGTCGCCGACGACGGCCAGGTGCTCAACGTCAACGCGGACACCGCCGCCTCCGCGCTGGCGGTCGCCCTGGGCGCTGACAAGCTGGTGGTGCTCACCGACGTCGAGGGCCTGTTCGCGGACTGGCCCGACCGCACGAGCCTCATCGCCGAGATCCGTGCATCCGAGCTCGCCGACCTGCTGCCCAGCCTGGACTCCGGGATGGCGCCGAAGATGGAGGCCTGCCTGCGCGCCGTCCAGGGTGGCGTCGAGCGGGCGCACGTGATCGACGGCCGCGTGGCGCACAGCCTGCTGCTGGAGGTCTTCACCACGGAGGGCATCGGCACGATGGTCCTGCCCGACGAGGTGCCCGCATGAGCGGCCAGCCGCACCAACCGAAACCGACCGGCCCCGCCGACCGGTGGCCGTCCGAGGCGACCGATCGCGCCACCACGGCTGAGCGCTGGGCCGCCGTGATGCAGGACAACTACGGCACGCCGCCGATCACGCTGGTCTCCGGTCGGGGCGCGTGGGTGCGCGACGCCGCCGGTCGCGAGTACCTCGACCTGCTGGCCGGGATCGCGGTCAACGCGCTGGGCCACGCGCACCCGGCGATCGTTGGGGCGGTCAGCGCACAGGCAGCCACCCTCGGGCACACCTCGAACCTGGTCATCAACGACCCTGCGCTGCGCCTGTGCGAGCGGCTTGCCCACCTTGCCGACACGCACGGCGGCGCCCGCGTGTTCCTCTGCAACTCCGGGGCAGAGGCCAACGAGGCGGCCTTCAAGCTGGCCCGGCTGACCGGGCGCACCCGGATGGTGGCCGCGACCGACGGGTTCCACGGGCGGACGATGGGAGCCCTGTCCCTGACCGGGCAGCCCGCCAAGGCCGACCCGTTCCGCCCGCTTCCCGGCGACGTCACGTTCGTGCCCTACGGGGACGCCACGGCGCTGGCGGCGGCGGTCGACGGGACCGTGGCCGCGGTCATCCTCGAGCCGATCCAGGGTGAGGCCGGTGTCGTGGTGCCACCCGCCGGCTACCTGGCCGCCGCGCGACGGATCACCCAGGAGGCAGGGGCGCTGCTCATCCTCGACGAGGTGCAGACCGGCATCGGCCGGACAGGGCACTGGCTGGCCCACCAGGCTCCCGAGCACGGCGGCATCCGACCCGACCTCATCACGCTGGCCAAGGGCCTGGGCGGCGGACTCCCGATCGGCGCGATGATCCGCCTGGACCACCCCGGGATCCCGGAGTTCACGCCGGGGTCGCACGGGTCGACCTTCGGCGGGAACCCCATCAGCGCCGCCGCCGCCCTGGCGGTCCTCGACACGATCACCACCGAGGACCTGCTCACCAACGCCACCCAGCGGGGCGCCCAGTTCCGGGCGGGCCTCGAGCTGGTCGAGGGCGTCGTCCAGGTGCGCGGCGCGGGGCTGCTCCTCGGCGTGGTGCTGGCAGATCCCATCGCCAAGGCCGTCGAGGCCGCCGCCCGCGCGGCTGGCGTGCTGGTCAACGCCGCCGCACCCGACGTGGTCCGATTGGCGCCGCCGCTGAACCTCACGGCGGACGAGGCAGCCCACGGCGTGCAACGGCTCGCCCTGGCGATCGAGGCGGTGCGCACGCAGCCGGTCGACGGCCATGACGACCACGGTGGCCACGATGAACATCTGGGGCACGTCGGGCACCGCCCGGGGGGCCGGCCATGACCATCCCCAACACCAGGGCCGCACGGCACCGGCGGATCGTCGAGCTGCTCGACCGGGTCCCCGTCGCCTCGCAGGCGGCGCTGGCCGAGCTGCTCGCCGACGACGGGTTCGCCGTCACCCAGGCCACCCTCTCCCGGGACCTCGACGAGCTGGGCGCGGTCAAGGTCGCCACCGACTCCGGCGAGCAGGTCTACGCCGTGCCCGCGGAGGGCGGGGACACCCGCCCGCACGCCCCCGACGCCGACACCACCGCCCGCCTGGCCAAGGTCGCCCAGGACGTTCTGGTCGGCGTCGACAGCTCGGCCAACATCGTGGTCCTGCGCACGCCGCCGGGCGGTGCGCAGTACCTCGCCTCCGCCATCGACCGCTCCGACTGGCCGGACGTCATCGGCACCGTCGCCGGGGACGACACGGTGATCCTGATCACCCGGGCGCCCGACGGGGGAGCGACGGTCGCGGCGGCGATCCTCAGCCTGATCGACCCCCGCCGCTGAGGGCCGACGGTGCCCGTCGCGCAGACCGCGCGTTCCCTGCCACCACCGCCGGGGGCCGCGCGTTCCAGGCCACATGTGGCCCGCAACGCGCACGTGCTCAGCGTGGTGGCGCGCACCCCGCACTCTGACATCGAGTCCGTGCCGGCTCGGTGGGCGATGGCGGGGGAGTGTGGTGTGCGGGCGCCCCCGTTCGGTCCGTAAGGGGGGCGAGTCAGCGGGCATACGCATATGCGTATACTGGTCCCAGACGCGCGGGGACCCGCGCGCGGAGGAACTGGAGAGACTCATGGCTGACCGCGTCGTACTGGCCTACTCGGGTGGGCTGGACACGTCCGTGGCGATCGGGTGGATCGCCGAGCAGACCGGTGCCGAGGTGATCGCGTGCGCGGTCGACGTCGGCCAGGACGGGGAGGACCTCGAGGTCATCCGCGAGCGCGCCCTGGCCTGTGGGGCCGTCGAGTCCGAGGTCGTGGACGCCCGCGCGGAGTTCGCCGACGACTACTGCCTGCCCGCCCTGAAGGCCGACGCCCTCTACATGGACCGCTACCCGCTGGTCTCCGCACTCTCACGGCCGACCATCGTCAAGCACCTCGTGGCCACGGCACGCAAGCACGGCGCGTCAGTCGTCAGCCACGGGTCCACCGGCAAGGGCAACGACCAGGTCCGCTTCGAGGTGGGCATCACCAACCTCGCCCCGGACCTGACCTGCATCGCCCCGGTCCGGGACCTCGCCCTGACCCGTGACAAGGCCATCGACTACGCCGAGGCCCACGACCTGCCGATCGACGTGACGAAGAAGTCGCCGTACTCGATCGACCAGAACGTGTGGGGCCGGGCCGTCGAGACCGGCTTCCTCGAGGACATCTGGAACGGTCCCATCGAGGACATCTACGCCTACACCCAGGACCCCACGGTCGTGCGCGACGCCGACGAGGTCGTCATCACGTTCGCCGCAGGCGTCCCGGTCGCGATCGACGGCAGGTCCGTCACGATGCTCGAGGCGATCCAGGAGCTCAACCACCGCGCCGGTGCCCAGGGTGTCGGCCGGCTGGACATGGTGGAGGACCGGCTCGTCGGGATCAAGAGCCGCGAGGTGTACGAGGCCCCGGGGGCGATCGCCCTGATCACGGCCCACCAGGAGCTGGCCGCCGTGACGGTGGAGCGCGACCTCGCCCGCTACGGCCGGGGGGTCACCCAGCGCTGGACCGAGCTGGTCTACGACGGCCTGTGGTTCTCCCCGTTGCGCCGGGCGCTGAGCGGCTTCCTCGACGAGCTGAACCAGTCCGTCAGCGGTGATGTCCGCATGACCCTGCACGGCGGCCGCGCGACGGTCACGGGCCGCAAGTCGCACGAGTCGCTCTACGACTTCGGGATGGCCACCTACGACACCGGCGACACGTTCGACCAGTCGCTGGCCAAGGGGTTCGTCGAGCTGTGGGGCCTGCCCTCGAAGATGGCCGCAGCCCGCGACCTGCGCCTCGGCCGGAGCGTCGAGTGACCCAGCCGCCCGCTGGTCCGTCGTCGGGCGCGGTGGGCCCGACGCGGCTGTGGGGTGCCCGGTTCAGCGACGGGCCCTCACCCGAGATGGCCGCCCTGAGCCTGTCGGTGCACTTCGACTGGCGACTGGCGCCCTACGACCTGCTGCAGACCCGTGCCCATGCCGGCGTCCTGCGGCGTGCGAGCCTTCTCGACGCCGCCGAGTACGACCAGGTCCTGGTCGCGCTGGACACCCTGGCGGGACGGGTCGCCGACGGCACCTTCGTCGCCACCCCGGACGACGAGGACGTCCACACTGCCATCGAGCGCGGGCTGCTCGAGCTGCTCGGCCCGGTCGGCGGCAAGCTGCGCGCGGGGCGCAGCCGCAACGACCAGGTGGCCACCGACCTGCGCCTGTACCTGCGCGACCAGTCCAGGGCGATCGCCGCCGCCCTGGTCGACCTGGTCCTGGCCCTGGCCGACCAGGCCGAGGCGCACATCCACTGCCCGGCACCCGGGTTCACCCACCTGCAGCACGCCCAGCCGGTGTCGTTCGGCCACGAGCTGGCCAAGCACGCCCACGCGTTCGGCCGCGACCTCGACCGGCTGGCCGACTGGGACGTCCGGGCGGCGCTGTCCCCGCTGGGCGCCGGCGCGCTGGCCGGCTCCGCCCTGGAGCTCGACCCGCAGGCGGTCGCCCTCGAGCTCGGGTTCACGGGCGCGATCGCCAACTCGATCGACGCGGTCAGCGACCGTGACTTCGTCGCCGAGTTCCTGTTCGTCGCGGCCATGGTCGGCGTGCACCTGTCCCGGCTCGGCGAGGAGATCTGCCTGTGGGCGTCGCGGGAGTTCGGCTGGGCCGTCCTCGACGACGGCTGGTCCACCGGCTCGTCGATCATGCCGCAGAAGAAGAACCCGGACATCGCCGAGCTCGCCCGCGGGAAGTCCGGGCGCCTCATCGGCAACCTGACCGGCCTGCTGGCCACCCTGAAGGGACTGCCGTTCGCCTACAACCGCGACCTGCAGGAGGACAAGGAGCCGACGTTCGACGCCGTCGAGACGCTCCTGCTGGTCGTGCCGGCGATGGCCGGGAGCGTCGCGACCCTGCGCTTCGACACGGCGCGGATGGCCGCCAGCGCCCCCGAGGGTTTCGCGCTGGCCACCGAGATCGCCGAGTGGCTGGTGCAGCGCGGCGTGCCGTTCCGCGACGCCCACGAGGTCTCCGGGGCGTGCGTGCGTGCGGCCGAGGTCCGGGGCGTCGAGCTCTGGGACCTCACCGACGACGAGCTCGCGGCGATCAGCCCCGCCCTCACGCCCGAGGTGCGCGGCCGGCTGAGCGCCCAGGCGGCCGTGGACGCCCGGTCCCGGTTCGGCGGGACCGCGCCGGTCCGCGTGACCGAGCAGCTGGCCGCCCTGAGGATGCAGGCGGCGCAGTGGGCGGACTGGGCGGGCTCGAACCCGGTCCCGCTGCTGGGGTAGCCGGCCGGCTGGCAGCGGCCCAGCGGCGGGTCACCCGGCCCACCGCCGGGCGGGCTGCGGCCCGGGGCGTGCGCCGTCGGGTGCGGCCCGCGCTTCAGGCCCCGGACCGGATGACGTAGACCTTGCGCAGGTCCTCGTGGATCGTCCACGTGGTCCGCGCCCCGGGCGGCAGGACCCCGATGTCGCCCGGACCGACGTCGAGCACCGTGCCGTCGGCGAACTCGATCCGCGCCCGCCCGGAGAGCACGACGAAGACCTCGTCGGCCTCCGTGTCCGTGCTCACCCCGCGGGTGTGCGACCAGACGCCCACCTCGACCCCGGTCGCGCGGGCGACCTCGGCCGAGCCGGTGCGGGGATCGCCCGCCACGGACTGGGCGGGATCCACCGCCGCCCACTCCAGGGCGAGGTCGGCGGCGTGGATGACGCGGGGGCCGGTGCTGCCGGCGAAGGTGGGCATGGCCCCATGCTGGCACCGGCCGCCCGGGCGATGCGGGAGAATGCGCGCCATGACACTCGACCCGCGCACCTCCGAGGGGGGCCCCGTCGCTGGGGCCTCGGTCCTCGACGACCTCGCCTGGCGTGGCCTCATCGCGCACAGCACCGACCTCGACGCGCTGCGCGCCGAGCTGGCGACCGGACCGATCACCC
>CAVSQK010000018.1:175000-194418 GCA_963729885.1 uncultured Actinomycetes bacterium
AATGACCAAGGGTTCCAGGGCCAGGCTAATCCGCCCTGGGTAAGTCGGGACCTAAGACGAGGCCGACAGGCGTAGTCGATGGACAACGGGTTGATATTCCCGTACCCGCTTTAACACGCCCATGCTGAACCCACCGATGCTAAGTGCCTGAAGCGGAGCGGTCTTCGGACTGCGATGTGGAGCGCGCGAACCAGAGTGGCAGTAGGCAAGCGATGGGGTGACACAGGAGGGCAGCTGATCCCGGGCGATGGTAGTCCCGGGCTAACCGCGTAGGGCGAGGTGTAGGCAAATCCGCACCTCACGTGCCTGAGACGGGACAGGGAGCCGATTAGGCGAAGTCAGTGATCCCATGCTGTCGAGAAAAGCCTCTAGCGAGTGTTATGGCGGCCCGTACCCCAAACCAACACAGGTGGTCAGGTAGAGAATACTAAGGCGATCGAGATAATCATGGTTAAGGAACTCGGCAAAATACCCCCGTAACTTAGGGAGAAGGGGGACCAAGGCCGGTGTAGGGATTCACTCCCGAAGCTGGCAGTGGTCGCAGAGACCAGGCGGAAGCGACTGTTTACTAAAAACACAGGTCCATGCAAAGTCGCAAGACGACGTATATGGACTGACGCCTGCCCGGTGCTGGAACGTTAAGGGGACCGGTTAGACCTTCGGGTCGAAGCTGAGAACTTAAGCGCCAGTAAACGGCGGTGGTAACTATAACCATCCTAAGGTAGCGAAATTCCTTGTCGGGTAAGTTCCGACCTGCACGAATGGCGTAACGACTTCCGCGCTGTCTCAACCATGAACTCGGCGAAATTGCACTACGAGTAAAGATGCTCGTTACGCGTGGCAGGACGGAAAGACCCCGGGACCTTTACTATAGCTTGGTATTGGTGTTCGATTCGGTTTGTGTAGGATAGGTGGGAGACTGTGAAGCTCGGACGCCAGTTCGGGTGGAGTCAACGTTGAAATACCACTCTGATCGTATTGGATGTCTAACCTCGGTCCATGATCTGGATCAGGGACAGTGCCTGGTGGGTAGTTTAACTGGGGCGGTTGCCTCCTAAAATGTAACGGAGGCGCCCAAAGGTTCCCTCAGCCTGGTTGGCAATCAGGTGTCGAGTGTAAATGCACAAGGGAGCTTGACTGTGAGACCGACGGGTCGAGCAGGGACGAAAGTCGGGATTAGTGATCCGGCACCGGCATGTGGAAGCGGTGTCGCTCAACGGATAAAAGGTACCCCGGGGATAACAGGCTGATCTTGCCCAAGAGTCCATATCGACGGCATGGTTTGGCACCTCGATGTCGGCTCGTCGCATCCTGGGGCTGGAGTAGGTCCCAAGGGTTGGGCTGTTCGCCCATTAAAGCGGTACGCGAGCTGGGTTTAGAACGTCGTGAGACAGTTCGGTCCCTATCCGCCACGCGCGCAGGAGTCTTGAGGAGGGCTATCCCTAGTACGAGAGGACCGGGATGGACGAACCTCTGGTGTGCCAGTTGTCCTGCCAAGGGCACGGCTGGTTGGCTACGTTCGGAAGTGATAACCGCTGAAAGCATCTAAGCGGGAAGCACGCTCCAAGATGAGGACTCCCACAGGGTTGACCTGGTAAGGCCCCCAGTAGACTACTGGGTTGATAGGCCGGAAGTGGAAGCACGGCAACGTGTGCAGCTGACCGGTACTAATAGGCCGAGGACTTGTCACTCTTTTTCTTTTCTAATGCTCACGTCCACTGTGCGGTTCCCGAGATACGGTCGGGGATCATATCTCAATAGAGTTTCGGCAGTCATAGCGAGAGGGAAACGCCCGGTCCCATTCCGAACCCGGAAGCTAAGCCTCTCAGCGCCGATGGTACTGCAAGGGGGACCTTGTGGGAGAGTAGGACGCTGCCGGACATTCTTTCAATAAGGGCCGCCCCACTGGGGCGGCCCTTATTGCTTTCTGGGTGCGGAATCCGTCTGGGTGCCCGTCGCTGGTTGCGGCCGGGTCAGGGGTCAGCCCTGGTCGGCGTCGCCGCTCGATGCGGGGGCGAATCGTGGGGTCACGGTGCTGGGCGGGGTCCGGGTCGGGGTCCGGTGTGGTGCCACTGCGTGAAGTGGAGGTCGGCAGGCGCAGACCTCGGTAGGCTGGGCCGGTCGAGAGGGATGGTCAATGAGCGACAAGCAGTCCGGTGGGGGATCCCCTCGCAACTCCTCCAGCGGGTCTGGGGGGTCACGGAGCTCCTCGGGTGGCTCCAGCCGATCGGGTGGCACCAGTGGCTCCAAGGGCAGCGGCGGCAGGAGCACCGGGTCGCGACCACCCTCGTCCGGGACCGGCAACCCCCGCTCGAGTGGGCGCTCGTCGTCCGGAGGTGGGCGACCGCCGTCGAGCGGTGGGCTCCGCCACAGGCTCGTCTCGCCCGCCGAGGTCCGCATCATCCACGGGTGGCTCGAGGCCGACATCGCGCGTCGGGGGCTTCCCGGCCCCCTGCGGGCGC
This sequence comes from uncultured Actinomycetes bacterium, assembly GCA_963729885.1. Lineage (GTDB taxonomy): Bacteria > Actinomycetota > Actinomycetes > S36-B12 > CAIYMF01 > Prado023. The sequence continues at coordinate 177,463 of CAVSQK010000018.1, forward strand.
CGGTGGTCGTTCGACCTCGCGTCCTGGCGGGTCTGCGCCGGCGTCCGATCGTCCCTCCTCGAGCTCGCGGAAGCCGTCGGACTCCTCCCGGACGTCATCGGGGTCCGGCCGCCCCTCGTCGGGTCGTCCGGCCACGGCCGGCTCGCCCTCGTCCCGCCCCGGCTCAGGATCGAGGTCGGCGAGCCCCGGGAGTGGGAGTGGCCGATCCGACGAGCAGGTCCGGGCTCCACGCTCGGACAGGGCGCCGTCGGGAGCGGGGTCCGGTCGCTCATCCTCGGGTGGCCGCTCCAGCGGGCCTTCCCGGGACGCCCGTGCCGGTGGGCCCCCCAACCGCAGCGGCGGGGATCGGGCGCCCCGCGCCCCCGGCGCGCGTGACTCGCGCGGGCCGCGTCCCGACTCACGGCCAGCGCCCCGCGACTCCGGCGTCAAGGACCCCCAGCTCCCCGAGGGCGTCGACGTCTCCGAGCTCGACCGGGTGACCCTGAACTCCCTGCGCACACTCCCCGACGGGCTGGCTGAGATCGTCGCCCTGCACCTGGCCGCGGCCGCACGGCTCCTGGCCGACGACCCCGAGCGCGCCCTGGCCCACACGCGGGCGGCGTCGCGTCGGGCGGGACGGGTCGCGATCGTGCGCGAGGCAGTCGGGGTGGCGGCCTACGCGGCCGGGGACTACGCAACCGCCCTGACCGAGCTCAAGGCGGCGTCGCGGATCTCCGGGTCGTCGGACTACCTGCCGATGATCGCCGACTGTGAGCGTGGCCTCGGCCGCCCCGAGCGGGCGCTGGCCCTGGCCTCGTCCCCGGAGGCCAGCACCCTGGATCGATCCGGGAAGGTCGAGCTGCTCATCGTCGCGGCCGGCGCGCGGCGCGACCTGGGGCAGCCGGAGGCCGCCGTCCTGACGTTGCAGGTCCCGGCGTTGAAGTCGCGCGCGCAGGGGGAGTGGCTGGCGCGCCTGCGCTACGCCTACGCCGACGCGCTGCTCGAGGTGGGGCGGGTCGCGGAGGCCCGCGAGTGGTTCGTGCGTTCTGCCGAGGTCGACCCCGAGGGGTCCACCGACGCCGAGGAACGGGTCAGCGAGCTGGACGGGATCACGTTCGACGAGCTCGAGGAGGTCGACGGGTCGGGGCCGATCGATGGGTCGGACCCCGAGGGCCGGGCCGACGCCCACAGCGGATCTGCCGTGGGAGCAGGCCGACCAGGCGCCGGGCGAGGACGTCGATGGTCGGTGAGCCGACCCGCGGCTCGCAGCCGCTGACTGCTGCGAGCCCAGCGGGACCCGTCGGCTTCGGTTCCACGGCCTGCCCCGCTGGCGGCGGTGCACGACGTGGCGCTGCTCGACCTCGATGGCGTGGTGTACGTCGGCTCCTCAGCCGTGCCGAACGCGGCGCGAGGCCCTCGATGCTGCCCTCGACAGGTTCGGGATGCGCGCGGCCTTCGTCACGAACAACGCCGCACGGACCCCCGCAGCCGTCGCCGCGCACCTGGTCGCGCTCGGGGTGCGTGCGGAGCCGTCGGACGTGGTCACCTCGGCCCAGGCGGGCGCCCGGATGCTCGCCGAGCGGCTCCCGGCGGGTGCGCGGGTGCTGGTGATCGGCGGGCCGGGGGTCGGTGCCGCCCTGCGTGAGCGCGGGCTGGTGCCGGTGGAGTCCGTCGATGACGGGGCCGTCGCGCTCATCCAGGGGTACGGCCCGGACGTCGGCTGGCGGCAGCTCGCGGAGGGATCGCTGGCGATCGGTCGCGGTCTGCCGTGGGTCGCCACGAACCTCGACCGGACCATCCCCGGCCCGCGAGGACGGGTCCTGGGCAACGGCTCGATGGTGGCAGGCACTCCGCCACGCCACGGGCGTCGAGCCCCTCGTGGCCGGCAAGCCCGAGCCGCCCCTCATGCTGGAGTCGGTGGAGCGATCGCGGGCGCAGCGCCCGATCGTGGTGGGCGACGGCTGGACACCGACATCGAGGGTGCCACCCGATCGGGGATCCCCTCGGTCCTGTGCTGACCGGGGTCACCGACTGGCAGGACCTGCTCGCCGCCCCACGCCCGACCGCCCCACCTACCTGGGCCTCGACCTTCGGGTGCTGCTCGAGGCGGCTCCGCGCGGCAGGACCTGCTTCACGTGGCGCCGCCGTATCGCCCCACCTATCTGGGCCGGGACCTGCGAGCGCTGCTCACCCGGCGCCGGCGGTCGAGGTGCGGTGGGGCACCGGCGTGGTCGAGGGCCGGTGCGGTCACGTCGTCGTGCGGATCCCCACGGGGGAGTCCGAGGGCGGTGCTCGTCACCCGGGGCCGGTTCGAGTCGGGCGGGGGGCAACCGGATCCGAGCGACCTGTGGTGGCTCCCCGAGAGCCTGCGTGATGCCAGCGGGGGTGCACACGACGCCCCGGCTGAGATCGACCTGGACGTGGTGCGTGCCGTTGTCGCGGCCACGTGGTCGATCGCCGACGCCGGCGCAGCGATCACCGGGCCGGCGCACGTGCATGCCGCGACCGGGTGATCCAGCCGCCGGGCGGTACCCTGCTGGCAGGGAAGGGGCCGCAGTGATCGACATCGTCAGGGACTACACGGCAATCGGCATCGGCAGCACTCAGGCGACGGCCAATCGGGTCGTCGGGGCAGCGCACGCAAGCGCGGAGTGGGTGACCACATGGGGCCGTCCCGAGCAGGCCAGTGACCACCCCGAGCCGCACCCCAGTCTGGTCGGATCCGTCGTCCGCGCCCCCGGGGCCCTCATCGCCCACGTGCAGCGCCAGATCGACGGCATGGTCGAGCGCCTCGGGCTCGTGTCCGAGGCGGAGGTGCGTGCCCTGCGCCAGCAGGTCCAGCGCCTCGAGCGCCACATCAGCGACCTTCGGGGCGACCGGTGAGCCAGGCTCCCGGGGTCGATCCGGAGCACGTTGCCCCGGTCGTCGCCGAGGTCGCGGACTCCGACGTGCCCGCCGAGTCCGCTGTCGACGCGCCCGCGGCCACCGATCAGCCCGACGCCGGCGATCCCACCGGGACCTCCGCATCCGTCGGGATCCCCGACCCGGTGACCGTGCCGGACGGCCAGGGCCATGCAGGGGCGCCGGATGCCTCCACGACGGCCGCCGATCCCCGGGTCGATGACGCGCTGTCCCGCCTCGCGGAGATCGACAGCCTCCCATTGACCGAGCAGGTCGAGGTCTACACCGACATCCACCGCCGACTGGCCGGCGTCCTGGCCGATCCCGACAGCCAGGCGTAACCGCGATGGCCCGACGGCGGCTCGATGCCGAGCTGGTCCGCCGCGGCCTGGCGAGGTCCCGCGAGCATGCGCAGAACCTTGTGGCCGAGGGTCGGGTCCGCGTGGCCGGCGCCACGGCGACCAAGCCCGCGACGCAGGTCGAGGAGGCTGCGGCGCTGGTCGTCGTCGAGGCGCCGACCGGTCCCGACTACGTGTCCCGGGGGGCCCACAAGCTGATCGGGGCGCTGGACCGGTTCGATCCGTCGGGCCAGATGGTGGCGGGGCGCTGGGTCCTGGACGCCGGGGCGTCGACAGGCGGCTTCACCGACGTGGTGCTGCGCCGGGGTGCGGCCCACGTGATCGCCGTGGACGTCGGCTACGGGCAGCTGGCGTGGTCGCTGCGCAGCGACGAGCGCGTCACGGTGATGGACCGGACCAACATCCGGGGGCTGACCGCGCAGGACCTGCCCCACCGCCCGGACGTCGTCGTGGCCGACCTGTCGTTCATCTCGCTGCGGCTGGTCCTCGGGGTGTTCGCCGGGATCGTGGCCGAGGGAGCCGACCTGCTGCTCATGGTCAAGCCGCAGTTCGAGGTGGGCCGTGAGGCCCTCGGCAGCGGTGGCGTCGTCCGCGAGCCGGCGCTGCGCGAGTCCGCCGTCCTGGAGGTGGCCCAGGTCCGCGTGGGAGGTCGGGCTCGGCACTGCCGGGGTGGTGGCCAGCCCGCTGCCGGGTCCCAGCGGGAATGTCGAGTACTTTCTTCATCTGCGGGCCGATGCCGGCCCGCCCGATCCGGCGGACGTCCGCCGCGCAGTGCAGGAGGGTCCACAGTGACCGGGTCCGCGCCGGAGGGAGGTGCCGCGATGGGTGATCGACGGATCCTGCTGGTCACGAACACGCGACGCCAGGAGGCCGTCACCGCCGCCCGTGCCACCGCGGAGGCGCTGCTCCACCAAGGCATGGGCGTTGCCGCCACACGCGACGAGTGCGAGGTGCTGGCCGTCCCGGGCGTCGTCCCGGTCGAGTCCCTGCCGGAGGGCTCTGCGGCGACCGGATGCGAGCTGGTGGTGGTGCTCGGGGGCGATGGCACCGTCCTGCGTGGCGCTGAGCGAGCGCGCGGCATGGGCGTGCCGCTGCTGGGGGTGAACCTCGGCCACGTCGGCTTCCTCGCCGAGCTGGAGCGCGAGGACCTGCAGGAGGTGGTCCAGGCCGTCGTGGCCCGCGACTACCGGGTCGAGCAGCGCATGACCGTCGACGCCCGGATCCTCGACAACGGCGTCGAGGTGGTGCACACCTGGGCGCTCAACGAGGTCTCCATCGAGAAGGCGCCCGAGGACCGGATGCTGGACCTCATGGTCGAGGTCGACGGCCGGCCCCTGTCGCGCTGGCTGTGCGACGGCGTGGTGTGCGCGACGCCGACCGGGTCCACCGCGTACTCCTTCTCCGCCGGCGGTCCGATCGTCTGGCCGGAGGTCGAGGCCCTGCTGCTGGTGCCGCTCAGCGCCCACGCGCTGTTCGCCCGGCCGCTGGTCACGGCGCCGACGACGCGGATCGTCATCGAGAGCGTCGCCCCGGAGAAGCAGGGGGTGCTCTGGGCGGATGGACGCAGGTCGTTCCCGCTGCCGCACAACGCGCGCATCGAGGTGAGCCGGCACCCCGAGCCCGTCTCGTTCGCCCGCCTGCGCGATGCTCCCTTCACCGACCGCCTGGTCGCGAAGTTCGCGCTGCCCATCCAGGGGTGGCGCGGGGCCCCCACGGAGCGGCCGTGATCCACGAGCTGCGGATCACCGGGCTCGGCGTCATCGCCGAGGCCACGTGCAGGTTCGCCCCCGGGTTCACGGCCGTCACCGGCGAGACCGGCGCGGGCAAGACCATGGTCGTCAGCGGGCTGGGCCTGCTCGCGGGTGGCCGCGCCGATGCGGGGCTCGTCCGGGTGGGGGAGTCCCAGGCCGCGGTCGAGGGCTGGTTCGACGCGCCGGAGGAGGAGATCGGCGCGATCGTGACCGACGCCGGCGGGGTCCTCGACGAGGACGGGCTCACGGCCGCGCGGATCATCGCCACCCGCGGGCGCAGCGTCCTCGGCGGCCGCGGCGTGCCGACGGCGGTGATGGCCGACGTGGTGGGCCAGCTGCTGGTCATCCACGGACAGCACGACCAGACCCGCATCGGCAGCCGTGCGCTGGCGCTGCTGGACGCCTTCGCGGGTGAGGGCACGCAGGACCTGGTCCGTCAGGTGGGGCAGCTGCATGCCGAGCTGCGCAGCCTCGAACGGGAGCTCACCGACCTGCGCACGACCGAGCAGGAGCGGGCCCGGGAGCTCGACCTGCTGGAGTTCTCCCTGAACGAGATCGCGGCGATCGACCCGCAGCCCGACGAGGACGTCATGCTGGCCGCCGAGGCCGAGCGGCTCGCGAACGCCGATGACCTCGTCGGGGCCGCACTCCTCGCCCGCGAGGCGATCACGTCCGACGCGGACCTCGACGGGTCCTCCGACGTGATGGGTCTGCTGTCGGCCGCCCGCCGCGCGCTGGAGTCAGCGGCCGCGCATGACCCGGATCTGGCGGCGCCCGCTGCGGCCATCCGCTCGGCGATGGCCCAGCTCGGGGACGTCGCCGCGGACCTCTCCCAGTACGCCCAGGACATCGACGCCGATCCCCGCCGACTGGCCGCCATCCAGGACCGACGCGCGGACCTGTCGCGGCTGACGCGCAAGTACGGATCCACCATCGCCGAGGTGCTGGAGTGGTCGGCCACCTCGGCAGCTCGGGCGGCACAGCTGGCCGGCGCCGATGACCGCATCGAGGCACTCGAGGCTCAGGTGCAGGACCTGCGAGCCCGGGCCGCGGAGCTGTGCGCCGAGCTCAGCGCCGCCCGCCGCGCCGCTGCGGACCGCTTCTCCGCCGAGGTCGCCACGGAGCTCGCGGCCCTGGCGATGCCCCGCGCCCGCGTGGCGTTCGTGGTCACGACGACCCCCGACCCCGACGGGCTCGTGCTGCCGCCCGGCCGTCGGGTGCGGATCCGGTCCACGGAGCAGCCCGAATCGATGACGCAGCGGCCGACCGGCCCCGGTGGCCTTCCGCGCCACAGGCGTCGACGACGTCTCGCTCATGCTCGCGGCCAACCCCGGTGCGCCGCTGCGGCCGATCGCCCAGGCCGCGTCCGGCGGTGAGCTCTCGCGGGTGATGCTCGCGGTCCAGGTCGTCCTGGCCGGCGCCGACCCGGTGCCGACGATGGTCTTCGACGAGGTCGATGCCGGCGTCGGTGGGGCGGCGGCGATCGAGGTGGGACGGCGGCTCCAGGAGCTGAGCACGCAGGACCCAGGTGATCGTCGTGACGCACCTGGCCCAGGTGGCGGCGTTCGCCGACCGGCAGCTGGTCGTCACGAAGGACTCCGACGGGTCGGTGACCGAGTCGTCGGTCCAGGTGGTCGAGGGGGAGCAGCGGGTGCGTGAGCTGTCGCGGATGCTCGCCGGACTGGCCGACTCCGAGGCAGCCGGAGCGCACGCGAGCGAGCTGCTGGAACTCGCGCACAGCGCGTCGCGGCGCGGATAGGCCGGACCTGCGTCCGGGGCGCGATAGTCTGGTGGCCCATGGGTGCGCCGCAGACGACCAAGCATGTGTTCGTGACCGGAGGCGTCGCCTCCTCCCTCGGGAAGGGCCTGACGGCCTCGTCGTTGGGAAGCCTGCTGAAGGCCCGCGGCCTGCGGGTGACCATGCAGAAGCTGGATCCCTACCTCAACGTCGATCCCGGGACGATGAACCCCTTCCAGCACGGCGAGGTGTTCGTCACCGACGACGGCGCCGAGACCGACCTCGACGTCGGTCACTACGAGCGGTTCCTCGACACCGACCTGCACGGCTCGGCCAACGTCACGACCGGGCAGGTGTACTCCACGGTCATCGCCAAGGAGCGCCGCGGGGAGTACCTCGGTGACACCGTGCAGGTCATCCCGCACATCACCAACGAGATCAAGCGTCGCATCCGCGAGATGGCCGAGCCCGGTGTCGACGTGGTCATCACCGAGGTCGGTGGGACGGTCGGCGACATCGAGAGCCTGCCGTTCCTGGAGTCCGTGCGCCAGATCCGCCACGAGGTCGGCCGGGACAACACGTTCGTGCTGCACGTCTCGCTGCTGCCCTACATCGGGCCCTCCGGTGAGCTCAAGACCAAGCCGACCCAGCACTCCGTGGCGGCCCTGCGCTCGATCGGCCTCCAGCCCGACGCCATCGTCCTGCGCGCCGACCGCCCCGTTCCCGACAGCATCAAGCGCAAGGTCTCGCTGATGTGCGACGTCGACGACGAGGCCGTGGTGGCCGCGGTCGACGCCCCCTCGATCTACGACATCCCCAAGGTCCTGCACACCGAGGGCCTCGACGCGTACGTGGTGCGGCGATTGGGCCTGCCCTTCCGCGACGTCGACTGGACCGCCTGGGGCGAGCTGCTGCGCCGGGTGCACCAGCCGGCCCACGAGGTCACGGTCGCCCTGGTGGGCAAGTACGTGGACCTCCCCGATGCCTACCTGTCGGTGACCGAGGCCCTGCGCGCCGGCGGGTTCGCGAACGACTCGCGGGTCAACATCCGCTGGGTCGCCTCCGACGACTGCTCGACCCCCGCGGGTGCGCAGAAGGCCCTCGGCGGGGTCGATGCCATCTGCGTGCCCGGTGGGTTCGGCGTCCGCGGCATCGAGGGCAAGCTCGGGGCGCTGACCTGGGCGCGGGAGTCCGGCACCCCCACCCTCGGCCTGTGCCTGGGCCTGCAGTGCATGGTGATCGAGGTCGCTCGGTCCCTCGCCGGGCTTGCCGGCGGCCAACTCGCTGGAGTTCGACGAGAAGACCCCCGACCCGGTCGTGGCGACGATGGCCGACCAGCTCGACGTCGTCAGTGGCGAGCGTGACATGGGCGGAACCATGCGACTGGGCCTGTACCCGGCGGAACTCCTCGCGGGCAGCGTCGTGGCCGAGGCCTACGGGACGACGCACGTCGCCGAGCGCCACAGGCACCGCTACGAGGTCAACAACGCCTACCGGCCGCACCTGGCCGAGGCGGGCCTGGTGTTCTCCGGGACCTCCCCGGATGGCCACCTCGTGGAGTTCGTCGAGCTCCCCCGCGAGGTGCACCCGTACTACGTGGGCACGCAGGCGCACCCGGAGTTCCGGTCGCGGCCCACGCGTGGGCACCCGCTGTTCGTGGGCCTGATCGCTGCGGCCCTGGCCCGGCGGACCGCGGGATGACCGACGCGGGTCACGACCTGCCCCTGGCCGATGAGCCGCACCGTTTCCCGGTGCTGGCCGAGGAGCACCGCTTCGAGGGCGCCAAGTGGTCGGTCTGGTCCGAGACGGTGGACATCGATGGTCACGTCGTCGTCCGCGACGTCCTTCGGCACCCGGGGGCGGTGGCCGTCGCCGCGGTCGACGACGAGGGTCGCCTGCTCCTGATCCGGCAGTACCGGCACCCGGTGGCCGCCTACATGTGGGAGATCCCCGCTGGGCTGCTCGACAAGCCCGGGGAGGACCTCGTCGAGTGCGCTCGGCGCGAGCTCGCCGAGGAGGCCGGGGTCACGGCCAACGAGTGGAGCCAGCTGCTCGAGCTGGCGCTGAGCCCCGGGGGGACCAGCGAGCGGATCACGGTCTTCCGGGCCACGGACCTGACGGTCGACCCGGGATCCCGCCAGCACACGGGTGAGGCGGAGGAGCGCGAACTGCCCCAGCTCTGGGTTACGATTTCCGAAGCGGTCGAGCGTTGTCTCGACGGATCCATCACGAATGCCACGGCTGTTGCTGCGATTCTGGCACTTGCGGCCCTGCAGGAGTGAGGAATCCGTGGTGCAGGCCGTCGAGCGACGCTGATTGTCTCGGGCGGCCTGCTAGGGCATGCTCGCTTCCGGTGGTCAGGAGAGGACGGCACAGATGAAGGTCGGCATCCCCAGCGAGGTCAAGAACAACGAGTTCCGGGTCGCGATCACGCCGGCCGGCGTCAACGAGCTGCGCCTGCACGACCATGAGGTCTACGTCCAGCGGGACGCGGGCCTCGGGCTCCTCCATCACCAACGAGGAGTTCGAGCGCGCCGGTGCCACCATCCTGGACACCGCCGACGAGGTGTGGGCCACCGGTGAGCTGATCCTGAAGGTCAAGGAGCCCATCGCCGAGGAGTACCACCGGATGCGATCCGGGCAGACGCTCTTCACCTACCTGCACCTGGCCGCCTCGCGCGAGTGCACCGACGCGCTGATCGACTCCGGCATCACCGCGATCGCCTACGAGACCGTCGAGCTGCCCGACCGCTCACTTCCGCTGCTGGCCCCGATGTCCGAGGTCGCCGGGCGGCTCGCGCCGCAGGTCGGCGCCCATGCCCTCATGCGGGCCTATGGCGGGCGCGGCACCCTGATGGGGGGCGTCTCGGGCGTCTACGCCGCGAAGGTCGTCGTCCTCGGCGCCGGCGTGGCCGGCATGAATGCGGCGACGATCGCCCTGGGCATGCAGGCCGAGGTCCTGCTGCTCGACCTGAACATCGCCCGCCTGCGCGCTGCCGACGCGGTCTACCACGGGCACATGCAGACCATCGCGTCGAACCGCTACGAGGTCGAGCGCGCCTGCCTGGATGCCGACCTGGTGATCGGTGCGGTCCTCGTCCCGGGCGCCAAGGCCCCCAAGCTGGTGAGCAACGAGCTCGTCTCGCGGATGAAGCCCGGCTCCGTCCTCGTCGACATCGCGATCGACCAGGGTGGCTGCTTCGAGGACTCACGGCCGACCACGCACGCCGACCCCACCTACCGGATCCACGACTCGGTCTTCTACTGCGTGGCCAACATGCCCGGTGCGGTCCCGCACACGTCCACCTACGCGCTCACCAACGTGACGCTGCCCTACGCCGTCGAGCTGGCCAACAAGGGCTGGAAGCAGGCCTGCCTCGACGACCACCCGCTGGCGCTGGGCCTGAACGTCCACGAGGGGCAGGTCGTCTACGGGGCCGTGGCGCAGGAGTTCGGCCTGGAGCACAGGACCCTGGAGTCGGTCCTCGCCTAGTGCCCGAGTCCACGACCGCCGCCGCGGCGTCCCGACCGAGTGCCCTCGCGCGCTCGGCACAGGTCTATCGCGACCACCTGACGGTCGAACGCGGACTGGCGCCGAACTCACTGGCCGCCTACAGCCGCGACCTGCGCCGGTACCTGGAGTTCTGCGCGAGCCGCGGGATCACCGCCGCCGACCAGGTGACCGAGTCCGACCTCGGCGACTTCCTGGCGTGGTTGCGCCAGGGCAGCGTCGGGCACGCCCCCCTGGCTGCGGCCAGCGCGGCACGCACGCTCGTGGCGGTCCGTGGCTTCCACCGCTTCGCCGTCCAGGAGGGGATCAGCGCCACCGATCCCGGGCGCGAGGTGAAGCCCCCCGCATCCGCCAAGCGGCTGCCCAAGGCGCTGACGGTCGAGGAGGTCGAGGCGATCCTGACCAGCACCGGGGGAGCGGCCGCCGATCCGCTGGGCCTGCGCGACCGCGCCCTTCTGGAGTTCCTCTACGGGACCGGCGCTCGCATCAGTGAGGCTGTCGGCCTCGATCTCGACAACCTCGACGTGGACAACGGGGTGGCGCACCTGCACGGCAAGGGTGGCAAGCAGCGACTGGTGCCCATCGGCAGCAAGGGGCGTGAGGCCCTGTCGGCCTACCTGGTGCGATCCCGTCCCGGATTGCTGGTCAGTGCCCAGCCGGCGGTGTTCCTGAACGCTCGCGGCGGTCGGCTCTCGCGGCAGAGCGCATGGACGATCCTGCGCGCCGCGGCCGAACGTGCGGGCGTCACCGCCGAGGTCTCGCCGCACACCATGCGCCATTCGTTCGCCACCCACCTGCTCGACGGCGGGGCGGACGTCCGAGTCGTCCAGGAGCTCCTCGGCCACGCATCGGTCACGACGACGCAGGTGTACACCAAGGTCACGGTCGAGCACCTGCGCGAGGTGTACGCCCTGGCCCACCCGAGAGCCCGCGGCTGAGCAGGGGGTTGGGTGGGGCGTGGGGTCCATTAGGCTGGGGCCGCTTCACCACGCCAGGAGGTGCGCGCATGGCGGCATCACGCAAGGCCGGCGGCGGCCTGGGCCCAACCGGCCGGCCGCTGCCCGAGTTCGGCGTGCCCGGCGCCCGCACGACCTCGGGGCCGGCCGACATCATCGCCCTGTGCAACCAGAAGGGCGGGGTCGGCAAGACGACCACCACGATCAACCTGGGGGCGGCACTGGCCGAGTACGGCCGCCGGGTCCTGCTCGTGGACTTCGACCCGCAGGGGGCGCTCGGAGCCGGTGTGGGGATCCACCCGCACACCCTCGAGCACACGATCTACGACGTGATGATCACCGGCGACGCCACCGCCCGCGAGGTCATCCGACCCACGGCCGTGCCGGGCATGGACCTGATGCCGGCGAACATCGACCTCTCCGGGGCCGAGCTGCTCCTGGTCTCCGAGGTCGGCCGTGAGCAGTCGCTGATGCGGGCCCTGCGCCCGGTCCGCAACGACTACGACGTGATCCTCATCGACTGCCAGCCCTCGCTGGGCCTGCTCACGGTCAACGCCCTGACCGCGGCGCAGTGGGTGATGATCCCGTTGGAGTGCGAGTACTTCTCCCTGCGTGGGGTCGCGCTGCTGCAGGACACGATCCGCAAGATCCAGGAGCGCACCAACCCCGACCTCGAGCTCCTCGGGGTGCTGCCGACGATGTTCGACCGGACCGTGCACGCCCGGGACGTGCTGGCGCGGGTGGTCGAGGCCTTCGGCGACAAGGTCTTCCACACCGTGATCAGCCGTACCGTGAAGTTCCCCGAGACGTCCGTGGCCGGGGTTCCGATCACGGTGTACGCGCCGACCAGTGCTCCTGCCCACGCCTACCGCCAGCTGGCGCGGGAGGTGCTGGCCCGCATCGACCCGGCCAGCATCGGCGCTGTCGCTGATGACCCGGACGGGGCCGACGCCGACGGACCCACCGCCGAGCAGTTGGCGCTCGGATGAGCCGCGGCACCCCGTGGTGACGCCCGACGTCGAGGTCGTGCCCGAGGTCTCGGGTTCGGCTTCCGACGCCGACGGGGCACCCGACGGACCCTTGGCCGACACCGAGGAGATCGGGGCAGGGCCGAAGGCGTTCGCCGTCCGGGTGGGCGGGTTCGAGGGTCCGTTCGACCTGCTCCTGAGCCTGATCGCCCGGCACCGGATCGAGGTCACGGAGCTGGCCCTGCACGTGGTCACCGATGACTTCATCGCCCACGTGCGGGCACAGGGTGTCGAATGGGACCTCGACGAGGCCACCTCGTTCCTGGTGATCGCCGCGACGCTCCTGGATCTGAAGGCCGCCCGGCTGCTCCCCGACGGATCGGTGGAGGACGAGGAGGACCTCGCCCTGCTCGAGGCACGTGACCTGCTGTTCGCGCGGCTGCTGCAGTATCGGGCCTTCAAGGAGGTCGCAGCCCTTCTCGATGGGATGCTCAGCGATGCCGCCACGCGGCGCCCTCGCGAGGCCGCGCTCGAACCCTGGCTGGCCGAGCTCCTGCCCGAGGTGCTGCTCGGCCTCGGGCCGGTGGAGTTCGCCGCCATCGCCGAGGCCGCGTTCGAGCCCCGCCCGCCGGACCCGGGCGTCTCGGTCACCCACATCCACGCCCCGGCCGTCAGCGTCCGGGAGCAGGCGGCGATCCTCGTCGAGCGGCTGCGCCGTCGCGGGGTCTCGACATTCCGTGCGCTGACCGACGACGCGCCCAACACGCTGGTGGTGGTCGGGCGCTTCCTGGCCCTGCTGGAGCTGTACCGCGACGGGGTGGTGACCTTCGAGCAGGCCGCCGCGCTCGGTGAGCTGAGCGTGCGTTGGGTGGGGCCCGACGACGAGGCCGAGGCCGCTGCGATCGCCGAGCGCGCGGTCACCGATGAGTTCAGGGGTGTCGTCGAACCGACGGATGCCCGATCCGAGGAGGAACAGTGACCGAGCTCGACCAGGCCGAGCGCGACACCGGGGTGGACCCGCGTGATGTGGTGAGCGATGAGGAATCGGGTGCCCTCGACGATGGTCCCGAGGACGCCCTGCTCGCAGACTCCCTGGGCGCCCCGACGCTGGAGGCGGCCGTGGAGGCGGTCCTGCTGCTGGCCGACGAGCCGATGGACATGCTCACCCTGGCCACCATCGTGCGCCGCCCTGCCGATCAGGTGGAGGCCGTCGTGCGCGGGCTCTCGGCCCAGTACACCGAGGACGGCCGGGGCTTCGACCTGCGCGAGGTGGGCGGCGGCTGGCGGTTCTACACCCGTGGCGACTGCGCGGAGGTCGTCAGCCGGTACGTGGTGGATGGGCAGCAGGCGCGCCTGACCCAGGCAGCGCTGGAGACCATGGCGATCATCGCCTACCGGCAGCCGATCTCCCGGGGGCGGATCAGCGCGGTGCGCGGGGTGAACGTCGACGGGGTCGTGCGCACGCTGATCACGCGCGGGCTGGTCGAGGAGGCCGGGGTGGAGCCCGGAGGGCATGCCACGATGCTGCGGACGACGCCGTACTTCCTCGAACGCCTGGGCATCGCCAGCCTGTCCGAGCTGCCCCCGCTGGCCGACCATGTGCCGACGTACGCCGAGATCGGCGACCTGGTGGACCTGCCATGAGCCCGCGTGAGGACGAACCCAGCGAGGGCGTGCGCCTGCAGAAGGTCCTGGCCGCGGCCGGACTGGGCAGCCGGCGCGCATGCGAGGTCCTGATCGACCAGGGCCGGGTCGAGGTCGACGGCAAGGTCGTGCGCGAGCAGGGCATGCGGGTCGATCCGCAGACCGCAGTGGTGCGCGTCGACGGCCAGCGGGTGCCGACAGCGGCCGGGACCGTCGTGGTGGCGGTCAACAAGCCCCGCGGCGTGCTCTCGACGATGTCCGACGATCGTGGGCGTCCCTGCCTGGGTGACCTCGTGGCCGACCGCTCCGAGCGGCTGTTCCACGTCGGTCGGCTGGACGCGGACACCGAGGGCCTGATCCTGCTGACCAACGACGGCGAGCTGGCCAACCGGCTGGCGCACCCCTCGTACGGGGTGGCCAAGACCTACCTGGCGACCGTGGCCGCACCCCTGCCGCGCGGCGTGGGGCGGCAGCTGACCACCGGGATCGAGCTCGAGGACGGTCCGGTCCGGGCGGACTCGTTCAAGGTCGTCCAGAGCCTTCCGGGCCAGGTGCTGATCGAGCTCGTCCTGCACGAGGGCCGCAACCACATCGTGCGGCGCATGTTCGAGGCTGTCGGCCATCCGGTGCTGTCCCTGGTGCGCACGCGCATCGGCCCGATCGTCCTGGGCCAGCAGCGGCCCGGCACGGTCCGGGTGATCTCGGGTGGGGAGGAGCGGGCGCTCTACACCGAGGTGGGGTTGTAGGCGGTCGTCTCCTCGCGACCGGTTGCCCGTCCGGTCCAGGTGTCCATCGTGGTGGCCCCGCCGAAGAACCCGTGGACGGCGTTGAATGCCCGGTGCGGCAGGACGCCGCGCAGCACCGGTGCGACCTTCACCAGCCACGGGGTGCGCACGTATCCGCGGTCGTGCAGCACGCCGGTGACCACGGCCTCGGCGACGTCGTCGGGGGTCAGGATGCTCGTCAGGCGCAACGGCCGGGCGCCGTCGAAGAGGCCGGTCGACACGACTCCCGGGCACACGGTCGTGACGTGGACGTGCTTGTGGCCCTGCTTGGCCAGCTCCAGCTCGATGGACTCGGAGAAGCCGATGACGCCCCACTTGCTCGCCCCGTAGGTCGAGCCACCGGGTGCGCCGCCGTAGCCGGCCAGGCTCGCGATGGTGACCAGGTGGGCGTCGGGACGGGCGATGAGGTCCGGCAGGAAGGCGTGCGTGAGGATCACTGGACCCAGCAGGTTCACCCCGAGGGTGGTCAGGTGCCGCTCGAGGGGGACGTCCAGGAAGTAGCCTCCGAACACGATTCCGGCGTTGTTGACCAGGACGTCGATCAGGCCGCCGTCGGCGTTGATGCGGTCCCGTGCGCGGGCCACGTCGTCGGGGTCGGTGACATCGAGTCGGTACTCCGCGACCTCCACGCCCGCATCCCGCAGGCGTTCCGCGGCCTGGGCCAGCAGCGGCTCGTTGATGTCGGTGAGCACCAGGCGGGCTCCCTGCGCGCCGAACTGCTGCGCCATCGCGTAGCCGATGCCGCAGGCGCCTCCGGTGATGAGCACGCGCTTGTCCTTGAGGGTTCGCATGATGACCTTCCGCTCGCCAGTGGCGGCCCTGCTGTGCCGCCGGGGCCACGCTACCTGTCGTGCCCGGCGCCGGGCCGCACCGTCACTGCACTGAGGACCAGCCCCGGCTCCGAGGGTGGTCCACCGGGGCGTCCGGTCGTGTCCCCGGGCGCTTCGACGGGCGTCGCGCCGGGGACCGTTAGGCTGGGCGCCGACGATCCTGGGGAGGCGAGATGGCCGTGCGGGCTGTGCGTGGGGCGACTCACCTGAGCGCCGACGACGCCGATGAGATGCGCGAGGCTGTGGTCGAGCTCGTGACCGAGATGCTGGAGCGCAACGCGCTGGTCACCGACGACCTGATCTCCGTGCTGTTCACCGCGACGCCGGACCTGGTGTCGGCGTTCCCTGCCGGGGCGGCCCGGGCACTGGACATCGGTGATGTCCCTCTGATCTGCGCCCAGGAGATCGACGTCACCGGTGCGATGCAGCGCGTCGTGCGGGTCATGGCCCACGTGGAGTGCGACCTGCCCCGCGCCGAGGTGACCCACGTGTACCTGCGCGGTGCCGAGGCCCTGCGCACGGACCTGGCCCAGTGAGCGGGCTTCCTGAGCCGGTGCTGATTGTGGGCACCGGGCTCATCGGGACGTCACTGGCCCTGTCGCTTCGCCGACGGGGCGTGACCGTGTGGCTGGGGGATCGGGACCCGGATGCGGTCGCTGTGGCAGTGGCACGGGGCGCGGGGGAGCCGTTGCCTGTGGGGGGCGTGGGGGCCGCCGGCGACCCCGGCGCACCCGAGCCCGGGCTGGTGGTCGTGGCCGTTCCGCCTGCCGTGACCGCCGCAGTCGTCGCCGACGCGCTGCGCCGGTTCCCCGGGGCCGTCGTCACGGACGTGGCCTCGGTGAAGGTCCCCATCCACCGGGCGCTGGTCGCCGCCGGGGTGGACGCCTCCCGGTATGTCGGGGGCCACCCGATGGCCGGGCGTGAAGTATCCGGTCCGGCCGCGGCCCGGGCGGACCTCATCGACGACCGGCCCTGGGTGATCACCCCGCACCCCGGCGCGGACGAGGCCGCCGTCGATGCCGTCCAGGAGCTGGCCCTGTCCGCCCGCGCCCTGCCCATCGTGATGCCTGCCGCGGAGCACGACCGCGCCGTCGCCGTGGTCTCCCACACACCGCAGATCCTGTCCTCGCTCCTGGCCGCCCGACTGCTGGACTCGTCGGACACGGTGGTCTCGATCGCGGGTCAGGGTCTGCGTGACATGACCCGGATCGCCGCCTCGGACGCCGACCTGTGGGTCGAGATCCTGTCGGCGAACGCAACGCCCGTGGCTGCGGTGCTGGGCGCACTGAGGGCCGATCTCGATGCGCTGCTCCACGCCCTGGGCAGCATCGACCAGGGGGGCCAGGACGTCCTGGCCGAGGCCCTGCGCCGGGGCAACGCCGGGCGCGATCGCGTGCCGGGCAAGCACGGTGCACGCCCGTCGCCGACAGCCGTCGTGCCGGTGGCAGTGCCTGACCAGCCCGGCGAGCTCGGCCGGTTGTTCGCCGCCGTCGCCGAGGCGGGGTACTCCGTCGAGGACGTCCGGATCGAGCAC
>CAVSQK010000019.1:0-100816 GCA_963729885.1 uncultured Actinomycetes bacterium
CCGCCGCCCGGGCCGTCGAGCTCGCCGCCCAGCGCATCCCCGGGGTGATCCGCTCCACGACCGGACCAGGCGGCCGGCGGGGGCAGGCCGGCGAGCTCGTGGCCGAGGTCGCCTCCCAGCTGGGCTCGATGGTCGCCCGGGTCGCCGGTGTCGAGGACGCGCCCCGCCTCGAGGACCACGTCGCCGTCAACATCGGCACGGGCACCGGGTACTCCGTGTTCGAGGTGATCGAGGCGCTGCGCCGCTCCGTGGGCAGGGAGTTCGCGGTCGACATCGTCGAGCGCCGGCCCGGCGACCCGCCCGCCCTCGTCGCCGATCCCAGCCTGGCCGGGGTGCTGCTCGGCTGGCGTGCCCGACGCTCCCTGAGCGACATGACCGACTCGGCCTGGGCCGCCTGGAGGGCCCAGCACCAGGACCGTCCGTAGGCTCCCCGGGCTACGGTGCCGGGGTGGCCGACAGGCCCGGGTTCCCGTTGGCGGTGCCGCCGCCACCGGACCCGTCCGCGCCACCGCCGTCCGCGGGCACGCTCGGGGTCGGCGTCGGCGTGGGGGTGGGCGCGGGGGCCTTGGCCAGCGTGAGGGTCACCAACGATCCCTTCTTGGCCTTCTCCCCCCGACCGGGGTCTGGTCCGCGACCGTCCCCGGCGCGAACTCCGTGGTCTCCAGCTCGGGGCCGTAGGCCACCTCGAAGCCGAGGTTGAACAGGTCCGTGCGGGCCTGCGCCTCGGTGCGACCGACCACGTTGGGGACCTCGACCTGGGCGTTGGACACCCAGATGTCCACCGCCGAGCCGGCATCGACCGTCTCGTAGGGGGCCGGATCCTGGCGCAGGACGGTCCCCTCGGGCCGGTCGGAGTCCTCGGCGGTGACCTTGCCCAGCGTCAGGCCGGCCTCGGCCAGCGCCCGGCGGGCATCGGACTCGGAGGTGAAGTCGATCAGGTCGGGGACCTGCACCTGCTCCTTGCCCGCCGAGACCACCACGTCCACGATGCTGCCCACCGCGACGAGCTCGCCCTTGCGCGGATCCTGGCTGATGATCGTGTCCTTGGGCAGGTCGGAGACCTTGACCTCCGGGCCGCCCAGCACGAGTCCCAGGTCGCGCAGCTCGGACTCGGCCTTGGCCACGGTGAGCCCCTCGAGCCCGGGCACCGCGACCGTCTCGGCCGCGGTCGACCCGAGCAGCCGCACCCCGAGCCACACGCCCACACCCAGCAGGGCGATGATCAGCGCCGCGATGCCCAGGCCCTTGAGCGCCCCGCCCTTGCGGGCCGGCTCGACCTGCGCCGTCGTGGTCATCGGATCAGGGACCGCGTAGGGGTCACCGGCGCCCCCGGGGATCACCGGCGGCATGGCACCGGTCGGCGCCGCCGCCGTGGCGGCCATCGCGGCGGTCGCGTACGGATCGACCCCGCCGAGGACCGAGGTCGCCTGCGCGTCCGGGCCGGCGACCGGGGGCACGGGCATCACCCGGGTCACCGGGACCCCAGCGATGGCCCGCTCGACGTCGGCGCGGAACTCCACGGCCGTCTGGTAGCGCTGGGCCGGGTCCTTGGCCAGGGCGCGGGCCACGATCGGGTCCAGCTGAGCCGGAAGGGCGGGATCCAGGGTGCTGGGCACCGGCGGCGGCTCGTTGACGTGGGCGAACGCGACCGCGACCGGCGCGTCGGCGACGAACGGCGGGCGTCGGGTGAGCAGCTCGAAGAGCACGACGCCGGCCGAGTACAGGTCGCTGCGCGAGTCCACGCTCAGGCCCTGGGCCTGCTCCGGGGACAGGTAGGCCGCCGTGCCCATGACGGTGGAGGTGCTGGTCCCGGTATGCCCGGCGTCGGCGGTGGCCCGGGCGATGCCGAAGTCCATCACCTTCACCGCACCGGTGGTGGTCAGCATCACGTTGCCGGGCTTGATGTCGCGGTGGACGATCCCGTGCCGGTGGCTGTAGTCCAGTGCCGCCAGGATGCCCGAGGTGATCTCCAGGGCCCGCTCGGGGACCAGCTTGTTGCCGGAGTTGATCAGCTCCTTGAGGGTGATCCCCTCGACGAGCTCCATGACGATGAACGGGACGGTCTCCGCGGTCGGACCCTCCCCCAGGACGTCCTCACCGGTGTCGTACACCGCGACGACGTTGGGGTGGTTCAGGGAGGCTGCGCTCTGGGCCTCGCGGCGGAAGCGGGCCAGGAACGCGGGATCGCGGGCCAGCTCGGGCTTGAGGATCTTGATGGCGACTCGTCGGCCCAGGCGCAGGTCACGGCCCTCGTGCACCTCGGCCATGCCGCCGCGGCCGAGCAGCTCGCCCACCTGGTACCGGTCACCCAGCCGGCGCACGTCGCTCATCCGCTCTCCTGTCCCGCGGCCGTCACGCGCCGAGCGCGCGCCCCAGCCATCCGGTCCGGGCCGGTCGTCGGACGACCGGCCCACCGGCGCACAATCTACCGCGAAGCAGGCAGGGCGCCCGGGAGCGCGTTCCCCTGCGGCCAGCGCGCCGGGCTCAGCCGGACAGCACCGCCTCCATCACCGCGCGGGCGATCGGGGCGGCCAGGAGGTTCCCGCCGACCTCGGCGGCACCGGACTTCTCGATGGCCACCGCGACCGCCACCTGCGGGTTGGTCGCCGGGGCGAAGGAGATGAACCAGGCGATGTTCGGCCGGTCCTTGGACGTCTGCGCCGTGCCGGTCTTCCCGGCCACCTCCACCCCGGGGATCTGGGCGTTCGACCCGGTGCCCTCATTGACCACCCCCACCATCATCCCGGTCAGCTCCGCGGCGTTCTCCGGGGTCATCGCGCGGGCGAACTCGGTCGGGTCGAACGTCTGGAGGGCGCTCAGGTCGGGGGCGGCGGTCTGGTCCACCAGGCCGGGGCGCATGGTGACCCCGCCGTTGCCGATGGACGCGGCGACCATCGCCATCTGCATCGCAGTCGCCCGGACGTCGAACTGCCCGATCGCCGACATCGCGGTCTGTGGCTCGTCCGGATCGGCGGGGAAGCGCGAGGTCGCCGCCCGCAGCGGTGTCTCGAAGGACTCGTCGAAGCCGAACTTCTGCGCCTGGTCGCGCAGCGCGTCGTCGCCGAGCTCGTTGCCCAGCCAGGCGAACGCGGTGTTGCACGAGATGGCCAGGGCCTCGGCCAGCGTGATCTGGTCGTCCGGGCCGCAGGGGCCGTTGAAGTAGTTGGGGATCGCCACGCTCGTCCCGGGCGGGGTGTAGGTGGCCGGCCCGGGCAGGATGCTGTCCGGCTCGAACCTCCCGGACTCCAGCGCCGCTGCGGCGGTGACCACCTTGAAGGTGGACCCGGGAGGGTTGGTCTTGGCGATCGGCCGGTTCAGCAGCGGCTTGTCCGGATCCTCCTCGAGCGACTGGTAGTAGGCGTTGACCTCCTTGGAGTTGTGCGAGCTCAGCTCGTTGGGGTCGAACGACGGGCTCTGGACCTGGGCCAGGATGCGCCCGGTGCTCGGCTCGATCGCCAGGACGGACCCGACCTTGCCCCGCAGGCCGTCCCACGCCGCCTTCTGCGCGGGGCCGTCGAGCGTGGTGGTGACCGAGCCGCCCTGGATCTCGCGACCGGCGAACAGCTGCTGCATCCGGTCGACGAACAGGCGCGGGTCCTCCCCGGACAGCACGGCGTTCTCCGCCTTCTCCAGGCCGGTGGCGCCGTAGACGATCGAGTAGAAGCCGGTTGCCGAGGCGAACATCGGACCCTGCGGATAGCGCCGCAGGTACTTCAGCTCGTCGTCGGTCTCGACCGACTCGGCGATGGGCGCCCGGTCGACCAGGATCGGGCCGCGCTCGCGGGAGTACTCGGTGAGCAGCGTGCGCTGGTTGCCCGGCATCGCGTTGAGCTCGGCGCGTTGGAACACCTGGATGCGCGTCAGCTGGACGAGCAGGGCGACCATGAGGACCAGGAGCCCGAGCGCCAGACGGTTCAGCGGCCTGGTCATCGCACGCGCACCACCTCGGTGGTCGCATCATCCGGGCGGACGATGACCGGATCGGGCCGACGGACGTGGTCCGACACCCGCAGCAGCAGGCCGAGGATGATCCAGTTGGCGAGCAGTGACGACCCGCCGGCGGACATGAAGGGCGTCGTCAGGCCGGTGTGCGGGATCAGCTTGGTGACCCCGCCGAGCACGATGAACGTCTGCAGGCCCAGGACGATCGCGTAGCCGGTGACCAGCAGGGTGCCGAACGGGTCACGGCTGGCATGCGCCGTGCGCAGCGCCCGCTCGATGAGGATCGCGAAGAGCACGATGATCGCGAACGCGCCGGCCATCCCGAGCTCCTCACCCAGGGCGGCGAAGATGAAGTCGCTCTCGGCGAAGGGCACCAGCTGCGGGTAGCCCCGGCCCCAGCCGGTGCCCATCATCCCGCCGTTGGCGAAGCCGTACAGCGACTCGACGATCTGGTAGCCCTCGGCGCTGGAGTAGGCGAACGGGTCGAGCCACACCTTCACCCGGATCTGCACGTGGCTGAACGCGAGGTAGGCCATCACCACGCCGAAGAGCGTCAGCAGGAAGCCGAGCACGATCCATGAGCGCCGCCCGGTGGCCACGTAGAGCAGGCCCACGAACAGCCCGAAGAACATGGCTGCCGTGCCCAGGTCGCGCTGGAAGACCACGATCCCCATGGCGATCGCCCACGCGACGAGGATCGGCCCGAGGTCGCGGCCGCGTGGGATGCCCAGGCCCAGGACCTTGTGCCGGACCAGGGACAGCGACTCACGCGTGAGCACCAGGTAGGAGGCGAAGAAGATGGTCAGCAGGACCTTGGCCAGCTCCGCGGGCTGGAACGTGAACGGACCCGACCTGGATCCAGAGGTTGGCCCCGCGGATGGTCAGGCCCAGCCCCGGGACCATCGGCAGCAGGAGGAGGACCAGCCCGGCCAGGCCGATCAGGTAGGTGTAGCGGCGCAGGGTCCGATGGTCACGCACGATCACCAGCACCAGGGCGCAGGCGACGACACCCACGGCCATCCAGATGGCCTGCTGCACCGCCACCGACTCGGGGACCTCCACCCCCTTGGCCGCCGCGCGCTTGGCATCGGCGATGTCCAGGCGGCCGATCATGGCGATGCCCAGCAGGTTCAGGGCGGCGGCGGCCGGCAGCATGACCGGATCGGCGTAGGGGGCCATCCAGCGCACCACCAGGTGGATCCCGAGCAGGCAGGCCCCCTCGATGATCACGATGGTGCGCACGTCGGCCACGACCTCGCCGGCCGCCCCCTCACTGGCCAGGACCAGGGCCAGCGCCCCGATCAGCCACACGAGGACGAGGAGGGCGAGCTCGGTGTTGCGCCGGGTCGGCTGGCGGGAGGCGGTGACCGACTCGTGTGGACCTCGGGATGACCGTGGCTGTCATCGCAGCAGCCCGCTGGGCGTCGGGGTGGGCCCGGGAGTCGCGCCCGGAGCGTCCGTGCCCACACCGGGGCCCGTCTGGGGCGTCGGGCACCCCAGCGGCGCCTGCTGCGAGGAGCAGGCCGCGGACTTGGCCTCGAGGTCGGTCACGATCCGCTGGGCCTGGACCTGGGTACCCGCGTCGAGGGTGCCCTCGAGCTGGGTCTGGTCGTAGTAGGGCAGGGTCGCCACCGGGAGAGCCGTGCGGGTCACGACCCGGTTCAGGGGGACGCCGGCCACCTCCTGCGGGATGCCCTGGTAGATCGCCACGTACGGCCCGCTGGGGCCGACGAACCATTGCGAGCTCAACCACCACAGGAAGCCGAGCGCGCCGATCAGCAGCACCCCGGCAACGGCGACGGCCGCGAGGACCCCGCGCCAGTGCCGGCGCAGCCAGCCCGGTCCCTCCTGCTCGACCTCGGCCGCCGGCGCAACCACCGCGGCGGCCGGGGTGGGCGCCGCCCACCGGGAGGTCACCGGCCTCGAGCGCGGCGCCGATCGATCCGGGCGGTGCGACGCCGGCCGGGGCGTCGGGGTCCGGTCCCGCGGTCCCGTCCAGCGCGTCCCCGGCGTCCTGGTCCGCCAGGTCGTCGGCCGTGCCCGTCCGGGCGCGCACCTGGCTGCGGGCCGCAAGCCCACCGGCCACGGCCGGTCCACCCGAGGAGCCCGACGGGTCGGCGCCGTCCCCGGGCCCGACGTCGTCGGGGAACATCAGCCCCGGCAGGGCCGCGCGGTTGCGGCGGTCGCCGGCAGCCCCCACGACGACCGGCTGCCCGAGGGCGGACTCGAGGTCGCCCGCATCGTCGTCGACCTCGATCACGTCGGCGATCACCGCGGTGACGTTGTCCGGGGCGCCCGCGGCCAGGGCCAGGTCGACCAGCTCCGTCACGGCGGCGGTGGGATCCGGGACCTGGGCCAGGACGGCTTCGATCGCCTCGTCGGTCACGACCCCGCACAGCCCGTCGCTGCAGAGCAGGTAGCGGTCCCCGACCTGCGCCTCGCGGATCGACGTCTCGCCCTCCGGCACGCCCGTGCCGTCGATCGCGCGCAGCAGCAGGTTGCGCTTGGGATGGGTCCGAGCCTGGTCGGCGGTGATCCGCCCGGAGTCGATGAGGGTCTGGACGTAGGTGTGGTCGTGGGTGATCTGGCTGAGCTCGCCGTCGCGCAGCAGGTAGGCCCGGGAGTCCCCGACGTGGATCAGGGCGATCCGGCCCCCGCGCCAGAGGACCGCGGTCAGGGTGGTGCCCATGCCCGCCCGGGACGGGTCGGCATCGATGAACTGCCCGATCCGCTCGGCCGAGGTCAGCAGGGCGTCGTCGAGGGCGGTCAGGACGTCGCCGGTGGGCAGGTCCTCGGAGTCCAGCTCGGCGAGGGTGGCGACCGCGGTGGCGCTGGCCAGCTCGCCGGCCGCGTGGCCGCCCATGCCGTCAGCGACGACCAGCAGGGTCCGCCCCGCGTAGCCCGAGTCCTCGTTCTCCCGGCGCACCATGCCCACGTCGGACTTCGCCGCGTACCGCAGGAACTGGGTCATCGCCGGGCCCTACCGCTGCAGCTGCAGGGTCGTGCGACCGACGCGCACCTTGGCGCCGACCCGCAGGACGGTGGGTCCGGTGATCCGGGTGCGATCGATCCACGTGCCGTTGGTGGACCCGAGGTCCTCCACGATCCACTGGCCGTCGGAGGGGAAGAACCGCGCGTGCCGGCTCGAGGAGTAGTCGTCCTGGAGCACGAGCGTGGAGTCGGCGGCCCGGCCGACCGTGATCGGCGAGGTGCCCAGCGGGACGACCGTGCCGGCGAGCTCGCCCTCGACGACCGCCAGCTTGCGGGGGGTCGACGAGCTGCGGGCGGCCGCGCGCTGCTTGGGTTGCGGCGGCACCGGCGGGGCACTGGACGTGGGCAGGCCCGGGGCCCGGCGGCTGGCTGGCTGCGGGCGCGCCTCCTTCGGGGCGGCCAGGTCCCGCCGCAGGACCAGGACGATCGCGAACACCGCCAGCCACAGGGCGGCCAGGAAGCCGAACCGCATCAGGGTGATCGCGAACTCAGACACCTCTCACCTGGCCCGGTAGGTCAGGGTCGTCGTCCCGAGCTGGATCCGGGAGCCGTCGGTGAGCACCACGGTGGAGACCATCCGGCCGTTGACGAGCGTGCCGTTGGTGGACCCCAGGTCGCGCAGGGTGACGTCGGTGCCGAGGGTGATCTCCGCGTGGTGGCGCGAGACACCGGGATCGTCGATGCGGATGTCCACGTCGGTCCCCCGGCCCAACCGGGTCACCGCGAGCAGCGGGTAGGTGATGCCGTCCACCTCGAGGTGGGGCTCACCGCTGACGTCGAGGGGAACGGCCACGTCCGGCTGGTCGCCCGGGCGGACCTCGGAGCGGATGCGGAAGACTCCCGTGCCCAGGCCGTCGTCCTGGGCCAGCGTCACCTGCGCAGCGCCCACGAAGGCGTAGCGCTGCTGCTGGGCGTACTCACGCACCAGGCTGGCCAGCTCGTCGTTGACGGTCGCCTCGAACGCCGACAGTCGCTCGTAGTCGGCGGCGGAGAGCTCCACGACGAAGACGTTGGGCACGACGGTGCGAGCCCGGCTGACGACGGTGGCCCGGTCGTCGAGCTCGCGCTGCAGCCCGGCGGCGATCTCCACCGGCTGCACCTCGGACTTGAACGCCTTCGCGAACGCGCCGTTGACCATGCGGTCCAACTTCTTCTCGAAGTTGTCGAGCATCCCCACCGGACACCTCCTTCCGCGGCGTGTGCCCACGAGCCCGCCCAGGGCGGACGGCACCGGCAACGGACCCGATCTTAGCCACGCACCGCCGCGGGCCGCAGGCTCCACGCGCCGGTCGCCGCGAGGAGCGCCCCGACCCCGATCCACAGGGCGGGCGCGATCCCATCCGTGGGAGCCGTGAACGCGGTCAGGCAGATCCCGCTGACGAGGGCCACGTTGAGGCCGACGTCGTACAGGGAGAAGACCCGGCCCCGGTAGCCCTCGTCGATGTCCTGCTGCAGGACGGTGTCGCCGGCGATCTTCACCGTCTGTCCGGCGAACCCCATGGACAGCGAGCCGAGCGCCATGAGGGGCAGCTGCAGGCTCGCGAAGGACAGCGGGGCCACGACGGCCGCCACGAAGAGGGTGGTGGCCGACCAGGGGGCCAGGCCCACGCGACGCACGACCCGGGGGGCGCTCACCGCAGCCAGGAAGCTGCCCAGCGAGGCCCCGGCCGCCGTGAGCGCGAAGTCCGCCAGGGCCGTGTCGGGGGAGTCGGCGGGGTTCAGGGTGTTGCGCACCAGGAGCAGGGCATCGACCAGGAGCGCGCCGAACGCCACCCGATGGGCCATCACCACGCCCATGCCACGCCGGGCACGGGGGCGGTGGTGGACGTGGACGACCCCGGCGACCATGCCGCGCACGACCGCCAGCAGGTCGGAGGTCAGCGACGCCATCCGCGCCTCGCCGGCCTCCGGTCCCAGGTCGCGACGGGGGATCCTCCCGGCGATGGCAGCCGAGACCAGCAGGCCGGCGGCCACGAGCAGGATCAGGCGGGTGGCCCCGTCCGGTCCGAGCAGCGGCATCAGCAGCAGGCCCGCGACGGTGGCGATCGCCGAGGCGATCGTGCCGGCGGTGGGGAACAGCGCGTTGGCGGTGACCAGCTGGGCCGGCGCCACCACCAGGGGCAGCCCGGCGGACAGGCCCGCCAGCCAGAGCCGGCCGATGCCCATCGTCACCAGCACGGCGGTGCCCAGGTCCAGGCCGTCGCGCCCGGCCGCGACCATCAGGGCGATCCCGATCATCACCGCCCCCCGGGCGAGGTTGGCCACGACCAGGACCCGTGCCCGGTTCCAGCGGTCGAGGAACACCCCGGTGAAGGGGCCGAGGAGGGAGTAGGGCAGCAGCAGCAGGGCGAAGGCGGCGGCCACCTGGCTGGCGGTGGCCTGGCGCTCCGGGGAGAACAGCACGAAGGAGCCCAGGGCCGCCTGGAGCAGCCCGTCGGAGGCCTGGCCGGTCAACCGGGTGGCCAGCAGCCGCCGGGAGTTGGCCGTGGCCAGCACCGGCCAGCGCACCGACGGGCCGGGTTCCCCCGCGACCGGGCCCGCAGACGCAGCGGGCGGGGTCAGGGGCACCGGCAGCGGGGCGGACCCGGATGTGGCGGGCCCATCAGCGGGCGCGGGGACAGGGGCCGCCGACCCAGCGGGCACGCCCGTGGCTCCCGGCTGCGCCGGATCGCGCGGTTCGGCACCGGGGCCCATGCTGCGCAGCATGCCCGCTGCGGGCAGTCGGAGTCCACAGGCGACCCCGCCGCCGCGCTGGGCCGGGTGCAGCGAGAAGGGCCCCGGGTTCGCACCCGGGGCCCTTCTCGGACAGCAACAGCGGATCGATCAGCTGTCGATCTCGCCGGCGATGAACTGCTCCACCTTGAGCTTGCAGATGTCATCCGCGTACTGCTCCGGCGGGGACTTCATGAAGTAGCTCGACGCGCTCAGGATCGGGCCACCGATGCCCCGGTCCTTGGCGATCTTCGCGGCGCGCAGGGCGTCGATGATCACACCGGCCGAGTTCGGGGAGTCCCACACCTCGAGCTTGTACTCCAGGGTCAGCGGCACGTCGCCGAACGCCCGGCCCTCGAGGCGGACGAACGCCCACTTGCGGTCGTCGAGCCAGGCCACGTAGTCCGAGGGACCGATGTGGATGTTGCGCGGCTCGGGCTCGCGGACCATCTGCGAGGTGACCGACTGGGTCTTGGAGATCTTCTTGGACTCCAGGCGATCACGCTCGAGCATGTTCATGAAGTCCATGTTGCCGCCGACGTTGAGCTGGTAGGTCCGGTCGACGGTGACGCCGCGGTCCTCGAACAGCTTGGTCAGCACGCGGTGGGTGATGGTGGCGCCCACCTGGCTCTTGATGTCGTCGCCGACGATCGGGACGCCGGCGTCGGCGAACTTCTTGGCCCACTCGGGGGTCCCGGCGATGAAGACCGGCAGCGCGTTGACGAACGCCACCTTGGCGTCGATGGCGCACTGCGCGTAGTACTTCGCAGCCTGCTCCGACCCGACGGGCAGGTAGCAGATCAGGACGTCGACCTTGTTCTCGATCAGGCTGGCGACGATGTCCACCGGCTCCTCGTCGGACTCGGTCACCATCTCGCGGTAGTACTTGCCCAGGCCGTCGAGGGTGTGGCCGCGGGACACGGTCACGCCCGTCGGGGGCACGTCGGCGATCTTGATGGTGTTGTTCTCGCTGGCCACGATGGCGTGGGCGAGATCCTGGCCGACCTTCTTGGCATCGACGTCGTACGCGGCCACGAACTCGATGTCGCGGACGTGGTAGTCGCCGAACTGGACGTGCATGAGACCCGGCACACGGTCGTTGACGTCCGCGTCCTTGTAGTACTCCACACCCTGCACGAGGGAGGAGGCGCAGTTGCCCACGCCCACGATGGCCACACGAATGGCACCCATCTGATGTTCCTTTCTCACCCGCGGGCTGGCGAGCGACGCGGCCCGGCCCCGGTATCTCCGGATTGGTTCTTGGACGCGTCGGCGGATCCTTCGCGCCGTCCTTGGTTCTCGTTGTCGATCAACTCGTTGAGCCAGCGCACCTCGCGCTCGACACCCTCGAGGCCATGGCGCTGCAGGGCCTGCGTGTAGGTGTCCAGCCGCTCGCGGTTGCGAGCGGTCGAGGCGGCCAGGTTGGCCCGCCGCTCCTCCATCCGGCTGCGCCGGCCCTCGAGGATGCGCACGCGCACCTCAGCCGGGGTGCTGCCGAAGAAGGCCATGTGCACCCCGAACGCCTCGTCCTCCCACGCCTCCGGACCGGTGCGCGAGACGAGCTCGGCGAACCTGTCCTTGCCGTCGGCGGTGAGCTCGTAGACGATCTTCGCGCGACGGCCCGTGAGGACCGGGGCGCTGGCGTCCGCGGCACCCGCCTCGGCGATCAGACCCCGGTCGAGCAGGTCCTTGAGCGCCGGGTAGAGCGAGCCGTACGAGATGGCGCGGAACGTCCCCATCACCGCGTTGAGCCGCTTGCGCAGCTCGTAGCCGTGCATGGGTGCGTCCTGCAGCAGGCCCAGGATCGCGAACTCGAGCACTGCGCTGCGGCGAGTGGCTGCCATCGCGGAGTACCGTCCTCTCACTGCCCTGGGGTTACAACCTGATGTATCGAGTTGATACATCGAATAATGTACCGGACGCGTGCCCGCCACGCAAACGACACGCCTCGTTCACGGGCTGCGCCACTCGCGGAGGCGGCCACGAGTCCACGGCGCCGGCCAGCAGGGGACCTATGACCGCCGGTCCCGGGTCCTCCGGACCGGCGGTGGCCGGTGCGACCGGGGAAGAATGCCACCCATGACCCTGCATGCCACGGCCGAGTCCCTCGCTGCCATCCTCGAGGCGCTGCCGCCCAACCCCCGCGTCGTCGCCTCCGGCAACTTCGCCAGTCCCCGCACGGCGCTGGCGCTGTTCGACGCGCATGTCCCACAGTGGCGGCTGTGGACCCTGAACCCCCAGCCGGGCCTGCCCGACCGTGAGGGGATCACGCCGGAGACGTCCTTCGTCGGAGCCGGGATGCGCAAGAACCCGCGGCTGCACTACGTGCCCTGCCGGCTGAGCCTGGTCCCCGCGCTGTTCTCCCGCGCGATGCCGCCCGACGTGGTCCTGCTGCACACCTCCATGCCCCGGCACGGCGTGGTGAGCCTGGGGATCGAGGTCAACGTGATGCCGGCAGCCATCGAGGCGTGCCGTGCGCGCGGCGGCAAGGTGATCGCCCAGGCGAACCCGAGCATGCCGTTCACCTACGGCGATGCGATCGTGCCCCTGAGCTCGATCGACGTGCTCTTCGAGGCTGACGAGCCGCTCACCGTCGCCAAGCAGGGCATCCTGGACGACACCTCGCGCGACATCGGCGACCGCATCGCGGCCCGGATCAAGGACGGATCGACGCTGCAGATGGGCATCGGGGCCGTCCCCGACGCCGTCCTCAACGCCCTGTCCAACCGCAAGGGCCTGCGGTTCTGGACCGAGATGTTCTCCGACGGCGTGCTCGCCCTGGACAAGGCCGGCGCGCTGGATCCGGATGCCGCCCTGGCCGTGTCGTTCCTGTTCGGCTCCCAGGAGCTGTACGAGTGGATCGACGGCAACCCCCGGGTGCGCATGGTCCGCACCGAGGCCAGCAACGACCCGGGCCTGATCGCCCAGCAGCCGCTGATGACCTCCGTGAACTCCGCCCTGCAGGTGGACCTGTTCGCCCAGGCGAACGCCTCGCGCATCAACGCCCGGATCTACTCCGGCTTCGGCGGCCAGACGGACTTCATCGTCGGCGCGCTGCACGCGCCCGGCGGGCAGGCGTTCATCGCGCTGCGGTCCTGGCACCCGAAGGCCAACGTCTCGACCATCGTCCCGCTGCTCGACGAGCCGGTGACCTCCTTCCAGCACACCGCCGTGGTCACCGAGCAGGGCATCGCGGAGATCTGGGGGCGCTCCCAGGACGAGCAGGCCCGCAACCTGATCACCCAGGCCGCGCACCCGGACGTGCGCGAGGAGCTGTTCGAGGAGGCCGCGAACCTCGGCCTGCGCGTGCGCTGACCCGGCACGTCCCGGGAGGTCGGCTCTGCCTGCACGCAAGCAGGACACGCCGGACACGCATGTGAGATGGGACACGATCGGTGTCCGATCGGCGCCGCAGGGGCATCAACGAGGGACACCACCCCTCGGAGGACCCATGAAGACCGGCACCCTGATCAAGGCCTGCGCCGCCATCACTGCCGCAGCCGCGGTGATCGCCGGCGGACCCGTCGCTGGCCAGCACCCTCGGCCTGGGCGACGATTCGGTCGCTGCCATGCCGGCATCCTGGGAGACCCAGCGCGCCGTCGACGCGGAGGAACGCCGCCGCCAGCCACGAGGCCGCGCTCAAGGCAGAGGCTGAGCGCAAGGCCGCCGAGCGCCGGGCCAAGAAGGAGGCGCGGGGCGCGGAGAAGAAGCGCCGGGCGGCTGAGCAGCGCGCAGCCCGCGCCCGGGCCGCGCAGGGCGGGACGCCTGCCCAGAACCGCGCCCTGGGGATGCAGATGTGCGCCGACAGGGGGTGGTCGGCCGCCCAGTGCCAGGACCTCGGCACGCTCTGGCAGAAGGAGTCCGGCTGGAGCAGTCGGGCCCACAACAGCTCGGGCGCCCATGGCATCCCGCAGGCCCTTCCCGGGTCGAAGATGGCCAGCGCCGGACCGAACTGGCAGACCAATGCCCGGACCCAGATCGCCTGGGGCCTGGGCTACATCGAGAGCCGCTACGGGAACCCCAGCAACGCCCTGGCCCACTCGCACCGCACCGGCTGGTACTGACCGCCCTGCGCGGCTGATCGCCGGCCCGACCACCGCGGCAGCCCCTGCCCTAGCTGGGGTCGGGGGCGCCGTCGGGCACGGACTGGAGCGAGGTCGTCCTCGTCCTCCCGGCGCCCGACCGGCTTGGGCAGGGCGAGGGTGGCCAGCAGCCCGAGGAACACGAAGCCGCCGGCCACGTAGGCGGTGACCTCCACGGAGTCGGCGAACGCCTGGGAGGCCGCCGCCTGGATCTCGGGGCTGCCCGGGGGCTGGTCCAGGCTCGGGATGACCGTCCCGGCCGACTCCTCGACGATGTCGGCCACCTCCTGCGCCTGCGGCGCAGGGACTCCGGCCTCCTCGATGTGCGCGGCAGTCTGGGAGTTCAGCGACACGAACAGCACGGTCCCCAGGACCGCGGTGCCCATCGCGGCGCCGATCTGGCGCGCGGTGCTCTGCGTCCCTGATGCCTGCCCGCTCTGGCGCACGGGGACGTCGGCGAGGATGAGACCCGTGAGCTGGGCGCTGGCGTAGCCGACGCCCATTCCGTAGATGATCAACCAGATCGCCATCTGCCACGCCGAGGACGTCGGGGTGATGGTGGCCCCGAGGCCGACGATGCCGATCACCTCCAGGCCCATTCCCATGCGCGCCACGAACCGGGGGCCGTACTTGTTGGCCAGGGAGGCGGCTGTGGGGGCGGCGACGAACGAGCCGATGGCCAGGGTCGCGAGCAGGGCTCCCGCGCCCAGGGCGGTGTAGCCCAGGACGCTCTGCAGGAACAGGGGCAGCGAGAACAGGATGCCGAACTCCCCGAGGCTCACGATCAGGGCCGCGACCGACCCCAGGCCGAAGGTCCGGATGCGGAACAGCGTGAAGTCGATCAGCGCCGACCTGCCGGCCCGGGTGCGCCGGGTCTCGACGAGGTACAGGACCAGCAGGCACAGCAGCCCCGCCACCAGGGCGATCGCGACCGGGGAGATCGCCCCCACCGGGTACTCCCGGCCGAACAGGCTCGTGGCCTCCTCGACCCGGATCCAGCCGTAGTTGCGGCCCTCGATCAGGCCGAAGACGATCAGGCCGATGCCCAGCGCCGAGAGGATCGCCCCCACGACGTCCAGGCCCTTGGTGTCGCCCGGGATCCTTGCTCTCGGGCACGTAGCGCAGGGCGCCGACGATGACGACGATCCCGATCGGCACGTTGATCCAGAACGCCCACGTCCACGAGAAGTTCGTGGTCAGGTAGCCACCGATCAACGGGCCGAGGGCGGCCATCCCGCCGATGATCGAGCCGTAGATCGCGAAGGCGACGTTGCGCGCCCTGCCGGAGTACAGCGAGTTGACCAGCGACAGCGAGGTCGGCGACATCATCGCCCCGCCGATCCCCTGGAGGGCCCGGGCGGTGATCAGGTGCTCGCCCGAGGTCGACGAGGCGGCATAGATGCTGGCCAGCACGAACACCAGGGCGCCCAGGGTGAAGATCCGCCGTCGGCCGACCCGGTCGCCCACCCGGCCGAACACGATCAGCAGGGCGGCGAAGGTCAGGGAGTAGATCGCATTGACCCACTCCGCGTCGATCGAGCTCAGGCCCAGGTCGGCGATCATCGAGGGCAGCGAGACGTTGACGATCGTCGCGTCCATGATGATCAGGGCGGTGCCCATCCCGATGAACAGCATCGGGATCCACCCGTGCGCGGGCTTCTCGATCGGGGCAGCGGGGCTCACGGCGGCGGACACGCGAGCGGAGCCTACTGGCAGGGTAGCCGCGCAATCGGACCGCTCGGACAGGCTGCAGGTGGAGGCGATCCTCCCCGTGGTTCACGTGGGCTTGGTCCTCACGGTGGTGCAAGTCAGGTGACGTCGATGTGGAGTTGGTCCGTGCCCGCTCTCCCGCCCGGATGCAAGCAAGGTGGGCTCGATCGATGACCTCGCCGGGGTTCCTGGGCAGGAGCCGGCCAAGCCCCAGCCTCGGGGCTGGGGAGTCACTGACGGAGGGCCAATCGCGCGATCTCCTGCAGCAGGGCGACGAACTCGGCCTCCACCTGGTCCTCGGGCAGGTCATCGAGGCCCGTGCCGTGGCGGAGGAACGGTCCGAACAGGGCGTACCCAGCCGTGGCGGCGGCCAGGGCAACGACCACGACCCGGGTGTCGTGCACGGGGTGGACCCCACGCGAAGCGACCTCATCCTGGAAGCGCTGCAACAGCCGACCCGTGGCGGGATCGCCGGTCGATGCGCCGTCGACGACACCGTCAAGGATCCCCCTGGCAACGGTGGCGATCAGCTCCTTCTCCTGGAGCGTGGCATGGACCACCGCGGCAGCGCCCTCCACCACATCCGGCATGCGGTCGACCCGTGCCGCGATGCGCTCCTGCGCTCGCTGGATCGCCACATGCATCAGGACCTGCTTGGAGCCGAAGTAGCGGTGCACATAGGTCGGGTTCACGTCTGCCCGGGCGGCGATGTCGCGCACCGAGACGTGCCCGGACTGGCGCTCTGCGAACAACGATGCGGCAGCGGAGACCAGCGCCTCGCTGACCTCCTCGCGGGACCTGCGCGGACGCCGGGGCCGCGCGCCCCTCGTCTGCTGAACCTGCTCCATCCGCTGCTCCGAACGACGCGTCGGCCATGCACGCACGCGTTGCGTGCTCGCCTCACCATACAGCCATTGACCCGAATGTAGTCAGGCGTGTACTTTTGAGGAAGCCCTCGATTCCGTGATCGGCGGCAGGTCGCCGCCGCTGGGCAGGAGGTGGTGACGTGGACGCAACAGAGGTCCTGTCCGTGATCGGTGCGCTGGGCCTTGCGGCGATGGCGGCGCCCCTGCTGGTCCGACCTCAGCTCGTCGAGAAGCTGGGCGTGACCGCGATCGACGGCAACGGCTGGCTCGAGCTTCGCGGCATCTATGGCGGGTTGCTCCTGGCGCTCGCAGTGACCTGCCTGGTCACCCGCGAGCCGTACGCGTTCCTCACGGCCGGTGTCGCCCTGCTGGGCTTTGCCGCCACCGGGTTCGTATCGCTCGCGGTCGATCATCCGCGAGTGCCACAGGGCTTGGCTGTGAACGCGGCCCACACGCTGCTCGGCCTGCTGCTGCTGGCGGGATTCTGGGGCTGGTGAGCGGCAGCGGCTGGCCGCTGCCCGTCTTGGAGGGAAGGGCGATGAGCGACACCTACGACCTGATCATGGCCGCGTACCCGGCAGCGGAGGCAGCGGACAAGGACTTCGAGGCCCTCGCCCGGGCGGTCAAGGAACGCCAGGTCCGCAGCGAGGGCCTGATCCTTGTCGAGCGCGACCTGCAGGGCCGGGTCACCGTCCGCCAGACCGGCGACCACCTCGGCCGCAAGGGCCTGGGTTGGGGAGGCGGCGTGGGGGTGATCGTCGGCCTCTTCTCGCCGCCGCTGCTCGGCTCGGTCGTCACCGGCGCAGCGGCTGGCGGCCTCGTGGGGACGTTCGCCCGGCACAAGGTCGCCAGCGGGATCGAGGATGGCCTGGGCGACCAACTGGCGCCCGGAGCCGCGGCCGTGATCGCCATGGTCGACCACGACGACCGGCTGGCCGCGGAGCGTGCGCTCGCGGGAACGCCTGCGCGCTCGGTCGTGGCCATGGACGGCAAGGGCGTGCGCGGCCTCAAGGACGCACTGGCCCAGGCCGGACACAAGTTCGTCCCCGACCGCTCCGTGCTGCCGATCCGGGACAGGGCCTTCGGCGGCGTGGCCGGCCGCACGCTGGACGACTCGGTGAGCGACTGGACCATGCTGGCCGGTGCCGCCGCCCCTGCGGGCGCCCCCAACGTCCTCATCATCCTGATCGACGACGCCGGGTTCGGCAACGCCGGCACCTTCGGCGGGCCGATCGCCACGCCCACCATGACGCGCGTGCGCGAGATGGGCGTGACGTACAACCGCTTCCACGTCACGGCGCTGTGCTCGCCGACGCGCGCCTCATTGCTCACCGGGCGCAACCCCCACCGCGTCGGCTTCGGCACGCTGTGCGAGTGGTTCGGGCCCTACCCCGGCTACACCACGATCAGGCCGCGCACCTGTGCGGCGCTGCCGCGCATCCTCGCGGAGAACGGCTACGTCACCGGCGGCTTCGGCAAGTGGCACATCACGCCCACACGCGAGCTCGGTGCCGCTGGGCCGTTCGAGCACTGGCCGACCGGCTGGGGCTTCGACCATTTCTGGGGCTTCCTGCCCGGCGCATCCGGCCAGTACGACCCCATCATCGTGCAGGACAACACCGTGGTCGGCGTTCCGGAGGGTGGGGCGCGGGGCCAGTACTACCTCCCGGACGACCTGACCGACAAGGCCGTCGCAGTGGCTGCACTCCGTGCGCGCCCAGGACGCGCACAAGCCCTGGTTCCTCTACTACTCCACCGGCTGCAGCCACGCGCCGCACCACGTGGCCCGGGAGTGGGCAGACCGGTACAAGGGCCGCTTCGACCAGGGCTGGGACCGGCTCCGCGAGGAGATCCTCGCGCGGCAGAAGGAGCTGGGCGTGGTGCCGCCGGACACCGACCTCAGCGTCCGCCCCGACGCCTTCCCGGCCTGGGACTCGCTCAGCGACGCGGAGAGGGAGCTCTGCGCGCGGCAGATGGAGGTCTACGCCGGCTACTCGGAGAACGCCGACTGGAACGCCGGCCGCCTGCTGGACGCCATCGCGGAGATGGGCGAGCTCGACGACACGCTCGTCTTCTTCATCTGGGGCGACAACGGCGCCAGCCTGGAGGGGACGGTCACGGGCTCGTTCAACGAGCTGACTGTGGTCAACGGGGTGGACCTGCCGGCCGAGCAGCAACTCGCGATCATCGAGGAGTACGGCGGGATCGAGGCCATCGGCAGCCCGCAGACAGCCCCGCACTACGCGGCAGCGTGGGCGCATGCCGGCAACACGCCGTTCCAGTGGGGCAAGCAGCTGGCCAGCCACCTGGGCGGCACGCGCAACCCCATGGTTGTGGCCTGGCCGCGGCGCATCGCGCCGGACGCAGCCGTGCGCAGCCAGTTCATCCACTGCAACAGTCTGGCTCCGACCATCCTCGAGGCCGCTGGGATTCCGGAGCCGAAGACGGTCGACGGCATCGAGCAGGAGCCGATGGACGGGATGAGCTTCCTGCACACGTTCGACGACGCGGGAGCCCCTGAGCTCCAGAGGGTGCAGTACTTCGAGATGGCCGGCAGCCGCGCCATCTACCGCGACGGCTGGTGGGCCTGCGCGAGGCTGGACAAGGTGCCGTGGGACCTCTCGCGCGAGACCCTCATGCGGTTCGCGCCGGGCGCGGGGTGGGACCCCGATGCCGACCGGTGGGAGCTGTACGACCTGACCACGGACTTCAGCCAGGCGCACGACGTGGCGGCGGAGCATCCCGACCTGCTCGCCGAGCTCAAGGACCTCTTCTGGCAGGAGGCCGCCCGGAACAGGGTCCTGCCGCTGCTGGGCGGCTACTCCACCATCTTCGGCGACCTTCCGCCGCTACCGACCGTCAGCCGCTTCACCTTCGCCGGCGACGTGCAGAACGTGCTCCAGGGCCTGGTCCCGCGGATCATGGGCCGCTCCTACGCGATCGAGGCGCAGCTCGAGGTGCCGCAGGGCGGTGCCGAGGGTGTCATCGTGGCCAACGCCGACCACATGGGTGGCTTCGCGCTGTGGGTGGACTCCGATGGCCTGCTGCGGCACACCTACTCGTTCGCCGGTGTCGAGACGTACCGCCAGGTGTCGGGCAGGAGCCTGCCCGTCGGTGCCGTGGGCGTGAAGCTGCTGGTCGAGGCGGACCAGCCGATGCCCGGGTCCAGCGCGAGCGTCACGCTGTACATCGCAGGGGAGCTGGTCGGTGAAGGTCGGCTCGAGCACACCGTGCCGTTCATGTGGAGCGAGTACGCCGGGATGGACGTGGGCCGCGACAACGGCCGTGTCGTCGATCGACAGTACGAGGACAAGGCCCCGTACGCATTCACCGGCACCGTGAAGCAGGTGGTCTTCGACCTGCAGCCGGCACACGTCGAGGCGCAGCAGGACCTGCAACTCCACGACGTCCACCAGACGATCGCCCAGGGGATGGCGGGATGACCGACAGGTCGTGACCGAGGCGAGAGACCGGAGGTAGCAGGGATGACGTCCGTCGCGACAGGTCTCAGCCCGGGATCCGCTGCGGAGCAGGGCTGGCTCGCGCGAGCCATGCCCGTCGTCGGATGGCTGCCGCACTACCGGCGGGCCTGGCTCTCGCGGGACCTGATCGCCGGGGTGACCGTCTGGGCCGTGCTCATCCCGGAGTCGATCGCCTACGCGTCGATCGCCGGCGTCCCCGCGCAGTACGGGCTCTACACCGCCCTCGGCTCAGCGGTGCTGTTCGCGCTGTTCACAGCCACGCGGCAGGTCGTCACCGGGCCCAGCGGCCCGATCGCGGCGGTCGCGGCGTCGGTGTGCACGATCGTCGTCGCGGCCGACTCGCCGCAGTACCTGACGGTGATGATCGCGCTCACCGCCGCGACGGCGCTGGTGTACCTCGTGCTGGGCGGGCTGCGCATGGGCTGGGTCTCCAACTTCCTGGCCTCCCCCGTCCTCGAGGGATTCATCTTCGCTTTCGGGCTGGGCCTCATCTGCGACCAGCTCCACAAGATCCTCGGCACCGAAAAGGTCGAAGGCTCCTACTGGGACAAGCTGGTGGGCACCCTCCGCGAGCTGCCGCAGACCAACACCGCGACCCTCCTCGTGGGGGGGACGGCCGTTCTCGCCCTGCTCGGCATGCGCCACTTCGCGCCGAAGCTCCCGCGCGCCATCATCGCGGTCGTCCTCGGGATAGCCATCGTGCCGATCCTCGGGCTCGAGTCCGACGGCGTCGCCCTCGTCGGCGAGCTGCCGTCGGGCTTGCCGACCCTGACCCTGCCGACGGGGCTCACTGCCGCGCAGTGGGGCACGATCGTCGTCGGCTCGCTCGCCGTCGTGTTCGTCGGCTTCAGCGAGTCGATCGCGGCTGTGAGCGCCATGGCGGCGAAGCGCGGCGGAGAGTTCTCGACGAACCAGGAGATCGGCGCCCTCGGGGCCGCACACGCCGGGTCGGCCCTGCTCGGCGGGTTCCCCGTGTCCGGGAGCCTGAGCAAGACCAGCGTCGCAGACGACGCCGGGCAGAAGTCCCAGCTGAGCCTGCTCGTCGTTGCGGCCCTGACGGTCGTCACGCTCCTGTTCCTCACGGGCCTGTTCGCCACGTTCCGGAGGCCGTCCTCGGTGCCATCGTGATCGACGCGGCGGTCGGCCTGCTCCACTGGCGGGTGCCCGTCCGCTACCTGAGGGTGGGTTGGCGAGGGTTCGTCGCATTCCTCGTCACAGGGATCGGCCTGTTCTTCGTCGGCGTCGTCGCCGGTGTCATCGTCGGGGTCGTGCTCTGCCTGCTCATGCTGATCTGGGCGGCAGCAACCCCGCCACTGCGTCGCATGGCCTTCGACCAGCGCGAGCGCACATACGTGGATGCGGTCGCGCATCCCGGGGCCGTCGAGCAGGAGGGCTTGCTGGTCGTGGCGGTCCAGGGGCCGTTGTTCTTCGGCGACGCATCGCCGATCCGGGCCCAGGTCGTGCAGATGGCCCGCGAGTCCCGGGCCGCCACCGTCGTGATCGACCTCGGGACCGTCCCCGGCATCGACGTCGACGGGGCGGACATGCTCGCCAAGCTGGCTGCCCAGCTCGCGGCACGCGGGGTTCGGCTGCTGCTGGCCCGCGTGGATGCCCAGGCGTTCGAGCTGCTCCGCCGTGCCGGCGCGTTGG
The DNA here is from genome assembly GCA_963729885.1 of uncultured Actinomycetes bacterium. Taxonomy (GTDB): domain Bacteria; phylum Actinomycetota; class Actinomycetes; order S36-B12; family CAIYMF01; genus Prado023. The sequence goes on from CAVSQK010000019.1 coordinate 21,437, forward strand.
ACGCGCTCGGCGAGCAGCACGTGTTCCCGACGGTGCGGGCAGCCGTGCGGGGACGAACAGCCCTCGAGGAGACGCGATCAACTGGGGAGTGATCGGCGCGCTGATGCCGAAGGCAGGCGGCGCCGGGTGATCACCGCGGATCGGCCCTGCACGTGGGCGACCAGGGCGTCGCCGGTGGTCCATCCCAGGGGAACCCGGGGGACTGCGCACGTGCGCGCACGCAGGGCGTCACGCTCGTCAGGAGGGACGCGAACGGCCCGGTGCTCGTCTCCGAGACCGGGCCGGGCTGGGGGATCCCCCAGGTTGTGGTGCGCGAGGGGGGAGTTGAACCCCCACACCCTTTCGAGTACACGGACCTGAACCGTGCGCGTCTGCCTATTCCGCCACTCGCGCATCATTCCGCCGCAGCGGCATGACAACACCAACAATCGTACCGGCGGCGCCCACCGGCGGCCAAATCGCGCAGCGCAGCGGATCAGCGGGGCTCGACGCCGGCCGCCTCGGCGATCACGCGGGTGTACTCCGCCGCTCCCTTGCCGGTGAGGTGGACCCCGTCCTTGACCATGTAGTCGCGATTGTCCGCGGACGCCTTGGCCCAATCGGCCACCGTGACGTTGGGGTAGTCCTCGGCGACCTTCGCGATGAGCGCGTTGTTGGGCTTCATCCACGGCCGGGGGACCCGGACGGTGACCAGGACCACCTTCGCGGCACCGGACAGCTGGTCCAGCATCCCGCGCAGCTGCTCCTCGGTCACGATCCCGTTGTTCCCCACGTGCAGGATGACGGTGTCGCGCACCTGACCGGCCTCGACCTGCTCGGCGATCGAGGCCAGCACATCCGCGGCCTGGGTGGCGACCTTGGCGTGCAGGTCGAGGTTGAACGTCCCACCCTCCAGAGTGCCCGAGGCACCGAGCATCACGGAGTCACCGAAGGCCGTCACCTTCGCGCGGGGATCCATCTCGTCGGCGGCCGCCATCCGGACGAAGTCCTTCTCCAGCGGCGCACGCGCGGGGGGCAGGGCGGAGAGCTGCTCGGCGCTCAGCCCACCCACAGCGGCTGCCGGAGCGGGCGCGGTGATGACCCGGAACCCGGTGAACATCACCAGGACGACCGCCGCCGCAACACCCGCCATCAGCGCCGGGCTGCGCTCCGGGAGGTCACCGTCCCGAACGCGCCGCCACCCGCGGGCAAGCGCCCCACGACGGACCGGCATCTCCAGGTAGCGGTAGCTCAGCTCGGCGATCCCGAGCAGGAGCGCCAACCGCACCGCCAGCGCCGCGACGCCGTCGAACGGGATGTCCACCCCGGGACGGGTGACGAGGAACAGCGGCCAGTGCCAGAGGTAGATGCCGTAGGACCGCTCGCCGATCCAGCGCATCGGCCGGACCCCCAGCCAGGTGCCGAACGGCACCCCCCGGTGGCTGGCGGCGGCGACGACCACGGCCGAGACGAGGGCCACCACGAGGAACCCCCCGCGGTACAGGAAGGTCGAGAACTCCCCGAGCGAGGTGAACATCAGCGCCAGCAGGCCCAGGCCGGTCAGGCCGGCCACCGAGATCACCAGGCGCGCCTGCCGGGCCAGGACGGGCGAGGTGCGGCCCGGACGCCACACGACAGCCAGCGCGGCGCCGACGCAGACGCCCATGGCGTGCGTGTCGGTGCCGAAGTACAGCCGGCTGGGATCGGCGGCTCCGGGCATGTCGCCGAGCACGGAGCCGATGGTCATGGCCAGCGTCGAGAGCACCGCCCCGGCCAGGGCCACGAGGCCCACGGCACGTGCGCCGCGCCAGCGGTAGGCGAACAGGGCGATCGCGGGCCAGAAGATGTAGAACTGCTCCTCCACAGCCAGCGACCACAGGTGCTTGAGCATCGGCGGGCGGCCGATGAACTCGAAGTACGAGGTCTGCGTGAAGATGCTCAGCCAGTTCGAGTAGTAGAACAACGCACCCGGCAGGTCGCGGCGGAATGCGGCCGCACCGTCGTAGGCAACGGTGGCGACCAGCACCGCGGTGACTGCGAGCACGGCGAACAGGGCGGGCAGAAGCCGACGGGCGCGGCGGATGTAGAAGTTCTTGAAGTCGATGCCACCGGTCCGGTCGAGTTCGACGAGCAGCAGGGACGTGATGAGGAAGCCCGAGAGGACGAAGAACACGTCGACTCCGAGGAATCCGCCCGGGATCCAGGCGACGTCCGCGTGGTAGAGCACCACCGCGATGACGGCGACCGCGCGCAGGCCGTCGAGTCCCACGAGATGGGGCAGTGCCGGACCTCGGACGGTGCGGCGCTGCCGGGTGAGAGTCCCGGACATGGACGGTTCCTTCCTGCAGCGCCCCGACTCGACCCTGTCGCGGTGCCTGGGCACATTGAACCGCACCCGTCCGACATCGCCCGGGAGGCCGCGCCCCGCGCCCGGCGCGTCGTGGATCCGCCCAGGGCGAACGCCCGGGAGCTCAGGTGCTGCTCAGGACGGCGCTCGTCGCGCCCACCACTGCCGCAGCTCGAGCTCCGCTCGCTCCCGGCCCAGCGGGCCCTCGTCCAGCCGGCGCTCCAGGAGCCAGCGGTAGGCCTCCCCGACCTCCCGGCCGGGCCCGATCCCGAGGATGTCCATGATCTCGTTGCCGTCGAGGTCGGGCCGCAGCGAGGCCATCTCCTCAGCCTCGGCGAGCACGTCGATCCGGCGCTCCAGGTCGTCATAGGTGCGCCGCAGAGCTGCTGCCTTGCGGGGGTTGCGGGTGGTGCAGTCCGCGCGCGTCAGCTTGTGCAACCGGGCCAGCTGGTCCCCGGCGTCGCGGACGTAGCGGCGCACCGCGGCGTCGGTCCACTCCCCGCTGCCGTAGCCGTGGAAGCGCAGGTGCAGCTCGACCAGGGCGCTGACCTCGTCGACGACGACCTTCGGATAGCGCAGGGCGGTCAGCCGTCTGCGGGTGAGCTTCGCCCCGACCACCTCGTGGTGGTGGAAGCTCACGCGCCCCCCGTGCTCGAAGCGCCGGGTGCGCGGCTTGCCGATGTCGTGCAGGAGGGCGGCCAGCCTCAGGACCAGGTCCGGCGGGCACGCGGGCTGGTGCGTGGCCTCCAGCTCGATGGCCTGCTCCAGGACGATGAGGGAGTGCTCGTAGACGTCCTTGTGCCGATGGTGCTCGTCGATCTCCAGGCGCAGCGCGGGGAGCTCGGGCAGGACATGGTCGGCCAGGCCGGTGTCGACCATGATCTCCAGTCCCAACCGGGGGACCTCGGCGAGCACCAGCTTGGACAGCTCGTCGCGGACCCGTTCGGCGGACACCATCGTGATCCGCTCGGCCATCGCGGTCATCGCCCCCAGCACCTCCGGGGAGACCGACACGCCCAGCTGCGCGGCGAACCTCGCCGCCCGCATCATCCGCAACGGGTCGTCGGCGAAGGACTCCTCCGGAGTGGCCGGTGTGCGCAGGGTGTGGGCGGCGAGGTCGGCCAGTCCGTCGAACGGGTCCACGAAGGTGCGGTCGGGCAGTGTCACGGCCATGGCGTTGATCGTGAAGTCCCGGCGGCGCAGGTCCTCGAGCAGGGAGTCGCCGTAGGTCACCTCGGGCTTGCGGGTGGTGCGGTCATACGTGTCGCTGCGGTAGGTCGTGATCTCGAAGTGGTGCTCACCGCGGCGGGCCCCGACCGTGCCGAAGTCGATGCCGATGTCCCAGGTGGCATCGGCCCAGCCCTCGAGCACGGCCAGCGTCTGGGCGGGGTGCGCCGACGTGGCCAGGTCCAGGTCCACGTGCCGGCCCAGCAGGACCGCGTCGCGCACCGACCCACCGACGAGGGCGATCTCGTGGCCGGCGGCGGTCATGCGTCCCGCCAGGTCGACGAGTTCCGGGATCTCGTCGAGCAGGTCATCGATGCGCATGCGGCTCGCAGCTGCAAGCGCCGCGCGGGGGGGGACGTCGGGCACGGGCCGATAGCCTACGTGGCCGCTATCCTGACCAGCATGTCCACGCCGTCGACCCCTGTGCCGCCGCCGCGGCGCGAGGGGCGCCGGTTGCGCCATTCCCACCCCCGCTGACCTGCGGCATCCGGGGTCGCGACGACGCCCGTCCGCCCCCGAGTCCGAGCCCGACGTGACCGAGGAGTCCGCCGACGGCGCCGACGCCGGACAGGCCCGGGCGCCCGGGCCAGAGGTCGCCGCCGGGCAGCTGCACCACGGCGAACCGGACTCGGGCACGACGACAGGCGAGACCGAGCAGCTCGGGGGCTCAGCGGCAGGGGTCCGCGAGCGGTGAGGCCGTGGCCGCACCACCTGCCCCCGCGCCCCCTGCCCCTCGCGCGGGTGGTCCCACGCCAGGAACCCTGCCGCGCCGCGTCCGGCCGGCAGCGGAGCCCCCGCTCCCGGGGGCTCACCCGCAGGCGCCGCCGGGTGACCCGGGTTCGAGCGGGGCCGGCGACACGGCGGGAGGCGAGGTGGCCGCGCCCGCACCGGTCGAGGACGCCGACGTCACCGAGGGTCCTCGCCGGATGTTCCCCAACCCGGCCACGCTCATGGCGGCCGGGCGCGGCGTTCGCACGGTGCGTCCCGGTGGTCTGCGCGGCCGGCGGCTGCCCAAGGTGGAGGAGACCTCCGCCGGTGGTGTCGTGCTCGACCTGTCCAGCGACCCACCGGCGGTCGCCCTGATCGCGCGCCACGATCGCCGCTCCCGTCTGCTGTGGAGCCTTCCCAAGGGCCATGTCGAGGAGGGCGAGACCCCGGAGCAGGCCGCGCTGCGGGAGGTGTTCGAGGAGACCGGGCTGGTCGGTCGGATCGTGGCGCCGCTGGGCGTGATCGACTTCTGGTTCGTCGTCGAGGACAAGCGGATCCACAAGACGGTGCACCACTTCGTCATCGAGGCCGTCGGCGGGGAGCTGTCCGACGAGGACGTCGAGGTCGAGGCCGTGGAGTGGATCCCGTTCCCCCAGGTGGTGCGCAAGCTCGCCTACGGAGATGAGCGCCGACTCGTCGAGAAGGTCCCGCAGATCGTCCCGGGAGTGAAGTGACCCGGCGGGCCCGGCGGCGCACCGCCGGTGTCCTCCTGGCCGGCGCCTGCCTGCTGGCCAGCACGCCCGCCGTCGGGGTGACCGCCGCGCCGACGCGGTGCCGGCAGCCGAGCGGCCCGCGATCGGAGCCGGCGCCCTGAGCGTCCGGATCACCAGCGTGGCCCCTGCGATCCCGCAGCCCGGCGACGAGCTCACCGTCACGGGCACGATCACCAACACGTCGGCCTCGCCGGTGGGTGCCGTCTCGGCACAGTTGCGGGTGTCCCCCACGCCGCTGGTCAACCGCGACGAGATCCCCGAGGTCCTGGCCGGGGCCGGACAACGCATCGGCGAGCCCATCGTCGGGGCCCAGGATGACGTGGCCGACGCGCTGTCCCCGGGACAGTCCCGACCCTTCACGCTGCGCGCCGACGTCGACGACCTGGGACTGGCCGGGGCAGGGGCCTACGTCACCGGCGTCGAGGCGCGCGGCGACTCCGGGACGGGGATCCTCCGCCAGGACCTGGACCGGACCTTCCTGCCCTGGTGGCCCCCGGACACCACGGTCGAGCCCCTGCTCCTGACCACGATCTGGCCGCTCACGGGAGCTCCCGAGCGGGACGCCGAGGGCGTGCTCCTGACCGAGGAGCCGGCGCTCCAGATGTCCCCCGCCGGCCGGCTGTCGCGGCTGCTCGACGCGGCGGCGGCGGACCCGGGGTCCGTGTCCCTGGTCATCGACCCTGAGACCCTGCAGGCGGCGGCGGACCTGGCCGACGGGTACCAGGTGCGGCGGGCCGATGGCAGCGTGGAGCCGGGCACGCGCAGGCGTGAGGTGGCCGACTGGCTCGACTCGCTCACCGTGGCGCTGGCGGCACCCGGCGCGGATGCCTCTGCCTCGCTGTACGCGTGGCCCGACATCGACGCCGCGCGACGCGGGAAGGTGCTGACCACAGCGCTGCGCCAGCGCCCCCAGATCGACGACGCGACGGCCGAGATCCTCGGCTCGCCGCTGCCCAGCTCGGTCGTCCTGCCCCCCGGGGGGGTGGCCCGGTCGGGCACGCTGGACGCGTTGGCGGCCGCGGAGGTGGGCGTGGTGGTGCTCAGCGACCGGGCCGCCCCCCAGGTCGAGGCGACCTACTTCACGCCCAGCGGCAACGTGCTCCTGCCCACCGACGAGGGCCCCCTGCCCACGCTGCTGGCGGACTCGGGCCTGGCGGACACGCTCGCGCTGCCCATGGCCACCCCGGCCGAGCAGACGGCCGTGCGCCAGGCGTTGCTCGCCCAGACGCTGGTCACCGCAGTGGAGCTGCCCGAGACCCCCCGGCTCCTGGTGGCCGCCCTCGATCCGGGGTGGGAGCCGCCGGCAGGAGCGGCCGACATGGTGCTCGGGGCGCTGACGGATGCGCCCTGGGTGACCCCGACCTCGCTTGGCCGAGGCGCTGGCCCGCGAGCCGAGCTCCCTGCCCCGTCAGCTCGTCGGGCCGACCCCGGAGCAGGAGGCCCAGGAGCTGCCTGCTGCCCATGTGGCGCAGGTGCGCGACCAGTACCAGGGGCTGAGGCAGTACGCACGCGTGGTCAGCGATCCCGCGGTCATCCCCGACGTGACCCGGACGGCTCCGACCCGCCAGCTCGGCGCCTGGTTCCGGACCCATCCCGAGGCGCGGGCGGGGCTGACGGCGCTCGTCGATGACCAGGTGGACGCGCTCATCGGCTCGGTCCAGGTGGTCTCCAGCGGCTCGATCACCGTGTCGGGCGCCTCGGGGACGATCCCCATCACGATCGAGAACGCCGGACCCGCCGAGGTGACGGTCGGCCTCGAGCTGAGCACGACCCCCGTGCAGCTGTTCTCCGCCGACCCCGTGGAGCCGTTCACGATCGCCCCCGGGCGGCGCACGTCCGTGGAGGTGACGGCGCAGGTGGCGGCAGCCGGGCCGATCCCGGTCACCGTCCGGCTGCTCACGGCCGAGGGCGACGCGTTCGGGGAGCCCGGCCTGCTCATCGTCGAGTCCGCGGCCTACGCCAATGCCGCGCGCGTGCTGGTCCAGGTCGCCCTGGGGGCACTCGTGCTGGCCGTGGTGGTCCACGGCGTCCGCCGCGCCCGGCGCCGCCGACGCACCCCCGCACCGGGCGGGGACGCCTCGGAGCCCGACGCCCCGGCTGTCGCGGGGGCCATGGCGGGAGCCGACGCGGATGAGGGCGGCCGTGACTGAGGACCCGCGGGATCCCACGCCGCCGGACGCTCCCTCGCCGCGGGACGCCCAGGAGCCCGGTGACGACCTGAGCGCCTCGGCCCCGGATGACGGCCAGGAGGCCCTTGAACCGGGTGACCACCTGGACGTCTCGGACCTGGCCGGCTCGCCCGACCCCGACGCCGCCAGCGACGCAGCCCAGCAGGCCGGCGCGCCCCGGCAGGGGGACCTGGTCGCGAAGGGGGCCAGGATGGCCGTGGGCACCGTGATCAGCAGGATCACGGGGCTGTTCCGGGACATCGCCATGACCGCCGCCCTCGGGCTTGGCGTCGTCGCCGACATCTTCACCGTCGGCAACACCATCCCGAACACCGTCTACGTGCTGACCGTCGGCGGGGCGATGAATGCGGTGTTCGTCCCGCAGCTCGTGCGCCGCAGCCGGGAGGACTCCGACGGCGGCGCAGGATTCACCGACCGGCTGCTCACGCTCACCTGCGTCCTGCTGCTGGCGCTCACCGCGATCGCGATGCTCCTGGCCCCGCTGCTCACCCGGATCTACGCCTCGCCGGACTACACCGCCGACCAGATGTCCCTGGCGGTGGCCTTCGCCCGCTTCTGCCTGCCGCAGGTGTTCTTCTACGGCCTGTTCACCCTCGTGTCCCAGGTGCTCAACGCCCGGGGGCGGTTCTCCCCGCCCATGTACGCGCCCATCGCGAACAACCTCGTGGCGATCTTCGTGTTCCTGTCGTTCCTGGTGGTCGCGGGGCCGGCGGCCGCGCAGAGCGGGACGCTCACCCCGCAGCAGACTGCATGGCTGGGCCTGGGCTCCACCGTGGCCGTGGCCACGCAGGCGCTCCTGCTGATCCCGTTCATGCGCGCCTCGGGGTACCGCTGGCGGCCCCGGTTCGACTGGCGCGGGTGGGGGCTCGGGAAGACCGGCGGCCTGGCCCTGTGGACGTTGGGCCTGCTGGCCGCCAACCAGGTCTCGTTCATCGTGCACAGCCGCCTGGCCACGACGGCCAACGTCCTGGCCCAGGCCGAGGGCCTGCCCTCGGCCGGCATCACCACGTACCAGAAGGCCTACCTGATCTTCTTCCTGCCGCACTCGATCGTGACGGTGTCCCTGGTGACCGCACTCCTGCCCGGCCTGAGCCGCGTGGCCGCCGCCGGCCAGTTCGCGAGCTTCAGCCGGGTGCTGACCGACTCGATGCGCACCGTCACAGCGCTGACCGTTCCCATCACGGCCGTGATGATGCCCCTGTCGCCGATCCTGGCGACCGTGCTGTTCGGCTTCGGGGCGGCGGACCGGCAGTCAGCCTTCGTCATCGGCTACACCGTGATCGGGATGCTCATCGGGCTGGTGCCGTTCTCGGTCTACTTCATCCTGCTGCGTGGGTGGTACTCCCTGGAGGACACGAGGACCCCGTTCTACCTGTCCCTGGTGCTCAACACCATCAACGTGGCGCTGTCGATCCTGCTGTTCGAACTGGCGCCAACCGAGCTGAAGGTCCCGGCGATCGGCCTGGCGTTCGGGTTGACCTACTGGCTGATGATGCCCATCGCCTGGCCGATCCTGTCCCGGCGCAGCCACGGCCTGCACACCCGGGCCACCTGGGTGGCGATCGCCAAGATGCTCGTGGCCGGCACCGCCGCGGTCGCCACGATCGTGGTGGCCACCCTCCTGATCGAGATGCAGCTCCCGAGGTTCCTCGACATCGGTCAGAGCTCCCGGCCCAGGCTCCTGGGCGTGCTCCTCGTCGCGAGCCTGCTGGGGCTGGGGGTCTACCTCGGGGCCGCACGGATCCTGGGCATCCGGGAGGTCAGCGCGGCCCTGGCGCTGGTGCGACGCAAGGTGGGTCGCTGACCGGGGTCAGCCCGCTCCTGTCCTGGGGGTGTCCCTGGGTCAGGAGCTCATCGCCGTGCCAACCGCCCGCACGGTCAGGTACTTCTCCAGCTGGGGGATGTAGTGCAGGGCCAGGGTCTTGGCCTCCCGGCTGACGGTCACGTGGACCTCGCCCGACTCGTCGACCCACCAGTCCTTGGACCGCATCCGGACGCCCAGCTCCTCGGCCTGGGCCACCGACTCGCTCTTCGCCGCCTTGTGGTCCCCCGGGTTCTCCATGAGCGTCTGGGCCCCGGTCCCGGCCACGATGCTGGCGTCGTCGACCGTCGTGACGTTGGTGTAGGCCAGCGAGAACACGTCGAAGGCGAGCACGCCCATGAGGACCAGGACGACGGTCACGCGCATCAACCAGCCCAGGACGATGCCGCCCCGATCACCCGGCCCGGACACACCCGCTGTCATGTCCTGAGCAATCGACATCCTCACCGAGGTTCTTGATGCAGTGACCCGAACGGCCGCGGCGGACTCGGGGCGCGCCCGTCACCGGGGCCGCTGCGCGTGGCCTAGCATTCCTGATGTGAACGAGCAGGGACAGGTGGCACCCAACCGGCAGATCGGCCGGTTCACCCTGGACGACCTCGTCGAGGAGCGCTACGGCGCACAGATCTGGCGGGCCGTCGACAGCACCCTGAACCGCGAGGTGGCCCTGTGGCTGGTCGCCGCCGACGCGGCCCTGGCCGCGGACCTCGACCAGTCGACCCGCACGGCAGCCACCGTCGACGACCGGCGCATCGTGCGGATCCTCGACGTCTTCACCACCGAGGACCTCCTCGTCGTCGTCACCGAGTGGAGCGCCGGAGAGGTGCTGCGCGACCACCTCACCGCCCCGCTGCCCCCCGCCGAGGCGGCCCGCATCTCCTACGAGATCGCCGGCGCGATCGAGTCCGCGCACGCCAAGGGGATCGCGCACGGCCGCCTGCGCCCGTCGAACATCCTCGTCGGCCACGACGGCGAGGTGCGCATCACCGGCCTGGGGATCGATGCCGTCCTGGCCGGGATCGACCCGGTCGCCGGCGACGACCCGGTCGCTGCGGACGTCAACGGGATCGGGTCGATCCTCTACGCATCCCTCACGGCGCGGTGGCCCGACGGCGACGTCGAGGGGATCCCCGGCGCCCCCGAGGTGGGTGGGCACACGCCGCCGCCCTCGCGCATCCTGGCCGACGTCCCCGAGTCCCTGGACGACCTCTGCGCCCGCACGGTCATCCCGGTGGTCCCACCCCGGGGGCGGCCGCGGCTGACCTCGGCGGGACAGGCCCGGGAGGCCCTGGGCGCCAGCCTGACCGACCTCACGGGGGAGCGTCGGGCCCTGACCAGCGCCCCGCCGGAGCGCTCCACGGTCCTGCCCCGGGTCGCGGTGGGGGTCGGCGTCCTCCTGCTCGTCCTCGCCCTGGCGTGGGGTGGGTGGCGCCTGCTGTCCCAGGACACCACTCTGGCGACCCCGCCGGAGCCCGACCCCGACACCCTCGACCGCGCCCTCGCCGGAGGCCTCGGCCACAGCCCCCGAGAAGGTGGTCTACCAGATCGTCGGCGGTCGCGACTTCGACCCCCTGGGCAACGGCGAGGAGAACCCGGGCCGCGTCCCCTTCGCCTTCGACGGGGACAAGAACACCGCGTGGCGCACGGTCACGTACTACAACAAGAGCCTCGACAAGCCGGGTGTGGGCATCCTGCTCGACCTGGGGGCCCCGCGCACCATCGGCTCGGTGTCCCTGGACCTGGTGGGCAACGGGACCGACCTCCAGGTGCTCACCAGCAACGATCCGGGCGAGAGCCCGCAGGACTACGACCTCATGGCCCAGGCCACCGAGGCCGGCGAGAAGGTCCGGCTGAAGGCTGCCGATCCGACCTCCGCGCGCTACGTCCTGGTCTGGATGACCGGCCTGCCCCAGGTGGACGGCGGCTGGCGTGGTGGCATCCGCGAGGTCCAGGTCACCAGCTGAGGTCCGCACGTGCGGGTGCGTCGGATCGGGAATCCCGGGCGCACCTAGGATGTTGTCTCCATGACTGCGAGGGGTGAGGGACACGTGTCCGAGGTTCGGGATCTGATCATCGTGGGCTCCGGCCCGTCCGGGTACACGGCGGCCATCTACGCCGCACGGGCGGCCCTGCGGCCGCTGGTGTTCGAGGGCGCGGTGACCGCCGGTGGAGCCCTGATGAACACCACCGACGTGGAGAACTTCCCCGGGTTCCCCCAGGGGATCATGGGTCCGGACCTGATGGACAACCTGCGCGCCCAGGCCGAGCGCTTCGGCGCCGAGCTGGTCACCGACGACGTGACCGCCATGTCCCTGTCCGGGGACGTCAAGGTCGTCGTGGACGGGGAGGGCGCCGAGCACCGCGCGCACGCCGTGGTCCTCGCGATGGGTTCCGGGTACCGCGAGCTCGGCCTGCCCGACGAGAAGCGCCTCTCCGGGCACGGGGTCTCGTGGTGCGCCACCTGCGACGGCTTCTTCTTCCGCGGCCAGGACATCGCGGTGGTGGGCGGCGGCGACTCGGCGATCGAGGAGGCCCTGTTCCTGACCAAGTTCGCCGAGACCGTGACGGTCATCCACCGGCGCGACGAGCTGCGTGCCAGCCGGATCATGGCCGAGCGCGCGCTGGCCAACCCCAAGCTGAAGTTCGCGTGGAACAGCACCGTCTCGGCGATCAGCGGCGACGCCAAGCTGAGCTCCGTGACGCTGGCCGACACACGGACCGGCGAGGAGCGTGAGCTGCCCGTGACCGGCCTGTTCATCGCCATCGGCCACGATCCGCGCTCGGAGCTCATCCGTGACCAGGTGGACCTCGACAGCGACGGCTACGTGCTCGTCGAGGGCCGCAGCACGCAGGTCCTCAGCGGCGGCTCGGCCCTGCCGGGCGTCTTCGCCGCCGGTGACCTGGTGGACCACACCTACCGCCAGGCCATCACCGCCGCGGGGAGCGGATGCGCGGCCGCGCTGGACGCCGAGCGGTTCCTGGCCGCACGTGAGCACGCGCTGACGGCAACCGCCTGACGCTAGGATTGGCCCGCCAACCCAAGGAGATCCGATGGCCCTCATCACCGTGACCGACGCCAGTTTCGCCGACGACGTGCTCATGTCCGACAAGCCCGTGTTGGTCGACTACTGGGCCGTCTGGTGCGGTCCCTGCCGGATGATCGCCCCGATCCTCGAGGAGATCGACGCCACCCACGGCGACAAGCTGACGATCGCCAAGCTGAACGTGGACGAGAACCCCCGGATCGCCTCGGACTACGGGATCGTGTCCATCCCCACGCTCAACGTCTTCCAGGGCGGCAAGGTGGTCAAGCAGATCATCGGGGCCAAGCCCAAGGCCGCCCTGCTCAAGGACCTCGCCGAGTTCCTCTGATCCTCCACTTGATCCGTGAGAGCACGCCAGACCACCGCTGTCGGCCCGTCATGCCGGCTTGGGGACTCGGGGCCGGCGGTCGCCGAGGTGCGCACCCGGCTGCACCGGATGGGCCTGATCGAGGATGGTCGCGGCGACGATTTCGACGCTGACCTGGACCGGGCGGTCCGCCAGTTCCAGCAGGAGCGCGGGATCGCGGTGGACGGGGTCGTGGGGACCCAGACGTTCCGTCGCCTCGAGGAGGCCCGATGGCGCCTCGGTGACCGCGTCCTGGCCTTCCTGCCGGGGCACCTCATGGTTGGCGACGACGTCCTGGCCCTGCAGGAGCGACTGACCGGCCTGGGGTTCTCGCCGGGGCGTCCGGACGGGATCTTCGGCCGCCTCACCGACCACGCGGTGCGCGAGTTCCAGCTCAACACCGGCCTGCCCACCGACGGGACCGCGGGCCCGGACACCTTCCGTGCCCTGGGGAGGTTGACCCGCACGGTCAGCGGGGGCGCGTCGACGGTCCTGCGCGAGCAACAGGCCTTCGAGGTGCTGCGCACCGGCGTCACGCACAAGGTCGTGCTGATCGACGCCGGACCGGACCACCTGCACCGCGGGCACTCGGGTAGCGGGCTGTCGGAGCAGGACATCGCCGCGGACATCGCCTCCCGGGTTGAGGGCCGGCTCGCCGCCCTGGGCACCACCGTCCTGGTCACCGGACCTGCCAGGGCGGGGCACACCTCCTTCGACGAGTCGGCCAGGGCAGCCATCGCCAATGAGGTGGGTGCCGACGTGGTGATCTCGCTGCACTGCGACGCGCACCCCAACCCCCTGGCCCATGGGATGGCTGCGTTCTACTTCGGTGCGCTCAACGGGCGGACCAGCTCGGTGGCCGGCCACGCCCTGGCCGAGCTGCTGCTCGAGGAGATCTCGGTGCGCACTCCGGCGCACAGCTGCGGGGCTCACCCCAAGACGTGGGAGCTGCTGCGCCTGACCCGCATGCCGGCCGTCCACCTGGACCTCGGATACCTCACCAACCCCGAGGACAGCGCCCGACTGGGGGATCCGGCCGGACGCGACCAGGTCGCGAAGGCCATCACCGCGGCCCTGATCCGGTTCTTCGCGCCACCCCCGCCGGACTGAGCCCTCAGGCTCGGCCAGGCTCCGTGCGATCCCCCGGACGGGGGCCCTATCCCTGCCCGGCCAGCTGCTCGTCGGTCAGGCCCCGCACGTCGAGCTGCTGGGAGCCCGAGAGCTGCAGCATGTAGGTCTGGGCCGAGCGCTTCTTGGGCTTCTTGAGGCTGTTGCGCTTGATGACCTTCTTCAGGTACTCGGTGTTCGCCTTGTACTGGTCATACAGGGCGCCGGCATCCTGGATCTCGGTGATGATCTCGTCCGACGCGCGCAGGCCGGGCGAGGACCAGTTGGCCGACCCCGTCATGACGTACTTCTGCACCTTCCCGCGGATGAATCCGTTGACGAGCAGGGCCTTGTGGTGGGTGAAGATGTCGTTGCGGATGCACAGGACTGCCCAGGTCTTCTTGACCGTGTCGTACTTGGGCTGGACCGGGCAGGCCATCTGCACCGTCAGCCGGCCACCACCGTACGGGCTCGTCCGGTTGAGCCACACGCCCGTGGAGGTGACGGGCACAGAGCCGCGCAGCGATCCACCGCTGCAGGGCCCGTCCGGGCCGTTGAGGTCGTTCCTGACGACCCGCCGCTTCGCGGGCTTGCCCTTGCTCGCCTTGGTGACGATGACCTTGCGACGGGGGGGTGGACAGGCAGTCGGCCGATCCGTAGCCCATCTCCTCGCCGTCCTCGTTCTCCAGCCACTTGCCGTTCGGGCCCTTGAGGCGCTGGCTCATCTGGGTGTAGACGACCTGGACGTTGCATCCCCTCTGCATGGCCAGGCGCCAGAGGTCGGAGGCCACACCCCGCCGGGTGAGCACGAACATGGAGACCCGCACGTCGGTGCGCTTCCACTTGTTGCCGACCTTGTACTTGCACTTGATGGACTTGAGGATCTCGCGGTTGATGTCCCCGGAGGTCTGCGGACCCAGGTGGACCGTGGTCGGCCGCGCACCGGTGGCGGGGTTCCCCGGGGTGGCGAAGGTGCGGAAGTAGTTGGTGGTCATCAGCTCTCCGCGGGAGCCCTTGACCATGTCGGCGAAGTAGGTGGTGAAGATGTCGTGCAGCGGCTTGTCGCCGACGGCGATGTTCAGGTTGTTGAACCCCTTGCGCGACTGCTGGTAGGTCGGGTTGCCCGAGCTGTAGGCGCTGACCCACTGCCGGGCGTTGGCCCCCTGGCCCACCGTGGAGAAGAGGTAGACCTTCGAGTGCAGCGAGGGGTACATCGGCTCCATGTTGTCCGGCAGCGTCTTCTCGCCGGTCGTGACGTGCGACAGCCCCGCGGCATCGGTCACGGTCAGCGACGTCTTGTACGTGCCTGGGACCGAGTACACCTTCGTGTGCGGACCCGGGCCATCGGCGAACGTGCCGTCGCCGAAGTCGTAGCGCCACGCGATGATGGGCTGCGCCCCCGGCCGCGAGCGGTCGCTGAAGATGACGGTGTTGCCGGTCAGGGTGGTGGCGTCAGCGCCGTACCAGGCCGTGGGACCGCCGGGCGTGGCGGGCGTCCGGGGGGTCAGGCAGCCCTGCCAGCAGGTGGTGGCGAAGTTGACTGCGTTGGTGTCGGCGCCCAGGGTCCGGCTGAGCTCACGCCACGACGAGTACTTGTCCGAGTGGCTGTTGGTCAGGGCCTGCACCGAGACCCCGCGCTGGGCTGCGGCCGTCAGGGCGGCCTGGACCGGCGCGTAGGTCAGGGAGTAGAAGCTGAACTTGATCGAGGCCTGGCTGCCGTCGGGGTTCAGCGGGGGCGTGCAGTCGATCAGCTCGATCAGGTAGCGCAGCATCCGGTACTGCTCGGCGTCGGAGCCCGAGGGGTCGTTGAACATCGTGCGCGTCTCCGGCACGAAGCTCGGGTTGCAGGAGCGCGGCAGGCCCTGGATCTGGATCGGCACCTCGAACACCGCCTGGGCGCCGTCAGGGGAGTTCGCGATCACCGTGAAGGAGTCAGGCCCGGAGAACTCCGGGAGCTTGTCCTGCGCGCCGCCACGCGTCGGGTCGGGCGGGTAGAAGCCCGGGGTGTAGAGGAAGTTGCCCGTTGCCGTGTCGAAGGCGAGCTTGCCGTTGAACGGCCCCGTGGCGTCGATCACGAACGGCGCGAGCGAGTAGCTCACGGGTGTGCCCGGGACGCTGTGGGTGCAGGTCACATTGCCCCCGACGGGGGTGTCCATCAGCGTCACGACCGGGTTGCCCGGGGCGGTGATCGCGCAGCGTGATCGTCCCGGCGTGCCGGCCGTGTCCGCGGACGCGGGGGCGACCGACCCGAGGCTGGAGGCCACCAGCGCCGCACCCGTATCGCCACCGCCGTACCCTCGCACGGAACCCCACAGCGAACTCCTCCCCACGCGTGGGCCAAATGTACGCCCATCCGCCTGAAAGAGTGCAGGATCCGCCCTTATCCCGGCGCTAACCCCACACCATCATCGAGGGTCGTCGCGGACTCCGGCGAACTCCGCGTACTTGCGGGGGCGAAGCAGGGAGACGGCGAATCCGGCGGTCGCGCCGACTGCCAGGGCAGCCGTGGCCAGCAGGACCCACCGCACCGTTTTCATGAGCCCACCTCCCATCGGGCATCCTAGGCACATGAGCCCTGGCACGCGCCTCGACCCGTGGTTCACCAGCTATGCCCAGCGGGCGCATGGGCTGGCGGCCTCCGAGATCCGCGCGCTGTTCGCGGTCGCCAGTCGCCCCGAGGTGGTGTCCCTCGCCGGTGGCATGCCGTTCGTGTCGGCGCTGGACCTCGATGCGATGAGCGAGACCGTCGGCCGCCTGATCCGCGAGCGGGGCGCCACGGCGCTGCAGTACGGCTCGGGCCAGGGCGACGAGCGCCTCCGGGAGCAGATCCTCGACGTGATGGCCCCGGTGGGGATCCAGGCACACCCGGACGACATCGTGGTCACCACCGGGTCCCAGATGGCCCTGGACCTCGTCGTGCGCACGTTCTGCGACCCGGGGGACGTCGTGCTGGTGGAGTCCCCGTCCTACGTCGGCGCCCTGGGGGTCTTCCGCTCGCTACGAGTGCCGGGTGGTCCACGTGGCCATGGACGACCAGGGACTGTCCCCGGTGGCCCTGACCGAGGCCATCTCCCAGGTGCGCGCCGACGGCGGCCGGATCAAGATGATCTACACGATCCCCTCGTACCACAACCCGGCCGGCCTGACCCAGGGACAGCAGCGCCGCCACGAGGTCCTCGAGGTGGCCCGGGCCCACGGCATCCTGCTCCTCGAGGACGACCCGTACGGGCTGCTGGGGTTCGACGGTGTCGTGCCCCGGGCGATCCGCGCCGACGAGGCCGAGGGTGTGGTCTACCTGGGGTCGTTCTCCAAGACGATCGCGTCGGGCCTGCGCGTCGGCTGGGCCGTGGCGCCGCACGGCGTGCGCGAGAAGCTGGTCCTGGCCGCCGAGGCTGCGGTGCTCTGCCCCTCGAACTACGCCCAGCTGACCGTCTCCGAGTACCTTGCCACCAACCCGTGGATGGACCAGATCGCGACCTTCCGCGATCTCTACCGGGAGCGCCGGGATGCCCTGCTGGGGGCGCTGGGCGACCACATGCCCCCGGGCACGACCTGGACCGAGCCCACGGGCGGCTTCTACTCCTGGGTCACCCTGCCGGAAGGGCTGGATGCCCGCGCGATGCTGCCGCGCGCAGTCGCCGCCCTCGTGGCCTACGTCCCGGGACGGGGTTCTTCGTCGGGGACGCCGAGCAGGAGGCCAACCGCCGGTCGCTGCGGCTGAGCTACTGCTACCCGACACCGGAGCGGATCCAGGAGGGCGTGCGCCGTCTGGGCAACGTCATCGACGATGAGCTCGGCCTCGTTGCCACCTTCGGCCACGCCGCGCCGGGAGCGGTCAGGGCGCACAACGACGAGGCCCTCATGACCACACCCGCACCCGATTTGGCCTAGGACAAGGGGTAGGACAGTGTCCCGATCGATCGTGATCCTCGCAGGCGGGCTCTCCCACGAGCGCGACGTCTCCATCCGCTCCGGTCGCCGCGTGGCCGAGGCGCTGCGCGCGGTGGGCGAGCGGGTGAGCGTCCACGACCTGGACGCGTCCCTGCTGGGCGACCTGGCGGTGGACCCCCCGGACTGCGTCATCCCGCTGCTGCACGGGGCCAGCGGCGAGGACGGCTCGCTGCGCGATGTGCTGGACAGCCTGTCCATCCCGTACGTGGGCTCCCGGCCGGATGCCTGCCGGCTGTCGTTCGACAAGATGGTCGCCAAGGCGCACGTCGCCGGCGAGGACCTGCACACCGCCCCGGCCGTCGCGCTGCCCCATGCCACCTTCCGCGACCTCGGGGCCGAGGCGGTGCTCGACTCCCTCGTCGACGGATCGGCCTGCCCCTGGTCGTCAAGCCCACGCGCGGCGGATCCGCGCTCGGAGTCGCCATCGTCCGCAACGAACGGCCGACCTCGCGGGAGCCATGGTCGGATGCTTCGCCTACGCGGACACCGCGATGCTCGAGGCCCACGTGCCCGGGACGGAGGTGGCGGTCACGGTGATCGAGGACGCCGACGGAGCCCTGCGCGCCCTTCCCGCCGTGGAGATCGTGCCCGATTCGGGCGTGTACGACTACGCCTCGCGCTACACGGCGGGGACGACGGAGTTCTTCGCCCCAGCACGCCTCAGTGACGAGGCGGCGAGCCGTGCGCCCGCACGGCGGTCGCCGCGCACGAGCGTCTCGGGCTGCGCCACCTGTCGCGTGCGGACCTGATCGTGGCGACGACGGGCTGGTGACGTTCCTCGAGGTCAACGTCGCCCCCGGGATGCACGGAGACCTCCCTGCTGCCCCAGGCGGTCGAGGCCGCCGGGTTGACCTCGGGCAGGTCTTCCAGGTCCTGGTGGAGCGCGCCATCGCCGAGGGGGCACCCCGGACGTGACCGCGTGCCGCATCGCGGTGACGGCCCGGGACGCATCTCGGTCCCCGGCGTGTCGATGACCCATGTCCACGGGACATGTCCCACGCCCACCCGGCCCGTGTCCCAGTGACGTGACCTAGGCCAGGCAGGCGAGTGCGTGCTGCGCTCAGCGCGACTGCCACCACCGGCGCTTCTTGACCGGCGCGGTCCCTGCCGGGACGTACCCGCCCGGTTCGGGCCGCGAGGTTCCGGGCGGCGACGACGTCCGCCGGCACGGAAGCCGGCGCTCCGGGGCCAGGCTGGCCCGGTGCGCCGCGGGGTCACCTCCGGGGACCGGGCCGGGGCCAGCGGAGGCAGCACCCGCGGTCGCCGCCGGGGCGAGGTGGGCGCGCCGTCGTCGGTGCCCCTGCCCGGGGGCACATCCGGGGTGACCGGACGCGACGTCGCTGGAGCCGACACGGGATCGCGCTGGGCGTGGCGCCGGGCGCGGGTCCGCTGCGCGGTCGTCGTGGCCGGGCCGGCAGTCAGCGCGCGCAGGGCAAGCCGGGCGTCGGCCAGGGCGAGGGCCCGCTCGGCCGCCTCCGCCTCCGCGCGGGCCAGGCGGATCCGCACGTCATCCCAGCGGTCGCGGGGGATCGTCACGGTGTCCTGCTCGCGGGTCGCGGGCCGGGACGGGCGCCGCGGGAGCCGTCCGGGCCGCGACGGGGGCGACCTGGGGCAGGGAGCGCCCCGGGTGCAGTCCGACGGCGAGCAGGGCCTCGACCGGGATCCGCCAGACGCCGTCGTCGTCCTTGGCTGCACCGTGGATCGCGAGCTCGGGGAGCTTGCGGGTGATCGTCTTCCGGCTCACCGAGCAGGAGGTCGCAGCATCCGTGATCGTGAAGGTCGGGACGGGCCGACTGCGGAGACCTCGAGGACCTCGCGGACTCGGCCCGGTCTG
This sequence comes from uncultured Actinomycetes bacterium, assembly GCA_963729885.1. Lineage (GTDB taxonomy): Bacteria > Actinomycetota > Actinomycetes > S36-B12 > CAIYMF01 > Prado023. Next base: position 40,764 of record CAVSQK010000019.1, read on the forward strand.
TCGTGAGGTCGATGACCGGGCCCCCGCCGTCGGTCACGGTCGTGGAGCGACGTCAGGGCGCTCGCCGGTGGTTGAGATGCTCATGGCCAGATCCTAGGTCGGGTCCCGGCCTTCTCCGCGAAGGTTGTCCACAGCGGGTCGGCGTGTCCTACCCGGGACGTGAGCCGGTGCGTACTGTCCTAGGTCGGTGTCCCGGGGCCGGCCAGCACCTCGAGGATCCGCTCGAGATCCTCACGGCCGGCGAACTCGATCGCGACCGTCCCTTGGACTTGCCCATGGTCACCTGGACCCGGGTGTCCAGACGATCGGCGAGGGAGTCGGCCAGGTCCTGCAGGTCGGGATCCGAGGACGTCTGCCGAGGGCGCCGGGGGCGCACGCGGGTGGGCCGGTCGCCCAACGCGACGATCTCCTCGACCGAGCGCACCGACAGCCCCTCCGCGACGATCCTGGTCGCCAGCGCCTCCATGCTCGCGTCATCGGGCAGGGACAACAGGGCACGCGCGTGTCCCTGGGACAGCACACCGGCGGCGACCCGCCTCTGGACACCGGGGGGCAGGCGCAGCAGCCGGATCGTGTTGGCGATCTGTGGACGGGAGCGCCCCACCCGCGTAGCGAGCTCGTCCTGGGTGCACCCGAAGTCCGCCAGCAGCTGCTGGTAGGCCGCCGCCTCCTCGAGGGGGTTGAGCGCCGCACGGTGGATGTTCTCGAGCAGGCGCATCGCGCAGCAGGTCCGCGTCGTCGGTGGGGCGCACCATCGCCGGGATCGTGTCCCACCCCAGGCGTTGGGCACACCGGAATCGGCGCTCCCCGGCCACCAACTCGTACTCGGCCCCCTCGTGCGGCAGCGTCTGGGCTGTCCACAGGCGCCAGAGCCAGTGGCCGCACCACGATGGGCTGGAGGAGACCGATCTCGGCCAGCGATGCGGCCAGCTCGTCGAGCGCCTCCTCGTCGAACACGGTGCGAGGCTGGCGGTGGTTCGGCCGGATGACGTCCAGGGGCAGCTCGGCGTAGCGGATCGGCGACACAGTCACGGATCCCGGCTGGCCCGGTGACCCTGACCCACCGGCCAGGTCCTCGTGCTCCCGCAGCACCTGCGCCCAGGTCCCCCGGCGTGGCCCCCGGATGTGATGTTGCTCACACTGACCTCCTGGTGCTCGCTCTGACCCTAGGTCACAGGCACTGCCCCACGTTATCCACAGAAACCCTGTGGATAACGTGGGGATGATATGTCCGTTTCGCGCATTTGCCACGCTGGGTGGTTGATCGGTTACCCAGTGCGCAGAGGGGAGTCGCCGTGACCTCGGGGGTGGCGTTTCCCACGAACGTCCTCACCGGACACGCGGGATGACCACCACGGTCGTCGTCGGGTCGATGACTCCCGTCCCGTAGCTGGTGGATCGCGATCGGGCCCCGCACCCCGGGCGACACGGGTTCCCTCCGACCTCCTCCACCTCCTGGGCAGCTGTGGACCCCTTGAGGGCCAGCACCACACCACCGACGCTGGCCAGCGGCAGGGTCCACGTCAGCAGCTGGGGCAGCCGGGCAACCGCCCGAGCCGTGACGACGTCGAACGTGCGCGGCGCGACGTCCTCCGCCCTGGCCCGCACGACCTCCACCCGGTCAGCCAGGGACAGCTCTGTGACCGCCTCCGAGAGGAACGTGGCCCGCCGCAGCAGCGGCTCGATCAGGGTGACGTGCAGGTCCGGGCGGATGAGCGCCCAGACGAGCCCGGGCAGTCCGGCACCTGAACCGACATCGGCGACCGTGCAGCCCTCGGGGATCTACGCCGTTGCCTCTTCCGCGACGACCGCGCAGTTGACCAGGTGGCGCGCCCCAGAGCCGGGGCACCTCACGTGGCCCGATCAGTCCGCGTTCGACTCCCCGTGGTGGCCAGGATGTCGCGCGAACTCCTGCATTCCCGGCACCCGGGAATAGCGCGCGCTCAGTTCCGTTTCACGTGGAACATCGCTCACGCCGGCATGACCACCACGCGTCGGGACGGCGCCCTCGCCCTCGCTCTCGCTGCGCAGTCCCGCGTCAGCGACGACGTCGTGGACGACCTTGCGCTCGAAGGCGGTCATGGGCGCGAGCTTGACCGGCTCGCCCGTGCGCCTCACGTCGGCGACAGCGCGCTCGCCGAGCTCGGCCAGCTCGCGGCGACGTGCCGCGCGGAAGCCGGCGATGTCGAGCATCAGGCGGCTTCGCTCGCCCGTCTCGCGAGTCACCGCGAGCCGGGTGAGCTCCTGGAGGGCATCCAGGACCTTGCCGTCGGGTCCGACGAGGTCGTCGAGGTCCCCGCCGACGATCGAGACCATCGCCCGGTCGCGCTCCACGTCCATGTCGATGTCCCCGTCGAGGTCGGCGATGTCCAGCAGCGCCTCCAGGTAGTCGGCGGCGACGTCGCCCTCGCGCTCAAGGTCTGACTTGTTGCTCATGGTTCCTCCAGTCACGCCCGGATGGGGGTTCACTTGGACTTGGGGGGTGGTCCCGTGCGCTTGCTCCGGGGCTGCTTCTTCGGCTGGGTGCGCCCGCCCGGCTTGTCCTCGGCGACGACCTCGCCCACGATCACGGCTGTGGAACCGGACGAATCCGGCGAAACGGGCAGGCCCTTCTTGGCGGCCTTGGCGGCCTTGCGTGCCGCCGCCGCCTCAGCGGCCGGCGTCCCCGGCTGCGGGTTGTTCCGGATGACCCAGAACTGCTGTCCCATGGTCCAGAGGTTGGTCGTGAACCAGTAGATGAGCACACCGATGGGGAAGTTCAGGCCACCGATGGCGAACATCACCGGGAAGATGTACATCATGATCTTCATCTGCTGAGCGATCGGGTTGTCGCTCGCGGTGTTCTTCAGCAGCAGCTGGCGCTGGGTGATGAAGCTGGTCACCGACATCAGGACGATCAGGATGACGGCCAGGATCTTCGTGTTCGTGGGGTTGGGGGTCTCGGCGGCGTTCGCGAAGGTGCCGTACAGCGGGACCCCGAAGATCTCCGCGTTGTGCGCCGAGGCCAACAGGTCGGAGTACTGCGGCCACTTGAACACCCCCACGGGCTCTTCGGCGGCGATGTTCTGCAGCACCCGGAACAGGGCGAAGAAGATCGGGGCCTGCAGCAGGATCGGCAGGCACGAGGACAGCGGGTTGGTCCCGGTCTCCTTGTAGAGCGCCATCATCTCCTGGGACTGGCGCTCCTTGTCCCCGGCGTACTTGGCCTGGATCTCCTTGAGCCGCGGCTGGATCGCCTGCATGTTGCGCTGGGCCCGGATCTGCTTGACGAACAGCGGGATCAGCAGGATCCGGATGACGACGACGAGGCCGACGATGGACAGCGTCCACGCCCAGCCGCTGTCGGGGTCCAGGAAGAGCGACCAGAACTGGTGCCAGAGCACCAGGATCCATGAGACTGCGTCCTGCAGCCATTCCCAGAGGAACACGAACTAGCTCCCTACTCGTTGCGTGGTGGGACGGACGTCCTTACCACCCCGCCAGCTGCCCTTGGCCGGCACATGATCGATCCCACCGGGGGACCAGGGGTTGCAGCGCACCAGCCGCCCGACGGAAAGGAGGAACCCCTTGACCGGCCCGTGGGTGCGTACTGCCCCCAGAGCATATGCCGAACATGTGGGGTAGTAGCGACAGCGAGGCCCGGACATCGGCGAGATGAACCGCTGGTAGCCGCGGATCCCGCCCACGAGGATCACGGAGAGCACACGTCCCACGGTCATGTCCCAGGCCCGACGTGCTCCGGATCCCGATCCCTGGCCCTCGGTCACTGGGACACCACCGTCACAGTCCCTGCGTCCTGTCCCAGCCGGGACAGAGCACGGCGCACGCACGAGGACAGGTCCCTGGCCAGGTCGTCGCCGGATGCGCCCGCGGCCGGCGGAAGCGCCCGCACGACGATGTCCGTCCCGGCGGGCACAGCCTCGAGGTGGACCGCCATGAGGTGCCGCAGCCGCCTGGTCACCCGGTGGCGGACGACGGACCCGCCCACGGAGCGCCCGACCACGAACCCGGCGCGGGCCGGTGAGGCGGTCTGAGCGTCGTGGGCATGCACCACCACGGTGCGCGAGGCCGACCGGGAACCCGCGCGCATGACGACGCGGAAGTCCTCAGCGCGCCGGATCCTGCGCCACCCGGGCAGCACGGACTACTCGGCTGCTAGGCCGAGATGCGGGTGCGACCCTTGCCGCGACGCGCGGCGAGCACGGCTCGACCGGCCCGGGTGCTCATGCGCGTGCGGAACCCGTGCGTGCGAGCACGCCGACGGTTGTTCGGCTGGAAAGTGCGCTTCATGGCGTCTCATCCTTGCGGCTGGGTGATCTCGGGCGAAGAGCCTTCGGCGTGGGCACCACTGGCCGGACGGACCTCTTCCTGGGTACTAAGGTACGCAACGGCCCGAGCACGGGTCAAACGCGCACCCGCTGGGAGTCATCTCCCGGCGCCGAGGCGCCGCGCTCGACGCCCGGGTGCGGCGGCGGATCCACGCGGGTCCCGGGACTGGTACGTCGGGCGGGCCAACCTGTGGAAAACTCTTGCACGCCCGGGCCCGACGGGCATAGGTTCGCCGGGCTGTCCGCCGTGCGGATCGTGGCCCTGGACGCACAGCGAGGAAAGAGGTTCACCCGTGGATGACACTGCAGACCCGGCCGACATCTGGGCCAGCGCGATCAGCTCGCTGGACAGCACGGCCCTGAGCCGCTCCCACCGCGCGTTCCTGCAGCTGTCCCGCCTGGTCAACGTCTACGGAAGCGTGGCCGTCCTGGCCGCGCCGAACCCGTTCGCCAAGGACGTCCTGGACTCCCACCTGCGCCCCCCCATCGAGAGCTCGCTGGCTGCCCTGCTGGGCAGGGAGATGAGCCTGGCGGTGACCGTCGACCCCTCCCTGGATGTCGACGACGACCTCGCCGACATCTGGGCGGACTCCACCTACGCCGACCGGCCCACGGATCCGACCGGTCCGCAGCCGGTGGTGCGTCCCGCTGCCCGCGCCACGGAGGTCAAGCCGGAGCAGTCCGCACGCCTGAACCCCCGCTACACCTTCGACACGTTCGTCGCCGGCGCCAGCAACCGGTTCGCCCACGCAGCTGCCGTGGCGGTCGCCGAGCAACCGGCCCGCAGCTACAACCCGCTGGTCATCTACGGGGAGTCCGGGCTGGGCAAGACGCACCTGCTGCACGCCATCGGCCACTACACGCAGATGCTGTACTCGGGCACCCGGGTGCGCTACGTGTCCAGCGAGGAGTTCACCAACGAGTTCATCAACTCGATCCGCGACGACGCCGCCCTGCAGTTCCAGCGCCGCTACCGCGACGTCGACGTCCTGCTCGTCGACGACATCCAGTTCCTGTCGGGCAAGGTGCAGACGCAGGAGGAGTTCTTCCACACCTTCAACACCCTGCACAACGCCAACAAGCAGATCGTCATCACCTCCGACATCGCCCCGAACCGCCTCAAGGACTTCGAGGACCGGATGCGCACGCGCTTCGGCTGGGGGCTGACCACCGACATCCAGCCGCCCGACCTCGAGACCCGGATCGCCATCCTGCGCCGCAAGACCGACCAGGAGGGGATCACCGTCCCGGCCGACGTGCTGGAGTACATCGCCAGCAAGATCTCGCGCAACATCCGCGAGCTCGAGGGGGCGCTGATCCGCGTGACCGCGTTCGCGAGCCTGAGCAAGCGCCCGGTGGACCTGAGCCTCGCCGAGGAGGTCCTGCGCAACGTCATCCCGAACGAGGCAGGGCCGGAGATCACCGCCCCGGCGATCATGCTCGAGACCGCCAAGTTCTACTCCGTGACCATCGACGACCTCACCGGGCAGTCGCGCTCCCGCACGCTGGTCACCGCCCGCCAGGTGGCGATGTACCTCTGCCGGGAGCTCACCGACCTGTCCCTGCCCAAGATCGGCGAGCTGTTCGGTGGCCGGGACCACACGACGGTCATGCACGCCGACCGCAAGATCCGCACCCTCATGGCCGAGCGCCGCTCGCTGTACAACTCCGTCATGGACCTCACCGCCCGGATCCGGGCGTCGGCCGCCACCCGCTGACGACTCCGGCAGCTGTGGATGGGCACGGGACGGACGCGGCGTGTCATCCCGGTCCCGGCCCGGAACCTGTGGACGCCAGTGCCTGACCCTGTGCGCGCACCCCGGGTATCCACGAATCACATCAGTCCGACTCAGGTGCGCCCACAGCCGCTGTGGTCGCCGACACGCGGCCTGACCTGCGGCGACAGCAGTTGTCCCCAGGATCCACAGCACCTACTACGAAGACTCCATCTACTAGGGGATGACTCGATGAACCGCCCTCAGTGCCGCCCCGCCTGTGGACGACGCTCGTCCGAGGAAGTCCGTCGACCGCTGGCGATGGGGCTCTCGAGGCTCCGCCCGCTGCGCGATGTTGCCGCGGCGGTACGTCCCCGTGTCACCGGGGCGTCGTAGGGTGACCCACCAGAGCGCACATCCGAGGAGGAGTACGTGAAGTTCCGCGTTGACCGTGACCAGTTCGCAGACGCCGTGGCCTGGGCCGGGAGGACCGTGCCCACCCGCCCGGCGCTCCCCATGCTGTCCGGATTGCGCCTCGAGTGCGTGGACGGCGCCGAGCCGAGGCTGTCGATCGCCAGCTACGACTACGAGGTCTCGGGCCGTGTCGAGGTCGTCGCCGATGTCACCGACGCCGGCGTCGCGCTGGTCAACGGCCGCCTCCTGGTCGACATCGCCCGGTCGCTGCCCGCCCAGCCGGTCGACATCGAGATCGAGGGGACCCGGCTGCGCGTCCGCTGTGGACGGGCGTCCTTCGAGCTGCCGACCCTTCCGGTCGAGGAGTACCCCCCGCTGCCGGCGATGCCGGACCCCAGTGGAAGCGTCCCCGGGACGGTCCTGGCCGGTGCGGTGGCCCAGGTGGCCGTCGCCGCGGGTCGTGACGACGCCCTGCCGTTCCTCACCGGCGTCCGTGTCGAGGTCGACGGCGACCAGGTGACGCTGGCCGCGACCGATCGCTACCGCCTGGCGGTGCGCACCTTCTCGTGGACCCCGCAGGCGCCGGACTTCACCGCGGCCGCCCTGGTCCCGGCGCGCACGCTGGCCGACACCGCGAAGGCCCTGGCCCACGCCGACGAGGTGCACCTGGCCTTCGGGTCCGCCGCCCTGGGTGAGGGACTGCTCGGCATCGAGGGCCTCGACCGGCGCACCACCACCCGCCTGCTGGAGGGGGACTTCCCCAAGTACCGGGCCCTTCTGCCCTCGGAGTCCCCGACGGTCGCCCGGGTGGAGACTGCCGCGCTGACGGAGGCGGTGAAGCGTGTCGCGCTGGTCGCCGAGCGCTCGAGCGCGGTGAAGATGATCTTCAACGGCCAGGAGCTCGTGCTCGAGGCAGGGACCGGTGATGACGCCATCGGCCTCGACGCCATCGAGTGCGTCGTGACCGGGGAGCCCATGGAGCGCATCGCGTTCAACCCCACCTACCTGCTCGAGGGCCTGGCCGCGATCTCCAAGCCCGTGACGAACATGGCCTTCACGAACGCCAACAAGCCGGCCGTGCTCACGGGGGCGGCCAGCTTCGACGCCGACGCCTCGGATGACTACCTGTACCTGTTGATGCCCGTCCGCCTGCCGTCCTAGCGTGCACGTCACCCATCTCGGCCTGGTCGACTTCCGGTCCTACGGGGCGGTGGAGCTCGACCTGCCGGCCGGGGTGACCACCTTCGTCGGCGCCAACGGGCAGGGCAAGACCAACCTGGTCGAGGCGATCGGGTACGCGTGCTCGCTGCGCTCGCACCGCGTCGCCACCGATGCCCCCCTGGTGCGTCAGGGAGCAGAGCGTGCTGTCGTGCGGGTCCACGCCGACCGGGGCGGGCGCGAGGTCGTCGTCGAGCTGGAGATCACCCCGGGCAGGGCCAACCGGGCCCGGCTCAACCGGTCCCCGGTTCCCCGGCAGCGCGATGTCCTGGGCCAGGTGTCCCGGGTGCTGTTCGCCCCGGAGGACCTGTTCCTGGTCAAGGGCGACCCCGGGGAGCGGCGCACCTACCTCGACGAGCTGACGGTGGCCCTCGCGCCCCGGTTCGATGCCGTCCTGTCCGACCTCGACCGGGTGCTGCGCCAGCGCAACTCCCTGCTCAAGTCCGCCTCGGCCCTGCGTGGTGGAGGTGCGCGCAGCCGGTCGGCGGCGGAGGCGACCCTGTCGATCTGGGACGATCAGCTGGCAGCCCTGGCGGCTGACGTGATCGCCGCCCGGGCAGCGCTGGTGGAGCGGCTGTCCCACCCGGTGTCCGAGTCCTACCGGGCTGTGGCCCCCGGGGACCGGGACCCCCGGGCGCTCATCGAGTACGTCCCCGGTGTCCCCGGGGCCGAAGGGCTGGGACGCGACGCCCTCGTCGAGCAGGTGCGCGAGTCCCTGCTTGCCCGACGCGACGAGGAGTTCGCCCGGGGCATCACCCTCGTCGGCCCGCACCGCGACGAGATGGCCGTGTCGCTGCACGGCATGCCCGTGCGGGGTTATGCCTCCCACGGCGAGTCCTGGTCCATGGCCCTGGCCCTGCGGCTGGCGTCCTATGACATTGTCCGTGCCGAGGCAGGACCCGGTGGTGAGCCGGTCCTGATCCTCGACGACGTGTTCGCCGAGCTCGACGCCGACCGGCGGGACCGCCTGGCCACGGCGGTCGCGGACGTGGAGCAGGTGCTGATCACCGCGGCCGTCCCCGAGGACGTCCCCGGGGTGCTGCGCGGCCGGACGGTGGCCGTGGTCGACCTGATCGCGGGCGCCGCATGAGTGCCCCCGGTGCCGGACCCGACCGGGAGGTGGCCCCCTCGTCGGGCACCGCACCTGTGCCCGGGCAGGCCTCCCCGGATCACGACGACGTCGGCGGGCTTCCGGCGGCCGTCCCGGACGCGGCGCGCGCCGTGCTGTCGCGCGTCCGGTCCGCCGCCCGGGCTGCGGGCGCGGCCACTGACCCCCGGCCCGCCCGTGCGGCGCCCTCCCGCAGGCGGCGCCGCCCGGTGGCGGGCTTCTCCGGACCCGGTCCCGACGAGCGGGACCCCATGGCCATCGGGGGTGCCTGGTCCCGGCTCGTCGACGAGCACGGGTGGGGCACGGGTCTGGACGTCGCACGCCTGATCGGGATGTGGCCGGAGATCGTCGGTGCCGCCAACGCCGAGCATGCGACCCCCGAGTCGTTCGAGCCCGAGTCCGGCGTGCTGGTCATCCGCACCTCGTCCACCGCCTGGGCCGAGCAGCTGCGGCTGATGATGCCCACCCTCCGGACGGCCATCGATGCCCAGGTGGGTCCCGGAGTCGTTCGTGACATCCGGATCCAGGGCCCCACGCCACCGCGCACCCGGGGTCGGCTGCGGGTCCGCGGCCGGGGGCCCCGGGACACCTACGGCTGACCGCGCGGTCCGGTCCCGATCCGCAGAATCGCCGCCACGCGCGCTGGCGGGCACAGATGTGGGGGGGATCGTCCCCGGCAGGTGAACCGCCCTGCGCGCGTCCTCTGTGGATTTCCGGCCGTCAGCGAGGCGTAACAGGGTAGGATCGGGGCATCACGCAGTCGGCGAGGAGTCGCGGGTATGAGCACCCGCCGGTGCTCCCCGGCAGTCGTCCGCCAGCCCCACCGGAGTCAGGAGTTGTCAGGTGTCCTATGACGCGAGTGCGATCACAGTCCTTGAAGGGCTGGATGCCGTGCGCAAGCGGCCGGGCATGTACATCGGGTCCACCGGGGAGCGGGGCCTGCACCACCTGGTCTACGAGGTCGTGGACAACTCGGTCGACGAGTCCCTGGCCGGCTACTGCGACCGGATCGAGGTGACGCTGCTGGCCGATGGCGGGGTCCGGGTCGTGGACAACGGCCGCGGCATCCCGGTGGACATCGTCGCCAGTGAGGGCAAGCCCGGAGTCGAGGTCGTGCTGACCGTGCTGCACGCCGGCGGCAAGTTCGGCGGCAGCGGCTACGCGGTCTCCGGCGGCCTGCACGGGGTGGGGGTGTCGGTGGTCAATGCGCTGTCCACCCGGCTGGACGTCGAGGTCCGCCGCGAGGGGCACGTGTGGCGCCAGCAGTACGCCCACGGCGTGCCCCAGGCCCCGCTGTCCAAGGACGAGGTGACCCAGGACACCGGGACCGTCGGTCACCTTCTGGGCCGACGAGGACATCTTCGAGACCACCCACTACGACTTCGAGACGCTGTCCCGACGGTTCCAGGAGATGGCCTTCCTCAACCGGGGGCTGACGATCGACGCTGGCCGACGAGCGGGTGCACCCGACCGACGACGACTCCGTGGAGGAGCAGCCCGGGCCACGCCAGGTGACCTACCACTACGAGGGTGGCATCGCCGACTTCGTGCGCTACCTCAACGCCAAGCGGGGGGCGGCCCACCCGACGGTCATCGAGTTCTTCGCCGAGGACCTCGACAAGGGCATCTCCGCGGAGATCGCCATGCAGTGGAGCGACCTGTTCAACGAGAGCGTCTACACCTTCGCCAACACGATCAACACGACCGAGGGCGGTGCGCACGAGGAGGGGTTCCGGGCGGCGCTGACCACGCTGGTCAACAAGTTCGCGCGCACCTGGAACATCCTCAAGGAGAAGGACCCCAACCTCTCCGGGGAGGACATCCGCGAGGGGCTGACCGCCATCGTGAGCGTGAAGCTGCGCGAGCCGCAGTTCGAGGGCCAGACGAAGACCAAGCTGGGCAACACCGAGGCCAAGACGGTGGTCCAGTCGGTGGTGTTCGACCAGCTCGGCGCCTGGTTCGAGGCGAACCCGGCCGAGGGCCGGGAGATCGCCCGCAAGGCCGTCTCGGCCAGCCACGCGCGGATGGCCGCACGCAAGGCGCGCGACCTGGCCCGCAACCGCAAGGGCCTGCTCGGCGGCGGTGGCCTGCCGGGCAAGCTGATCGACTGCTCGAGCCGTGAGCCGGAGAACTGCGAGCTGTTCATCGTCGAGGGTGACTCGGCCGGCGGGTCGGCGCGACAGGCCCGCGATCCCAAGACCCAGGCGATCCTGCCGATCCGCGGGCAAGATCCTCAACGTCGAGAAGGCCCGGATCGACAAGGTCCTGCAGAACAACGAGGTCCAGGCGCTGATCTCCGCGATGGGCGCCGGGGTCCAGGACGACTTCGACAAGGACAAGCTGCGCTACCACAAGCTCGTCCTCATGGCCGACGCCGACGTCGACGGCCAGCACATCCGCACGCTGCTGCTGACCCTGCTGTTCCGCTACATGCGGCCCCTGATCGAGCACGGGCACGTGTACCTGGGACAACCGCCGCTGTTCAAGATCAAGTGGATCAAGGCCGCGCCGGAGTACGCCTACTCCGAGCGGGAGCGCGATGCCCTGATCGAGGCCGGGGTCGCCGCCGGGCGCAAGCTGCCCAAGGAGGAGGCGATCCAGCGCTACAAGGGCCTCGGCGAGATGAACTGGCAGGAGCTGCGCGACACCACGATGAACCCCGAGGTGCGCATCCTGCTGCAGGTCACCCTCGATGACGCGGCCCAGGCCGACGAACTGTTCATGACGCTGATGGGCGAGGACGTCGAGAGCCGTCGTTCGTTCATCCAGCGCAACGCCCGCGACGTGAGGTTCCTGGACATCTGATGACTGAGATCACCGACGGCCCCGGCATCCACGGCCGGATCGAGCCCATCGACCTGCAGGTCGAGATGCAGCGCTCCTACCTGGACTACGCGATGAGCGTCATCGTGTCCCGCGCCCTGCCCGACGTCCGTGACGGGCTCAAGCCCGTGCACCGGCGTGTGCTGTACGCCATGTACGACGGCGGCTACCGCCCGGATCGCAACTTCTCCAAGTCGGCGCGCGTCGTCGGCGACGTCATGGGCAACTACCACCCGCACGGTGACCTGGCCATCTATGACACCTTGGTGCGCCTGACCCAGGCCTGGGTGCTGCGCTACCCACTTGTCCAGGGTCAGGGCAACTTCGGGTCCCCGGGCAACGACGGCGCCGCAGCCTCCCGCTACACCGAGTGCCGGCTGGCACAGCTGGCCATGGAGATGACCCGGGACATCGACGAGGAGACCGTCGACTTCGTCCCGAACTACGACGGCCGCACCCAGGAGCCCACGGTCCTGCCGGCCCGGTTCCCGAACCTCCTGGTCAACGGGTCGGCGGGCATCGCCGTCGGCATGGCGACCAACATCCCGCCGCACAACCTGCGCGAGGTCGCCTCGGGCGTGATGTGGGCGCTGGAGAACCCGGAGGCCTCCCGGGAGGAGCTGCTCGCCGCCCTGATGGAGCGGGTGCCCGGGCCCGACTTCCCGACGGGCGCGCAGATCGTGGGCCGCCGCGGGCATCGAGGACGCCTACCGCACCGGTCGTGGCCTGATCACGATGCGCGCGGTCGTGGAGGTGACCGAGGACGCCCGCGGGCGCACGATGCTGGTCGTCACCGAGCTGCCCTACCAGGTCAACCCGGACAACCTGCTGGCCAAGATCGTCGACCTGCACAAGCAGGGCAAGATGTCGGGGATCTCGGACATCATCGACCAGTCCAGCGGCGACACGATGCGCCTGGAGGTCATCCTGTCCAAGGACGCGGTGCCCAAGGTCGTGCTCAACCAGCTGTACAAGCACACCCAGCTGCGCGAGACCTTCGGCGCCAACATGGTGGCGCTTGTGGACGGTGTCCCACGGACACTGCCCTTGGACGCCTTCGTCCGGCACTGGATCACGCATCAGATCACCGTGATCCGTCGACGCACCACCCACCGGCTGCGGGTCGCGGAGGAGCGCGCCCACATCCTGCGCGGGCTGCTCAAGGCGATCGACCGGATCGACGAGGTCATTGCGCTGATCCGGGCCTCGAGCTCGGCTGCCGAGGCCCAGTCGGGCCTGATGGAGCTGCTCGAGATCGACGAGATCCAGGCCCAGGCGATCCTTGACATGCAGCTGCGCAAGCTCGCCGCCCTGGAGCGCAACGAGCTGCAGTCGCGCTACGACGTCGCTCATGCGCGACATCGCGGAGTACGAGTCCATCCTGGCCAGCGAGCAGCGCCAGCGGACCATCGTCGGTGAGGAGCTGTCCGAGATCGTGGCCAAGTACGGCGACGAGCGGCGCACCCAGATCGTGGCCGATGAGGGCGACGTGACCGATGAGGACCTCATCGCGGAGCGCGACATCGTCGTGACCCTGACCCGCGGTGGCTATGCCAAGGCCACCGATGTGGGGCTGTACCGGGCTCAGCGGCGTGGCGGTCGCGGGGTCAAGGGTGCCCAGCTGCGTGGCGATGACGTCGTGAGCCACTTCTTCGTGACCACGACCCATCACTGGATCCTGTTCTTCACGACCAAGGGTCGGGTGTACCGGGCCAAGGGCTACGAGCTGCCCGACGCCGGGCGCGACGCCCGCGGGCAGCACGTGGCCAACCTGCTCGCCTTCCAGCCCGACGAGTCCGTGGCCCAGGTGCTGGACCTTCGCGACTTCGGCACGGCGGACTACCTCGTGCTGGCCACCCGGGACGGCATGGTCAAGAAGAGCCGGCTGCGGGACTTCGACTCGATCCGTTCCAATGGGTTGGCGGCGATCAACCTGCGTGAGGGCGATGAGTTGATCTCCGCACAGCTGGTCAGCGCTGAGGACGAGTTGATGCTCGTCTCGGCCAAGGGCGCGTCGGTGCGGTTCCGTGCCGACGACGCGACCCTGCGTCCGATGGGCCGGGCCACCTCAGGTGTCCAGGGCATCCGGCTGCGTCCCGGGGACAGCGCACTGTCCATGGAGGTCGTGCGTCCTGGGTCCCACCTGGTGACGGTCACCGACGGGGGGTATGCCAAGCGGACCTCGGTCACCGAGTGGCGGACACAGGGTCGCAACACCTTCGGCGTCACCGCCATGAAGCTGGTCGAGCAGCGTGGGTCGCTGGTCGGTGCCCTGATCTGTGAGGAGTCCGACGAGCTGTACGCCATCGCCAGCAATGGTGTGGTGATCCGGACCCGGGTGGACCAGGTGCGGGCCACCGGGCGGGCGACCATGGGGGTGTCCCTCATGGACCTCGCTGAGGGGGACAGTGTCGTCGGGGTGGCCCGTTCCGCGGACCTGACTGAGGACGACGAGGTCGAGGACTCGGACGTGTCCCTGGTCGATCCGGATGGCGGTGCGGGGCCGACCGAGGGGGTCGCGGAGCAGGCACCCGATGACGAGACCGGGCCGTTTGGCGACGACCTGACCGAGGACAGCGGGACAGGGAGCGACGAGGACGAGTGAGGCACGGTCGCGGGTCCCGGTTGGGCTCCACGGCGGCGAGCCAGGCTCTGCCTCAGTGGGCGGTATACCATCGGGGCTGGTCGCATCGGTGACAGGAGTGTGGACATGGCGGAGCATGTGCAGGGTCAGCCCGGTGCTGATCGTGCGGTCGGCCGCCCCGGTCCGGCAGCGCGGATGACCGGTCCAGATCCCGTCCGACCGCGCCCAAGCGTGCTCATCCCCCCGGTGACCTCGGCCTCGGCTGCGTCCTCGGCCGCGGCGGCAGCCGCCCCCGCCCCCGCGGCGCCGATCCCGCCGGCGGCCGCCCCGGCGGCTCCCCCCGCTGCCGCCGCGGCAGTCGCGACGGGCGTTGCCGCCTCCACCGCACCAGCCCCCGCACCTGCGTCCGTCCCCGCCGGCCAGGCGATGCCAGTCGCCCAGCCGCAGCCACGGCCCCAGCAGCCGAGCGTCGCCCGCGTGGCCCGCAGTGCCGTCCGGCCCGCATCCGGCCCCCGCGCAGCGCGCGTGTACCTGACCCATGTCGACCCATGGTCGGTGATGAAGCAGGCGTTCCTGCTGTCCCTGGCGCTGGCCGTGATCATCCTGGCGGCCTCCGCCGCCCTGTGGTTCGCGCTGGACTCCGCAGGGATCATCGATGCGATCACCCGGACGGCCACGGACGTGGGCGGCGAGAGCGGTGCCAGCGTCACCGGATTCCTCGACTTCGGCAAGATCATGGGCGCGGCACTGGTCGTCGCAGGCATCGAGACGGTGCTCGTGACGGCGCTGTGCACCCTGCTGGCGTTCATGTACAACCTCTCGGTCGGCATCGGGGGCGGCCTCGAGGTCACGCTGTCCGAGGAGGACCAGTAGCCGTTTGGGTCCCACTGCGGTGCTGGGGTACCCTTTCCGACGGTGCTTCAACGCACCGGAGGGCCTATAGCTCAGACGGTTAGAGCGCTTCCCTGATAAGGAAGAGGTCAGTGGTTCAAGTCCACTTAGGCCCACGCGGCGCGAGCTGGCTCGCTCCGGAATCCCCGGGAGGTCACCCATGTTGAAGAAGGTCCTGCTGCTCGCAGCCATCGCCGCTGCCGGGTACGTCGCCTACAGCCGCCTCACCCAGGCCCAGGAGGAGCGCGACCTCTGGAACGAGGCCACCTCCGCTCCCGACCTCCGCTGACCCAGCGGGGGACGTAGCTCAACTGGCAGAGCACCGCCTTTGCAAGGCGGGGGTTAGGGGTTCAAGTCCCCTCGTCTCCACAATGCGATGGACCCCGGGCTGTTCCCCGGGGCCATCGGTCATGTGTGCCAGGAAGCAGAGCGGGGACTTGGAGGAGCTCGCCAGAGGCGATCGACGGCTCCCTCGTCTCCAGGTGTCGATTCCACTCGCCAGCCCAACACCGCCGTTGCCACCGCGGCGCGTCCACACCGACAGCGCCACCACTGGCCCCAGCGCCCGACCCACCCCTAACCCGACCCTGCCCACCCCGGCCACCTGTGGCAGGATTCCCGGCATGACAACAGCCATCCTGCACACCTCCCTCGGCGACATCCGGATCAACCTCTTCGACCACCAGGCCCCGAAGACCGTGAAGAACTTCGTCGGGCTCTCCGACGGGTCCCTGGAGTGGACCGATCCCCGGACCGGCAAGCCCGGCGAGGGCGCCCTGTACACCGACGTGATCTTCCACCGGGTGATCAGCGGGTTCATGATCCAGGGCGGGGACCCGACCGGCACCGGCCGTGGCGGACCGGGATACCGGTTCGGCGACGAGTTCCACCCGGAGCTGGTCTTCGATCGCCCCTACCTGCTGGCGATGGCCAACGCCGGGCCCGGGACGAACGGCAGCCAGTTCTTCATCACCGTCGGCAAGACGCCGCACCTGAACCGCAAGCACACGATCTTCGGCGAGGTCGCCGACCAGCCGAGCCGGGATGTCGTCGACGCGATCGCCACGACCCCGGTGGGGCCCGGTGACCGCCCCATGACCGACGTCGTCATCACCTCGGTGACCATCGAGCAGTGAGCTACGGCCTGCCGGCGGAGGCCGCTCCGCCCGCCCCGGTCTGCTACCTGCATCCGGGCCGGGAGACCTGGATCCAGTGCACCCGGTGCGAGCGCCCCATCTGCCCGGAGTGCATGACCGCCGCGGCCGTGGGCTACCAGTGCCCCGAGTGCGTGCGGGCGGGGGCCGCCTCCATCCCGGCCACACGGACCGTGTTCGGCGGGAAGCTGACCCGGGACGGTGGGGTCACCCTGTCGCTCATGGGCGTCTGCGCGTTCCTGTTCGTCGCGATCACGCTGCTCGACCTGGCCGGCGGGCTGGCGCGATGGGGGATGCAGCCGCTGGCCATCGCACTGGACGACCAGTGGTTCCGGCTGGTCTCCTCGATGTTCCTGCACGCCAACTGGCTGCACATCGGCTTCAACATGTACGTGCTCTACGTCCTGGGACCGCCGCTCGAGCGTGTCCTGGGACACGGGCGCTTCCTGACCCTGTACCTGCTGTCGGGCGTCGGGGGATCGGTTGCGTCCTACTGGTTCTCCCCCGTGAACACCCTCTCGGTCGGGGCCAGTGGTGCCATCTTCGGCCTGATGACCGCCTGGATCGTCGTGGGCCGTCGGCTCGAGCGGGACGTGACCCAGATCCTCGTCCTGCTGGGGATCAACGTCGCGCTCGGCTTCTTCCTGGGCGGGGTGGACTGGCGGGCGCACCTCGGCGGGGCGGTGACCGGTGCTCTCGTCGCCCTGGTGCTCACCACGGGGCGCGGCCAGGAGGGCCGGGCCCGGCTGGGCCGGCAGGCTGCCGCGTCCGTCGCCGTGCTCGTCGTGCTCATGCTGCTGACCGCCATGCGCACGGCGCAGATCCAGGACTTGGTCCCTGCGCTGTCGTGATCGGGCCCCGGGGTACGATGCGGCCCAGTCGTCGCGTCCCGGGTGATGTGTCGAAGCCGTGCTGGTCAGGGAGGAAGTCATGCCGGAGTCCAAGGGCAGGGGAACCCCCAAGCCGCAACCCCCGCCCGCGACCGCCAAGAAGGCCGTTCCCACCTCGTCCCCCCGGTGGCTGGTGCCCGTCATGCTGGGCTGCTTCATCCTCGGGCTGCTGTGGATAGTCGCGTACTACATCGCGCCGGGCATGCCGGTCCTGTCCGAGCTGGGCCGCTGGAACATGGTGATCGGGTTCGGCCTGATCATGGTCGGGTTCGGACTGTCGACGAAGTGGCGCTGAACTGGACGAATCGCCCCATTTCCCCCGGACCGCATCGGATTCGCCGTGATCGACGTCACGTTCCGTCACGTCGCACCCTGAGGCGCGAGAGGGAAGCCGGCGAGCGTGGTATCACCACACAGTGACGATCCGGATACCACCCGCACGCGAATCACACCCGTGTAGTTCTGTCCCCAGCTGTGGACAAACCTGTGGATGGCATGCCCTCCACGGTCACGTCCGTGAACGGCAACCGGGGCTCGAGCCAGGGGAACACCCAGGTGAACAGCACCACGACCAGCGCGGCGAACGCCACGGCGCACAGGAGCGCCCGGACAGCAGCGGGTCCGGGGAGGTGGTTCCAGATCCAGGCGTACATCTACCGGCCCGCCTCGACCGCCGCGGGGATCTCCCCGGCTGCCTTGTCGTAACGGGCGGAGAGGTCGCCCCACCAGATCCATCGGGTGGTGCTCCCCCAGCGGGGGTTGCACGTCGTCAACGTGATCAGCCGATCGGTGGGTGTGGCCCCGGGATCCCCCGGGACCGGGTCGATGACCCAGGTGTCCTGGGGGGACACGATCTGGTCGCGCCTGAGGGTGTACTCGTACCACGAGTCCTGGGTCTCGACGATGACCGTGTCCCCGACCTCAAGCCGGTCGATGTCCCGGAACGGCTCGCCGTTCGTCGCCCGGTGGGCGGCCACCGCGAAGTTCCCCTTCTCGCCGGGCAGCTGGGTCGTCGGGTAGTGACCGATGCCGCGGGCCAGGTCGGAGAGCTCCACGCTCTCCAGGACCGGCATCCCCCAGACCTTGTCGCTGAGTCGGGGTATGTACATCAGCGCGAAGGCGTCCCCGATCTCGGGACGGGCCTCGGGCGTGTCGTCGCCCGGGTCCGACTCGTCCGACTCGTCTGACTCGTCCGTGGGTCCCGGTCTGCTCCACGACTCCTGCAGCTGGGAGGCGACCTGGTCGGCGGCCCTCTGGGCGGTGACGTTCGTCCACAGGAGCTGGTAGGCGACGAACAGCAGCAGCAGCACGCCCAGCGTGATGAGGAGCTCGCCGAACACCCCGACGGCCGACCAGACGCGCGAGGGGGTCCGGCCGGTGGCCTCCTGCGTGGGCGGGGCCGTCACGGGACCACCTGGGCATCGTTGGTGGTCAGCGGGCCGGTGTAGGCCGGCAGGACCAGCTCACGTGTTCTGCGTGACCTCGTAGCGCATGCCCACGACCTTCGCCCACTGGCGGAAGAACTGGACCGACTCATCCTCCTCGAGCGCGGTCATCATGCGGTCAAGGT
Organism: uncultured Actinomycetes bacterium; assembly: GCA_963729885.1. Classification (GTDB taxonomy): domain Bacteria; phylum Actinomycetota; class Actinomycetes; order S36-B12; family CAIYMF01; genus Prado023. The sequence goes on from CAVSQK010000019.1 coordinate 59,459, forward strand.
CGCCGACCCCGGAGATCACGAAGGGCGGTGAGTAGACCTGCCCCTGCAGGATCACCGTGTTGCCCACACAGCGCACGGAGCTGGTGTTGATCAGGCGCTGTCCCATGACGGTCACCCCGGAGGCTCCGGAGCGCCACAGGGCGTTGACCACGCCCTGGACGTCCTGCTGGTGGACGATGTAGTCGTCCCCGGTCAGCCCATCGGGCAGGGGGGTGGGCGCGTCCGCGTCGTCGAGTGTCACCGTGACACCCGGGCCCGCGACCTCGGTCAGGCCCACGACGGGGGCAAGGTCGGCGATCTGCTCCTGGGTGCGCTCCAGGGCGATCCCGGGGTCGTCCAGGGACTCCAGCGCGGCGAGTTGGGCGGCGAGCCCGTCGACATCCTCCTGCAGGGCGCGGTTCTCCTCGGCCCGGGCGGTGATGGCGTCGCGCAGGCCGCCGGTTCGGTCCAGTCGCAGGATCCCGTCCTCGGAGGCGGTCGCGCTCGCGACGAAGATCGCACCGGCGATGGCGAAGACCGCTCCGGCGACGAGGTCCGGCCAGCGCACCCTGCGCTGGCGACGCGCACTCCCGGCTGAGACGGGGGCACCTGGGCCCGGCTCCAGCATCTCGGTCCCGGCCCCGACCGGACGCGCCGGATCGCGTGGTCCGGGCTCGGGCGCGCCGAGGGGAGGGTGCACGTGCCTACGGTACCCGCGACAATGGGCACGTGACTGCACGCATCCTGATCGTGGACAACTACGACTCGTTCGTCTTCAACCTCGCCCAGTACCTGGCCCAGCTCGGGGCGGAGGTCGACGTCCGGCGCAACGACGAGGTGGCGACCGGCGATGCGGCCGGCTACGACGGGGTCCTGCTGTCGCCCGGGCCGGGCGACCCGCACGATGCCGGGGTCTGCATGGACATGGTCAGCGCCTGCGCCGGCCAGGTCCCGCTGTTCGGGGTCTGCCTCGGTCACCAGGCCATCGGCGCGGTGTTCGGCGGCGTGGTCTCCCGCGCCCCCGAACTGCTCCACGGCAAGACCTCGATGGTGCACCACGACGGCGTGGGGCGTCCTGGCTGGGCTGCCGGACCCGTTCCGCGCCACCCGCTACCACTCCCTGGCTGTCGAGCGCGGGTCCATCCCGGCCGAGCTCGAGGTGACGGGGTGGACGGACTCCGGGGTCGTGATGGCCCTGCGCCACCGCGAGTTCGACATCGAGGGCGTGCAGTTCCATCCCGAGTCCGTGCTCACCGAGGGTGGGCATCGCATGCTCGCCAACTGGCTGGCCCGGTGCGGGGATCCCGGGGCGGTGGCCCGCTCAGAGGGCATGGCCCCGGTCGTGGGGCCGTCGCCCCGGCCTGAGCCCGGGGACGACCCACGCCGCCGACGCGTCAGCCGAGGCCGGCCCGGAGTCGGTCGAGCGGCCTCGCACCAGGACCTCGGGGCGCTTGCAGAACGCCCACCTGACCCAGGACTGTCCCAAGGACGGGGTGTCGCAGAAGGGCGCCACCGGGATGGCCACCACTCCCGCCCGTTGGGGCAGCTCGGCGCAGAAGCGCTCCCCGCTGTCATACCCCACGGAGCGTGACGTCCGTGAGCAGGAAGTAGGTGCCCTCGCTGGGCAGGACCACCAGGCCGAGCTCCGAGAGGCCGCTGGTGAGCAGGTCGCGCTGGTGGGCCAGGGTTCCTCGGAAGGTGTCCCAGTGCGCCGCGGGTAGTCCGGTGAGTCCCTCGGCCACCGCCCACTGGAACGGGCCACCGGAGACGTAGCTCAGGTGCTGGCGGATGACCCGCACCGAGGCGATCAGGTCGGCCGGACCGGTGGCCCACCCCACCTTCCACCCGGTGAACGACAGGCTCTTGCCCGCCGATCCCACGGTGATGGTCCGCTCGGCCATGCCCGGCAGGGTCGCGAGGGGCACATGGGGGTGACCGTCGAACCAGAGGTGCTCGTAGGCCTCGTCGGCCAGCACCAGGAGGTCCGCGGCGATGACCTGCTCGGCGATCGCGGCGAGCTCCGCGGGGGTGAGGACTGCTCCGGTGGGGTTGTGCGGCGAGTTGACGATCAGCATGCGACTCCGGGGGGTGATGCGGGTCCGGATCGCCTGGGGGTCGGGCCGGAATGTCCCTGGGACAGGTGGGACACTGACGCGCACACCCCCGGCCAGGTCGATGGCCGCGGCATAGAGGTCGAACCAGGGCTCGAGGACCAGGACCTCGTCGCCGGGCTCCACGAACGCGAGCACGGTCGCGACGATCGCCTCCGAGGCCCCGGTCGTCACCACGACGTCCGTGGCCGGGTCCCAGGCCAGCCCGTACCACGCCTGCTGGTGGGCGCAGATCGCGCGGCGCAGCTCGGGCAGCCCATGGGCCGGCGGGTACTGTGCCCCCCGGCCCTCGGCGATGGCAGCCAGCGCGGCATCGCGGACCAGCGCGGGGCCGTCGGTGTCCGGGAACCCCTGGCCGAGGTTGATCGCCCCGACCGAGGCTGCCAGGGCCGACATCTCACCGAAGATGCTGCGTCGATGGGGCTGCATGCGGCGCACGAGGGGGTGGGTCATTGACTTACCCCAAGCAGGAGTTGTCGCAGGGACACGTGGGTCACCGCCGTGCGGCGCGGGTCTGGCTGACCCGGTTCCCGGCCCACCGCAGGAGCGGGCGAGGGGCGTATTGGGTGACCAGCGCCAGGGAGCCGTAGCGCTTGGACGGCACGCTGACGGCGTGGCCGGAACGGGCGTCCCGGAGCCCGTCGCGGGCCACGCGGCGCGCATCGAGCCACGCCCATTCCGGGATCAGCGCCACGTCCATGTCGGCGCGCTCGTGGAACTCCGTGTGGGTGAACCCGGGACACACCGCCGTGGCGGTCACCCCGGTGCCGGCCAGGTCCGCGCCCAGGCCCTCGGTGAACACGGTGACCCAGGACTTGGCGGCGGCGTAGGTGCCCATCGGGACCCACCCGGCCACACTCGACACGTTGATCACGTTCCCCCGGCCCCGCTGCACCATGCCCGGCAGGGCCGCATGGGTCAGCCGGAGGGTGGCCCGGACCAGGACGTCGAGCAGGCGTTCCTCGTCGGCCAGGCTCCCGGCGACGAAGTCCTGGTTGACGCCGAACCCGGCGTTGTTCACCAGCACGTCGATCGGCCGGGCCGCGTCGGCCAGTCGATCCATGACGCGCGCGCAGCCGGCATCCGTGGCCAGGTCGGCCGCGAGGACCTCCACCGCGACGCCGTGCTGGGAGCCCAGCCGTTCGGCGAGCGCCTCGAGGCGAGCGGTGTCCCGGGCGACGACGACCAGGTCCGATCCCTGGGCGGCCAGCTCCTCGGCGAAGGCCAGTCCGATCCCGGCCGTGGCGCCCGTGATGCATGCGGTCATGGGGTCCAGTGTGCCCCAGCGGCTCACGGCATCGAGTCGGGCCATCCCCGGGCGATGGTCGGTCACGACGGAGATCGGGTCGCCCTCGAGGGTCGACCACCCCCGCAGACGCGCTGCCTGCGCCGGTGCGTCGTCGGCGTCGGGGCTGGTCACGTGGACCACGGGGGCGTCGGGCCAGTCGGTGCCCGCCCGGCTGGGATCCGGCAGCGGGCCGTCCACCAGCACGTAGGCCACCACGTTCCGCCGCGAGGCGCGCTGGGAGAACCCGAGCGCGGGGACAGCCCGGTTGGCCTCCCCGGCGCTGACCAGCATGAGCGGGCCGTCCACCTGCGCCGTGGTGATGGCGATGGCCTGGTCGGCCACCCAGGCGGCGATCCCCAGGCGCTCGTCGGAGTCCTCGGCACCCTCGCGGGGCTGCCGGTGCGGGATCACCACCCGGACCCCCCATCCGGCCAGCACGCCCGCGAGCTCGCGACGCGGCCCGTCGGGCGCGCCCGGGTCGAGGGCGGGGCAGAGGACCACCGTGACGCCGGTCATGTCAGTCGAGGCCGAGGTCGGCCAGCTGGTAGGCCGCTCGGTACTCGAGGCCCGCCTCGGCGATCGTCCCCGCGGCGCCACGCTCCACGATCACCGCGACACCGACCACGTCGGCGCCGGCCTCCCGCAGTGCCTCGACAGCGGTCATCACCGAGCCGCCGGTGGTCGACGTGTCCTCCACGGCCAGCACCCGACGGCCGGTGACATCCGGTCCCTCGATGCGGCGCTGCAACCCGTGGGCCTTCTCCGCCTTGCGGACCACGAATGCGTCCAGCGTGCGACCCCGCGCCGCCGCGGCGTGCAGCATCGCGGTGGCCACCGGGTCGGCCCCCAGAGTCAGTCCGCCCACGGCGTCATAGGACAGGTCCTTGGTCAGGTCGAGCATGACCTCCCCGACGAGCGGTGCGGCCTGTCCGTCCAGGGTCACCCGGCGCAGGTCGACGTAGTAGTCGGCCTCCCGCCCCGAGGACAGCACGACCCGGCCGTGGACGACCGCCTTGGCCCGGATCTGGTCGAGGAGGTGCTCGCGCGCGTCAGTCACGAGGACAACCCTAGGTCCTGTCCGCGCCCCCCGGTCGCAGCGGCGCACGGCCGGGGGTGACCGGGGCTCAGGAGGCGGGCTCGACCGCCGCCGCCTGCGCCGCCCTCGACTCGCGGCGGTGGCGGAAGGTCTCGAACCCGATCGGGATGATGGACAGCGCCACGATGCCGATGAGGATCAGCTCGATGTGGTCCTTCACGAAGGGGATGTTGCCCAGGTAGTAGCCCAGCAGCGTGACCCCCGTGGCCCAGAGGACTCCGCCGATGGTCGAGTACACGACGTAGGTGCGCAGGTCCATCCGCCCGACCCCGGCCATGGCCGTGATGAACGTCCGCACGATCGGGACGAACCGGGCCAGCACGATCGCCCGGGAGCCGTACTTGTCGAAGAACGAATGCGTCTTGTCCACGTACTCCCGGCGGAAGAGCCTGGAGTCCGGCCGGTTGAACAGTGGCGGCCCTGCCCGGTGGCCGATCCAGTATCCGGTGAGGTTGCCGGTGACCGCGGCGATCGAGAGCAGGACGCAGGCGACCTGGATCGGGATGGCGATCACGCCGCTGGCGATGAACAGGCCCACCATGAACAGCAGGGAGTCACCGGGCAGGAAGAACCCGATGAGCAGCCCGCACTCGGCGAAGACGATCCCCAGCGCGATCCAGAAGGCGGCTGTCCCGAACCGGTCGAGGTTCTGCGGGTCGAGCCAGTCCGGGCCCAGCGTGCTCACGATCGTGGGGACCGCCGCGGCGACGGACAGGCTCAGGCTCACCTCACAAGGTTACCCCGTCGGATGGTTGTCCCGGCCCAGGTGAGTTCGGGCCCAGCTGTGCATGGCGATGGCGGCCGCGGCGGCCACGTTGATCGATCGCGTGGACCCGTACTGGCTGATGGACAGCACCGCGTCGGCGCCCGCGAGGGCCTGGGGACTGAGCCCGGGCCCCTCCTGGCCGAAGAGCAGCACGCACCGACGGGGCATCGCGAACTCGTCGATCGGGATCGCGCCGGGCACCACGTCGATGGCCAGGATCGGCAGGTCCTGCGACTGCGCCCAGTCGCACAGGTCCGCCGGGTCGGGGTGGTGGGTGATGCTCAGGTAGGCGTCGGTGACCATCGCGCCCCGACGGTTCCAGCGTCGACGGCCCACCACATGCACACCGGCCACGTTGAAGGCGTTCGCGGTGCGCACGATCGAGCCGATGTTCAGGTCGTGCTCGATGTTCTCGATCGCCACGTGCATGGGGGAGCGCCGGGTGTCGAGGTCGGCCACGATCGCCGCGAGGGTCCAGTACCGGTAGGCGTCGACGACGTTGCGTGCGTCGCCGTTGGCCAGCAGCTCGGGGTCCAGCCGGGGGTCGTCGGGCCAGGGCAGGGGGTGGGGTCCGACGGGCACGGTGCCAAGGGTACGAGTGCGATTTCCGCCGCGACGCCCAGCGCGCTTAGGATTCTCCGCGGTGGCGTGTCCGAGCGGCCAAAGGAGCACGACTCGAAATCGTGTGTGGGTGATGAGCCCACCGTGGGTTCGAATCCCACCGCCACCGCCAGCCAGCCAGATCTGGAGCACGGACCCGTTCGGGTCCCGTCCGGCCCGGACCCCCTGCAGGGTCCGGGCCATCGTGCGTCCGCGCCCTGCGTGGTCCCCACCCGCCGCGTAGGCTTGGAGGCGTTGGCGTGCGATCCACGGCCAATCCCCGCGTCGAGTCCAGGAGTCCCGTCATGAGCCCCGTCCACGACCTGCTCACCGACCAGATCGGTCACGAGTTCTTCGCCTCCCAGCAGTACGTCGCCATCGCCGTGTGGTACGACCAGCAGGCGCTGCCCCAGCTCGCCGCGCACTTCTACGCCCAGGCCGTCGAGGAGCGCAACCACGCGATGATGATCGTGCAGTACCTGATGGACCGTGAGGCCGACGTGGTGATCCCCGGGGTTCCGCCGGTGCGCAACGAGTTCGCGTCCGTCGTCGAGCCGTTGGAGCTGGCACTGGCCCAGGAGCGCCAGGTCACCTCCCAGTTCGAGGCGCTGATCGCGCTGGCCCGGGCCGAGTCGGACTACCTCGGCGAGCAGTTCATGCACTGGTTCCTCAAGGAGCAGGTCGAGGAGGTCGCATCGATCTCGACGCTGCTCCAGGTGGGTCGCCGGATCGGCGAGAACGTGATGCTCCTCGAGGACTACCTGGCCCGTGAGGCCGGGGCAGGCGGGGGCGCGGACCCGACGGCCCCCTCCGCGGCGGGTGGGGCGCTGTAGTCCCGCCGCCCACAGGAGGAGTTGCACGGGCGTAGTTACACCCGTGTGACTTATCCCCAGGTGTGGATGACCTGGGGATTGTGGATTCCCGCGTCCGTTGTCACCGGGCACCGTTAGGGTGGGCGCGTGGCACTGGCGCTCTACCGGACGTACCGGCCGGGCTCGCTGGCCGAGGTCATCGGCCAGGAGCACGTGACCGAGCCGCTGGCCCGCGCCCTGGAGTCCGGCCGCACCCACCACGCGTACCTCTTCTCCGGTCCCCGGGGCTGCGGCAAGACCTCCACGGCGCGCATCCTGGCCCGGTCGCTGAACTGCGAGCAGGGCCCGACCGCTGCCCCGTGCGGGCAGTGCCGCAGCTGCGTGGAGCTGGCCCCCAACGGACCCGGGTCGATGGACGTGGTCGAGCTCGACGCCGCCACGCATCGCGGCATCGACGACGCGCGCGACCTGCGCGAGAAGGCCATCTACGCCCCGGCCGCGAGCCGGTTCAAGATCTACATCATCGACGAGGCCCACCAGCTGACCAACGAGGCCGCCAACGCCCTGCTCAAGCTGGTCGAGGAGCCCCCGCCGCACCTGCGGTTCATCTTCGCCACAACGGAGCCGGACAAGATCATCCCCACGATCCGCTCGCGAACCTTCCACTACGGGTTCCGGCTGGTCCCGGCACGGACCCTGGCCGACCACCTCGGCTCGGTCTGTCGCTCCGAGGGTGTCCCCGCGGAGGCCCCCGCGCTGGCGGTCGTCGCCCGGGCCGGCGCGGGCAGCGTCCGCGACAGCCTGTCGGTCCTGGGTCAGCTGCTGGCCGGGGCCGGTCCTGAGGGCCTGACCTATGCCGACGCCGTCTCCGCCCTGGGCCTGACCGACACCAGCCTCATCGACGAGTTCGTGGCCGCCCTGTCCGCCGGGTCCGCGGCCGACATGTTCGGCATCGTGGACGTCGTGATCTCCGCCGGTCACGACCCGCGCCGGTTCGTCACCGACATCCTGGACCGGTTGCGCGACCTGATCGTCCTACGGGCCGACCACGAGGCCCTGTCCAAGGGACTCATCGACGTCCCCGACGACGAGGGCCAGCGCATGGTGGCCCAGGCCCAGTCCCTGGGACTTGCCGAGCTGTCGCGGGCCGCAGACCTGGTCAGCGCCGGACTCGGCCAGATCAAGGGGGCGACGGCCCCGCGGCTGCAGCTCGAGCTGCTCTGCGCCCGACTGGCCCTGCCCGGCCCGGGGGACGATCTCAGCTCGGTCCTGGCCCGACTGGACCGACTTGAGCGCGTGGGCGGCGCGGCTGCGCCTGCAGCGGATTCGAGCGCGGCGCCCGATCAGGCGGGGGCGTCCCGGCGGCGCCCGGCGCAGGCGACGGACCGCGGGCCCGACGGCACCGGCCGATGCCGGAGCCCGCTGATCCCAGCGACCCACGTCCCCAGCCCGCGGCCGCACCCGCCAGTGCCCCTGCGCGTCCGGTGGCGTCGTCCGGAGGTCCTGCCGCGCCGCCCCGTCGCCCGGAGCTGCGACGCGATGCATGCTGCGCCGCTCGACGCCGCCGGCCACGGCGCCCGCGCGAGGCAGCAGAAGTGCCCGCCGCAGACATCCGCCAGGCCGGCCGATCCGGGGGAGGGCCAGACCTCGCGCAGCCGGCAGCAGCCGCGCCCACCGCGACCGGGCCCGAGCCCTCCGATACTGGCGCGCCGCGGGGGATGCGCCCACGGCCGCCTCCTCCGCGCCGGGTGACGACACCGGGATCACCCGGATCCGGGATTCGTGGCCGGCCATCCTCGAGCGGCTGGCGGCCTCGAGCCGGGTCGCCTGGACCGCCTTCCACGCTGCCACCCCCGTCTCCTGCACCAACGGTGCCCTGGCGGTGGCAGTCGCCGAGCCGGGGAACGTCCGGGCAATCGCCCAACGCGGCCACGACGAGCGGTTGCGCCAGGCCATCATCGATGTCCTGGCCCTGGACCTCACGATCGATGTCCTGCATGACCCTGAGCCTGCGCGGCCCGCCCTGCCCGGGGCCGGGGTGAGCGGCGCCACCGCCTCCACGCGAGCGCCGGCCGCGAACGCCGTCCCCGGAGCGGCTGACGCGGCCGCATCCGCGGGTGCCTCGGCGCCGGCATCCCAACCACCGGCCCGCCCCGCCGATGTCGTCCGTGAGGCGGGCGCCTCTCCTGCTGCTGCCGATGTCGCCGATGAGCCCAGTCCCGACGACCCGGACCTCGATCCCGGTGGAGCGCACGGCTTGGCCCTGATCACCCGGGAGCTCGGCGCCCGGCCCATCGGTGAGATCGACCACTCCTAGGGGCTGGGCATGTACGAGGGCATCATCCAGGACGTCATCGACGGTCTCAGTCGCCTGCCCGGGATCGGGCCCAAGGGGGCCCAGCGGATCGCCTTCCACCTGCTCAAGGCCGACCCGCAGGAGGTTGCGGACCTCGCTGAGGCCCTGCTGACGCTGCGGGAGAAGGTCCAGTTCTGCGAGATCTGCGGCAACGTCTCCGAGGAGCAGACGTGCGGGATCTGCCGGGACCCCCGGCGCGACCCGTCGCTTCTCTGTGTCGTCGAGGAGAGCAAGGACGTCGTCGCCATCGAGCGGACCCGCGAGTTCCGCGGTCGTTATCACGTGCTCGGTGGCGCAATCAGCCCGATGGAGGGCATCGGGCCCGACGACCTGCGCATCCGGGAGCTGATGGCTCGCCTGGCCGACGGGTCCGTGGTCGAGGTGATCCTGGCCACGGATCCGAACCTGGAGGGCGAGGCCACAGCCACCTATCTGGCGCGTCTGATGAGCACGCTCGGCCTGGCCGTGTCACGGTTGGCCAGTGGACTACCGGTAGGGGGCGACCTCGAGTTCGCCGACGAGGTGACCCTCGGTCGGGCATTCGAGGGACGACGACGGATCGGAGGGCAGGGATGAGTGTCGATGAGGCGCCCATGGAGGGCGCGATGGCGGTGCTCACCACGCCCGCCACCCCGGTTGAGGATGACCTGGTCACCCTGGCTGACGGGCTCGCGGAGGCCTCGGCCCGGTTCGTGCAGGCCACCGAGGCGGTGGCTGCCGGAATCGGCGAGGACCATGCGATCGCGATCCTCCTGCTCGAGGTCTCCGACGTGCTGGCCATGGGGGCGCGGCTCGGCGCCATCGACGATGTCGTCCCCGAAGGGCGCTTCGAGCCGGATGCGGGCGTGGAACCCGACGTCGACCGCCTGCGGGCAGCCCTGGCTGAGCGGCTGGCTCCGGTGGACTCCTACATCGAGGTGTTCGATCCCTATGCCAATCCCGAGCTGGTCGCCGGCCGGCTCTCAGACGACCTCTCCGCCATCGTGTCCGACCTGCTCCACGGACTTGCCCACCACACAGCCGGGCGCACCCTGGAGGCACTGTGGTGGTGGCAGACGACCTACCTGAGCTCCTGGGGCGACTCAGGGGCGATGGCGCTGCGTGCCCTGCGGTCCCTGGTGTCCCATGTCCGCTCCGGTGCGCCCCTCGAGGTGGCCGGCGAGTCCGACCGGTAGGACGCCGACGCGGTGGCTCCGTCGCGTCGGCCTGCGGGTCCCAGGACGAGCGATCAGGGCGAGGCCAGGCGGTGACCCCCTAGAATTGGGTCCCGGAACGCCCAAGACCACCACCGGGAGCGCTCAAGCATGGCCCTGATCGTCCAGAAGTACGGGGGATCCTCCGTCGCTGATGCCGCCAGCGTGCGCCGTGTTGCCAAGCGCATCGTGGACACCAAGCGCGCGGGCAACGACGTCGTCGTGGTGGTGTCGGCGATGGGTGACTCCACTGACGAGCTGCTCGACCTGGCCAACGAGGTCAGCCCGAACCCCCCGGGCCGCGAGCTCGACATGCTTCTGACGGCCGGGGAGCGCATCTCGATGGCGGTGCTGGCCATGGCCATCCACGATCTGGGCGAGGAGGGCCGGTCCTACACCGGCTCCCAGGCCGGGCTGATCACGGACTCGGCGCACGGCGCTGCCCGGATCATCGACGTCACGCCGGGCCGCATCCGGCACGCGATCACCGATGGGGCGATCCCGATCGTGGCCGGCTTCCAGGGGGTGTCCTACGACAGCAAGGACATCACCACCCTGGGGCGGGGCGGCTCGGACACCACGGCGGTGGCGCTGGCGGTCGCCCTGGAGGCCGACGTCTGCGAGATCTACACCGACGTCGACGGCGTGTTCTCCGCCGACCCTCGCGTCGTCCCGGCCGCGCGCCAGGTGCCCCGGATCAGCTACGAGGAGATGCTCGAGCTGGCCGCCGCGGGCGCCAAGGTCCTGCACCTGCGCTGCGTGGAGTATGCGCGCCGGGCCAGCATGCCGATCCATGTGCGCTCCTCGTTCTCGGACAAGGAGGGCACCTGGGTCCTGAACCTGAACGATCCGCTGCCTGCAGCGGTCCACCCGGCGAAGGGGCGATTGTGGAGCAACCGATCATCGCGGGGGTCGCCCATGACCTCAACGACTGCAAGATCACCGTGGTCGGGGTCCCCGACCGTCCCGGTGAGGCGGCGCAGATCTTCCGCGCCGTCGCGGATGCCGGGGTCAACGTCGACATGATCGTCCAGAACGTGTCCCTGGGCTCGTCAGGGTCGCACCGACGTGACGTTCACGTGCCCGGTGGCCTCCCGGCAGCCGGCCCTGGACGCCCTGCGCGCGCAGCAGGACGCCATCGGGTTCGAGGACCTGGCCTACGACGATGGGATCGCCAAGGTGTCGCTCGTCGGTGCCGGCATGCGCTCGCACCCCGGAGTCTCGGCGACCTTCTTCAAGGCCATGGCCGACGCCGGTATCAACATCACGATGATCACCACGTCCGAGATCCGGATCTCGGTCGTGACAAGCACGGACGTCGCCGATGTGGCCGTCCGTGCGCTGCACACCGCGTTCGGGTTGGACGCCGACGGCGAGGCCGTCGTCTATGCAGGGACGGGCCGATGAGCGTCACTGTCGCAGTCGTGGGGGCCACCGGCCAGGTCGGTGGCGTGATGCGCCGCCTGCTCGATGAGTCCGGGATCGACGTGGGCGCCGTCCGGTTCTTCGCGAGCGCGCGCTCGGCGGGCACGACGCTGCCCTGGCGCGGCACGGAGGTCCTGGTCGAGGACGCCGCGACCGCTGACCCCTCGGGCATCGACATCGCGCTGTTCTCCGCCGGAGGGTCGACGTCCAAGGCCCTGGCGCCGGTGTTCGCGGCGGCGGGCGCGACGGTCATCGACAACTCCTCGGCATGGCGGATGGACCCCGACGTCCCCCTGGTCGTGTCCGAGGTCAACCCCCAGGACCTGGCCCGCATCCCGAAGGGGATCGTGGCCAACCCCAACTGCACCACCATGGCGGCGATGCCCGTGCTGGCCCCGCTGCATGCCGAGGCAGGCCTCCGCCGACTCGTCGTGAGCACCTACCAGGCGGTCTCCGGCAGCGGGTTGGCCGGGGTCGAGGAGCTCGCGGGACAGGTCCGGGCCGCCGTGGCCCAGGACATGACGGCGTTGACCCACGACGGATCCGCGGTGACCCTGCCCGCGCCGACGAAGTACGTCGCGCCCATCGCCTTCGACGTGGTCCCGTTGGCCGGCAACCTCGTGGACGACGGCTCCGGGGAGACGGACGAGGAGCAGAAGCTGCGCAACGAGTCGCGCAAGATCCTCGGCATCCCGGACCTCGCGGTCTCCGGCACGTGCGTGCGCGTGCCGGTCTTCACGGGGCACAGCCTGAGCATCAACGCGGAGTTCGACCGGCCGCTGTCGGTGGACCGTGCCCGTGAGCTGCTGGAGGGCGCCCCGGGCGTTGTCTGGGCCGACGTCCCCACGCCGCTGCAGGCCGCGGGTGCGGACCCGACCTACGTGGGTCGCCTGCGCCAGGACCCGGGCGTCCCGGATGGGCGGGGACTGGCCCTGTTCCTGTCCAACGACAACCTGCGCAAGGGTGCGGCCCTCAACGCCGTGCAGATCGCCGCCCTCCTGGCCGAGCGCGCCTGACAGCCGGCCGCCGCCCACAACGGCGGTTTGGGCTGGGGGTCGGCGTGCGGCTAGAATCGGACCCGCAATCGGGATGTGGCGCAGCTTGGTAGCGCGCTTCGTTCGGGACGAAGAGGTCGTGGGTTCGAATCCCGCCATCCCGACACATGACAGAGCCCCGGGGATGTTCCCCGGGGCTCTGTCATGTGTCCTGGACTCGTAGCCGGGATTCGGGAGGAGGCTCGCCAGAGGCGGGCCGACGGCTCCCGCCATCCCCTCCGGGCGCTCACGAAGCCAGGTCCACAGACTCTCCCGACACGCACAGATCCTCCCGGCCAGCGGGGAGGATCTGAGCCTTGACGGAGGAGCTGAGCGCTCCGGGAGGGTCTGCGACGGTTGGGCCCCGCCAGCCCCTACCCCGGCACCACCGTGAGCACCGTGGCCTCCGGTCGGCACGCCAGCCGGATCGGGGTGTAGGGGCTCGTTCCGAGCCCGGCTGACACGTGCAGGGCGGACCCCTGCCATCCCGACAGGCCCTTGGCCTGGCTGCGGGGCAGGTCGCAGTTGGTCACCAGTGCGCCCACCCATGGCAGGCACATCTGCCCCCCGTGGGTGTGGCCGGCCAGGATCAGGTCGGCGCCGTCGGCCGCCATCGCGTCGAGCACCCGCCGGTAGGGCGCATGGGCGATCCCGAGGCGCAGGTCGGCGCCCGGGTCGAACGGCCCGGCGACGTCGGCGTAGCGGTCGCGCCCGATGTGGGGGTCGTCCACGCCGCGCGCGTCGATGCTCCACCCGCGGACGCTGAGCGCGGCGGTGGCGTTGTCCACGTCGTGCCACCCCGCTGCGGTCAGCCCGTCGTTCAGGGGCGTGACGTCGATCTTCGGGCGTCTGGTGCGCAGCTCGCTGGGACCGGACAGGTACTTGGCGGGGTTGGCCGGGGAGGGGGCGTAGTAGTCGTTCGACCCGCGGACGAAGAGCCCCGGTCGGTCGAGCAGGGGCGCCAGGGCCTCCAGCGCGAGCCGGGGTCCCTGGGCGTCGCCGTGGAAGTCGCCCGTGACGACGGTCAGGTCGACCTCGAGCTCACCGAGGGAGCGCACCCACGCGCTGCGGTCGGTGTCCCGGGGGGACAGGTGCAGGTCGGACAGGTGCAGGATCCGCAGCGGCGCCCGGACGGCCCCTCCCGACCCAGCCGTGAGTCGACGGACCCGGACCTCAGCCGTGCGCAGGGTGTACTGGCGGGCCTCCCAGAGGCTGTAGGCGGTGGTCGCGGCGCCCAGGGCCAGCAGGGACGCCGCAGGCGCCCAGGGAGGCTCGGATGGGCGACGGCATGCCGCAAGTCTGGCAGGGGCGCCCGGCGGATCCGGCATCCGCGCGCCGGGCCGGGGGCGCAGCAGGGCTGCCCACCCACCACAATGGGGCCATGAGCACCCTGAAGGAGACCCTCCAGTCCGACCTGACCGACTCCATCCGCAGCCGTGACGAGCTCACCTCGGCCACCCTGCGGATGGCCCTGACAGCCGTGACCAACGAGGAGGTCTCGGGCACGTCGGCGCGGACGCTCAGCGACGCGGAGGTGGTCGGCGTCCTGACCAAGGAGGCCAAGAGGCGCCGGGAGGCAGCGACGGCGTTCGCGGATGCCTCTCGGCCGGAGCTCGCGGAACGGGAGCTGGCCGAGCTCGACGTGCTGGCCCGCTACCTGCCCGAGCCGCTCACGGCCGAGGAGGTCAGCGCGATGGTGGATGCTGCGGTGGCCCGACTGGCTGACGAGGGCGTGACGGGGATGCCGGCGATGGGCCGGGCCATGAAGGAGCTGACAGCCCAGACCGCCGGGCGATTCGACGGCGGCCAGGTGGCCGCGATGGTCCGGGCCGCGCTGGCCTGAGGGCCGCGGAGCCTACTGGTTCGGGTCCTGTCCCTGGCCGCGGCCCTGGTCCTGCCCACGGCTGGGGTCGTCGAACCCCGGGAAGGTCCGCTGCCACCAGGGGACCTCGGGAGCCGCGTAGCGGCTGCGCTGGTAGGGGGTGCCGGTCTGGAGCGCGGGCAGGAGCCCCCACTCGTTGCGCAGCTCCATGGGGACCGGCGGGCTGTCCGCCAGGGCGCCCTGCATGGCCTTCTTCCACGTCGGTCCGGGTAGCGACGAGCCGAACACCTTCGGGTAGTAGCGGCCGTTGATGGTCAGGTTCTTCAGGGGGTACCGGTAGCCACCCCGGGGGTCACCGACCCACACGGCCGCACCGAGGTCCGGCGTCGACCCGGCGAACCAGACAGCGGCGTTGCTGTCGATGGTCCCGGTCTTGCCGATCGTGTCGCGGCCCAGGGCCATGGGGGCACCTGTGCGTCCGGAGATGTTCCCGTCGACGACGTTGGTCAGCACCGCAGCAGCCCCGTCGGCGACGTTGCGGCTGATCGCCTGGTTGCACTTCGGGGCGGGAACCGACAGCTCCTTGCCGTCCCGGTCGATGATCTTGGTGATCACCCGGGGCTTGCAGTAGACGCCGTGGGCGGCCACCGTCGCGTAGGCGTTGGCCAACGTCAGCGGGGAGATCTCAGTCGATCCGAGGGTGAAGGAGGCCACCTCGGCGGTCTTGCCCCCCGGCTTCACCTCGCTCAGGTCGTAGCCGTCGGCGTACTTCACGCCCAGCTTCCGGGCGGCCTCGACCGTCTCGCAGACCCCGGCGCGCTTCTCCAGCTCGGCGAAGTACGTGTTGACCGAGTAGGCCGCGCCCCGGAACATGTCGAAGTTGCCCGAGGAGGTGGAGTTGTTCACCGGCCACGGCTCGGTCCCACCGCTGGATTCACCTGACAGCAGGCCGCCGTTGCACCCGACGAACCCGGTGAACTCCTTGCGCGGTGGTGAGTTGATGACCGTGAAGGGGCTGATGCCCTTCTCCAGGGCCGCGACGATCGTGAAGATCTTGAACGTCGACCCGGCCTGCATGCCCTGCGTGCCGCCGTCGGCGAGGTCGACCGCGTAGTTGTACGTCGTCTCCCACCACTTGTCGTCGGACTTGCTGGTCCCCCACTCGCGGTTCTGGGCCATGGCCCGGATGTCACCGGTGCCCGGGGTGACCATCGCGATGGCGGTGGCCTTGCGGCTCTCGTCCCTGGGCGGGATGGCCTCCATCACGGCCTTCGTGGCCGCCTTCTGGGCCTTCATGTCCAGGGTCGTGTAGATCTTGTAGCCCCCGGAGTTCCACGCGGCCTCGCGCTCCTCGGGCGTGGACCCGAAGGCCTGCATCTCCTGGACCTGGCGGACCGCGTAGTCACAGAAGTACGGGGCGAAGGATGTGGTGCAGCCGTTGTACTGGATCTTGGGGTTCAGGTAGTCCTCGACGTCGGCGGACTTCGCTGCGCGGGCCTCCTCGACGGTGACGTACCCGAGCTCGGCCATCCGGTTGAGCACCACGTCGCGACGCTTCTGCGCCTGGCGCGGATTGCGGGTGGGGTCGAAGCGCGACGGCTGCTGGACGATCCCGGCGAGGGTGGCCGCCTCGACGAGCTCGAGGTCCTTGGCGCTCTTGGAGAAGTAGCGCTGCGAGGCGGCCTCCACCCCGTAGGCCCGGGCGCCGTAGTAGCTGATGTTCAGGTAGCGCTCGAGGATCTCATCCTTGGTCAGGCGCTTCTCCAGCGCCATCGCGTAGCGGATCTCACGCAGCTTGCGGGTGATCGTGTCCTCCTTGGCCGCCGCCTGTTCCTCCTCGTCCTCGGCGGCGGTGAGCAGGACGTTCTTCACGTACTGCATCGTCAGGGTGGACCCGCCCTGGGCGACCCCCCCGGCGGTGACGTTCGTGACGGCCGCGCGCAGGAACCCGCGCGGGTCGAAGCCGTTGTGCTCGTAGAAGCGGGAGTCCTCGATCGCGACCACGGCCTGCTGCATGACCGGGGCGACCTTCTCGAGGGTGACCTCCTTGCGGTTCTCCTCGAAGACGGTGGCGATCTTGGTGCCGTCCGCGGCGTACACGCGCGTGCGCACGGGCAGGGCGGGCTCGCGGAAGTCGCGCGGGAGGTCCTCGAACGAGGAGATGGAGTCACGTGCCAGCACGCCGACCGGACCGATCACCGGCAGGGCCATCCCGGCGACGACGATCCCGGCGAGCGCAGCGACGGCAACCAGCGCGATCAGCCGGGTCACCGACCATGGGCCGGTGCGGCGTCGGGCACGGGCGCGTGGGGACATGGACCGATTTTACGTCACGTCAGCCGGTGCCCCCACCGAGTGAGTCCGCGCGTCGCTGGGCCATCAGGTCCCCCACCTCGCGCAGCCCCTCCAGGTCGTGGACGTCCTGGGCCAGGGCGGTGACGGCCGTCACCGGCACGCGCGGGTTCGCGGCGACGAACCTGTCGGCAAGCCGGTGCTGTCGCTCGGACAGGCGCATGCGGTCCGCGTGCAGCTCGAGCAGGGACGCGGTCAGGGCCGCGGCGGAGTCCTGCGCGGGGTCGTCGGCACGCAGGCGCTCGGCCCCCGCGGCCGCCTGGTCGGCGCTGAGCTCCGGCAGCCGGATGGGGGCGACCCGGTTGAGCACGAGCCCGGCCAGCGGCATCGCCTCGGACTCGAGGCGCTCGACGAAGTACGAGGCCTCGCGCAGCGCGTCGGGCTCTGGGGCGGCGATCACGAGGAAGGCCGTGCCCCGGGCGGCCAGCAGGGCGTAGGTCTGCTCGGCGCGCTCCCGGAAGCCACCGAACAGCGCGTCGGCCGAGGCCACGAACGTCTGCAGGTCGGCCAGGACCTGGGCCCCGACGATCTTGTTCAGGACGTTGCTGAACACCCCCAGGCTGGCCGACACCAGCCGCATGTAGGCCCGACCCCCGACGCGCGCGGGCGCGGCCAGGATCCGGATCAGCCGCCCGTCGAGGAAGGCCCCCAGGCGCATCGGGGCGTCGAGGAAGTCCAGGGCCGAGCGCGAGGGGGGCGTGTCCACGATGATCAGGTTCCAGCGGCCCTCGGCCTGGGACTCCCGGTGCAGCTGCCCCAGCTTCTCCATCGCCATGTACTCCTGCGTGCCGGCGAACGAGCTCGACAGGGCCTGGTAGAAGGGGTTGTCCAGGATGGCCTGGGCCCGCGCGGGGTCGCTGTGGGCGATGACGACCTCGTCGAAGGTCCGCTTCATGTCCAGCATCATCGCGTCCAGGGATCCGCCCGCGGTCAGGTCGATCCCGGGGATGGGTGCCGGGGTGTTGTCCAGCTCGGAGAGCCCCAGGGACTGGGCCAGACGCCGGGCGGGGTCGATCGTGAGCACCACGGTGCGTCGACCGGCCTCCGCGGCGCGCACGCCGAGTGCGGCGGCCGTCGTCGTCTTGCCCACGCCGCCGGATCCGCAGCAGACGATGATGTGGGTGGCGGGGTCGGTGAGCAGCCCGTCGATGTCCAGGGTGGCAGCCGACTCCCACAGGGCCGGGCTCATGGGCGCGGCTCCGATCCCAGGCCACCGGCGCGCAGGCGGTCGGCCAGCTCGTAGAGGGCGCCGAGGTCGATCCCGGTGGGGATGTGCGGCAGGGACAGCCGGGGGAGGTCCAGCTGGGCCAGCCGGGCACGCTCCTGCTCGGCCACGGCCACCCGCTCCGCGTGGTCGTGGGCCTCGTCGACCAGGCCCTCGACCACCTCGTCGACGGTGTGCGGGTCCCGCGCGGTGATCACGTCCGCAGCGCGCACCGCCCCGGCCAGCGCGGCGCGGTCCAGCCCGCCGCTGAGGGCCTCGGCCCGCCGGGCCGCGGTCAGGACGGGGGGGCGGTCGGAGTTGACGATGATCGCACCGACCGGCAGGCCCTCCTCGTGCAGGTGACCCACCCCGTCGATCGTCTCCTGGACGGGCATCTCCTCCAGCAGCGTCACCAGGTGCACGGCGGTCCGGGGGGAGGCCATCACGGCCATCACCGACTTCGCCTGGCTGTGGATCGGGCCCATCCGCGCGATCCCGGCGACCTCCGAGTTGACGTTGAGGAACCGGGTGATCCGCCCGGTGGGCGGGGCGTCCATCACGACGGCGTCGAACACCGGCCGCCCGTCCCTGGTCCGCTTCACCGCCTCGATGGCCTTGCCGGTGAGCAGGACGTCGCGCACGCCGGGGGCGATGGTCGTGGCGAAGTCGATGGCCCCGAGGCGCGCCAGGGCGGAACCGGCGCGGCGCAGGTTGTAGAACATCTCGAGGTACTCCAGGAGCGCCGCCTCGGGGTCGACTGCGAGCGCCCGCACCTCCCCGCCGTCCGGAGCCCGGGCCACGCGGCGCTCCTCGTAGGGCAGCGGGGCGGAGTCGAAGAGCTGGGCGATCCCCTGCCGGCCCTCGACCTCCATCAGCAGGGTGCGCCGACCCTCGGCGGCCAGCGCCAGCGCCAGGGCGGCGGCCACCGTGGTCTTGCCCGCCCCGCCCTTGCCCGACACGATGTGCAGGCGCACGTCGGGGAACAGCCGGGCGGAGCTCACCCTCGAAGACTAGGGGGCCATGAGCCTGGGCGCCCGGTCGGTGAGGTACTCGACCTGGGCGGCCAGGGACAGCCGGGCGGCCCAGAGCAGCGCCTCGGGGACCTCCGGGTACACGATCGCCAGCAGGGCCTCGGGATCCGTCGTGCCGGCCGCCATCGCGGCGGACACGAGCCCCAGGCGCTCCTGCCGGTGCTCGACGTAGTCGGCCAGGAGGCCTGCGGGGTCCGGGCAGGCCGGCCCGTGTCCGGGGAGGACCCACCCTGCCCCGGTGCTCCCCGCAAGCTCGGCCAACCGCTGCAGGGAGCTCAGGTAGGCGCCCAGGTGTCCATCGGGGTGGGCTATGACAGCGCTGCCGCGTCCCAGGACCGTGTCCCCGGTGAGCAGGGCGCCGTCGGCGGGCAGGAGGAAGGTCAGCGAGTCGGTGGTGTGCCCGGGCGTCGCGACCACGGACAGCTCCAGGCCCCCGACGGCCACGACCTCGCCGTCGCCCAGCCCCTCGCCGCCGAGCCGGTGGGCGGGGTCCAGGGCCCGGACCGGTGCGCGGGTCAGGTCATGCAGGCTCGCGGGCGCCCGCGCTGTGATCGGCATGTCCGTGGGTCAGCAGGATCTGCCCGATCCGGGTGCCGAGCTGCTCGGCGGCGTTCACCAGGGCGGCGAGGTGTCCCGGGTCGTCCGGACCGGGGTCGACCAGGACCGCGACGCGGGAGCCGGGCTCGGCCAGGAGCCACGAGTTGGTCCCGTCCAGGGTCATCCAGCTGGCGTTGGGGGCCAGGACCGCGGTGGCGCGAGGGGTGATCCGCCCGGCCTCCCAGGGTCCCGAGGATCCCAGGGGGCGCATCAGCGGATCCCCCGCTCCTCTGACCCGGACGGCTGGTCGGCGGCGGAGAGCACCTCACCGGTGTAGGCGTGGACCAGGACCCAGGACAGGTCGTCGCCGACCACCTGGGCGCGCGGCATCAGGGGCACCACCTCGCGGGTGCGTGCCCAGTTCAGCGCATCCCCCACGGAGCGCTGCCCGGCGAGGTCGGCCAGGACCGCGACCGTGGGCGGCAGCATGGCCAGTGCTCCCCGGCGGTACTCGGCCAGGGCATCGGCGGGAGCGACCCAGTGGGCGGAGTCGGTCTCGGTGATGTGCGCGTCGACGTCCTGGCCGGAGGGCAGGGCGGCAGCCAGGAAGCGGGTGTCGAACCGGCGGGTCTCGACCTCGGGGGTGATCCAGTGGGCGATGGGGACCAGCAGGTCGGCCTGGATGTGCAGCTTGCGCCGCCGCAGCACGGACGGGAACCCGCCGGCCGTCTCAGAGGCCTGCCGGTCGCGGGCCCAGCTCCCGTCGGGGGCTGCCGGCCGGCCGGACCGGTCGACGGCGAGCAGGACGCCGGCCTCCTCGAACGTCTCGCGGACCCCGGCGACGACCAGGGCGCGCGCCAGGGCGGGATCCGTCCAGGCGCCGGTGCGCACCGTGCCCTGGACGGTGGGCTGGGAGTCCTGGTCGAGGTCGACCCGCCCCCCGGGGAACACGTGCATGCCCGGGGCGAAGGCCATGGAGTCCGGGCGGCGCATGAGCAGGGCCTCGAGGCCGGCGACCCCGTCGCGCAGCAGGACGATGGTGGTGGCATCCACCGCCTCCGGCGGATCCCACGGGCCGCCCTGGGCCAGCATCCTGGCCCGCTGCACCAGCTCGGGCGGCATCTCGAGGACCATTCAGTCGATCTCCACCAGGACCTCGACCTCGACGGGCGCGTCGAGGGGCAGGACTGCGACCCCGACGGCCGAGCGGGCGTGGACGCCGGCCTCGCCGAAGGCGGCGCCGAGGAGCTCGCTGGCGCCGTTGATCACGCCCGGTTGGCCGCTGAAGCCCGGGTCGCTGGCCACGAATCCGACCACCTTCACCACGCGCACCACACGCTCGAGGTCGCCGATCAGGGCCCGGATCGCGGCGATCGCGTTCAGGGCGCACTGCGCGGCCATGGCCGCGGCCTGCTCGGGGGTGACCTCGGCGCCGACCTTCCCGGTGCCCATCAGGACGCCGGCGACCAGCGGGCAGCTGGCCGGAGGTGTGCACGAGGTTGCCCGTCTGGACCGCGGGCACGTAGACGGCGACCGGGGGGGCCACGTCCGGGACGGTGTGACCCAGCGCGGCCAGGCGCTCCTCGACGGCTCCCATGTCAGGCCAGGGGGCGCTTGAAGTAGGCCACGAGCTGCTCGGGGTTCGGGCCGGGGACGACCTGGACGAGCTCCCAGCCGTCCGTCCCCCAGTTGTTGAGGATCTGCTGGGTGGCGTGGATGAGCAGGGGTGCGGTGGCGTACTCCCACCGGGTGCGTTCGGACATGGGGTCAATGTAGCGGCCCGTGCCGCAACCGTCGCCCGGGAGTTCTCAGCGGGCCCGCTGCTCCAGCCTGGGGACGTCCAGGAGGGTCACCTGGCGCTGCTCGATGTGGATCCAGCCCCGCTGGGAGAAGTCCGCCAGGGCCTTGTTCACCGTCTCCCGGGAGGCCCCCACGAGCTGGGCGAGCTCCTCCTGGGTCAGGTCGTGGCTGACGAGCAGGCCCTCGGGGGTGTCCTCGCCGAACTTGGTGCCCAGCTCGAGCAGGGCCTTGGCCACCCGGCCCGGGACGTCGGAGAACACGAGGTCGGCCATGGCCTCGTTCGTCCGCCGCAGGCGTCGGGCCAGGGAGGCCAGCAGCGCCACGGCCATGTCCGGGCGCCCCACCAACCAGGGCAGGAGCGCCTCGTGCCCCATGGACAGGACCTTGGCCTTGGTCACCGCGACGGCCGTGGCCGTGCGCGGACCGGGATCGAACAGGGACAGCTCGCCGAGCATCTCCCCGGCCCCGAGGACCGCGATGAGGGACTCGCGCCCGTCGGAGGCGGTGTGCCCGAGCTTGATCTTGCCGGACTCGATGAGGAAGAGCTTGTCCCCGGTCTCGCCCTCGGTGAACAGGACGTCGCCCTTGGTCAGGCGGACCTCGACCATCGACGCCCGCATCGCGGCAGCGGCATCGTCGTCGAGGGCGGTGAACAGTGGCGCGGAGCGCAGCCGGTCCTGCACGGGTCACTCCTCCCATGGGCGTGCGGTACTTGCCCCCGCAGGATTCCCACAGTAGTGCGCTAGCGCAGGCCGATGTCGGGCAGCGCGGTGAGCGCGAGGGTCGGATCCTGCCGGTAGCGGGCGATCAGCTGGCCCGTGGCCTCGTCCAGGCGCTGGTGGATCTCCCGGCGCAGCGCGGAGATGTCGGTCTCCACCGCGCGCAGCTCCTCGACGAACCCGGCCACCGCCTGGGTGTCCCGGGGGTCCACGACGCGCGTCCACAGGGCGTGCAGGTCCGGGAGGGCCTCGATGTCCCCGGCCGGCTTGACCGACAGGTTGGCCAGCCGGCGATGCACGGCGCCGCTCTCGGCCAGCACGGTGGTGAGCCGCTCGACGATGTCCCCGTCGGAGCTGCCCCGGGTCAGCAGGTCGATGCGCGCCTGGATGATCCGCCGCCAGTAGGACACCCGGGCCTCCTCGTCGCCGAGCTCGCGACGCAGGTCGCGCAGGTCGTCGAGGGTCAGCCCGGAGTAGGCCGGATCCACCTCGGGTGGGGTCGGCGGGGGCTTGGTTGCCATGGATCTCCCAGCAGGCTCGCGTCGCACGGATCGGCCCTAGGCTATCCACATGCCCACCTCCGCACCCCCGGCGACGCGCACGGCACTGGTGCGCCGTGCCCGCCGGATGGGCCGGATCCTGGGCGAGACCTACCCCGACGCGCACTGCGAGCTGGACTTCGCGACGCCCTACCAGCTGCTCGTCGCCACGATCCTGTCCGCCCAGTGCACCGACGTGCGGGTCAACATGGTGACCCCACATGTCTTCGCGGCCTACCCCACCCCCGCCGACCTGGCGGGCGCGGACCGCGCCGAGCTGGAGTCCATGATCGAGTCCACCGGCTTCTTCCGGGCCAAGGCCGCCTCGCTGCAGGGGATGGCCGCGCGGGTGGTCGAGGTGTACGACGGGGAGGTGCCCGGCCGCCTGAAGGACCTCGTGACCCTGCCCGGCGTGGGGCGCAAGACGGCCAACGTGGTGCTCGGCAACGCGTTCGGCGTCCCCGGGATCACCGTGGACACGCACTTCGGGCGGCTCTCCCGGCGCTTCGGGTGGACCACGGCGGAGGACCCGGAGAAGGTCGAGGCCGAGGTCGGGTCGCTGTTCCCGAAGTCCGAGTGGACCGTGCTGTCGCACCGGATGATCTGGCACGGCCGGCGGACCTGCCATGCCCGGACCCCCGCGTGCGGCGCCTGCCCGCTCGCGCAGCTGTGCCCCAGCTTCGGTGCAGGGCAGACCGACCCCGTGAAGGCCGCCCGGCTCGTCAAGGCCGGCCCATGAGCAGCGGGGACAACGGGTCGCTCCTGGGTCCGGGGCCGGATCGGGACCGCCAGGGGGACTTCCCCGAGTGGTTCGCGGACTTCCTGGGGGCGATCGACGGCGTCGCCGGGCATGAGCTGTCGCGCTTCACCCCGCCGCCGGACTCCGACACCCGGTACTCGGCGGTGCTCATCCTGTTCGGCGAGGGCCCGCACGGCCCCGACGTCCTGCTCATCGAGCGGGCGCCGGACATGCGCTCCCACGCGGGCCAGCCGGCCTTCCCCGGCGGCGGCGTCGACCCCGACGACGACGGCCCGGTCGCGGCTGCCCTGCGCGAGGCCCAGGAGGAGACCGGGCTGGAGCCGGCCGGGGTGACGGTGGCCCGGGTCCTGCCCGACCTGTGGCTCCCGCCCAGCGGGTACACCGTGACCCCCGTGATCGGCTACTGGACCGTGCCTGCCCCGGTGTGGGCCGCCGACCCCCGGGAGGTCGCCCGCGCCGAGCGGATCCCCCTCGCGACGCTGGTCGACCCGGCCAACCGCGTGACGGTCGTGCACCCCTCGGGCTACCGGGGTCCCGGCTTCCAGGTCGCGGACATGCTCGTGTGGGGGTTCACGGCGGGACTCCTCGACCGGTTGCTCGACCTCGCGGGCTGGTCCCGGCCGTGGCCGACGGAGCGTGAGGTCGGGATCTCCTGGTGAGCGCGAACTGGGTCGACGTCGCCCTGCTCGTGGGCCTGCTGGTGGTCGCGATCGCCGGATGGCGCTCGGGGGTCATCACCACGGCGGCGTCCTTCGCCGGCTTCATCGGGGGGGCGCTGTGCGGGGCGTGGCTGGTGCCCCACCTGATCGCCGACCGGCAGTGGCCCACGTTCCTGCAGGCTGTGGCCACGCTGGTCGGGATGTTCGTGCTCGGGGTCATCGGCCAGTCGATCCTCGGATTCGCGGGGCGGACCGTGCGCGATGCCGTGGACTTCCGCCCGGTCCGGGTGGTCGACAGCGCCTCCGGCATGGTGGTCAGCGTCCTGGCGTTCCTGATGTGCGCGTGGATGGTGCTCTCCGTGGCCGCGTCCAGCTCGCTGGGTCCCACCTCCGAGCAGGTCCGGGCCTCGCGCGCGTTCCCGCTGCTCGACCAGGTGCTGGCAGGACCGGGAGGGGCGCTGCTGGACGACGCCCGCGAGCTGCTGGCCACGATCGACGTGCCCAGCCTGCCGTTCAACCCGGCCACCCTGCCGCCGGTCGAGGACCCGGCCAACGTCGACATCTCGAAGGCAGCCGCGCGCGTGGCCCGCGAGTCGGTGGTCCAGGTCTCGACCACCTCGACCCGCTGCGGGTCCTCGTCCCTGGGTTCCGGGGTCGTGGTCAGCCCCGGACGGGTGGCCACGAACGCGCATGTGGTGGCCGGTGCGGGTCGCATCACCGTCGGGTCGGCGAACGACGGCGCGACGCGCGGGGCACGCCTGGTCCTCTTCGACCCGGCGAACGACATCGCGATCCTGCACGTGCCCGGCCTGGAGTCCAAGGCTCCGCGGTGGGTCGCCGAGGCTCCGCGCGGGACGGACGCGGTCGTGGCCGGGTACCCGGGTGGGGGGCCGTTGACCCTTGGGGAGGCCAGGGTGCGCGGGCAGATCGTGGTCGCCGACGACCAGGGGTCGGGCAGCCGCGAGGTGCACGTGTTCCGCGGTCTCGTGCGCCCCGGCAACTCCGGCGGCGCCCTGCTGGACCTCGAGGGGTCGGTGCTCGGGCTCGTGTTCGCCAACGCCCAGGACGACGACGAGACCGGCTTCGCCCTGACGCAGGCCGAGGTCCGGTCGGCGATCGAGTCGACCCGCACGGCGACCGACGAGGTCTCCTCGGGCGCCTGCCGGGCGCAGTAGCGGCTGAGGCCCTCGGCTCAGACGGTGGCCAGCCAGTCCAGCAGGATGTCGGTGAACTCCCCCGGGCGCTCCTCGTGCGGGAAGTGCCCGACGGAGTCCATCTCGGCGTACTCGTAGCGCCCCGTGACGTACTGCCCCGATCCGCGGGCGCTGCTCGGGAGCACGGTCGGGTCCGCCGCCCCCTGGACGTGCAGCACGGGGCAGGTGATGGGGGCCTTCATCCGCTTGGCGTACCGGATGCCGTCCGGCCGCGGCACCGAGCGCAGCGCCCATCTGTGGTACTCCAGGGCGCAGTGGGCGCTGTTGAGCAGCAGCATGGCCGCACGGTAGGTCGCCGCGGTGTGGGTGTCTGGCCACGTAGGCGTCGCCGACCAGGCGTGCAGCAGCCGTCCGACCTCGGCGGCGCTGTCCTCGAGCAGGTCGCGCTCGGGGGACGCCGGCACCTGGAAGCCGAAGGCGTAGGCCGAGGCGCTGCGCTGCGCGGCGTCACCCAGTAGGGCCGCCCGGAGCCGGCGCGGGTGCGGCATCGAGACCGGCACGATCGCCCGGATCGCCTCCGGGTGGGTGACGGCGGCCGTCCAGGCGAGGAACCCGCCCCACCCGTGTCCCACCACGACGGCGTCGCGCGACCCCAGGGAGCGGATCACGCCGCTGACGTCGGCCGACAGGGTGAACGGGTCGTAGCCGCGCGGGGGGTGGTCGGAGCCGGCGTACCCGCGCAGGTCCATCGCCGCCGCCTGGTAGCCGGCCTCGGCGAGCCGGGGCAGGGCGTGGCGCCACGTCCACCAGAACGTGGGGAAGCCGTGCAGCAGCAGGACCAGGGGACCCTCGCCCATCTCGGCGACGTGGAACCGTGAGCCGTTGGCCGGCACGTCGCGGTGCGTCCAGGGTCCCTCGACCCGGACGACCTCCTCGGGGTCGAGCAGGGTCACGGTGCGGGGAGGGTGACAGCGCTGTCCGTGGCGGGGGTCAGGGCGGAGCCGGGCGTGGTCGAGGAGGTGATCCCGGACAGGGAGACCTTGGTCTTCTCCGCCGCGCTGATGGCCCGCTGGGGGGGCGTGATGTGCTTGGTGCGCGACTTGCCCACCAGCCCGAGGATGATCGCGACCAGGAGCAGGATGCCGCCCACGATGAGGAACCCGGCCCACACCGGCAGCCCGGCAGCGACGATCCCGTAGGCGCCGGCGACGAGCGCGAACACGAAGGCGAGGAACCCGAGCACGGCGGCCCCGATGAGCAGCCCGGAGGCCCCCGCCGCCTGCTTGGCGCTCTGCGTCACCTCGGCCTTGGCCAGCTCGATCTGCTGGCGGACCAGGGTCTGGGCGTCGGTGATGGCGGAGTTCACCAGGGTGCTCACGCTGGTGTCGGCGTTGCTGTCCATCCGCGGTCCTTTCGAGGAAGTCGCGGCAAGGCTATCGCGCGGGCGCCCCTGCCTGCGTGGCCGGCGGGATCGCCGGGGGTCGGGACTACGTCCCGTGCTGGTAGATGTCGGGGATCCCGTCGGCGTCGGAGTCGGCGTCCTCCTCGGCCACGATCTGGTCCAGGGCGCGCTTGCGACCGACCAGGACCAGGGCGGAGAGCAGCGCCGCCCCGAAGGTCGCGCCGAGGATCCCGACCTTGGCGTCGGTCAGGAGCTGGGGGTGCTCCTCGAAGGCGAGCTCGGCGATCAGCAGGCTGACCGTGAACCCGATTCCGGCCAGGACCCCCACGGCGGCCACGTCGGCCCAGCGCAGGGCGGGGTTGAGCGAGGCCCGGGTGAAGCGGGCCATCAGCCAGGCGCCGCCGATCACGCCGATCGGCTTGCCGACCAGCAGCCCGACGAGGACGCCGAGGGCCACCGGTGAGCTCAACGTCTCCCCGAACGACTCGACCGGGGCGCCGGAGCTGCCGACGTCGCGCACGGTCACGCCGGCGCTGGTGAACGCGAAGAGGGGGACGGCGAACCCGGCCACGAACGGGCGCAGCGCGTGCTCGGCCCGGTCGCCGGGGGACTCGGTCTCGCCCGGGTCATGGGACACCCGCGTGGCCAGTCCCATGGCCACGCCGGCCACCGTCGCGTGGATCCCCGACTCGTGGGTGGTGTACCAGATCAGCATCGCCAGGGGCAGGTAGACCGCCAGCGCCGCCCGCCTGCCCTGGAGGCGCCGGCGCTGCAGGAACCACCACAGCGCGACCAGCGCCACGGAGGTCAGGAGGTAGCCCAGCTGGAACTTGTCGGAGTAGAAGATCGCGATCACCGTGATGGCGCCCAGGTCGTCCACGACGGCCAGGGTCAGCAGGAACGCCCGCAGCGCCAGGGGCAGTCCCCGGCCCATGATGGCCAGGACCGCCAGGGCGAAGGCGATGTCCGTGGCCATCGGGATGCCCCACCCGGTGCGCTCGATGGGCAGCCCCCCGGTGAAGGCCAGGTAGATCAGGGCCGGGACGACCATCCCGCCGATGGCGGCGACCACCGGGACGGCGGCCTGGGACGGCCTGCTCAGGGTCCCGACCTGCACCTCGTGCTTGAGCTCGAGCCCGGCGAGGAAGAAGAAGAACGCGAGCAGGAAGTCCGCGGCCCAGACGCTCAGCGGGAGGTGCAGGTGCAGCGCCTCGGGTCCGATCTGCGTGCTGATCAGCGCCTGGTAGGAGTCGACCCACGGGGAGTTGGCCCACACCAGGGCGATGGCGGCGGCGCCGAGCATGAGGATCCCGCCGACGGTCTCCAGGCGCAGGACGCGCAGCAGCCAGCTCCGCTCGCTCAGCGACGGACGGTCGAACAGCTGCTCACCCATAGGGCGACCAGCATGTCAGATGGGCGGGGTCCCGGGCAGTGGCTCTGCCCGCGCTGGATGGGCCCGTCAGCCCCTGACCGGTCGGCCTCGGGGCTGTGCGGCGGCGCCCGCGCAGGTCCGCTGCAGCGGGGGTGCGGCGCCCGGTAGCCTTGCGGTCCCGACCGCCCCGAGGAGGCTGAGCGTGAGCAACGAGGCGCTGGAGAACCTGCTGCACGAGGACCGCACCTTCCCGCCGGACACGGCCTTCGCCGCGTCCGCGAACGCGACCCCTGCCCTGGTCGAGCAGGCGGCCGCCGACCGGATCGCGCACTGGGAGCAGCAGGCCCGGCGGCTGGACTGGGCCCAGGACTGGGACACGGCCCTGGACTGGTCGGATGCGCCGTTCGCGAAGTGGTTCGTCGGGGGGCGGCTGAACGTCGCGGAGAACTGCGTGGACCGCCATGTCGCCGCAGGCCTCGGTGACCGGGTCGCGATCCACTTCGAGGGTGAGCCCGGTGACACCCGGACAGTGACCTATGCCGAGCTCGCGGTGGAGGTCGCCCGGGCGGCCAACGCGCTGACCGAGCTCGGGGTGTCCGCCGGTGACCGCGTGGCGATCTACCTGCCGATGATCCCGGAGGCCGTCATCTCGATGCTCGCCTGCGCCCGGATCGGCGCCGTGCACTCCGTCGTGTTCGGCGGGTTCTCCGCCGAGGCGCTGCGCTCGCGCATCGACGATGCCCAGGCCGTCCTGGTGATCACCTCCGACGGCGGCCACCGGCGGGGCGCGCCCTCGCCGCTCAAGCCGGCCGTGGACGAGGCGGTGGAGAGCACCCCCAGCGTGCGCAACGTCCTCGTGGTCCGCCGCACGGGTGGCGACGTGGAGTGGGTCGAGGGCCGCGACCACTGGTGGCACGACCTCGTGGAGCGCCAGTCGGCCACACACGAGGCGCAGGCCTTCGACGCCGAGCACCCCCTGTTCATCCTCTACACCTCGGGGACCACCGGGAAGCCGAAGGGGATCCTGCACACGACCGGGGGCTACCTGACCCAGGCCGCCTACACGCACCACAACGTCTTCGACCTCAAGGCCGACACCGACGTGTACTGGTGCACCGCGGACGTGGGGTGGGTCACCGGGCACTCGTACATCGTCTACGGCCCCCTGGCCAACGGCGCGACCCAGGTCATCTACGAGGGCACCCCGGACACCCCGCACCGTGGCCGGTGGTGGGAGATCGTGGCCAAGTACGGCGTGACGATCCTCTACACCGCGCCGACGGCGATCCGCACGTTCATGAAGTGGGGGGATGCCATCCCCGCTGGGCACGACCTGTCCAGCCTGCGGCTGCTGGGCTCGGTCGGTGAGCCGATCAACCCGGAGGCGTGGATGTGGTACCGCCGGGTCATCGGCGGGGACAGGTGTCCCATCGTGGACACGTGGTGGCAGACCGAGACCGGCGGCATCATGATCAGCCCCCTGCCCGGGGTCACGACCTGCAAGCCGGGGTCCGCGATGGGTCCGCTGCCGGGCATCGGCGCGGCGGTCGTCGACGACGAGGGGCACCCCGTCGGTCCCGGGGGCGGTGGGTACCTGGTGCTCACCGAGCCCTGGCCGGGCATGCTGCGCGGGATCTGGGGCGACAACCAGAGGTACGTCGACACCTACTGGTCGCGCTGGCCGCAGTTCTACTTCGCCGGGGACGGGGCCAAGCTCGACGAGGACGGCGCGGTGTGGCTGCTCGGCCGTGTCGACGACGTCATGAACGTCTCGGGACACCGCATCTCCACGACCGAGGTCGAGTCCGCGCTGGTGTCCCACCCCAAGGTCGCCGAGGCCGCTGTCGTGGGCGCCACGGATGAGACCACCGGCCAGGGCATCGTGGCCTTCGTCATCCTGCGCGCCGGGGTCGAGGCCGGGGACGACGTGGTGGCCGACCTGCGCGCGCACGTCGCCCACGAGATCGGCCCGATCGCCAAGCCGCGCCAGGTCCTGATCGTCGCCGAGCTGCCCAAGACCCGCTCGGGCAAGATCATGCGCCGCCTGCTGCGCGACGTGGCCGAGCACCGCACCCTGGGGGATGTCACCACCCTGGCCGACCCCACCGTGATGGGCCTGATCGGCCAGGGGCTGGCCGCAGCCGAGTCGGACTAGGCGTGGACGATCCGCTGCTCGGGCTGCTGGACCTTCCCGGGGTCGCCGAGGCGGTGGAGTCCGCCCGGGCGTCGGTGGACGCCCTGCTCTGGGACCGCGCCGTCGGTCGTTCCCTGCCTGAGGTGACCGCCGAGTCGGCACTGCGCGGGGCCTGGGCCAATGCGTGGTTCGACGGCGCCGAGGCCGGCCTGCCGGAGCTGCGCAGCGGGGCCGCCCTCGACAGCTCGCCGATCGGTCGCCTCCTGTCCGGCGTGGTCGCCCTGCAGGCCGAGCTGCCCCGGCTCGTCGGGATCGTCGGCACCGCTCCGGCGCAGGCCCTGGCCCGGATGCACGCGATCGTCGCCAGCGGGTTCGTGACCGAGGCCGAGCTCGGCCGGCCGCGGTCGGGCGACGTCGTCGACGACCCGTTGCGCCTGGGGGCCGTGACGGGTCCGGCGGAGGTCGCCGAGCGGCTGTCCGACCTGGGCCAGGTGCTGGTGGACTCGACCGCCCCGGGCGTCCTCGTCGCGGCGGTGGCGCATGCGGAGATCGCGGCGATGCGGCCCTTCGCCTGGGGGTCGGGACTCGTGGCCCGTGCCCTGCCGCGCCTGCTGCTGGCCCAGCGCGGCGTCGACCCCGGGATGCTCGGTGCCCCTGAGGTGGGGCTGAAGGCGGTGGGGCGGCCGGCCTACGTGCGCGCCGTCCGCGGCTACGCCCAGGGCTCGCCCGAGGGTGTGGCCGAGATGATCCGACTCGTCGCGGCCGCGGTGGAGTTCGGCGCCGCCCAGCCGGCGACGTGGCTCGAGGGCAACTGAGCCCACGACCGAGCCGGCAGCGGCGGCGCGACCGGCTCCCGGAGTCCGCGGCCAGATGAATGCCGCGGCGTTATGTGCGCTCTGGGCGGAATGGGTGCGGGGATCCGGGCGCCCGGTCGATGACGGCCCCGCTGGAGGTCCTCTGCCTGTTGCATTCCGCCGGGGCAACCCCCATGCTTTTCCTGTCCGGTCCTGATCGACCGAACCGTCGGCTCCTCCCCCCCGAGCTGACGCTCTGACGGCCCCCGCACCCCCCGGCGGGGGCCGTCCCTTGTCCGGGGGAGGTCTGCTGGGGGAATCCCGTGCGTCGGCCTGGGCGTGACCTCCGGGGCACGAGGCCCGGGGCCGCGCGGCGTAGGGGGCTGTCCACAGGCCCGGCTCGCGAGCCTTGGCCGGGCGGCCCCGGCAGGGCAGGGTGGTCCCCGGGGGTGCGCGATGGGGGTGCAGATCGGCCTGGTCGGGCAACGTGCCGACCTTGCGGTGGAGGTGGCGGCACTGGCGGCTCGGGCGGGGGCCTCGCTGGTGTCCCTGGGTCCCGCCGATCTGATGTCGGTGGCCGGCGGGCACGCGCCGGCGGTGCAGGCCGACCTGGTGCTCGTGGATGCCGAGGTGCTGGGAGCCGCGGGCCCGGTGGGTCCCGAGGGCGCGCTCCGGGGTCGTGACGTGCGGGTGGGTGGGCCCGGCACGCCCGTGGTCGTCATCTGCCGCCCGGGCGAGGTCGGGTGGGCGCGCGCGGGCGCCGCGGGTCTCGGGTGCGACCACGTGGTGGAGCTGCCACTCGGTGCGCCCTGGCTCGTGTCGCAGCTGGCCCCGGAGAGCGGGTCGTCGGTGCTGGCGGTCGTGGGAGCGGTCGGCGGGGTCGGTGCCACCACCGTCGCGATCGCCTGCGCCGTGGGCGCGGGCGCCGACTGCCTGCTGGTGGATGCCGATCCCGACTCCCCGGGCCTGGACCTGCCGCTGGGCATCCCGGAGGGTGCGGGGGTGCGGTGGCCGGAGATCCCGGACACGTCGGAGCCCCTGGATCCGGGGTCGTTGCGCTCGGCCCTGCCCGAAGTGGGTGGGGTCTGGGTGGTCACCGGGTCCCAGGCCGGGCGCGGACCGGTCACCGCGGGCGGTCCCGGGTTCCCCGGGTCCGGGCCGGTGGGCGGTGTCCTGGGTGTCGGGCGTGCGGAGTTCACCCGCACGGTCATGGATGCCGGGCGAGGCGCGCCCGTGGGCCTCGCGGGCCCCGGTGACGCCCTGGCCCTGGTCCTTCCCGCCACCCTGGCCGGTGTCGTCGCCGGGCGGCGTGCCCTGGCGGCCACCGGTGCGCAGCAGGTCGTGGTCCTGCTGCGGCCCACCGGGTGGCTGCCCGCCGACGAGGTGGCCGAGCAGCTGGGCGTCCCCATCGCCCTCGAGGTCCCACGGCTGCGCCGCGCCGCCGAGCTCGCCGACTGCGGGGACCTCCTGTCCGGCCGGACCGGCCGGGCGCTTCGCGCGCTCGGCGAGCAGGTCTGGGGGCACCTCGGGTGAGCCCCCTGGATCCCGTCCTGGTCGACGCCGTGCGCTCCCGCCTGGCCCACGACCGCCACCCGGCCGACCCGGTGGCCATCGTGGCTGCGGTGCGCGAGTCGGGGCTCGTCCTGGACCGCCCGGGGCTCGACCGGCTGACCCAGGCCCTGGGCGACGAGCTCGGCGGGTTGGGGGCGCTGGACCCCCTCCTGCGCGACCCGGAGGTCACCGACGTCCTCGTGAACGCACCCGATGAGGTGTGGCTTGATCGAGGGGCTGGACTTGTGCGGGCCCCGGTCGCGTTCGCAGACGAGGCGGCCGTCCGGCAGCTGGCTGTCCGGCTGGCCTCGCGGGCGGGGCGCCGCCTCGACGACGCGACCCCGTACGTCGATGCGCGCCTGCCCGGCGGGCAGCGCCTGCATGCGGTGATCCCGCCGCTGTCGGTCCGGGGCACCACGATCTCGCTGCGGATCCCGAGCCGTCGCCGGTTCACCGTGGCCGACCTGGTGACCGCCGGGTCCATCGATGCGCAAGGGGCGGCCTGGCTCGGGGCGCTGGTCCGGTCCCGGGCGGCGTTCCTGGTCAGCGGGGGCACCGGCAGCGGCAAGACCTCCGTGCTGGGCGCCCTCCTGGGAGCCGTCCCCGACCACGAGCGGATCGTGGTCGTCGAGGACACCTGTGAGCTCGATCCGGAGCATCCGCACGTGGTCAGCCTCGAGGCCCGCCCGGCCAACCTGGAGGGCCAGGGCGAGATCCCGCTGCGGACCCTCGTCCGCCAGGCCCTGCGGATGCGCCCGGACCGCCTGGTGGTCGGGGAGGTCCGGGGGGCCGAGGTGGTCGACCTCCTCGCGGCCATGAACACCGGCCATGAGGGCGGATGCGGCACCGTCCATGCCAACAGCGCGGCAGCCGTGCCCGACCGCCTGGCCGCCCTGGCCCTGGCCGCGGGGATGACCCTGGCCGGGGTGCACGCGCAGGTCGGCGCCGGGCTCGAGGTCGTGGTGCACCTGGCCCGTCAACCGGACGGCACCAGGGTGGTGGCCGAAATGGGGGTGGTGGCCCGGGGCGTCGACCGGACCGAGGTCCAGCCAGCCCTCGTGCGCCGCGGGGGCGCCCTGGGTCCGGCCGGCGGGTACGCCGCGCTGGCCGAGCGTCTCGGGGACCACCTGTGAGCCGGGAGGTCCTGGTCCTCTGCGCGGCCCTGGCAGCGGCAGGTGCAGCGCTCCTGCTCGGACCCGCCCCTCCGGCTCCGGGGCGGCACACTCTGCGCCGCGCCCGGGAGCGGGTCGGGGGTCTCCTGGGCCGACTGCGCCCGGCACCTGCGCCGCCGATCCCGGAGCTGCTCGACTCACTGGCCGCCGAGCTCGCCGCGGGCCAGCCGAGCGATCGGGCGCTGGAGTCGGCCGCAGCAGGGCTGGTCCCCGAGTCCCTGCCCCAGGGCCCTGGCAGCGATCCGCACCGGCGGGGATGTGGCCGATGCCCTGCGTGCGGACGCCCGGATCCCGGGCGCTCGGGCCCTGCGCGGGCTGGCCGCGTGCTGGGAGGTCTCCGGGCGGTCGGGTGCGGGACTGTCCGTGGCTGTGTCCCGCCTGGCCGAGAGCCTGCGTGATGGCGCAGAGACGCAGGCCCAGCTGGCGGCTGAGGTGGCCGCGGTGCGCGCATCGGCGCGGCTGCTGGCCGGGCTGCCGCTGCTGGGCCTGCTCATCGGGCAGTGGATCGGCGCGCAGCCGTGGGCGTGGCTGACGGGAAGCTGGGTGGGTCGAGCAGTCCTCCTGACCGGCCTTGCGCTCCAGGTGCTCGGGATGCTCTGGCTGCGGCACATGGTGGCGACCGTCCGGGACACGCTGTGAGTACGCCACTGGTGGTGGCGGCGGTGCTGGCCGCCCTCGCGGTCGGCGTGGGACTGCTCCCCGGGGGCAGGTCGAGAGCCCGTGAGCGCCCGGGCATGCGGCGCGAGCCGGGTGGTGGTGCGTCGGGCAGGTCGCCGGGACAGGTCGCGCTCGGTCCGCGGGTCCACCCATCGGCGCGGGCTGCCGAGCCCGTCGCCGGGGTGGGGCGGCCCCCGGGGTGGGGATCGTCGCCGGGGCACGGCGCGAGCCCGCTGGCGACCCGTGCCGTCAGCGCCCTGGCCGGCGGGGTGGTCTGGCTGCTGCTCGGGGGAGTCGTCGGGGGCGCCCTGGGGCTGGTCGTGGCCGTCGTCCTGCCGGTGCTGATCTCCCGCCTCGAGCCCGCACGCGTGCGCCGGGAGCGCCTGGACCTCATCCGCTCCGCCCCGCTGGTCGCCGACCTGCTGGCCGCCGCGCTGATGGCCGGGGTGCCCCTCGGCCATGCGATCCCCGTGGTGGCGCGTGCGATCGGCGGCCCGGCTGGCGAGGCCCTGATGGGGGTCCACCGCCGGACGGAGCTGGGGGAGCCGATGGCCGGGGCATGGGCGGCGCTCGCCGCGACCCCCGGCCTCGGTGGCGTGGCCCGGGCGGTGGCCCGCTCCAGCCGGACTGGGGCGCCCCTGGCCGCGCTGCTGGCGCAGTCGGCTGAGGACCTGCGCCGTGCGGCGTCCGCGGCGGCCCTGGCCGAGGTGCGGGCCACCGGCGTGCGCGCCGTCCTGCCCCTCGGGCTGTGCCTGCTGCCGGCCTTCGCCCTGCTCGGGATCGCCCCGATCGTGGGCGGCCTGCTGCCCCCGCTCTGAGCGACGGAGCGGGTTGTCCACAGATCGCCTGGAACAGGGTTCACGCAACCGCCAACCCGCGGCAGGGTTGGCCCAGCCACCCAGGGTGGGTGGCTCCGGGGGACCGGGGGAACGGGGGTAGGAAATGAACGAGCTCGTGGTGCGGATGCGGGACGAGGACATGGGGATGTCCACGGCGGAGTACGCGGTGGGCACGGTCGCGGTGTGCGGCCTCGGGGGCGTGCTGATCAAGCTGCTGAGCAGCGAGAAGTTCGCCGACCTGCTGTGGCAGGTGATCTCGACCGCGTTCTCGTTCCTCTTCTGATGGACGCTCGGAAGGTCGGGTGGCGGCTTCGGGCCGCCACCCGGTCCGAGTCCGGGATGGTCACGGCGGAGACAGCCCTGGCCATCCCCGCCCTGGTGGCCGTGGTGGTGGCGCTGGCGTGGCTTCTCAGCCTGGGCCTGACGCAGGGGGTGGTCGCGCAGGCCGCCCGCGAGGGCGCCCGGGCGGCGGCGCGGGGGGAGTCCGCGGGCGTGGTCCGCTCGGCCGCCTGGCGGGTGGCTCCGGACGCCACCGTGACGATCCGCCGAACAGGCGCCACCGTGTCGGTCACCGCATCGGTCAGGCGCACCCCCCCGATCCGCTTCCTGCGCCCGCTGGGCCGAGAGGTGCGGGCGTCGGCGACCAGCTGGCGGGAGGACGCGTGATGGGGCGCCGATGGGGCGTCCGAGGGTGGGACGTCGGGTCGTCGGACGGCCGGTCCTGGGGCGCCGCTCGCTGCCTGCACGACGACGCGGGCTCGGCCAGCGTGCTCGTCGCGTTGTGGAGCGTGGTGCTGACGATGCTGGCGGCCGCTGCGATCGCGCTCACCAGCGCGCTGGCAGCGCGCGAGGCCGTCTCGGCGGCGGCGGACCTCGCAGCGCTGGCCGGGGCGTCGGCAACCCTCGAGGCCCCGGACCGTGCCTGCAGCCGGGCGGCGGGCATCGCCCGCGAGAACGGGGCACGGCTCACCGACTGCCGGGTCGGGGGCACTGGGGTGTGGGTGGTCGCGCAGGTCCCGGCCCCGCGGCCGGTGGAGTGGCTCACGCCCGGTCGGGGGACCCACATGGTCGCGCGGGCGCACGCCGAGCTGACGGCGGTCGATCCGTGAGGCCCACGCCGAGGCTGCCGCCGCCCACGCCGAGGCTGCCGCCGATCCATCCGCCGCGACCCACACAGGGGCCGCCGCCGATCCGTGCGGCCGGCCCGCCCGGCCCCCTATCGTGGACGGATGCCCACAGACGCGCCGTACACCGGTCAGGTCGAGCCCGGCGGACCCCCGCCCGGCGGCGACTCGCCGACGTCGAGATCGCCAAGGTGTCGGTCGGCGAGATGGACAACAACGCCTACCTGCTCACCTGCCTCCGCACGGGCGAGCGGGTCCTCATCGACGCCGCCGCCGACCCCGACCGGCTGGGGGAGCTCATCGGCCCCGGCCGGCTGGACATGATCGTGACCACGCATCGGCATGCCGACCACTGGCAGGCCCTGGCCGCGGTCTCCGAGCGGACGGGTGCGGCCGTGGCGGCCCATTCCCTCGACGCCCCGGCGCTGCCCGTCCCGGTGGATGTCGCGCTCGAGGACGGCGACGAGGTGCGTCTCGGGGCCAGCACGCTGCGGGTCGTCCACCTCGGGGGGCACACGCCCGGCTCGATCGCCCTGGTGTACGACGACCCCTCCGGCTCCGCGCACCTGTTCACCGGCGACGGCCTCTTCCCCGGGGGCGTGGGCGGGACCTGGGGTGATCGGGACGCGTTCGACACGCTGTTCGGCAACGTGCGCCGCAGGTTGTTCGAGGCCTTCCCCGACGAGGCGTGGGTGTACCCGGGCCACGGGGACGACACGACCCTGGGCCGGGAGCGCCCGCACCTCGGCGAGTGGGCCGCCCGCGGCTGGTGACGCCTCGACGGTGGCCGGCCGCGACTGGTGACCGCGGCCGAGCGGTGGCCGCCCCGCCCGGCTACCCGTCGGCCGCGTGCTCGGCGAGCAGGACCCGGGCCAGCCGCAGCGCCGCCGCCTTGTCCAGGGGCTCGTTGCCGTTGCCGCACTTCGGCGACTGCACGCACGCGGGGCAGCCGGTGGCGCACGGGCATCGGCCGATCGCCTCGCTCGTCGCGGTGAGCCACTCGACGGCCCGGTGGTAGCCCCGCTCGGCGAAGCCCGCCCCACCCGGGTGCCCGTCGTGGACGACGATCACGGCCTGGCCGGTCTGCGGGTGCCGGGCGGTGGAGACGCCCCCGAGGTCCCAGCGGTCGCACGTGGCCAGCAGCGGCAGGATCCCGATGGACGCGTGCTCCAGGGCGTGCACGGCCCCGGGCACGTCGGCCTCGTCGACCTGCGCCGCACGCAGGACCTCGTCGGGGATCGACCACCACATCGCGACCGTCTGCAGGCTCATGGCCGGCAGGTCGAGCAGGTGCTCGGCCAGGACCTGGCCCGACGGCCAGCGCCGGACGAGGTAGGACGTGACCTGGCGGGTCACCATCACCTCACCGCACGACACGTCCACCCGGCCCCACCGGGTCGTGTCGCGCACGGACTCGAAGGCCACATCCGCGGTGCTGCGCGCGTGGGTGCTCAGGTCGGTGACGGTCGCAGCGGCGGTGGCCACCCGGGCGTCGAGGTCGAGGTCCAGGACCTCGAACGCCGAGCCCTGGTGGACGTAGAGCGCCCCCTCGTGGACCGCCGAGGGCGCGGTGGCCGGGTCGACGGTCCCCAGGAGCCGCCCGGTGCCCTCCTCGACGACCCGCACCGGGCCACCCGAGGCGCCCCGCAGGTCCACGAGGTCGACGGCGCGGGACGAGTCGGTCCAGTACCAGCCGTCCCGGCGCCGGCGCAGCAGCCCGCGGTCGGCCAGGACGGTGCACAGGTGCGCGGCCCCAGCCCCGAACCACTGCTCCAGGTCCGTCGTCGACCAGGGGGGTCTCGGCGGCCGCCGCGCACAGGTGCCCGGCCAGGACGTAGGGGTTCTCCGGGTCCATGACGCTGGCCTCGACGGGTGCCCCGGTCAGGGTCTCCGGGTGGCTGACGATGTACTGGTCGAGGGGGTCCTCACGGGCGATGAGCACGGCCAGCGCCGAGCCGCCGCGCCGCCCCGCGCGACCCACCTGCTGCCAGAACGACGAGCGGGTCCCCGGCCAGCCGACGAGCAGCACGGCGTCCAGCCCGCTGATGTCGATCCCGAGCTCCAGGGCGTTGGTGGCGGCCAGGCCCAGCAGCCGCCCCGAGCGCAGGTCGGACTCCAGGGCCCGGCGCTCCTCGGGCAGGTACCCACCGCGGTACGCGCGGACCCGCTCGCCGTTGACGGCGTGCTCCCGCACCGACGCGGCCAGGATCTCCACCGCCCGCCGGGACCGCGCGAACGTCAACGTCGAGGTTCCCTGGTCCACGAGCTGGCCCATGAGGTCGGCCGCCTCGGTCAGGGTCCCCCGGAAGCCCGGGATGGGCTGGTCCGGGTCGCCGGGCAGGTCGGTTCCCGCACCCGCCGGGGCAGGCGGTTGCCCGGTGCGGTCCCCCGGCAGGCCCAGCCCCTGGGGGTTCCACAGGATGATGTCCACGGCCCCGCGGGCGCTGTCGTCGACGTCGACCACCTCCGCCGCGACCCCGAGCAGGCGCTCGGCTGTCGAGCCCGGGTCGGCCACCGTCGCCGAGGCGGCGACGAACGTGGGCGTCGCCCCATGCAGGGCGGCCACCCGGCGCAGGCGGCGCAGCACCAGGGCCACGTGTGATCCGAAGACCCCCCGGTAGGTGTGCGCCTCGTCGACGACGACGAACTGCAGGCTGCGCAGGAACGATCGCCAGGAGTCGTGGCGGGGCAGGATCCCGCGGTGGAGCATGTCGGGGTTGGTCACGACCCAGCGGGCGTGCGCCCGGGCCCACGCGCGCTGCTCGTCGGGGGTGTCGCCGTCCACGGCGGCTGCGCGCAGGCCGGGTAGTCCCAGCGCCGTGAGCCCCGCGAGCTGGTCGTGGGCCAGCGCCTTCGTCGGGCTCAGGTACAGGACCGTCGGACCACGACGCCCGACACGCTCGGGGACCGTCAGGGCCGCGGTCAGCGCCGGCATCCCGAACGCGGCCGACTTCCCCGAGGCCGTCCCGGTGGCGATCAGCACGTGGTGGCCGGACCGTGCCAGTTCGGCGGCACGGACCTGGTGGCGCCACGGCCGGGCGATGCCGCGCGACTCGTAGGCACGACGGACGTCCGGGTCCAGCCAGGCCGGCCAGTCCGCGGTGCGCCCGTCGCGTGCCGGGAGGCTGATCCGCCCGACGCAGCGCGGATCCGCGGCCAGGCGCTCGGCGAGGGGGGCGGTGCCGGCAGATCCGTCGCCGACCTCCGCGGCAGCCGGTCGGTGGGTGGCGGGTGCGCCCCCGAGGACGTCGCCAGCCGCGCGGACGTCCGGGAGCCCGGCGGGCCGGTCGCCCGTGCCGTCCGTGCTCGTGCCCACCGGACCATCCTGCCCCGCCGCCGGCACAGGCGCGTCCCCGCCACCTGGGCCGCCCCGGGAGCCGGCGCCCTGCGATCCGGCGCCCCGCGATCCGCACCCTGTCGCGGCGCCCCGTGTCGACCCACCGGGTGCCCAGTGGTCGGCACGGGTGTGCCAGAGTTGGCGCAGACCACGACAGGAGGCGGCATGGAGCTGCAGTTGGCCACGCGCCATGAGGGTGACGTCGCAGTAGTGAGCGCAATGGGCGAGGTCGACGTGTTCTCCGCACCCGGCCTCGACTCCGAGCTCGACGCCCTGATCGCCGCCGGCAGCTCGCGACTCGTGGTCGACCTGTCCGAGGTCGCCTTCCTGGATTCGACCGGGCTGGGGGTGCTGGTCAAGGCCCTGAAGCATGCCCGTGAGGCCGATGGCTGGCTGCACCTGGTGGTCACCAGCGACCGCATCCGCAAGATCTTCGAGATCACCGGACTCGACGCATCGATCCCCATCTTCGACACGGCGCAGGACGCGATCGCCGGCTGACGGGCGCAGCACCCCGGCGGGTGTACAACGGACATCTACAGGTCGGGCGCACGGCTCGGACCAGTCAGGAGGGGCCAGGATGGCAACAGCGACGCTGACGATCCCCCCGCAGGCCGAACAGGTGCGCACGGCCCGACTGGTCACGACGGCCGCTGCCCGCCGCTGCGGGGTCTCTGAGGACCGCATCGACGAGATCCGCCTGGCCGTGGGCGAGGTCATCGCCCGATCGGTGCTGCGCCAGCAGCGTGCCGGGCTGCCGGATCCCGTGGTGGTCGACATCACCGACGACGACGAGCTCTTCACGGTGCGGGTCCATGAGGCGACCACGCCCGACTTCGGCGACGAGGACGGCGGCCTGGCCCTGTCCGTGGCCAGCGCGCTGTCCTTCGAGTGCGACGTTCGCGCCGCCGGCTCCGGGTGCGAGATCCGGATGGCCTGGCCGGTCGCCGACGACCTCCTGGGCATCGAGTAGCACCAGATCGGTCACGCGCGGCCCAGATCCCGCGCAGCCCGGTGCTGACACGGACGTGGGCTCGGGCGCGCGGGCAGCCTTCCAGCCGATCGCTGTGGACCGGACGGTGCGGCTCGGCCTCCACCGGGTCCTCCACGCCCGCTCCCCCGGGACTCGTTGAGCAGTCAACCGGGATGCCCGAAGCGTCGGTGATCCGCCCGGATCGCACCGATTTCGGGTGCCGCATTCCGCCGATGGGACCGCAGAAAGCGCGATCCGAGGGGGTGTGTGATCCCGCCCACACGGCACCCCTACACTT
Source organism: uncultured Actinomycetes bacterium (assembly GCA_963729885.1). GTDB lineage: Bacteria > Actinomycetota > Actinomycetes > S36-B12 > CAIYMF01 > Prado023. Next base: position 100,349 of record CAVSQK010000019.1, read on the forward strand.
CCGCACACCGATGCTGCCCGGTTCGGTGCGAGAGCCGCCCGGGCGTGCGCCACACGTGAGGTCCTGACCCCGGTCCGCGACCCACCCACGCGAGGAGACGGCACATGCGCACCGAGATCGCGACGCTCACCCTGGACTCCACGGACATGCTGACGGTCGGGGTGGTCGCGGCCATCGGGCTTGCTGCCCTCGGTGTGGCCTGGATCCTGTCCCGCGAGGTGCTCGCCGCGCCCGCGGGCACCGCCAAGATGCAGGAGATCGCCGCGGCCATCCAGGAGGGGGCCTCGGCCTACCTGAGCCGGCAGTTCCGCACCCTGAGCGTCTTCGCCGTCCTGGTCTTCTTCCTGCTCTTCCTGCTGCCCGCCAACACCACCTCGGAGCGGATCGGCCGGTCGCTGTTCTTCCTCGTCGGGGCGGTCTTCTCCGCCACGACCGGCTACTTCGGGATGTGGCTGGCGGTCCGCGGGA
>CAVSQK010000020.1:0-45250 GCA_963729885.1 uncultured Actinomycetes bacterium
ATGTGCGGGGCGTAGCCGTGGCCGACCAGGAAGACCTTGGCCCCATCGACGCGCAGCGGCGCGTTGACCGAGACCACCCGCTCCTGCACCGGGGCGCCCGGCTCGGCGCTGTACTGCAGGGTCGCCGCGAAGGACCGGGGGGCGCCGCGCTGGGACCCCTCGCGCTCGAACGTGGCCTCGAAGTCGCTCATGGTGAAGGCGAACGGCGGGAGCCGATCGGGCGAGGCCAGCCGGCCCGGGGCGAAGGAGTCGTACTGGGTCAGGGTGTTGGCGAACCCGTTGCCCTCGCGGACGATCACCGTGCCCTTCCAGCCGAACAGGGCACCCAGGGCGACCCCGACGAGGACCAGGAGCAGGGCGATGTGGAACAGCAGGTTCCCGGTCTCCCGGGCGAAGCCCTTCTCCGCGGCCAGTGACCCCGCCCCCGGCGTGACCCGCCAGCGGTCGGCCCGCAGGGCAGCAGCCGCGGCCCCCAGGACGTCGGGGTCGTCGGTCGTCCAGGCACGGGCGGCGGGCAGCCGGTCCAGCCGGCGGGGCGCAGGCGGGGTGGGGGCCCGCATCGAGCGCCAGTGCGCACCCACCCGCGGCAGCACGCACCCGATCAGGGAGACGAACAGCAGGATGTAGATCGCGGCGAACCACGGGGAGGAGAAGACGTCGAAGAAGCCCAGCCGGTCCAGCGTCGGGGCCGTCCGTGGGTTCCGCTCGATCCAGTCGTTGACGGCCAGCGGGTCGTTGGGACGCTGCGGCAGCACGCTGCCCGGGATCGCGGCCAGCGCCAGCAGCAGGAGCAGGACCAGCGCCGTGCGCATGCTCGTCAGCTGCCGCCAGCCCCAGCGCAGCCAGCCCGACCGGGCCCAGGCGGGGCCCGGACGCGCGGACCCGCCGCGAGGAGCCCCAGTCGGCGGTGAGGGCCAGCTGCTCGTCGGGGGTCGCATCACCCAGGAGGTCCGCGCCGGGGCTGCCGCCGTCGGGACCGAGGTCGGTGCTCACAGCGGCACCTGGAACCCGGAGACCCAGCCGCGCATCGCGATGGTCAGCGACCCCCACAGCCCGGTGACCATGACGACGCCGAGGAGGATCATGCTGACCCCGCCCACGACCTGGATGGCACGGGTGTTGCGTCGGGCCCAGGCCATGGCCTCCAGCCCGCGCTCCATCGCCAGGCCGATGACCAGGAACGGCAGCCCCAGGCCGATGCAGTAGGCCACCGACAGCAGGGCACCGCGCGCCGCCGAGCCCTCGGTGAAGGCCAGGCTCTGGACGGCGGCCAGCGTCGGGCCGATGCACGGGGTCCATCCCAGGGCGAACAGCGCGCCCAGAAGGGGGGCACCCCACATCCCCCGGGCCGGGCGGTGGTGGATCCGGGCCTCGCGCTGCAGGCTCGGGACCAGGCCGAGGAACCCCAGGCCCAGCACGATCACCACGACACCCAGCACCCGGGTGATCACGTCCTGGTGGGTCAGCAGCTGGGCGCCCAGCCCGCCGAACAGCGCGCCGTAGGACACGAACACCGCGCTGAACCCGAGGATGAAGCCCAGCGTGCCCAGGACGACCCGGTGCGTGACGGGAACCCGTGCGGCCGGGTCGGCGGCGGTCGGGCTCGCGCTGCCGGGGCTCCCCCGCGACCCCGCCGGCGGGGGCGGCGCGGGACCGCGGCGCTGGCGGCCCGCGCCTCCTCGAGCTCGGCGCCCGTGAGGCCGGTGACGTAGGACAGGTACCCGGGCACCAGCGGCAGGACGCAGGGACTGGCGAAGCTGATCAGGCCCGCCAGCATCGCCAGCGGGATGGCGATGACCAGGGACCCCGAGGAGACGACCTCGCCCACCCCGAGGGGCACGCTGGCCAGCGCCGTCGGGGGCATCAGGACTCCTCGGCCAGGATCGGCTCGATCATCCCCAGCAGGCGCGAGCGGTCCACCTCGCCGATGGCCCGGCCGGCGACGCGGCCCTGCCGGTCGATCACGATCGTGGAGGGGATGGCCGCCGGGGGAAGCGTCTCGTGGAAGAGCAGCTGCCGGCTGCCGTCGGTGTCCACGACGCTGGGGTAGGTCACCCCGAACCGGTCGACGAAGGCATCCGCGGCGGCCTGGGAGTCGCGCGTGTTCAGGCCGACGAACTGCACGCCCTTGCCCTCGAGCTCCGAGGACACCTGCTGCATGTCCTCGGCCTCCGCCCGGCACGGGGCGCACCACGACGCCCACACGTTGAGCACGACGACCTCCCCCAGGTGGTCGGCGAGGGCGAACGGCTCACCGTCGAGGGTGGTCCCGGTCAGGTCGGGGGCCGGCGCGCGCTCGGACTGCGCGACGATCGTGGTGGTGCCGTCCCCGGACACGTAGCCCTGCTCGGCGACGTTCCCCACGACCGGATCGCCGGCGTCGACCTGGTCGGCGCACCCAGCCGCCAGCACGCCGACCACCCCGAGGGCAGCAGCGCGCAGCAGGAGGGTCCGCCGGGGCATCAGGCTCCCTTGAACTTCGAGGCCCGGGCGGCCAGGTCGGCGGCCGGCTCGGAGTAGGACACCGCGACGAACCGGTTGTCCTCGAACGTGAACGAGGTCAGCGAGGCCAGGTTGCACTGCCGCCTGCGCGGGTCGTGGACGAAGCTGCGGTTCTCGGCATCGAGGCGGCAGACCCAGATGGGCAGCTGGTGGCTGACCAGCAGCGCCTCGTGGCCGCGCGCCTCGTCGCGGGCCCGGCGCACCGCGTTGCGCATCCGGGTGGCGATCTCGGCGTAGGGCTCGCCCCACGAGGGGGTCACGGGTTCCACAGGTGGCGCCAGGTACTGGGCTGCTTGAGCATGCCGTCGCCGACCCCCACGCGCTTGCCCTCGAAGACGTTGTCCGCCTCGATGAGGTTCGCATCCGTCCCGACCGGCAGGCCGAACAGCCGTGCGCGGTGGGGGCGGCGGTCTCCTGCGCCCGCTCCAGCGGGGAGGCCGTCACGACGGTGATGTCCCGGCCCGCCAGGGTCTCGGCCGCCCGGTCGGCCATCTCGCGGCCGAGGTCGGACAGGTGGAAGTCCGGCAGGCGGCCGTAGAGCACGCCCTCGGGGTTGTGCACCTCCCCGTGGCGCAGCAGGTGGACGGTGGTGCGCTCGGTCATGCCAGCTCCCTCATGTCAGGTGTCCCCGCCTCATTGTCGTTCATGGCCGGCGACCCCGGCCCGCGACGGCTGGGGCGCCGCAGCGGCCGCACGGGCGGCGCCGGGCAGGGCGGCGACCACCCGGTCGAGGGCCGCGTCGTCGTGCGCGGCGGAGACGAACCACGCCTCGAAGGCCGAGGGCGGCAGGTACACCCCGGCGTCGAGCATCGCGTGGAAGAACGCCCGGTAGCGCCAGGCCTCCTGGGCGGCGGCCCCCGCGTAGTCGCGGACCGGCTGGTCGGTGAAGAACACGCTGAACAGGTTGCCGGCCACCTGGACCCGGTGGGCCACGCCGGCGGCGGTGCAGCGCCGACTGGAGCTCGTCGGCCAGCCGCGCGGCCGCCGAGTCGAGCGTGGCGTAGACCGCCTCGTCGCACGCCCGCAGCGTGGCCAGGCCGCAGGTGGCCGCGATCGGGTTCCCGGCCAGGGTGCCCGCCTGGTAGACCGGACCGGCCGGCGCGAGCATGCCCATCACGTCGGCCCGGCCGCCGAACGCCGCGGCCGGGAGGCCCCCGCCCATCACCTTGCCGAACGTGAACAGGTCCGGGGCCCAGCCCTCGACCGCGCCGGTGAGGCCCCAGTGGCCCGCGGGGCCGACCCGGAAGCCGGTCATGACCTCGTCGTAGATGAACAGCGCCCCGTGCTCGGCGCACAGCCGGGAGATCGCGGCGTTGAAGCCGGGATCCGGGGGGACGACGCCCATGTTGGCGGCCGCCGCCTCGGTGATGACCGCGGCGACCTGCTCGCCGCGCTCGGCGAACAGGGCCTCCAGCGCCGGCAGGTCGTTGTAGGGCAGGACGATGGTCTCGGCCGGCCTGGGCGGCGGTGACGCCGGGGGAGTCGGGCAGGCCGAGGGTCGCGATGCCCGAGCCCGGCCGCGACCAGCAGCGAGTCGACGTGGCCGTGGTAGCAGCCGGCGAACTTCACGACCAGCGAACGGCCGGTGAACCCGCGGGCCAGGCGGATCGCCGACATGGTCGCCTCGGTGCCCGAGGAGACCAGCCGCACCATCTCGACCGGCGCGACCCGGCGCACGATCTCCTCGGCCAGCTCGACCTCGGCCGGGCCCGGGGGTGCCGAAGGAGAAGCCCGCGCGCGACCGCCTCGCCGACGGCCGCCACCACGGCCGGGTGCGCGTGCCCGAGGATCATCGGGCCCCAGGAGCAGACCAGGTCCACGTAGTGGTTGCCGTCGACGTCGGTCAGGTAGGGGCCGGTGCCCGAGGCCATGAACCGCGGGGTCCCGCCGACGGCGCGGAAGGCGCGCACCGGGGAGTTCACCCCGCCGGGGGCGACGGCCAGGGCGCGGTCGAACCACGCCTGGCTGCGGGGGGTTGTCCGGGGCACCGGGGATGCCGCGCTCACGACGCACCCCCGACCCGGTGGCCGCGCAGCGGCGTCGGCCCGCCCGCCGGCCAGCCACCCGGCGACCTCGGCGGCCCAGTAGGTCAGCACGATGTCGGCGCCGGCGCGGCGGATCACGGTCAGGGTCTCGAGGATCGCGCGCTCCCGGTCGATCCAGCCCTGGGCGGCCGCCGCCTCGAGCATCGCGTACTCCCCGGAGACCTGGTAGGCCGCCACGGGGATGTCGACGGACGCGGCCACCTCGGCGATGACGTCCAGGCTGGTCCCGGCGGGCTTGACCATCACGATGTCGGCGGCCTCGGCGACGTCGAGGGCGACCTCGCGCAGCGACTCCCGGCGGTTGGCCGGGTCCTGCTGGTAGGTGCGCCGGTCGCCGGTGAGGGCGGAGTCCACGGCCTCCCGGAACGGCCCGTACAGCGCGGAGGCGTACTTGGCCGCGTAGGCCAGGATGACGGTGTCGGCGTGCCCGGAGCCGTCGAGGGCCGCGCGCACCGCACCGACCTGGCCGTCCATCATCCCGGAGGCCCCGACGACGTGGGCCCCCGCCTCGGCCAGTGCGACGCCCATCTCGGCGTAGCGCACGAGGGTGGCGTCGTTGTCGACGGACCCCGCGGCCGGGCCGTCGGACACCAGCACGCCGCAGTGCCCGTGGTCGGTGAACTCGTCGAGGCACAGGTCGGCCATGACCACGAGGTCGTCGCCGACCTCGGCCACCACGTCGCGCACGGCCACGTTGAGGATGCCCGTCGGGGTCGGTCGCGCCCGAGCCCGGATGGCGTCCCGGGTGGCCGGGACGCCGAAGAGCATCACCCCGCCCAGCCCGGCCCGCGCAGCCTGCTCGGCGGCGGCGCGCAGCGAGTCGCGGGTGTGGTTCACGACACCGGGCATCGAGGTGATCGGCACCGGCTCGACGGCACCCTCGCGCACGAACAGCGGCAGGACCAGCTCAGCCGGGTCCAGGCGGGTCTCGGCGGTCAGCCGACGCAGCGCGGGGGTGCCGCGCAGGCGGCGGGGGCGCACCTGCGGGTAGCCCACCTCAGGTGGCCCGGCGACGCGAGCCGCCGCGTCGGCGGCCCGGGCGCCAGGCGGTCTCGCCGTGCTCCAGGGCGTGCGCGCGCAGCGCCTCGCCGTGGGCGGCCAGCGCGGCGGCCAGGGCGGCGACGCTGGGCGTCTCGGGCAGCACGTCGACCCGCAGGCCGTTCTCCTCGGCGGTCTTGGCCGTCTGCGGGCCGATGCAGGCCACGACCGTGGAGCTGTGCGGCTTGCCGGCGATGCCGACGAGGTTGCGCACCGTGCTCGAGGAGGTGAACAGGACCGCGTCGAAGCCGCCGCCCTTGATCGCCTCACGGATCTCGGCGGCCGGCGGTGCGGCGCGCACGGTCCGGTAGGCGGTGACGTCGTCGACCTCCCAGCCCAGGGCGGTCAGCCCGGCGGCCAGGGTCTCGGTCGCGATGTCCGCGCGCGGCAGGAACACCCGGTTGATCGGGTCGAACGCCGCGTCGAACTCCGGCCACTCCTCGAGCAGGCCCGCCGTGGACTGCTCGCCGGCGGGGACCAGGTCGGGGACGATCCCGAACGAGCGCAGCAGCTCGGCGGTCTGCTCGCCGACGGCTGCGACCTTCAGGCCCGCGAAGCTGCGCGAGTCCAGGCCGTACTGGTCGAAGCGCTCCTTCACGGCGCGCACCGCGTTGGCCGAGGTGAACGCGACCCACTGGTAGCGCCCCGAGACCAGCCCGTGCACGGCACGCTCCATCTGCTGCGGGGTGCGCGGCGGCTCGACGGAGATCGTGGGGACCTCGACCGGCACCGCGCCGTAGCGGCGCAGCTGGTCGGACAGGGCCCCGGCCTGCTCCTTGGTCCGCGGGACGAGCACCCGCCAGCCGAACAGGGGCTTGTTCTCGAACCAGGCCAGCTGGGCGCACTGGCTGACGACCTCGCCGATGACCAGCACCCCGGGACCGACCTGGCCCTTGGCGGCCTTGACCGCGCCGGACACCTCACCGAGGGTGGTCAGGATCGAGCGCTGGTCGACGGTCGTGCAGTTGCGGGTGATCGCCACGGGGGTGCGCGGGTCGCGGCCAGCGATGGTCAGGACCCGGCAGATGTCCAGCGCGCGCTCGGCGCCGTCGAGCACCACGACCGTCGCGTGCGGGTCGGCCAGGCTCGGCCAGTCCACCTCGGGATCGTGCGCGTCGACCACGCGCACCTCCCGGGCACGCCCACCGGTCAGCGAGAACCCGGCGTAGGCCGCCGACCCGGTGACCGTGGACACCCCCGGGGCGATGTCGTAGGTGATGCCCTCACGGGCCAGGGCACCGGCCTCGAGGGCCAGGGACCCGTCGAGGACGGGATCACCGGCCATGAGGCGCACCACGCGCCGCCCCTCGAGTGCCGGCTCGATCACGAGCTGGACCCGGTCGGCGTGGTCGGCGACGTTGCCGTCGTCGTCCACCGCCACGAGGATCTGGGCGTCGAAGCGGGCGTGGGCCCGGGCGATCGGCTCGCACTCCGGATCGGTCACCACCACGTCCGCGTCCTGCAGCAGGCCGACGGCGCACACGGTGAGGAGCCCGGGGTCCCCAGGGCCAGCCGCGACCAGTGATACCTGGGTTGTCCTCGACGACTCGTTCATTGCCTGCTCCCTCGCTGGGCTGTCGGACCGAGGGCCCTGATCGGGCCATCGGCTGTGGTGGGACCGTGGCCTGTGGTGGGGCCCTGGCGTGTGGGGCGTGACTCCCCGTGGGCGCCGGCGGCGTCGCGGTCGGCGAGCATCTCGCCGGCCAGGCGCCGTCCGACGAGCTCGGCCTGGTCGACCGGGCCTGTCCTGGACATCCGCACCAGCGAGCCGTCCGGGCGGGCCAGGACTGCGCGCAGGTGCACCGTGGGCTCCGGGCCGTCCTCGACCTCTGCCAGCGCCCCGATGGGGGCTGAGCAGCCGGCCTCGAGGGCGGCCAGGAGCGAGCGCTCCGCGACCACCGCGGCCCGCGTGTGCGGGTCGTCGAGGCGGCCAGGGCGTCTGTGAGCGCCGCGGAGGCGCCGTCGTCGGAGGCGGTGCCGGTGACGCCCGCGCGGACCTCCACCGCGAGGGCGCCCTGTCCCGGGGCGGGCATGACCCGCTCGGGATCGATCAGCTCGGTGACGCTGTCCTGCCGGCCGAGGCGGGACAGGCCCGCCGCGGCCAGGACCACGGCGTCCAGGCCGCCGGCGTCAGGATCGTCAGTCACGCGGGCCAGCCGGGTGTCGACGTTGCCGCGGATGTCGACGATCTCGAGGTCAGGACGGGCCACCGCGATCTGGGCGCGCCGGCGGGGTGAGCCCGTGCCGACCCGGGCGCCGACGGGCAGCGTCTCCAGGGTGGCTCCCGCACGGGCCACCAGGGCGTCGCGGGGGTCCTCCCGGGGCGGGATCGGCCGCCAGGTGCAGCCGCGCGTCGGGACTGGTCGGCAGGTCCTTGAGCGAGTGCACCGCCACATCCGCCCGACCGTCGACGAGGGCCTGGCGCACGGCCACGACGAACACGCCGGTCCCGCCGATCTGGCTCAGGGGTGCGGGGTCGACGTCGCCGCGCGTCGTCACCTCGACGAGCTCCAGAGGGCGTCCCGTCAGCGCCGCCAGCTGCTCGCCGACCCGCCTCGACTGGGCCATCGCCAGGGGTGAGCGGCGTGTGGCGAGCCGGAGCGGGATGAGGGTCGCGACGCCGGTCGGCTGCAGGTCGGCAGGGGCACCGCCGGCCGGGGGCGCGGTCATGGCCGACCCCCCGACGCATGCGGCGCATCGGTCGTCGGGTCGATGTCGGTGGACGGGTCCACGACCGACGCCGGGAGCGACGGGTCGAGGTCGAACAGGGCCGACAGGGCCTCGGCGTACCGGTCACCGCCCGGCTGGGCGGCCAGCTGCTTCATCCGGACCGTGGGCTGGTGCAGCAGGGTGGCCATGGCCCGGCGCATCGCGCGCTCCACCTCGGCCATCGCGGCCGCGTCCAGGCCGGTGAGGCGCAGGCGCAGGCGGTCCATCTCCGCGTCGAGGACTCCCCCGACGTGCGCCCGCAGGGAGACCAGCACCGGCTCGACCGCCTGCCCGGCCACGAGGGCCAGGTAGGCCTCGACCTCCTCGGCCACGATCGCGCGCGCGGTCCGCACGTCAGCCTCGGACGCGGCCGTGGCCGGCATCGTGGCCAGGGCGGCCAGGTCGATCCGGGTCACGCCCGGCAGGTCGCCGACCTCGGGGTCCACGTCGTGCGGCAGGGCCAGGTCGAGCACCACGAGCGGCTGGTCGGGGCCCGCCGAAGCCCGAGCGGTCCGGGCGACCGCGAGCGTCGATGACGCTGTCCTGGGACCCAGTGCAGCAGAGGGCGAGGTCGACCTCGGCCAGCGCCTCGGGGAGGTCGACCAGGTCGATCGCGCGACCACCGGGGATCCCGGCCGCCACGCGGGCGGCGCCGGCCGCCGTGCGGTTGGCCACCGTGACGTCGCGGGCTCCCCGGGCGACCAGCGTGGAGGCGGCCAGGGCACCCATCGAGCCGGCGCCGACCACGAGGACCCTGCGCCCGGCCAGGTCACCGAGGACCTCCGCCGCGGCGTCAAGGGCCACGGACACCACGGAGACCCCGGAGCGGTCGATGCCGGTCTCGGCGTGGACGCGCTTGCCGACCCGCAGCGCGCGCTGCCCGACGCCGTTGAGCACCCGGCCCGCGGTCCCGCTGTCCTGGCCGCGGACGAGGGTGGCCCGGACCTGGCCCAGGATCTGGGCCTCCCCGACGACCATCGAGTCCAGGCCGGCGGACACGGAGAACAGGTGGGCCACGGCGGCGGCGTCGAAGTGCACGTAGCTGTGCTCGATGAGGGTCGCCCGGTCACAGCCGGTCCACTTGGCCACGAGGTCGACCACAGCTGTCACGGCCGGGTGGAAGCGGGTCACGTCGGCGTACACCTCGACGCGGTTGCAGGTCGCCAGGACCATGGCCTCCGCGACCGCCTCATTGGCCGCGAGATCGGCGGACAGTCCCTCTGCCTCATCGAGGGTGAGACCCACCTGGTCGAGAACCCGGGAGGGAGCCGATCGGTGGTTGACGCCCACGACGAGCAGGGTCATGAGATGGCCGCCCTCGCGTGCGCAGAGGGGCATGCCCAGATGCCGTCCCCGGCTGCCGCATCCCTGTCCCCGAGGGGCGTGGATGCGACAAGTGCGGACACGGTGCTCCCAGCAGGAAGGGCCTGTGGTATAGGCCATTCGGAAGTTGTCGTCAGGCTAAGTCGGGCGCTCACGCAGCGCAAAGTCCGACCGACAAAGCGTCCACATAGTGGACACCGGGCATCTCGCAGGACTGACACGGGATCGGGCAATTGCCGCGATTCACCTCACCTGAGGGCGATCCGGGTGCCAAATGCCCCCGATGGGGCACACTGTGGCCATGACGATCCGCGTGTTCCTTCTCGACGACCACGAGGTGGTGCGTCGGGGCATCGCCGACCTGCTCGGCCTCGAGTCCGACATGGAGGTCGTGGGCGAGGCCGGCTCCGCCGTCGACGCGCTGCACCGCATCCCCGCCGCGCGCCCCGATGTGGCGGTGCTCGACGTGCGCCTGCCCGACGGGACCGGCATCGAGGTGTGCCGCGACGCACGCTCGATCCTGCCCGACCTCAAGTGCCTGATGCTCACGTCCTACGCCGACGACGAGGCGCTCTTCGACGCGATCATGGCCGGAGCCGCCGGCTACGTGCTCAAGGACATCAAGGGCAACGACCTGGTCGAGGCCGTCCGGTCGGTCGCCGCCGGGCGCAGCCTCCTGGACCCCCGCGCGACGCAGCGGGTGCTCGAGCGCCTGCGCAGCGGGGCGCAGTCGGACTCCAAGGTCGACCAGCTCAACGAGCAGGAGCGTCGCATCCTGGTGCTGATCGGCGAGGGCATGACCAACCGCCAGATCGGCGAGAGCATGCACCTGGCGGAGAAGACGGTGAAGAACTACGTCTCCTCCCTGCTGGCGAAGCTCGGCATGGAGCGGCGCACCCAGGTCGCGGCCTACGCCGCACGGCTCGACGCCGAGCGCGAGCACGGTCACATGCAGTGAGCGCCTGACGCGGGGCTGCCCGGTCCGTGGCCGAGGAGCGCACTGACGACCCCGCCCGGCGCGCCTCGACGCGTCCGGGGGCGCACCATGGGTCACTTCTGCCACAGTGGGACCGCCCACGACCCGGAAGGCCCTTCGATGCCCCAGCCTCGAATGCTGCAGCCACGCTCGCGGTCGGCACCCGCGCGCCGGCATGCGCCGGTGCTGCTCGCCGCAGCGCTGGTCGTCGTGCCCCTGATCTCGGCCTGCACGATCGACCCGGTGGACCGCTCCAGCACCGGCACCGACGTCGAGGTGCACACCGGGCCCATGCGGATCGCGATGATCACCCACGGCGACGACGGCGGGTTCTGGTCGATCGTGCGCAAGGGAGCCGAGGACTCGGCGGCGACCCTGCCCGAGGTGACCCTGGACTACCAGGGCTCCGCCGGTGACGCCAAGCAGCAGTCGGAGATGATCAAGGCGGCCCTGAACCAGGGGGCCGACGGCCTGGCCGTCTCCGCGCCGGACATCGGGGCGATCTCCGGGGCCCTGGCGGAGGCGGAGGCCGCCGGCATCCCGATCGTGACCCTCAACTCCGGGTCCGACCTGCTCGAGCAGATGCCCAACGTGATCACCCACGTGGGCCAGAGCGAACGGATCGCCGGGGTCGGCGCCGGGAAGAAGCTGGCCGAGGGTGGGTCCACCAAGGTCCTGTGCGTCCTGCACGAGGAGAACAACATCGGGCTGCAGGAGCGCTGCGCGGGGGCCACGGAGGGCATGGCCGAGTCCGGCGGGGAGGTCATCAACGTCCAGGTCACCGGCAAGGCGGACCCGAGCAGCACCGCGCGGGAGATCGGCGCGGCGATGGCGGCCCAGTCCCCGGACGCCGTGCTCACCCTCGACCCCGACATCGCGATGGCTGCGCTGAAGGAGGTCACCGCCCGGGAGGCGACGCTGGCCACGTTCGACCTGAGCCCCGACGTGCTCGACGCGATCGCCGCCGGGAGGATCGACTTCGCCGTCGACCAGCAGCCCTACCTCCAGGGCTACCTGCCCGTGACCTTCCTCGAGCTCGCCGTGCGCAACAGGAACGAGGTGGGGGCGAACACCATCGTGGCGACGGGCCCGAGCTTCGTCACCAAGGAGAACGCGGCCTCGATCGCCGCACTGGCCGACCAGGGAACGAGGTAGTCGATGGCCGCCACCGCCCCCGCACCTGCCCCGGCTCCCGCCGCCACGGCGGACGAGCGCATCCGGCACACCCCGCTGTGGCGGCGCATCCTCGTGCGCCCGTCGGTCGGGGCACTGATCGCCGCGATCGTCGTGTTCGTCTTCTTCTCGCTGGCCGACGAGACCGGCACGTTCAACTCGGCTGCGGGCGTCACGTCGTGGATGTCGGTCTCGGCCTCCTACGGGATCATGGCGTGCGCGGTCTGCCTGCTGATGATCAGCGGCGAGGTCGACCTGTCCAGCGGCGTGATGACCGGGTCGACCGGCCTGCTCCTGGGCCTGCTCATCTCCGAGGCGGGCATGGGCTTCTGGCCGGCCCTGGCCATCGTGATCGTGTTCGCCGTCTGCATCGGGCTCATCAACGGGCTGCTGGTCACGTGGACCAAGCTCCCGAGCTTCATCGTCACCCTGGCCACGATGTTCGTCCTGCTGGGCGCGAACTCCGGGGTCACGCAGGCCATCACCGGCCAGGTCCGCGTCGGCGGGATCGACCAGGCCAGCGGCTACACGGCCGCCCAGTGGGCGTTCGGCTCACGCCTGGACTCCAGCTGGCCGTTCACGGTGTCCGTGGGCTGGTGGCTGCTGGCGATCATCGTGGGCACGTGGGTGCTCCAGCGCACGCGCCAGGGGAACTGGATCTACGCGGTCGGCGGCGACAAGAACGCCGCCCGCAACGTGGGCGTCCCGGTGCGCCGGACGAAGGTCAGCATGTTCGTGACCGTCTCCCTGGCTGCAGCGCTGGTCGGCACGATCAACGCCGTCGAGCTCACCTCGGTCAGCGCCGGGCAGGGCACGGGCTACGAGTTCTACTACATCATCGCCGCGGTCGTCGGCGGGACGCTGATGACCGGGGGGGCCGGCTCGGTGATCGGCGCGAGCCTCGGCGCGCTGATCCTGGGCATGACCACCCTGGGCATCCAGTACGCCGGGTGGGACAGCACCTGGAGGTTCACCTTCTTCGGCCTGATCCTCTTCGGGGCCGTGATGCTCAACATGTGGGTCCGGGACCGGGCAGGAGGGGGCGAGAAATGAGCCAGCCCGGGGCGGGCGCGCCCACCGATGCCAAGGACATGTACCTGCGCCTGGAGGACGTCGGCAAGACGTTCGGCAGCGTCGTCGCCCTCGACGGCGTCTCCATGGACGTCAACCACGGCCGCATCACCTGCGTGCTGGGCGACAACGGCGCGGGGAAGTCCACGCTGATCAAGATCCTGTCCGGGGTGCACCAGAACGACTCCGGGACGATGTACGTGGCCGGCCAGCCCACCGTGTTCGGCTCCCCCGCCGATGCCCGGGACGCGGGCATCGCGACGGTGTTCCAGGACCTCGCGACCATCCCGCTGATGAGCGTGTGGCGCAACTTCGTGCTCGGCCGCGAGCCGCAGAAGGGCTGGGGGCCGTTGCGGCGCATGGACATCTCGCAGGGCCAGGAGATCGCCCGCCGTGAGCTCATGATGTTCGGCATCGACCTGCGCGACCCCGACCAGCCGATCGGCACGCTCTCCGGCGGCGAGCGGCAGGCCGTCGCGATCGCCCGCGCCGTGTACTTCGGCGCCGAGGTCGTCATCCTCGACGAGCCCACCTCCGCCCTGGGCGTCAAGCAGTCGGGCAAGGTGCTGAAGTTCGTCCGCGACGCGCGGGACCGTGGGATCGGGGTCGTGCTGATCACCCACAACCCGCACCACGCCTACATGGTCGGCGACGAGTTCGTGCTCCTCAAGCGCGGGAAGATGACCAACCGGTGGCTCAAGGACGAGGTGGAGCTCGACGAGCTCATCTCCGCCATGGCCGGCGGGGCCGAGCTCGAGGACCTGGCCCACGAGCTGGGTGCGTAGCCCGCCCGGTACGCACACGAAACCTGCCTTCTCGCCGGTGTCAGATCGGTCTCATTCGGGAACGCACTCAGAACCGCCCAAATGGCGCCCTGGTGGAGGGGCTATTCGGGCGGTTCTGTGTGCTCCCGGTGGTAGGACGCCTGGTGAGCTGCCGCTGACGGGCGATTCCGTGTGCGCAACGGCGGGTGGGAGGGCGTCGAAGGGTGTCAGGCGGAGCGCGGGGGGGCGTGGGTCGGTCCGCGGGCGGCAGGGCAAGGCGTCGCTCGACGCCGCCTGCGGATCATGCGGGTGTGACGATGGGCCGGATCGGGCGCATCATGGAGCCATGAGCATCTTCGATCGGCGACCCCGGCTGCGCTGGGCGGTGCCTGCGGGCGCCGCGATACTCCTCGTGGGTGGTGCTGCCCTGGCACCTCTGGCCGCCACGGCGGACTCCGGGCTCGAGCCGCGCACCGCCGAGGAGCTGCTGGTCGCCCTGGCGCAGCCCAGCGCCACCGCGGTCTCGGGGACGGTCGTGACCAGTGCGGACCTGGGCCTGCCCGACCTGCCGATGGGCATGATGCCCTCCTCGGGGCCGATGGCCCTGGCCAGCGGGGAGAACACCCTGCGCGTGTGGACCGATGGACCGGACCGCCAGCGGCTGGCGATGATCGAGCGCGCAGCGGAGACGACGGTGGTGCGCAACGGCCAGGAGGCGTGGGTGTGGTCGAGCGCGGACGCGACGGCCGACCGGTACGTGCTCCCGGAGCGTGACGGCGCCAGCGGCGTGCCCGACGCCTCGGAGCTGCCGCCGGGAGTCGAGCTGCCGAGCACCCCGCAGGAGGCCGCGGCGATGGCCCTCGAGGCGATCGACCCCACCACCGAGGTGACCACGTCCGGAGTGGGGACCGTGGCCGGTCGGGACGCCTACGAGCTGACCCTGACCCCCCGCGACCCGCAGACCCTCGTGGCGCGCGTGACCCTCTCGATGGACGCGCAGACGAACGTGCCGCTGCGGGTGCGCGTCTACTCCACGTCGACGCCGGATCCCGCGTTCGAGGTGGGGTTCGGCTCGGTGGACTACTCCACCCCGGACCCGTCGCTGTTCGACTTCACCCCACCGCCCGGCGCGACGGTCACCGAGCACGACGCGGCCGACGTGAGCGTGCTGGGCACCGAGGCGGGGGGCACGGCCGACCTCCCCCAGGGCCCCGAGCCCACCATCGTGGGTGAGGGCTGGAGCACGGTCGTGATCTCCGAGCTGCCGGTGGACTCGCTGGCCGACCTGGCCGAGGACGGGGTGCGTTCGTCGTCCGACGACTGGGACCGCGGCGGAGACCCTGCGGCGACCGCGCTGGCCCTGATCGAGGCCCTGCCCGCCGAGTCCGGGGCGTGGGGGACGGGCCGGGTGCTGCGCGGGACGCTGTTCTCGGCGATCCTCACCGACGACGGGCGGGTCGCGCTCGGCGCCGTCAGCCCGGAGGCGCTCGGCGCCGCCCTGACCTCCCAGTGACGGCAACCGGGCAGGGGACGGCACCGGCCGACGCAGGACGATCCGACGCCACGTCGGCCGTCCTCAGCGCGGGGCTGACCAAGCGGTTCGGGTCCCAGACGGTGGTCGACGCGATCGACCTCGACGTCCCCACGGGTGCGGTGTACGGGTTCCTCGGCCCCAACGGGTCGGGCAAGACCACCACCATCCGCATGCTGCTGGGCCTCGTCCGCCCGACCGGCGGGGAGATCGAGCTCCTCGGTGCCCCGATGCCCGGCGCCGGGGAGGCGGTCCTGCCCCGCGTGGGGTCGCTCGTGGAGGGCCCTGCGTTCCACCCGTACCTGTCGGGACGTGCGAACCTCGGGCGGCTGGACTCCGCCGACCGCTACGCCGACCCACGAACCGCCGCCCGACGGATCGACTCCGCCCTCGACCGGGTGGGGCTGCTCGCCGCCGCCGGCAAGCGCTACCGCGCCTACTCGCTCGGGATGCGCCAGCGGCTGGCGATCGCCGCGGCACTCCTGGCCCCCCGCGACCTGCTGATCCTCGACGAGCCGACCAACGGGCTGGACCCCCAGGGCACCCGCGAGGTGCGCCACCTGGTCGCCTCCCTGGCCGGCGACGGCGCGACCGTCCTGGTCTCCAGCCACCTGCTCTCGGAGGTGGAGCAGATGTGCTCGCACGTCGGCGTGATGCGCGAGGGACGGCTGGTCGCGCAGGGGACCGTCGGCCAGGTGCGGGCCGCAGGGGCCGCGGCGGTCGTCGAGGTGACGACCGCGCAGCCCGAGCTGGCGGCGCAGGCCCTGCGCGCCCTGGGCCTCACCGGGGTCGTGACGACCGGGACCGGGGCGTCCGCGCCCCCCGGGGACGTCCCGCCCGAGCAGATCGTGGCCGCGCTGGTGGCCGCCGGCGTGGGCGTGCGCGGCTTCGCGGTGCAGGCCCCGAGCCTCGAGGACCTGTTCGTCTCACTGACGGGGGAGGGCTTCGATGTCAGCGGCTGAGGCGCCGACGGGGCGCGGCGCCGACCGGGCGCGCGCGCCGGGCGCCCCGCCGGGCCCAGGGCACGCTGGGCGCGTCGTGGCGGCTGCTGCGCTCCGAGATGCGCCTGATCCTGGGGCGGCGACGGAACAAGGCCGGGATCCTGGTCCTGGCCGCGGTCCCCGTCCTGCTGGCGATCGCGCTGCGGGCGTCCGACCCGTCCTCCGAGGGCGGCGGACCGGACCTGATCTCGGCGGCGACCTCGAACGGCGTCTTCGTGGCCCTGACCGCCCTGACCGTCGAGATGGCGCTGTTCCTGCCCCTGGCAGTCGCGGTCCTCTCGGGCGACACGGTCGCGGGCGAGGCCAACATCGGCACCCTGCGCTACCTGCTCACCGTGCCCGTGGGCCGCACCCGGCTGCTGGTGGTGAAGTACCTGTCGCTGGTGGTCGGGGCGCTCATCGGGGTCGTGGTGGTGGCCGGCACCGGCCTGGTCGTGGGCGGTGCCCTGCTGGGCCTGGGCCCGACCACATTGCTGTCGGGCAACCAGATCTCCCTGGTCGAGGCCCTCGGGCGCGTGGCCCTCGCCGTGCTCTACCTCACGGCGGGGCTGGCGGGCCTGGCGGCCATCGGCCTGTTCGTCTCCACGCTCACCGAGCAGCCGATCGCGGCGATGGTCACCACGACGATCATCTCCAGCGCGATGTGGATCATGGACGGGATCCCCCAGCTGGACTGGCTGGCCCCCTGGCTGCTGGTGCACCGCTGGTCGGCGTTCGTCGACCTGTTCCGTGACCCGATGTTCGCCGACGTGATGCGCACCGGGCTGCTCGTCGACCTCGGCTACGTCGTGGTGTTCCTCGCCCTGGCGTGGGCGCGGTTCGCCAACAAGGACGTCACGAGCTGAGGTCCCGCTCGCGCCCGACCGCTGCGGCCTGCCTCAGCGCTGCACCCCGCTGCGTACGGCGACCATCTCCGCGGCGATGCTGACCGCGATCTCGGCCGGCGTCGTGCTGCCGATCGGCACACCCATCGGGGCGTGGAACCAGGGCGGAGTCTCGCGGTCGCCGACGATCCGGCGGACCTTGGCGCGGCTGCCGAGCAGGCCGAGGTACCCGAGCTCCAGCGGCTCGAGCGCCGCCAGGGCGACCGCGTCGCGCTCGTGGGAGTGGGTCATGATGGCGGCGAAGCTGGTCGGGCCCGCGACGACGACGCGTGCGAGCTCCTCGTAGGGCCGCACCAGGCGCTCGTGCGCCGCGGTGTCGTCGACGGGGAGCCCCGGACGCTCGTCGACGAGGACCACACGGAAGTCCAGCCCGACCAGCAGTCCGCCCAGCGCCGAGCCGACATGGCCGGCACCGATCACGTGCACGACATGCGTGGGTCCGCTGGACAGGACCTGGGACCACGCCTGCCCGGGCTGGTCGCTCGGCACCGCACGATCCGCCACCCGCCAGGGTCGATCGACCACGTCGCCGATCGCCCCGCGCTCAGGGCGTCCACCACCGTCGACACACCGGGGAGGTCCTCACCACCCAGGGGGCTCAGAGCCACGACCTGCGACCCCCCGCAGATCATCCCGGAGGCGTCGGACGCGCCCTCCCGGTGCGCCATGAGCACGCGGCGGGCAGACAGGGACCCGGTCCGCAGGTCCGCGGCAACCTCATCGACCAGGCGCGCCTCCGCCACCCCGCCCCCGATGGTCCCGGCCAGCGGCCCGTCCGGGCCGACTGCCATGACCGCCCCGCGCCGACCGGGTGCGCTCCCCCGGCTGCCGACCACGGCCAGCAGCGCGCACGGCACATCGGACTCCAGCCCCCGCGCCAGGGCCCGCCAGACGTCCACCTCAGGCATCGGCAGAACCACCGCCGTCCCCGCCCAACGGGGAGTGCAGGAGGCGTGAAGATCCGCTCCGGGGTCATGGGGGCGACCACGTCCGTCGCGAGGTCCGGGCGCACCGACTCGATGGCCGCGCGGATCGCGAAGAGCGCGCCGAGGCCGTAGACCAGCGGCGGCTCGCCGACGGCCTTGCTGCCGAGCAACCCGGGCGACTCGCGCTGCAGCAGGGTCACCTCGCACCTCCGGGGCGCTGTCGAGGTCGGGGATCTTGTAGGTCGCCAACGAGTCGGTGAGCAGGCGGCCCGTGGCGTCGTGGCGGATCTCCTCGCTGGTCATCCAGCCGACCCCCTGGACCACGGCGCCCTCGACCTGGCCCCGGTCGATCGAGGCGTCGACGCTGCGGCCGATGTCGTGGACGACGGCGACCCGGTCGATCCGGGCGGTCCCGCGCACGACATCGACGGTGGACTCCACCACCGCTGCCCCGTACACGTGGTACGCGAACGGCCGACCGGTGAGGGCGTCGGCGGAGAAGCTCAGCCCCGGCGTCGTGTAGTGAGCCAGCGCCGAGAGCCCGACGCGCTCGACGTACGCGCGGGCGACGCGGTCAGCCCACTCGAGTTCACCGTCCGGATCGACCTTGTCCAGCCCGGCGCGGATCACCCTGCAGGCCTGGATCGCTGCGGCCCCGTTGAGGTCCGCGCCCGTGCTCGCGGCGGTCGGCGACACGTTGGCCACGCGCGACGTCGTGGTCGCCTCGACGTGGACGAGTTCCGAGGGTACTGCCAACTCGTGGGCGGCAGCCGCCTGGATCTTGGCGTGCACGCCCTGGCCCATCTCGACCGCACCGGTCGTGACAGACACGGTTCCGTCGGCGTAGACGTGAACGAGGGCCTCGGCCTGGTTCAGCGGGCGCGCCGTGAAGGCGATCCCGAAGCAGACGGGGATGACGTCCACGCCCCGGCGCTCCAGCGGGTGGGCGGCGTTGAACGCCTGCGCCCGCGCCGCCAGACCCGCCGGGTCGTGGCGCGCGACGAGCTCCGCCCAGCACTCCCGGGCGCGCACATCGGTCAGGGGCATCCCGTAGTAGGTGACGTCCCCCTCGGAGACGAGGTTGCGCTCCTGCAGCGCCATCGCCGGGACGCCGAGCTGCCGGGCGGCCGCCCGGATCGCCGACTCGAGCACGGCGATCGCCTGCGGGGCGCCGAACCCCCGGAAGGCCGTGTTGCTGGGGAGGTTCGTCCGGCAGCTGGCAACCGTGATCCGGACGTTCGGGATCGCGTAGGCGCTCGTGGCGTGGAACAGCGAGCGCTCACCGATCGCCGGCGAGAGGTCGGTCGTGCACCCTGCGTCCTGCAGCATGGTCGCCTCATAGGCCACGAACCTGCCCTGCGCATCGAGGCCGAGCCGGAAGTCCGCGCTGTACGGGTGCCTCTTGCCGGTGATGCGCATGTCGTCGCGGCGGTCCGGGGCGATGCGCACCGGTCGACCGGTCACGACCGCGCCCAGGGCGGCCAGCGCAGCCCAGGGAGTGGCCTGCTCCTCCTTGCCGCCGAAGCCCCCGCCCAGTCGCGCGACCTGGACCTCGACGTGGTTCATCGGCAGGCCCGTGACGCTGGCCACCGCGCGCTGCGTCGCACTCGGCGACTGCGTGGACGAGTGCACCAGCAGCCCGCCGTCGTCGCGGGGGACGACCAGGGCGCTCTGGGTCTCGAGGTAGGCGTGCTCCTGGGCGCCGAGGTCGACGCGACCGGCCACGACCGTCGTGCAGCCGGCCCACGCCGCATCGACGTCCCCGCTGGCGAACGTCCGGGGCGGGGCGAGGACCTGACCGGCATCGAACGCCTCACGGGCATCGAGGATCGCTGGGAGCTCGACCCAGTCCGCGGTGACGAGCTGGGCGGCGCGCCAGGCGGCGTCCGCCGACTCGGCGATCACGAGCGCGACGGGCTCACCGACGCAGTGCACCTCGCCCTCGGCGAGCAGCGGCTCGTCCTCGGCCATCGTGCTGATCTGGTTGATGCCGGGGATGTCGGCGGCGGTGAGGACCGCGCGGACCCCGGGCTGCCCCGCCGCAGCAGCAGTGTCGAGGTGGGTGAAGGTGGCGTGGGCGTGCGGGGAGACCGCGACCATCGCCTCCAGCCCGCCGGCCGGCAGGCGCAGGTCCGCGGTGAACCGGGCCGCCCCGCGGACCAGGAGCTCCAGGCTGGGGGTGGTCATCGGCCGGCCCCCGTCGCAACGGGCGGGCCGGTCAGGCCCAGGGCCTGCGCGGCGAGGTGGTGGTCGTCCCCGGCGAGCGCGGCGACCAGCAGGTGCCCGAGCAGGCGGCGCTTGTAGGCCGCGGAGCCGCGGACGTCATCGATCGGGGCGACCTCCTCGGCGAGGACGGCCAGCGCCCGCCCCATCACCGTCACGTCCGGACGGGACCCGCGCAGCACGTCGGCGGTCCGGGTGAGCAGCAGGGGGATCGGGGCCACCCCACCGGCCGCGATCCGCACGTCGATCACGGTGCCCGCGGGGTCGAGGTCCAGTCGTACCGCGATGCTCGCGCTGGCGATGTCGTCGAGGCGGCGCTTGGCCACCTTCTCGAGGTGCAGGCGGGAACCGGGCGGCGGATCCGGGATCCGCACCGCGAGCAGCACCTCGCCGGGACGCAGGTCGACCGTCCGGTAGGCGCGGAAGAAGCGCTCCAGCGGGACCTCCCGATGCCCTCCCGGACCCGAGACGACCACGGACGCCCCCATCGCCAGCAGCGGCAGCGCGAGGTCGGCGGTGGGCGATGCGTGCACGAGGTTGCCGCCGAGGGTCGCCGAGGCCCGGACGGCGGGGGAGCCGAACTGCTCGAGATGGTCGGGCAGCGACGGCCAGCGCACGGCGATCAGGGGACTGCCCTGGACCTCGGCGGCGGTCACGGCCGATCCGAGCTCCACGCCGCCCGGGATCTCGGTGATCCGGCGCAGCTCGGGGACCCGGCGCAGGAGGGTGGGCCGCCTGTGCGGCGCGGTGGCGTGCCGGTGCTCGGGGATCTCGTCGGTGGCCCCGGCGATCCACCGACGGGGATGCCCGTCGAACGGCTCGGGGTCGAGCGGGGCAAGGGCCCGGGCGACCCGCAGCACCGGCTCCGGCAGGAGGTCGTCGAGGGCGACCGGCCCGGGCTCGGCGGCCAGCTGGTCGCAGGCCCGGCGGATCCCCGTGTACCCGGTGCACCGGCAGAGGTTGCCCGCCGCGGCCCCCCGCGGATCGGTCCCGGTCATCAGCGCCCAGGTCAGCGCCACGACGAGGCCCGGCGTGCAGAAGCCGCACTGCACCCCGCCGGCGTCGACCAGCGCGCGCTGGGCCGGCCCGAGCTCGCCATCGGCCAGGCCCTCCGCGGTGATGACGTGGCAGCCGGCGACCATGGCCACGGTGGTCAGGCAGCTGGTGTGCAGCTCGTACACCGGGTCCGCCGAACCCTCGGGGCGGGCACCGACGAGCACCAGGCAGGCCCCGCAGTCACCCGTCCGGCACCCCGGCTTGGTCCCGGTGAGGTCGCACTGCTCGCGCAGGAGGTCCAGCAGGGTGGACCCGACGGGGACCGAGGTGCGCACCACGTGGTCGTTGACCCAGACGACGGTGTCCACAGCTCGACGCTAGACCCGTCCTCCGCGGGATCGCATGCCGGGTGAGCCGCGAGGTACCACCTCCACGGGGCGTCCCAGGGGGCCGGTCAGTCGCGCTCGACCCAGCGGTCGATGGCCCAGACGATGGCCATCACCAGGCCGGGGTCCAGCGAGCTGAGGTACTCCACCGTGTACTTGTCCCGGACCGTCAGCCACTTCTGGCTGATGGTGGCCACGGGATGGCCCTCGGAGGTGATCGTGTAGTTCTTCTCCATCAGCGTGCCCTGGACCTGCCAGGTGCTGCCGTCGGCCATCGTCATGGTCATCTTGTCCTTGACGATCGAGAAGGCCTTCGCCTTGAGCTCGGCCACCTGGGAGCCGTCCGCCGCGGAGATCACCATCCGCTTCGGGATGCCCAGGAACTGGCCCTTGACCGTGTAGAGGACCGCGTCCTGGGCGTCGCGGACCTCGGCCTTCGGGGTGGCCCCGATCTTGCCGTCCACGAACAGGATGCGGGCCCCCGATGTGTCGGTGACCTCGAAGTCCCGGCCGGCGCCGAACTTGCTCTTGAAGAGGATCCGGGTCCATCCGTCTGCGGGAGGAGGTGCGTCAGCCATGGCCCGATCCTGCCAGACGGCGTCGATCGGTGCGCGGGCCGGTGTGGCGGACCGACTGCCTCGGCCCGGTGATCAGCCGGCCGCGCGCAGCACGGTGCAGGCCCGGAGGGTGACCCACTTGGAGGGCGCCCCCTGCTGCTCCACGTCCACCCACGTCTTGCGGTTGTAGGCGTAGCGGTTGAGCCACCGGCCCTCGGCGTCCTGCTGCCCGAGGAGCCACTCGTAGGACGCCGTGAGCCGCTCGTCGCCGGCATGACCGAGCTCGGCCAGCGCCTCCATGACCTGCAGCACGTCGGCCACGTACCCGGACGGGAAGCCGAGCTTGAACCACGAGGCCGACGGCTTCGTGTTGCCCCACCCCATCGGGTAGTCGGCCGTCGCGGGGTCGCGGGAGAGGAGGAACTCGACGCCCACGTCGATCGCGTGCACCACCTCGGGGGACCGGGACGGCTCGGGGATGCGGGCCAGGGCCAGCATCGCCTTGGCTGCGCCCCACGCGCACGGCAGCGCCTCGTTCGCGCCGCAGGCGAACCCGGGGCCGGTCGTGCCCGAGGCGTAGTAGCGCGGCGCGTCCTGCCCGGTGATCGCCCGGGCCTCCCACGAGATGGCGGACTGGACCCGCGGATCCTCGAGGTGCCCGAACCCGATGAGCGCGCGGATCAGGTTGCCGTTCAGGCAGTGCAGGACGCTCGAGGGCGGGGGTGCGGACTCCTTGTGCGAACCCGAGCAGCCGAGTCCGCCCGAGGACGTCGGGGTCATCCGCAGGACGTACTCGCACGCGCGCTGCACCCGCTCGTCGGCCGGGTCGGCACCGAGCTGGTCGAGGAAGATCACCGACCACACGGTGCCGGTGTACTTGGGCGCGTAGCCGGGCCCGGGCTTCACCCACCACCCCTCGGGGGACTGCGCGGCCAGCGTCGCGGCGATGGGGTCGGTGCGCATGGCCGCGGCCCGGGCCCCCACCACGTCGGGGTCGTCGGCCGGTCGGTCCAGCAGGCGGACGAGGGTGGCGGCGCGCACGGCGGGGGTCTCCGGGTCGAGCAGCCAGGGCAGCGGGTCCCCCCGGAGCCGGTCGGTCCAGGTCATGGATCCAGCATGGCACCGGGTGCGGGCGGGGTCGCGGCGGCGCCGGGGTGCCCGACGGCGCCGCCGATCGCCCTGTGCCGGGAGTGACGAAGGGCCCTATCTGTCGGATCTCCGCCCGCCATAGGCTGGCGGGGCCGTCGTCGGAGGTGCCCATGGCAACTGGCACGATCCTGGATCTCCACGGCCTGCAGGCGCTCATCGACGCCCTGCGTGGTCGTGGCTACCGAGTCATCGGCCCACGACCCCGGGAGGGGGCGCTGGTGCTGGCCGACATCACCTCGGTCGACGACCTCCCGCGCGGCATCGGCGACGACCAGGCAGCCGGGCACTACCGGACGCGGGCCCGTGAGGACGAGGCCCTCTTCGGGTTCGCGGCGACCGCGCAGTCCGCCAAGCCCCTGCTGTTCCCCCCGGACGAGCAGCTGTGGCGGGGCACCCGGGCGGGCGAGGGGTTCGAGGTGGCGCCGCGGGACCCGGAGCCGGCACCGGTGGCCCTGCTGGGCATCCGGGGGTGTGACCTCGCCGCGATCGGCATCCACGACACCGTCCTGCTGGGACGCGACGCCGTCGACGCGCACTACGCCACCCGGCGGGCCCACTCGTTCCTGGTCGCGGTCACGTGCGCCACCCCCGCGGGGACCTGCTTCTGCGCCTCGATGGGGACCGGGCCGAAGCCGGGGCCCGGAGCCGATCTGACCCTGACCGAGCTTCTGGACCCGCACCGGTTCCTCGTCGAGGTCGGCTCCGCGACAGGCGAGGACGTCCTCGCCGAGCTGAGCACGACGCCGGCGACCCCGGCGGACGAGGCGCAGGCGGAGGCAGTCGTCGCCGGGGCCGTCGCGCACATGGGCCGGCAGATGCGCACCGATGACCTGCGCGCCCTGCTCTACTCGAGCGCCGAGAGCCCCCGCTGGAACGACGTCGCCGAGCGATGCCTTGCCTGCACGAACTGCACCATGGTCTGCCCCACCTGCTTCTGCACGTCCGTCGAGGACGTCAGCGACCTGTCGGGGGATGTCGACGAGCGGCACCGGGTCTGGGACTCCTGCTTCTCGATGGAGTACTCGCGCCTGCACGGCGGGGCGGTGCGCACCTCCACCAGCGCCCGCTACCGGCAGTGGCTGACCCACAAGCTCGCCGCGTGGACCGACCAGTTCGGGACGTCGGGCTGCGTGGGCTGCGGGCGCTGCATCACCTGGTGCCCCGCAGGCATCGACCTGACCGCCGAGGTGGCGGCCCTGCGCGAGGACGCGACGCACCGGGAGGCCACCCCGGCAAGCGCCGCCCTCGTGCCACCCCCACCCGGCTCCCCCGCACGCACCAGCCCGACCCGCTAGGAGGACACCATGCGCACCCTGGTCGAGTACCTCCCCGAGCATCCCTTCTTCGCAGGCCTGGACCCGGCCGCCATGGAGCTGGTGGTCGGCTGCGCGCAGAACGTGCACTTCAGCCAGGGGGACGTGCTGTTCCGGACGGGCGAGCCGGCCAACACGTTCTACGTGATCCGCCACGGCCGGGTCGCCCTGGAGATCCACGACCCCCGCCGTGGGACGCTGGTCATCGCCAGCCTCGGCGAGGGCGAGGTCGCCGGCTGGTCCTGGCTGGTCCCGCCCTACCGGTGGATGTTCGACGCGCGGGCGGTGTCCCCGGTCAGCGCCGTGGCCCTGGACGGGGCGTGCCTGCGGGGCAAGTGCGACGCGGATCCGGTGCTGGGCTACGCCCTCATGCAGCGCGTCTCGCACGTGATGTACGAGCGGCTCCAGGACGCCCGGATGCGCCTGCTCGACCTGTACGGGAGCCCCTCGTGAGCGTGGACACCGCCCCCGCGAGCGCCGGTCGTGACCTGCCGGTCGACCCGATGCTGCCCCGGCCGTTCCAGATCATCGGCACGCACCTGGACACCCGCGACACGGTGACGCTCGCCCTGGAACCGCTGGACGGCGTCCCCCTGGCGCACCGGGCCGGGCAGTTCACGATGCTGCACGCGTTCGGGGTCGGCGAGGTCCCGATCTCCATCTGCGGCGACCCGACGCGACCCGGTCCGCTGATGCACACGATCCGCGACGTGGGCGCCGTCACCCACGCGCTGGTCACCGCCACGCCGGGCACGACGATCGGCGTCCGCGGACCGTTCGGCACCGGCTGGGACGTGGCCGACGGCGTGGGGGGCGACGTGGTGGTCGTGACCGGCGGGATCGGCCTGGCCCCGCTGCGCCCGGCGATCCTGGAGGTGGTGTCGCGACGGGCCGAGTACGGCCGGGTCGTCCTGCTCTACGGCGCGCGCTCGCCCGAGGACATCCTGTTCGCCGAGGACATGCAGGCGTGGGCCGAGGACCACGACGTCGTCGTGGAGGTCACCGTGGACTACGGCCCTCCGAGCTGGACCGGCCGGGTCGGGCTCGTCACGAACCTCGTGGCCCGCGCCGGGTTCGACCCGCTGCACACACTGGCCCTGGTCTGCGGGCCCGAGGTGATGATGCGCTACGCGGCCACAGCCCTCGTGGAGCGTGGGGTGCGCCCGGAGCGGATCCGGCTGTCGATGGAGCGCAACATGAAGTGCGGGGTGGGCCTGTGCGGCCACTGCCAGCTGCGCGAGCTGTTCCTGTGCGTGGACGGCCCGGTGCTCGACTACGCCCGGCTGGCCCCCCTCATGGACGTGCGGGAGATGTGATGACCGAGACCCCGATGCTGACCGACGCGCCTGCCCGAACCGACGCCCGCCCGACCCTGGCGGTGTGGAAGTTCGCCTCCTGCGACGGCTGCCAGCTCACCCTTCTCAACTGCGAGGACGAGCTGCTCGCCGTCGCCGAGCGGGTGCAGGTCGCGTACTTCCCGGAGGCCACCAGGGCGGTCGTCGAGGGCCCCTACGACATCAGCCTCGTCGAGGGCTCGATCACGACCACGGCCGACGCGGAGCGGATCCAGCAGGTGCGCGCGGCCTCGCAGACCCTGGTCACGATCGGCGCCTGCGCCACCAGCGGGGGCATCCAGGCGCTGCGCAACTTCGCCGACGTGGGTCAGTTCCTGTCGGTGGTCTACGCGCACCCCGCGTACCTGGCCACCCTGGACCGCTCCACACCGATCTCCGCGCACGTCACCGTGGACTTCCAGCTGCGCGGCTGCCCGATCGACAAGCGCCAGCTGCTCGAGGTGCTCGCCGCGATGCTCCAGGGCCGCCGGCCGCGGGTGCCCACCGGCAGCGTGTGCGTCGAGTGCAAGCGTCGCGGGACGGTGTGCGTCGCGGTGGCTGACGGGATGCCGTGCCTCGGACCGGTCACCCAGGCCGGGTGCGGGGCGCTGTGCCCGTCCTACCACCGCGGCTGCTACGGCTGCTTCGGCCCGCACGACACCCCGAACACCGCCTCCCTGGCCGAGCGGCTGCGCGCCCACGGGATGCCCGAGGTCGACGTGATGCGCTTCTTCCGGACGTTCAATGCCGGGTCCGAGCCGTTCCGGGTGCAGAGCATGACCCACGAGGAGGCAGCACCGTGACCCACAAGCTCACCTCCGGCAGCCACGTGCTCAGCGTCGAGACGCTGGCCCGCGTCGAGGGCGAGGGCGGCATGCACGTCCACGTCCAGGACGGCGAGGTCCTCGACGTGCACCTGCGCATCTTCGAGCCACCACGGTTCTTCGAGGCGTTCCTGCGCGGCCGTGCGTACACCGAGCCCCCGGACATCACCGCGCGGATCTGCGGCATCTGCCCGGTGGCCTACCAGTTCAGCGCGTGCCTGGCCATCGAGGACGCCTGCGGGGTGGTCGTGCCCGACGAGATCCGGCTGCTGCGCCGGCTCCTGTACTGCGGTGAGTGGATCGAGAGCCATGCGCTGCACATCTTCTTCCTCCACGCCCCCGACCTGCTCGGCTACGACGGCGCCATCGAGATGGCCCGCGACCACCGGGGCATCGTGGAGTCCGCCCTGCGGATGAAGCGGGCCGGCAACGAGCTCATGACGGTCGTCGGCGGCAGGTCGGTGCACCCGGTGAACGTCCGGGTCGGCGGGTTCCACCGGCTGCCGCGGCGCGAGGAGCTGCTGGCCATCCGCCCCGCGCTCGTGGCCGCGCGCGAGGAGGCCATCGCCGCGGTGCCGATCGTGTCGGGCTTCGACTTCCCCGAGTTCGAGCAGCCCTACCTGTACCTGTCCCTGGACTCCGCGAACGGCTACCCGCTGGAGTCCGGGGCGCTGGTGACCTCGGCCGGCCTCGCGGCGCCGGTCTCGCAGTTCGGGGCGCACGTCGTCGAGCAGCACGTCGCGCACTCCAACGCCCTGCACTCGACGTTCGACGGCCAGCCGTACGTCGTCGGGCCGCTGGCCCGCTACTCGCTGAACTCCGCGGCGCTGTCGCCCCTGGCCCGGGAGGCCGCGGAGGCCGGCGGGCTCGGGGCCACGTGCCGCAACCCGTTCAAGTCGATCATCGTGCGGACCGTCGAGCTGATCCACGCCCTCGACGAGGCGATCGCGATCATCGACGGCTGGCAGGGCGCCCCGGTCGCGGCCGTCGAGGTGCCGGCCCGTGCCGGTGAGGGGCACGGGGCGACCGAGGCCCCGCGCGGGCTGCTCTACCACCGCTACCGGTTCGACGAGGCGGGCACGATCCTCGACGCCCAGATCGTCCCGCCGACCGCCCAGAACCAGCCGGCGATCGAGGCCGACCTCCGCGCCTTCGTCCAGGCGAACCTGCACCTGTCGCACGAGGAGCTGACCCGCCAGTGCGAGGTGGCGATCCGCACCTACGACCCGTGCATCTCGTGCGCCACCCACTTCCTGGACCTGACGGTGGAGCACATCTGATGCGCCCGGCCGGCGATGGGCACCCGGGATCCCGGGTCCTCGTCACCCGGTCCGACGTGCCGTGCCGGGTGCTGGTGGTCGGCCTCGGCTCACCGGACCGCGGCGACGACGCAGCCGGGCCGCTGGTGGCGGCGGCGGTCGCGGCTCAGGTCGCCGACCGCGCGCTCGTCGGCGTCCACGTCGTCGAGCGCGAGGACCCCACCGCATTGATCGACCTGCTGGATCCAGCCGGCCCCGCAGGAGCCTGGGCCGCAGCGGTGATCATCGACGCGGTCCGCTCGGGGGCGGCGCCCGGGACGGTCACGATCCTCGACGTGGGGCCCGGTGCTCAGGACCTCCGCTCGCTCGGGGCGCGCCTGCACCCCGGGCCGGCCGGGACGCACGGCTTCGGCCTGGCCGGCGCGATCGAACTCGCCCGGGCGCTGGACCGGCTGCCGCCGCGGGTCGTCGTGGTCGGCATCGAGGCCGTCGGCTTCGAGCACGGAGCCCCGCTCCCGGCACCGGTCCTGGCGGCCATCCCCCGAGCCGCGGACGCCGCCCTGGGCATCATCGAGGAGGCGACGGCGCGGATCCGCCCAGGGGCCCGAGGATGAGCTCCGTCGAGCCTGCCACCGACGGCGGCGGATCCGGCGTCGCGTCGGCACCCCTCTGGCACACCCTCGACGCCGCTGACGTCGTCGCGGCGCTGTCCTCCGACACCACACGCGGGCTGACAGCCGATGAGGCGCAGCGACGCCTGGCCGAGTACGGCGCCAACGTCCTGCCCGTCGAGCCCGGCCGCAGCATCTGGCGGATGATCCTCGACCAGGTCGCCGACCCGATGATCGCGCTGCTGGTCGTCGCCGCGCTGATCTCCGGGATCGTGGGGGAGCCGGCGGACACGATCGTCATCACGGTCATCGTGCTGCTCAACGCGGTGATCGGCGTCGTGCAGGAACGGCGCGCTGAGCAGGCGATGGCCGCCCTTCGCGCCATGTCCGCACCCATCGCCGTCGTGGTCCGCGACGGGGTCGAGCAGCAGGTCGATGCCGGGGAGCTGGTGCCGGGCGACCTGGTCGTCGTGGCGGACGGGGCCATCGTGCCGGCCGACCTCCGGCTGACCTCCCTGGCCTCCCTGCGCATCGCGGAGGCCGCCCTGACGGGGGAGTCCCAGCCCGTCAGCAAGCGGGTCGAGCCGGTCACGGACCCGCACGCCCCCGTGGGCGACCGTCGCTCGATGGCCTTCCGCGGGACGTTCGTCGCGCAGGGCCGCGGGCGCGGCGTGGTCGTGGGCACCGGCCCCCGGACCGAGCTCGGCGCCATCGCCGACCTGCTGATGACCGCCGACGTCGTCCGGACCCCGCTGCAGCGTCGGCTCTCGAGCTTCGGTGGCCGGATCGCACTGGCCGTCGTCGGCATCTGCGCCATCGTCTTCGTCACGGGCCTGCTGCGCGGCGAGGACCCGGGGCTGATGTTCCTGACCGCGATCAGCCTCGCCGTCGCCGCCGTCCCGGAGGCCCTGCCCGCGGTCGTCGCCGTGACCCTCGCCATGGGCGCGCGGCGCATGGCCCACCGCAACGCGCTCGTGCGGCGGCTTCCCGCGGTGGAGACCCTCGGGTCGGTCACCTGGATCTGCTCGGACAAGACCGGGACGCTGACCGAGAACCGGATGCGCGTCGAGGTGCTGGAACCCTACTCGTCTTCGACGCAGGTGAGTGCGGGAACGGTCCGGCCCCCGGACCGCGCGACGTCGGACGGCCTCCCCGCTGGCTCGCCGGACAGCCCCGCCGACACGGTCTGCATGGCGGGCCTGCTCGATGTCCTCGTCCTGTGCAACGACGCGACCCTGACCGGCACCGACACCCCGGCCACGGGCGACCCGACCGAGATCGCCCTGCTGGAGGCTGCGCGCACCGCGGGGGTCGATCCCGAGGAGCGCCACCGCGCACTGCCGCGGATCGACGAGGTCCCCTTCGACTCGGGACGCAAGCTCATGGTGACCGTCCACGAGGAACCCGACGGCCGCCGGCGCACCCTCGTCAAGGGCGCACCTGAGGCGATCGTCGAGCTGTGCGCGCTCCCCGCCTCCGCGCGCGACGAGGTCCTGGCCCACTGCGATGCCCTGGCCGGCGAGGGGCTGCGCGTCCTGGCTGCCGCAGAGCGCCTGGATGACCCGGGCGAGCCGCACGCACCGGGGTGGGCCGCGCCACCCGAGATCCCGCACGGACTCACGCTGCTGGGCGTGGTGGGCATGATCGACCCCCCGCGGGAGGAGGCGCCGGCAGCCGTTGCCGAGTGCCGCGCGGCGGGGATCACCCCCGTGATGATCACGGGCGACCACCCGGCCACCGCCGCTGCGATCGCCCGCCGAGTGGGCATCCTCGAGGCCGGTGACGACCAGGTGCTGACCGGACCGGTCCTGAGCCGGATGGACGACGCAGCCCTGGCCGACGCGGTCAGCACCGTGCGGGTCTACGCGCGGGTGGATCCCGAGCAGAAGATCCGGATCGTGCGCGCCCTGCAGGCCGACGGCCAGAGCGTGGCGATGACCGGTGACGGGGTCAACGACGCCCCCGCGCTGCGGCAGGCTGAGATCGGCGTCGCCATGGGCGAGGGCGGCACGGACGTCGCCCGCGAGGCCGCCGACATGGTCCTGCTCGACGACCGGTTCGCGACCATCGTCACCGCTGTTCGCGAGGGCCGGAGGATCTATGACGACATCCGCAAGTTCATCCGGTACGCGCTGACGGGCAACACCGGCGAGATCTGGGTGGTGTTCCTCGCGCCGTTCCTGGGCATGCCCGTGCCGCTGCTGCCCATCCACATCCTCTGGGTGAACCTCATCACCGACGGCCTGCCCGGCCTGGCGCTGGCCGAGGAACCGGCCGAGCGCGACGTCATGGCCCGGCCCCCGCGCCCGCCCGACGAGAGCATCTTCGCCCGGGGACTGGGCATCCACGTGCTCTGGGTCGGGGCGGTCATCGCCGCCCTCACCCTGGGCACGCAGGCGTGGGCCCTGTCCGAGGACACGCGCGAGTGGCAGTCCATGGTGTTCTCGGTCCTGGTGTTCTGCCAGCTGGTCCACTCGATGGCCATCCGCTCGGAGCGCCGCTCCCTGTTCAGCATCGGCCTGCTCACCAACCCCGCCCTCGTGGGCGCGATCGCCGTGTCGGTCGTGCTGCAGCTGGCCCTGCTCTACGTGCCCTGGCTGCAGGACATCTTCCGGACCACCGCCCTGAGCCCGGCACAGCTGGCCGTCGTGTTCGTGGTCCCCCTGGTGGTCCTGCTCGTCGTCGAGGTGGAGAAGCTGCTCGTGCGCCGAGGAGTGCTGCACTACGGGGAGGCGGCCTTCGGCAGCGGCGGGCGCCACCCCGTCGCCTGAGGACCCGACCGCGCGGCCGGCCGGAAGCCGGTTCGCGGGCCCGCACAGGTGGGCCAGAATTGACCCGTGAAGCCCCTGGACCCGCGCCTGCTGGCGCATGCGCACGCCACGCGCGGGTTCCTGCTGGCGTCCGTGGTGATCGGGACGGTGTCGGCGGTGCTGCTGGTCGCGCAGGCGTTCCTCATCGCGGACGCCGTCACGGCCGCCTTCCAGGACGGTGCCGGACTCGGGGAGGTCCAGTCGAGCCTGGTGGCGCTCGTGGCGATCGCCGTGGCGCGCGCGGTGCTGGCGTGGGCGTCCGAGGCAGTCGGGCACCGGTCGGCGGCCACCGCGACCTCCCAGCTGCGGATGCAGGTGGTCGAGCGGGCGCTGCGCCTCGGCCCGGCGTTCCTGGGCGGGCGGGGCGTCGGCGAGCTGACCGCCCTGGTCACCCGCGGGGCCAGCGCCCTGGACACCTACTTCGCCCGCTACCTTCCCCAACTCGTGCTGGCCGTGGTGGTCCCGCTGATCGCCACCGTGGTCATCGCCACCGAGGACCTGCTGGCCGCGGTCATCATCGCCCTGACCGTGCCGATCATCCCCGTGTTCATGGTCCTCATCGGCCGGTACACCGAGGCGCGCGTCGACCGGCAGTGGACCACCCTGGGGGTGCTGTCCGGGCACTTCCTCGACGTCGTCGAGGGGCTGCCCACGCTGAAGATCTTCAACCGGGCGAAGGCCCAGGTGGCCACGATCCGCTCCGTCGGCGACCAGTACCGCCGCAGCACGATGAACGTCCTGCGGATCTCCTTCCTGTCCTCGCTGGTCCTCGAGCTGCTGGCCTCGCTGTCGGTGGCGATCATCGCCGTGGCCATCGGACTGCGGCTGGTCGAGGGCACCATGGAGCTGTCCACCGGGCTCGCGGTGCTGATCCTGGCCCCGGAGGTCTACCTGCCGCTGCGCCTGGTCGGACAGCACTTCCACGCGGCCGCCGACGGCGTCGGCGCTGCCGAGCGGATGTTCGAGGTCCTGGAGGCCGAGACGCCACCGGCCGGGTCGCGGCAGGTGGATGCCGCGACGGCCGTCATCCGGGTGCGCGACCTGGACGTGACCTTCGGCGACCGGGTGGCGGTGACCGGCGCCTCGTTCGAGATCCTCCCGGGGCGGGTGACCGCCGTCATCGGGCCGTCGGGGTGCGGCAAGTCGACCATCCTGTCCGTGCTCCTCGGGCTGGTGGGGCCGCCGACCGCGACCGTCTCGGGGGTCGTCGAGGTGCAGGACGCCACCGGTGCGGCCGTCGGCCTGGCCGACCTCGACCTGCCCGCGTGGCGGTCGCAGATCGGCTGGGTCCCCCAATCCCCCGCCATGCTCGGCGGCACCGTGGCGGACAACGTGCGCTTCGGCCGTCCCGGCTTCACCGACGCGCAGGTCACCTCCGCACTCAGGGCCGCCGGGCTGGACCCCGCCGAGCTGCCGAACGGGATCTCGACGGCGATCACCGAGGGCGGGGCAGGCGTGTCGGTCGGGCAGGTCCGGCGCATCGGTGTCGCGCGCGCGCTGCTGGCCGACCCGGCGATCCTGCTGTTCGACGAGCCGACCGCGGCCCTCGACGGGACGCGGGAGGCGGAGGTGGGCGCGACCGTGGCCGAGCTCGCCGCACGCGGACGGACGGTGGTGGTGGTCACGCACCGGAAGTCGCTGGTGGACCTGGCCGACGAGGTCGTGGTGCTGGCCGCCGCCGAGGCGGGCGCTGGGGCAGGGGCGCGACCAT
This sequence comes from uncultured Actinomycetes bacterium, assembly GCA_963729885.1. Taxonomy (GTDB): domain Bacteria; phylum Actinomycetota; class Actinomycetes; order S36-B12; family CAIYMF01; genus Prado023. The sequence goes on from CAVSQK010000020.1 coordinate 33,117, forward strand.
GAGCAGCACCACGCCCCTGCGTCGGCTGTGGCGGCTGGCCGACCCGAACCGCGCCCGGCTGGCGCTGGCGGCGTTCCTGGCCACCCTGTCCCTGGCCTGCGGCGTCGGACTGCTCGCGGTGTCGGCGTGGCTGATCTCCCGTGCCTCCGAGCAGCCGCCGATCCTGTACCTGCAGGTCGCGATCGTCTCGGTGCGCGCGTTCGGCATCTTCCGGGGGGTGTTCCGCTACTCCGAGCGCCTGGTCGGCCACGATGCCGCGTTCCGGAGCCTGACGAACATCCGGGTCGGCGTGTACGAGCGCCTCGAGCGGCTGTCCCCCGCGGGTCTCGGCGCCTACCGGCAGGGCGACCTGATGGCGCGCCTCGTCGGCGACGTCGACTCGTCGGTGGACCTCATCGTGCGGGTCGTGCTCCCGGTGGCCTCCGGTCTGCTGGCCGGCGGGCTGGCCGTGGCGATCGGGGCGGCCATCCTGCCCGCCGCCGGGGTCGCCCTGCTGGCCATGGTGGTGGTCGTCGGCCTGCTGTCGCCCTGGCTGACGGGGCAGATCGGTGCCCAGGCCCAGCGCTCCCGGGCGGGCGCCGAGGGCAGGTTGTCGGCCCACGTCGTCACCCACCTGTCCGCGGCCCCCGAGCTGCTCGCCTACGGGGCTGTCGGGGCCGCCGTCGCGGACATCGCCCGCGCGGACGCCGAGCTGACCGCCCTCGACCGCCGGTCGGCCACCGCCTCCGGGCTCGGCGGTGCCCTGAACGCCCTGGCGACCGGGATCACGGTGGTGACCTGCATCGCCCTGGGCGTCACGGCCGTCGGGGACGGACAGGTGGACGGTGTCTGGCTGGCCACGCTGGTGCTGATGCCGCTGGCGATCGCCGACGTGCTGTCCGGCATGCCGGCTGCCGCACTGGCCCGGGCGCACGTGGCCGGCGCCGCCGAGCGGATCTTCGAGGTGATCGACGCCCCGGACCCCGTGCCGGCCGGCCCCGGCACGTCCCATCCGACGGGGGCCGACCGGACCCCCGAGGAGCCCCCGGGCGCCGTCGCAGCTGGCCCTCACCCAGGTGTCCGCCCGCTACCCCCGCGCCGACCGGGACGCCGTCACCGGGATCGACCTGGACCTCACCCCCGGTCGGCGGATCGCCCTGGTGGGGCCGAGCGGGTCGGGCAAGTCGACGATCGCCGCCGTGCTGCTGCGCCTGCTCGACCACCGCACCGGGAGCTACGTGCTGGCCGACGGCGACGTCCGCGACCGCGGCGAGGACGGGGTGCGTGCGGCCATGGCCGCGGTCGACCAGCAGGCCCACCTGTTCGACACGACCATCGAGGAGAACCTGCGGCTGGCCAACCGGGGGGCCAGCGCCGACCAGATGCGCGCCGCGATCGAGGCGGCCCAGCTCGACGGGTGGGTCGACAGCCTGCCCGCCGGGATGGCCACGCGGGTCGGCGCACACGGGTCGGCGGTGTCCGGTGGCCAGGCCCAGCGGATCGCCCTGGCCCGCGTGCTGCTGGCCGGCCGGCCGATCGTGGTCCTCGACGAGCCCGGCGAGCACCTCGACGCGGACATGGCCGACCAGGTCACGGCCACTGCGCTGAGCTCCACGCAGGGGCGCTCCGTGCTCCTGATCACCCATCGGATGGCCCACACTGGGGACTGTGACGAGGTTGTCGTGCTGAGCCAGGGTCACGTCGTTCAGCGCGGCACCCCCGAGGAGCTGCTGGACGCCGGCGGCTGGTACGCCGAGGCAGTCGCCCGCGAGGAGGGCCGCCCCCTGGACCCGAAGGAGCCCGCCCGTGGCTGAACCCCAGGAGCGCGGGCTCTTCAGCGCGGTCGTCGCGGTGGCCGCGGGGCTGGAGCTCGGCGCCACCCTGCGCCGCATCGTCCAGTCGGCCGTCGACCTCGTCGACGCGTCCTACGGCGCCCTGGGCGTCCTGGGACCCGACGGGCAGCTGACGGAGTTCGTCCACGTCGGCATCGACCAGGCCGTCGCAGGCCGCCATCGGCGACCTGCCCCGCGGGCGCGGGATCCTCGGCCTGCTCGTCAACCACCCGGTGCCCATCCGCCTGGATGACATGACCAGCCACCCCTCGGCGGTGGGCTTCCCGCCCGGACATCCCCAGATGAAGTCGTTCCTGGGCGTGCCGGTGAAGGTCCGCGGCCAGGTGTTCGGCAACCTGTACCTGACCGACAAGCGCGGCGCCGAGGGCTTCAGCACAGCAGACGAGCGGATCGTCACCGCACTGGCCGCGGCCGCCGGCGTGGCCATCGACAACGCCCGGCTGTACGAGCGCTCGGTGATGCGCGAGCGCTGGCAGGCTGCCGTGGCCCAGATGCACGGCGCGGTCCTCGAGGGTGCGGACGCGGGCGAGGTCCTGCAGATCGGCACGACCCGGGCAGCCGAGCTCGTGCACGCCCGCGCCGGGATCGTGGCGCTGCCCTCGCCGGCGGGGGTGCTGCGGGTGGAGATCGTGATCAGCGACCTCGAGCCCGGCGCCCGGGCCTCACGCTGGCGCGTGGGTGCCGCGGACGTGCCCACCGACGACACCGGCCTGGCCCGGTGGCGGGGGGCGGCCGTGGACCCCGACGGCCCGATCGCCCGCTGCTATGCCACCGGCGAGGCGGCCGAGGGCGTCGAGCGGCTCGTCGGCACGGCCGACTCGGTCCCGGGCCGGCCGAGCGACGGGATCCCGGTGCTCGCCCTGCCCCTGCGGACCCCCGATGACGTCCTGGGCGTCCTGGCCCTGGTCCCCAGGCCCGGGGCCACCCTGACCGCCGAGCAGCGCGAGCTGGCCTACAACAGCGCGGGCCAGGCCGCCCTGGCCCTGATGCTGGCGCGCGGCCGGCGGGAGAAGGAGCGGATCGTGCTGCTGGAGGAGCGCGACCGGATCGCGCGGGACCTGCACGACCTGGTCATCCAGCGGCTGTTCGCGACCGGGATCTCGCTGGCGGGCGCCGCGCGGGTCGCCGACACCCCACAGCCGGTCGTCGACCGCCTGGAGTCGGCCGTCGACGCCCTGGACACCACCGTCAAGGAGATCCGGGCCACGATCTTCGAGCTGCACCAACCGGTCGGCCACGCGGTGGGCGGGGTTCGCGGCCGGATCCTCGAGGAGGCCGCCGCGGCTGCCGTGGTCCTCGGCCACGCGCCCTCCACCCGCTTCACGGGACCGGTCGATGCCCTGGTCGACGACTCCCTGGCCGGCGACCTCCTGGGCGCGCTGCGCGAGGCACTGGCGAACGTGGCCAAGCACGCGCAGGCCCAGCGCGTCGAGGTGCTCGTGGCCGTGGAGAACGATGCGGTGCTGCTCCAGGTCACCGACGACGGCATCGGCGTCCCCGACGAGCTCGGCCGCCGCTCCGGGCTGCTCAACCTCGCCGAGAGGGCGGCGCGGTACGGCGGATCCTGCACGATCATCCAGCGCGCGGTCGGGGGCTCCGTGCTCAGCTGGCGGGTTCCTCTGGACTGAGTCGCCGCCCCGACCGCGAGCACCCGAGGCCCCGGCCCCCACCATGGGGAGCCGGGGCCTCGGGTGGTGTCATGCCGACCGCAGCGGCGCTGTTCAGGCGGGCACCTCGTCGAGGACGCCGTGCTCCGGGTTGGCGATGTCCGCCGACGAGATGCGCTTGCGGAAGACCCAGTAGCTCCACGCCTGGTAGCCCAGGACGATCGGCACGAAGATCACCGCGACCCAGGTCATGATCGTCAGGGTGTAGTCCGTCGACGACGCGTTGGTCGTGGTGAGCGCCGGATCGCCGCCGTTGACGTTGGGCATGACGTAGGGGAACAGCATCCCGAACAGCGCGACCACGGCCAGGCCGATGGTCACCGCGCTGAACGTGAAGGCCCAGCCCTCGGAGCGCTTCGTGTGCATCAGCAGGGCGACGACCCAGGCCACGGCCGCGAGCAGGACGGGGATCCAGGTCCACGCCTTGTCGGAGTACGCCAGCTGCGCCCAGATGAGGAACGCCACGGCCAGGACGGCCGCCACCACGCCGGTCCTCATGCCCACGGCATGGGCGCGGTCACGGATGGTGCCCGAGGTCTTCAGGCTCAGGAAGACCGCACCGTGGGTCAGGAAGATCGCCACGAACGTGAGCCCACCGAGCAGCGCGAACGGGTTGAGCAGGTTGAAGAACCCGCCGTCGTACTCGACGTTGCCGTTCAGCTCCGTCAGCGGAACCCCGCGGACGATGTTGGCGAAGGCCACGCCCCACAGCAGGGCAGGGACGGCCGAGCCGAACACGATGGCCGCATCCCAGTTCCGCCGCCAGTTGCCGTCGGAGCGCTTGCTGCGGTACTCGAAGGCCACGCCACGGACGATGAGCGCGACGAGGATCAGGAACAGCGGGAGGTAGAAGCCGCTGAACAGGGTCGCGTACCACTCCGGGAACGCCGCGAACGTGGCGCCACCGGCGACGAGCACCCATACCTCGTTGCCGTCCCAGAGGGGGCCGAGGGTCGTGACGACTGCGCGCCGCTCCGCCTCGTCCTTGCCGACCACGGGCAGCAGCATGCCCACGCCGAAGTCGAAGCCCTCGAGGACGAAGTACCCGATCCACAGGACCGCGATCAGGATGAACCAGACGGTTGTCAGTTCCATGTCAGTTCCTCTCAGGCCCTCAGTAGGAGAACGTCAGCGGGGCGTCGGCATCGCGGTCGACGAACGGGTCGATCACGGCCTCGGGTGGTCCCTGGCGGACGGTGCGCACGATCAGTCCGACCTCCACGATGGCCAGCACCGCGTAGATCAGCGTGAAGCCGATCAGCGAGACCCACACCTGGAAGCTCGTGACGATGGGCGACACGCCTGCGGCAGTGGTCATCAGGCCGAAGACGATCCACGGCTGGCGGCCCATCTCGGTGAAGATCCACCCGAGGCTGGCCGCGAACAGCGGCAGGAGCGGCAGCATCAGGGCGGCGCGAGCGGCCCACTTGCTGCGGGGCCGACGGTCACCCCGGTAGGCCCACAGCGCCCAGAGCGCGTAGAGCGCGGCCAGCATCCCGAAGCCCATCATCAGGCGGAAGGACCAGTAGGTCACCGGGATGTTCGGCGCGAAGCTGGTCAGGCCGGTGGAGGCGTAGGTCTGGGCGTACTGCTCGTTGAGGTTGTTGATGCCCTGGACCTCGCCGTTCCAGTCGCCCGTGGCCAGGAAGCTCAGCAGCTTGGGGATCGTGATGGAGAAGACCTCCTCCGAGCCGTCGAGGGTCCCGATCGTCAGGATCGAGAAGTCCGCGGGCTGCGAGGTCTCATAGAGCGCCTCGGCGGAGGCCATCTTCATGGGCTGCTGCTCGGTCATGATCTTGGCGTCGAAGTCGCCGGAGATGACCACGAGCACCGAGGCGACCAGCGTGGTGATGAGGCCCAGCTTCATGGTCGAGCGGGCGACGTCCGCGCCGCGGTCCTTGACCAGCAGCCAGATCGAGATCCCGGCGACCAGCGAGCCGGCCACCATGAACGAGGAGGACAGCGTGTGCACGAACGCGACGACGGCCGTGTTCTGGGTCAGCACGGCGGCGAAGTCGTTGAGCTCCGCGCGCCCGGTGACGGGATTCACCTCGTACCCGACCGGGTGCTGCATCCAGGAGTTGGCCGCGAGGATGAAGTAGGCCGAGAGCATGGTGCCCAGCGAGGCCAGCCAGATCGTGGCCAGGTGCACCTTCTTGGGCAGCCGGTCCCAGCCGAAGATCCACAGGCCGAGGAAGGTCGACTCGAGGAAGAAGGCCAGCAGGCCCTCGACGGCCAGGGGGGCGCCGAAGATGTCGCCGACGAAGCGCGAGTAGTCGCTCCAGTTCATCCCGAACTGGAACTCCTGGACGATTCCGGTGACCACCCCGATCGCGAAGTTGATCAGGAAGATCTTCCCGAAGAACTTCGTCGCGCGCAGCCACTTCTCGTTGCCCGTGCGCACCCAGGCGGTCTGCATGCCGGCGACCAGCCAGCTCAGGCCCAGGGTGATCGGGACGAAGAAGAAGTGGTACACGGTCGTGATGCCGAACTGCCATCGCGCAAGGTCCAAGACGTCCATGGCCATCCTCGTGTGCACAGACCGGCCAGAGCGGCCCAGTCGAGGTCAGCCTCCCACCACCACCCCGTCACACCGTGCCGACCATCGCCTGTAACTTCCGGGACCTTGGTCCCGTTTCGCCGGGTTCAAAGTCCATACCCGGGTGGGTATGACGTGGATCACATCCGGCGGGCGGGATCCCCGATTCGGTGGCCGATCCCACCGCTCTGCCCGCGCCACGCGTGCCACGGGCCCGACCCCGGCTACATCCGGGGGGCAGGAGTGTCGTCCGGGAAGACCGAGAGGTCCTCGGGCACCGACGCCGACAGGCGCGCGACCTCGTCGGCGCCCAGCTCGATCGCGGCGGCAGCCGCCGAGGCACGGGCCGTCGCCGGGCGGGTCGACCCGGGGATCGGGATCACGCAGGGACCGAGCGCCAGGAGCCACGCGAGGGCGACCTGCTGCGCGGAGATCCCGCGCGCGGCGGCCACCTCGGCGAAGGCGGCGTAGCGGGAGCCGAGCTCGCCGGCCTGGGATGCCCCGCCCAGTGGGGACCACGGCAGGAAGGCGATCCCGCGCTCGACGCAGCGGGCCAGGACGTCGGCGTCGGCGCGGTAGCGGGCCGAGTACTCGTTCTGCACCGCCGCGATGCCCCCGTCGTCCGGCCCGCCGACGAGCTCGAGGGCGCGGTCGAGCATCGCCAGCGTGATGTTGGACAGTCCGATCCGCCGGGCGATCCCGTCGGCCCGCACCGCGGCCAGGCCGCCCACCTGCTCGTCGAAGGGGACGGCCGGGTCCAGCCGGTGCAGGTAGTAGAGGTCGATCACGTCCACGCCCAGGCGCTGCGCGGAGGCGCGCGCGGCCGCCCCCAGCGCCTCCGGGGTGCCGGCCCGGCCCCACAGGTCACCGTCCGGGCCGGGCGTGCGGGTGATCCCACCCTTGGTCGCGACCACGATCCGCGCCCGGTCGGCCTCCGAGCCCGCCCACGAGCGCACTGCCTCCCCGACGAGCACCTCGTTGTGCCCGAAATGCTCCCCGTCGGGGGCGTAGATGTCGGCGGTGTCGACCAAGGTCACGCCGCTGTCCAGGGCGGCGTGCACCGTTGCCAGCGCACGTGGGCGCTCGGCGAGCATCGCCGGGTCGGACAGGGGCATGGCACCCAGTCCGATCGGGTGGACGGACAGGTCGGCGATGCGTCGGGGGGTCATGCGCCGAGCCTGCCACGGAACACGGCCCCGTTTCCCACTAGCCTGAAACCCATGACGCTGCGGCACCGGGTGATCGCCGTCGCCCTCGCGGCGCTGGCGATCATCGCCGTGCTCGGCGCGCAGCTGGTCCTGCGCTACGCCGACACCCAGCGCAGCCTGTCGGAGGTCGTCGACATCCTGGCCCCGGCCAGCACGGCGGTGGCCGACCTCAACGAGGACATCAACAACATGGAGCGCCGGCTGCGCATCTACGTGTCCTCGGAGTCGACCGGGATGGGACTGCTCTACAAGGCGGCCGTGGTGTCGGCGGAGTCCAACCTCGAGGAGCTGCGGACCCTGCTGGAGGGCCGCGAGCCGGGCAGCGCACTGGTCGAGGACGTCGCCTCCGACCTGGCGGTCTGGCTGTCCACGGTGGGCGACCCCGTGATGTCGGCGATGCGGGACGGCGAGCAGCAGATCGCCCAGGAGATCCTGGACTCCCCGCAGTCCCAGTCCGCCTACGTCCAGCTCACCTCCGACACGTTCCGGCTGTCCACGCTGCTCACCCAGGAGCAGAAGGAGGCCCTGGACGACCTGGCGGCCGCCGCCACCCGCCTGGCGTGGACCCTGGGGGCGGCGCTGGTCGTGCTGCTGCTGCTTCCCCTGGCCACCTACGTCGCAGTCCGCAGGCACGTCCTGAAGCCCATCGCCGCGCTCCGCGAGCAGCTCCGGGAGGCGGCCACCCCCGGCCACCACGATGCGGTGATCGTGCCGGGCGGTCCGCCGGAGCTGCGCGACCTGGGTGCCGACGCCGAAGCCCTGCGCCGGGCGCTGGTCCATGAGATCGACGAGGCCACCGCGGCACGCGAGGCCCTCGAGCAGGAGGGGCCGGTCGTCGAGGCGATCCGACGCGAGCTGGCCGCCCGTACCGAGGCGCCCCCACTGGGGGTCACCATCGCCGGGGTCCTGCGCCCTGCGGAGGGGGTCCTGGCCGGGGACTTCTGGGACCGGATCCCGCTGACGGATGGGAGGGCGGCCGCCGTGATCTGCGACGTCTCCGGCCACGGCCCGCGCGCCGGGATCGTGGCCATGCGGCTCAAGACCTCGATCACCCTCGGGCTGGTCGCCGGCCAGGACCCGCCGCAGATCCTGCACCGGGCGTGCGACGCATTCGCCGACGAGCCGGGGAGGTTCGCGACGGCCGCCATCCTGATCGCCGACGTGGCCAGGGGCGAGGTCCAGTGGGTCAACGCCGGTCACCCCGCGCCCCGGATCATCCGCTCCGACGGCACCATCGTGCGGCTGGGCACGACTGGTCCGATGATCAGCTGGCTGGGTGGCACCTGGTCGATGAGCCGGGCGGACCTCCACCCCGACGATGTCGTCCTGGCGTTCACCGACGGGATCCTCGAGAGCCGCGACCTGGCCGGCGCCGAGCTCGGCGACGACGACCTCGACACCCACCTGCGCACGGCCGCCGAGGCCGGGAACGATCCCGCCGAGGTCATCGCGCAGGTGCTGGCCACCGTCCGCGAGCGGGCCGACGACCTGGGCCGGGACGACGTGACGCTGGTGGCCCTGCGCCTGGACCCGCAACCGACCCCGAGGATCCCCGAACCCCGCCGATAGCGGTCTAGGGATCACCGGCCCCGGCCTAAGGCACCCGGGGCCGGGAAGATACGCACTTCCTCCGATGTGGCCGACCCCCCTCAGGGCGGATCGTGGTGATCGGGCCAGAGAGGCCCAGCCCAGCAGGGCCGCAGAGGAGGACACCATGTACGCCACCGCTCACCTGGACCTGATCCGCGCGTCAGTCGCCGCCAGGCTCGAGGGATCCACCCGTGGGGCTGAGCCCGCGCGACTGCCGGCCGCCCCAGCGCGCATCACCACCTGGGGGCCGCGGGCCGGTTCGCGCTCGGCGCGGATCACGGCGCCCCTGTCCCTGGACCTCCCCCGCCCACGCGACATCGACCTGTCGACCACCGCACTGGTCCTACTGGATGCGTGATGCCCGGCACTGGCACGATGGTCGACATGGTGCGTGGTGCCCCGGCTGATCCGATGCGGGTCCCGCTCGTGGGCCGAGCCGTGGAGCTCCGCGAGATGAGGCAGTGGTTCGCCCTCGCCGACGACGGGGAACCGCAGGTCGTCGTCGTGGGGGGCGAGGCCGGGATCGGCAAGTCCCGGCTCATCGCCGAGTTCGCCGCCACCGTTCCCTCAGGCACCCGGTTGGTGGTCGGGCACTGCCTGGAGCTCGGCCCCGACGGACCCCCGTTCGCGCCGTTCTCGACGATGCTGCGCTCGATGGTCGCCGACCTCGGGGTCGAGCAGCTCACCGAGCTGGCAGGGACCGGGCGGGCGGACCTGGCCGGCCTCGTCCCCGAGCTGGGTCCCGCGGCCCCGGCCGACCCGCTGGGGCGCGGTCGGCTGTTCGAGGCCGTGGCAACCCTGGTCGAGAACCTGGCGGAAGTCGAGGCGCTGGTCCTGGTGGTCGAGGACCTGCACTGGTCGGACACGTCCTCCCGTGACCTGCTGCGCTTCCTGCTGCGCACCGTCAGCGACTCCCGGGTCCTGTTCGTGCTCACCTACCGCAAGGACGAGATGCACCGCAGCCACCCCCTGCTCCCGTGGCTCGGGGAGGTCGACCGGCTGCCGATGTCGCACCGGATCCCGGTGGAGCGCCTCAACGATGCCGACGTCGAGCTGATGGTGCGCGAGATCGCCGGCGAGCTGCCGCCCCGGACGGTCGCGCGGATCCGGGAGCGCAGCCAGGGCATCCCGTTCTTCGTCGAGGAGCTGGCCGACTGCTGCGACCATGACCGCACGGCGATCCCCGAGACCCTCAAGGACCTGATGCTCGCCCGTCTTGACGGGCTGTCCCCGCAGACCCGCGACGTGCTGAGGATCGCCTCGGCGGCCGGCACGCTGGTCGATCACCCCGTCCTGAGCGCGGTGGTCGACAGCGACGAGCGGAGCTTCGAGTCCGCCCTGCGCGAGGCCGTCGGCGGCCAGGTGCTGGTCGTCGACCGCACTCGGGAGGCCTACGCCTTCCGGCACGCACTCATGCGCGAGGCGGTCCACGCCGACCTGCTCCCCGGCGAGCACGCCCGCCTGCACGCGCGGTATGCCCAGGCCCTGGAGGGGCTCGGCCGCTCCGAGCAGGCGGGGGAGATCGCCCACCACTGGAGCTCGGCGCACGAGGCCGACAAGTCGTTCGAGTGGTCCCTGCGGGCGGCCGACCACTCCCGCTCGATCTACGCGTGGCAGGAGCAGCTGGCCCAGCTCGAGCGCGCGCTCGAGCTCTGGGACGAGGTGGACAGCCCGGCGGAGCGCGCGGGCTGCGACCGTGCCGAGCTGCTGAGCCGGACCAGCCGCGCGGCAGGGAACGTGGGCCGGCCCGATCGGGCGATAGCCCTGATCGACGCGGCCCTGGCGGACCTGGGCCCGGCCGGGGACCGGCAGCGCGTGTCGCACCTGCTCGTGAAGCGCGCCGTCCAGTGCGAGCATGCCCAGCTCGATGCGTTCGCCGACCTGCGCCGGGCGGCCGAGCTGGCCGCCCCCGGGTCGGCGGACCTCGCCGCGGCGCTGGCGGCCACGGCCGCGCTGATGATGGTCGAGGGCGACCTCGAACCCGCGCTGGACGTGGCCCTGCGGGGGGTCGGCGCAGCCGAGGAGTCCGGGGACGACAAGCAGCGCAGCCATGCGCACAACATCCTGGGCTGCATCCTGTTCCAGGTCGGGCGATCCCAGGAGGGGCAGGTCCACCTCGACCTGGCGCGCGACATCGCCCGTGCGCAGGGCGGGGGCCCCGAGCTCTTCCGCTACTACGGCAACTACTCCGACGTGCTCATCGGGGCCGGCCGCTTCGCCGAGGCCATCGAGCTGGCCCGCGAGGGCCGGTCCGCCGCCGCCGAGCGCGGCCTGGCCCGCACCCAGGGGGCGTTCATGGCCGGCAACGAAGCGGAGGCCGCCGTTCTGGCCGGCCGCTGGGACCTGGCGATGGCCACGACCGACGAGGCCCTGCGGCTCGAGCCGCCGGCGACCACGCGCGGGCACCTGAACGCGCTCAGGGCGATCGTGCAGGTGCGCCGGGGGGACGTCGCGGGGGCCGCCGACAGTGTGGATGGGGCCACCGAGCAGCTCTCCCGGGCGATCGCGCCAGCCCCAGCACATGCTGCCGCTGGCGGTGGCCAGGGCCGAGGTCGCCGCAGCCGAGGGGGACCTGGCCGGGGCGCTGACGATCCTGCAGTCGACGGCCGTGACCGCCGGGCCGACCCCGGCGCCCTCGGCAGGGTGGCCGTTCGTCTGGGCGTGGGCCCGGATGCTGCTCGATGCAGCGGCGCCCGCCCCTGACGAGCTCGCCCGCATGGTCGACCACCTGTGCCGGGTCGAGCCCCCACCGCGCCTGGCAGGCGGTCACGGCGGCGCAGGCAGCGGCGCTGGCCACGATCGGGCCCGCCGCCACTCCAGCCGGGCCCTCGCGGATCCCCCGGACTGGAGGGCTGCAGCCGACGCCCTGGCCGCGTCCGAGGGACTGCTGATGGAGCAGGCCGATGCCCGACTGCGTGCCGCCGAGGAGTCCGTGCGCTGTGGGCGTCCGCAGGAGGCACGCGCCGACATCCTCACCGCCTGGGCGGTGATCACGGATCTCGGTGCACTGTCCCTGGCACCCCGGGCCGGTCGGATCGCCGCGGCCGCGCACGTGCCGCTCCCGCGGACGGACCGATCCGAGCGGTCCAGGCCCAGCGGCTCCGCGGAGGAGGTCCTGACTCCCCGCGAGCGGGAGGTCCTGCACCTGGTGGCTGCTGGCCGCAGCAACCGCGCGATCGCCGACGAGCTGTTCATCTCGGTGAAGACCGTGTCCGTGCACGTGTCCAACATCCTGTCGAAGCTGGGCGTGTCGTCACGCACCGAGGCCGCGGCCTGGGCACACACACGCGCGCCCGGC
>CAVSQK010000021.1:0-15806 GCA_963729885.1 uncultured Actinomycetes bacterium
AGGAGCGGCGGACGAGGGCTCCGCCGTGGTGTCGGGGTCGCTCATGGGCACCGAGCCTACGCTCGGTGGGGGGTGCCCAGCAGCCGGGGGTCCCGGGTCGCAGGGGGTGAGGTGGGCCAGGCCGCGGGGCCGGTCGCGGGGGTCGGCTCTGGTGGCCGGATCCCGCCGCGCGGGCTAGCCTTGGGATGGCGTCCGGAAGGGGTCGGTGTGGGTAGGTTCGTGCTCGCGGTCGCGGTCCTCGCCCTGTACATCTACGCGATGATCGACCTGCTGCGCGCCCCGTCCGCGGAGGTCCGGCTCCTGCCCAAGTGGTTGTGGGCGATCGTCATCCTCCTGCTCTTCCTCATCGGCCCCCTCATGTGGCTCATCCTGGGTCGCCCTCGGGCGCAGTACCCGCCGGGCGGGGGCGAGGGCGGCGGACCGGGGGGTCGGCGGGGACCGGGTCCGCGCGGTCCGGTCGCCCCGGACGACGATCCGGAGTTCCTCAGGCGCATCGATGAGCAGTCGTGGTCAGCCCGGATGGAGAGGCTGCGTCGTGAGCGCAACGGCGGGTCGCCCCGGCCGGCGGCGAGGGCTCGGTCACGGGCGACTAGGGCGGCCCGGCGCGGGTCCCCGGCCCGGCCGATTTGCGGTGCACAACTTAATTGTGCACAATGGATCCATGACGACCACCACGATCTACGACCTGTCCGCCACCTCCAACCGCGGCGAGGAGATCGACTTCGCCCAGTTCCGGGGCCGTCCGATGCTCATCGTGAACACCGCCAGCAAGTGCGGGTTCACGCCGCAGTACGACGGCCTGCAGGCGCTCCACGAGACCTACGGCCCGCAGGGGCTGGTCGTGATCGGCTTCCCGTGCGACCAGTTCGCCAACCAGGAGCCCGGCGACGACGCCGCGATCGAGGAGTTCTGCCGGATCAACTTCGGCGTGACCTTCCCGCTGACCACGAAGGTCGACGTGAACGGCAAGGACACCCACCCGGTGTTCGCGTTCCTCAAGGAGCGCACGGGCGGCCTGCTCGGCTCGGGGATCAAGTGGAACTTCACCAAGTTCCTCGTCGCCCCGGACGGCCAGACCGTGAAGCGCTTCTCCCCCCGGACCGAGCCCGCCGCGATGACCGACGCCATCGAGGCCCTCCTGGCCGACGTCGCGGCCTGAGCCACGCGTGGCCCTTCCCCAGCTGAGGCTGGACAACCAGCTGTGCTTCCTCTTCCACCGGATCAGCCGGGAGCTGACGGCGGCCTATCGCCCGCTCCTGGCCGACCTGGGCCTGACCTACCCGCAGTACCTGGTGATGCTCGTCCTGTGGGAGGACGACGGCCTGGCCGTCGGGGAGATCGGTGAGCGCCTGGCCCTGGACTCCGGGACCCTGTCGCCGCTGCTGCGCCGCCTCGAGGCGGCGGGGCTCGTGCACCGGGTGCGCGACGAGGCCGATGAGCGCCGGGTGACCGTGCACCTCACCGCCGCGGGGCGGGACCTGGAGGCACGGGCCGCCGACGTCCCTGCGGAGCTGGCTGCGCACCTGGTCGATGACATGACCCAGTACGAGCAGGCGAAGGCATCCCTGTTGGCCCTCGCCGATCGCCTCGAATCCGCCCGCACCGCCCGGTAGCGGCTGGCCCTCAGGGGGTCATCGTCCAGGCGCCGTCGTAGGACAGGACCTCCTCGACGAACGCCTGCTCGGCCTCGGCGGGCAGGACCGGGCGCGCGATGAGCGCCAGGGCACCCTTCTGCTGCTCGGCAGTGGCGGCCGGTTGGCCGTGCAGGGCCACGGCGAACTCCGCGACATCCTGGACGAACACGGCGAAGATCCGGTCGACGTGGGCCTCGGTGAGGTCGGTGAGGTCGGACACCGATCCGGGCCTGGCCCCCTCCGGATCCCCGGACAGCGCCAGGCCGGCTGCCTCGGCCACGAGCTGGGCGTAGACCACCTGCGTGAACAGCTGCCCGAGGGTCAGCAGGAAGTCGAGGTCCTCGGCCTGCTCCTTCGACGGCGGTGCCGCCATGAGCATCGCCCCGAGCGCCTGCATCTGCTCCATGAAGGTGGCGACGTTCGGCAGGTGGGCGAACCGGGCGAACGCCGGGCGCGGGTCGTGGAACTCGATCCTGCCCAGCCCGGATGCCGGACCCTGGGCGAACAGGTAGGCGTCGTCGGCCGCCTCCCGGCGCACCCCGACGGGCTCGTAGCTGCCGGCCCCGCCGGCTGCGGCCGTCATGTACTTGGGCAGGAACTTCAGCACCAGGGCCAGGTTGACGTGCACCGTGCCCTCGAGCTTGGGCAGCGCTCGGATGTCGATCGCGGCCGACGCGAAGTAGGTGTCCTTCTCGAAGCCCCGGGCGGCGATGACCTCCCAGAGCAGGTTGATGACGCGCTCGCCCTCGCTGGTGACCTTCATCTTCGTGATCGGGTTGTACAGCAGGAACCGGCGGTCCTCCGGGGAGGCGGCGCGGAAGTAGTCCGCCGAGCGGGCGGCGTACATCTTCATCGCCAGCAGCCGCGCGTAGGAGTCGGCCAGCATCCGGCGCACGTGCGGGAAGGTGGTCACCCGGCGGCCGTACAGGATCCGGTTGTTGGCGTGCGCGACGGCCTCGTGGAACGCGTGCTCGCTGATCCCGATCGACGCCCAGCCCAGGTTGACCTTGCCCACGTTCACCGTGGCCAGGGCGGCGTCCCAGGCCGGGCGCCCCACGTGCAGCAGGTCGGCGGCGGCCACGGGGTAGTCGTGCAGGGCGAACTCGGAGACGTACATCTGCCCGTGGACGGTGTTCTTCACGAGCTCGTAGTCCGGGTGCCGGGTGTCGGCGAGGAAGAAGACGTACTCGCCGGGGTGCTCCGGGTCGTCGTCGGCGAACTTGCCGAAGACGCTCAGGCGTGCCGCCTCGTTGCCGTTGCCGATGTAGTACTTGCCCCCGTTGGCGACCCACCCGTCCCCGCGACGGGTCAGGATCATGTCGGTGGAGTAGATGTCGGCGCCGTGGGTGCGCTCCGAGAGGCCGAACCCGAAGATGCCGCCGTCGGCGAGGAGCTCGCCCACGAGCCTGCGGGCGCCCTCGTTGGCGCTGAGCCAGACGGGACCCAGGCCCAGGACGCTGACCTGCCACGTGTACCAGTGGCCCAGGGAGTAGAACCCGAGGATCTCGTTGAGCTCGTTGATGCGGGCGGTGTCCCACAGGCCGTCGCCGCGGACCTCGTCCATCAGGCTGGCCACATTGGCCGGGGTGGCGACCCCGGCGAAGAGGCCCTTCTCGGCGTTGAAGTCCAGGAAGTCCTTGTACCAGGTGCCGGCGTAGTACTCCTGCTTCATCTCCGCCAGGCCCTTGGCCTCGAAGAACGCCACGAGGTCCTTCATCGCAGCACGACTCGCGTCATCCAGGAACGTGGGGTCGTAGGACGCGGGGTTGAACAGCAGCATCGGGGCCTCCTCGGGGGTGTGATCGAGGTTACTGTGCCGGTCCGAGGCGTGCAGCCGCGGGGCCGGGAACGCCCACGGGATGGGTGATATGGGCAGTTCGCCCCGTGGACCGGCGCGATCCCCGCACGCGGGCGTCAGGTGGTGAGCGCGCCGATCGCGATCCCGGCTGCCAGCAGGACGCCGTAGACCAGCAGCAGCCGCCCGGTGGCGACGAGGACGGCGACCAGGGCCGGCCCGCGGGCCCCGAGGCGGACGTCGCGCAGGGGCTGGATCGCCAGCGGGACGGCACCGAGCCCGAGAAGGGCGGTCGCCGGCCATGCCGTCGGGGCCACGAAGCCGAGGGCCGCGATCGCGGCGGGTGTGGCCAGCGCGACCCCGACGAGGCCGGCGTAGAGCCGGCGGGTCGCGGGGTCGCCGATGCGCACCGCCAACGTGCGCTTGCCGGCCACGGTGTCCCCCGGGATGTCGCGCAGGTTGTTGACCACGAGGATCGCGCACGAGAGCGCCCCCACGCCGACGCCGCAGACCCACGCGAGCGCGCTGATGAACCCGACCTGGACAGCGGCGGTCCCCCCGACGGCGACGAGCCCGAAGAACACGAACACGAAGACCTCGCCCAGCCCGGCGTACCCGTACGGGCGGGGCCCCCCGGTGTAGGTCCATGCCGCGACGATGGCCGCGGCGCCCACGAGCAGCAACCACCAGAGTCCGCTGAGCAGGACCAGGACCAGCCCGGCCGCGCCCGCGACGGCGAACGACAGCAGGGCGGCGCGCTTGACGGCAGCCGGCTCGGCGAGGCCCTGACCGACCAGGCGCACCGGTCCAACCCGTTCGGCGTCCGTCCCTCGGATCCCGTCGCTGTAGTCGTTGGCGTAGTTCACCCCGACCTGCAGCGCCAGGGCCACGAGGAGCGCGAGCAGGGCCCGATCCCAGGCGGCGCCGCCGTCCCACATGGCCACGGCCGTACCGACGAGCACGGGGGCGAGTGCGGCGGGCAGCGTGCGTGGGCGCGCCCCGGCGATCCACAGGCGGGTGGTGGTCATCAGGTGATCCTGTCAAGGCCGCGCGCCCACTCCAGCGCGGCCCGCCGATCGACCTTCCCGGACTCGAGCAGGGGCAGGGAGTCGACGAGGTGGACGGCTCGGGGACGAGCGGCCCGGCCCAGCGACTGCTCCACACGACCCCCGAGCGCCTCGGTGAGCGCCGCCTGGTCGGCCCCGGCACGCAGCATCGAGGGATCGGCGGGGACGACGGCCGCCACCAGCCGGCTGCCCCAGTCGGGATCGGGGAGGCCCACGACCTCCGCAGCCAGGACGCGGGGATCTGCCTCGAGGGCCGCCCGTACCGCACCCAGGGACACCGAGGCCCCCGCGACCTGCAGCACGTCGTCGGCCCGCCCGTCGACGATCACGAGGCCGTCAGGTCCGACGCGCCCGAGGTCGTCGGTCAGGAAGCGACGGTGGCCGTCCGGCCCCGTCGACCAGCGGTGGCCGTCGCGGCCGTCGCGGTACCCGAGCGCGACCTGCTCGCCGCTGAGGGCCAGTCGGCCGTCCGGCTCGACGGTCACGGTCACCCCGGGCAGGGGCCGGGAGTCGATGACCGCACCGCCGCACGTCTCGGTCATCCCGTAGGAGGTGAACACATGGACGCCCGCGAACAGGAGGCGATCCACGAGGGCCCGTGGGGTCGAGGCGCCCCCGACGAGGACGGCGTCGTACTCGGCCAGCAGGTCCCACCCTCGGGCACCGGCAGCATCGAGCAGCGCGAGCATCGACGGTACGAGCGAGACCGCCAGCGGGCGATCGTCGTCGGCGCTGCGCTCCACTGCCCGGCGGGTGGCCTCAGCGAAGGCCTCCACCGTGAACCGCTCAGCCCCGCCGAGGCTGCGCATCCCCACTGGGGCGGTGCCGGCAACCACCGATCGGACGGCCACCATCAGCCCCCCCGCGTGGTGCAGGGGAAGCGCAGCGACCCACCGGTGCCCCGCCGGCTGGCCGGCCCGCTCGGCGAACCCCCGGGCCGCCGCCCGGAGCGCGGACCCCGGCAGCAGGACCCCGGCCGGGTCGCCGGTGGACCCCGAGGTGCTCACGACGAGGGCCACCTCGCGGGGCACCGCGTCACCGGGCCGGACGGCCGCACGGATCATGGCGCGGTAGGCCTGCGAGCCACTGCCGGGCAGGAGGGCCAGGGCCGGTCCGTCGCCGGCCAGCGCAGCGGACAGGGCCGGCATGAGGACGTCCAGGCCTGGTGGGCCGGCAGGGATCTCGAGCCCCGTCGTCGGGCGCGCGGCACCCACCTCCCGGTGAGCTCCGTCGGCGGTGTCCATGGCGGTCACAGGGTAGGCGGCCGCGGGCCCGGCCTCACAGTCGCCAGCGGGTGCGGTGGGTGCGGGTGATGGTCCAGGGTGCGCTGTTGTTGGCGGGCCAGGGGGTTCCGGGTGGTGCGCCGGGTTCGGGTCGGGGTACCTGATCGCGGCCGGTGGTGGGGTCGATGGTCCACATGCCGAGGTCGACCTGGCGGTGGTGTGCCCAGCAGAGCAGGGCCAGGTTGGCGAGGTCGGTGGCTCCGCCTGGGGCCCAGTCCTGGACGTGGTGGGTCTGGCACGCTCTCGGCGGGGATCGCGCACCCGGGGATGATGCAGCCCTTGTCGCGGGCGGCCAGCGCCCGGCGTTGGGCCGGGGTGGCGGTGCGGGCGGTGCGTCCGACGGCCAGCGGGATCCGGGTGCCGAGCAGGGTGCTGGCCAGGGCGGCGATCCGCGCTGCCGCGGAGTGGGCACCAGCGGCGTCCCCGCACGGTGCACGCGCCCGCATCGGCCGGGCGCACGGTCATCAGCGGCGATCGGTCATGGCCGGTCTCAGCACCCGACGCCCCCGCGGCCGCGAGCAGCCCGGCCGCGGTGTCCGGGCAGGATGTGCTGTCGATGACGATCGGGGTGACCAGCGCGTCACACGCGGTGAACCGGGCCTCGGCCTCGGTCAGGGTGTGCCCGCGGGAGGTGGTCCACACCTGGTCCCCGAGGGTGGTGCTGTCCAGGGTGACTGACACGCTCACCGGTAGCCCGCCGCGGGTCGGGATCGACCCGGTGGCGTGGGCGGCGTTGACCAGCGCGACCAGGCCGTCGGCGCGCCGGGCGGAGGCGGGGACGTGGTCGGCCTCGGTGCGCAACCGTTCAGCGAACGCTTCCACGGCGGCGATCACCGCCTCGCCCTCCAGGCGGGGCAGCACCCCGGACAGGACCACCGTGTCCGAGTCAGGGCGAACGACAGGACCGGGCCTCGTAGGCGCCGGCCTCGTCGGGGTCCGGGTCCGGGGGCGGGTGCAGCAGGCGGATCACCCGGGCCATGAACGCGGCCACCGCCTGCGGGGACAGCTGCCCCCACCGCTGTCCAGCTCCTCGACCACCGCCGCGAGCTCTCGTCGGGGTCGAGCGGGCCGACGTTGCGGGCGATCGCGTCGACATGGTCGCAGGTGATGATCCCCGCCGCCCACGCCCCCGCCAGGGTGGGGTGCTCGGCGGCCAGCGCCCCGGCCCGGGCCAGCCGGCGGGCGTGCGGAGCGGCCCACCCCCGGGCGGCCAGCACCGCCCCCGGACCCACCAACGGCAGGCTCCCCGCGCGGCGGCGGCGTGCATCCGGCGGGCCAGCTCGTACTCCACCACCGCGAACGCCCCGGCCAGCACGTCCACGTCAGCGATCGGCCGATCCCCGGCCGCCAGGCCCATCCCCGGCACGTCGCCACCCGCCACATCGGTGGCCCGCGCCCACAGGTCAGCCACCTCCCACGACGCCGACCCGATAGCCCCGACCGCCCGCGGATCCACCACCCGTGTGCTGATCCAGTGTCGTGCTGCCCATCCCACACCCCCGTGCTTCGAACACCTGTACGAACACTATCAAGGGGGTCTGACAACGCCAACCCCCGCCAACCCCCGCTGTGGACAGCCCACGCAGGCCCGTGCGACGGCATCCCCCGGCGCCATTGACACGGCCATCCGGGCACCCGATCATCGGCGGATGAGCAGCATCCCGGGCATCGACCCGGCCGCACCCCCGTCCGGAGCCGGTTGCGTCGAGTGCCTTGCCGGCGACGGGCCGGGCTGGTGGTTCAACCTGCGGCGGTGTGCGCAGTGCGGCCACATCGGGTGCTGCGACGCATCCCCGAGCCAGCACGCGACGGGTCACTGGACCGCGCAGGGCCACCCGGTCATCACCAGCTTCGAGCCGGGTGAGACGTGGTTCTACTCCTACGCCACGGGCGACTACGTGGACGGCGTCGAGCTGGCGCCACCGGCGCACCGCCCCGAGGACCAGCCCAAGCCGGGTCCGGCGGGCAAGGTCCCCGACGACTGGAAGGACCAGCTCCACTGACCCGCGCGGAGCCCGGGCGGGAGCAGGCGCGCGTGCAGGGAGGCTTCCCATGACCCGACTGTCGGCGTTCGTCGCCACCAGCATCGACGGGTACATCGCCACATCCGACGGATCCCTGGACTGGCTCGAGCGCGCCGCTCGGCCCGATGAGGACTACGGCTTCGACGACTTCCTCGCCGATGTCGATGCCCTGGCCATGGGCCGCGGCACCTACGACCACATCGCCCACCTGGACCCGCTGCCGTTCGGCCAGCGACCGGTGTACGTCTTCACGCACCGTCCGCCGGCACCGCGAGCCGGGGTCACCTTCTGGGACCTCGACGCTCAGCAGGCTCGTGCCCACTGGACCGATCAGGGCTTCGACCGGGTCTACGTCGACGGCGGCCGGGTCATCAGCGACTTCCTCGCCGAGGGCCTCATCGACGACCTCATCCTCACGACCGCCCCCATCCTCCTGGGCTCGGGGCGGCCGCTGTTCCATCCGGGGGGCCTGCCGGCCGACCTCCTCCTGGACGACGTGCGGACCTGGCCCAGCGGGTTCGTCACGCGGACCTACCGCCGGCCGGGCAGCCCCGCTACGGCGAGCGCCGGCGCAGGGTCGTGACCCCGAGTGCGAGCAGCCCGACGATGAACACGCAGATGATCGCGACCTCGAAGCCGATGGTGGGCTCGGGCAGCCGCGCCACCTCCTTGACCGCGTCCACGGCGTAGCTCAGGGGCAGGAAGTCCGAGATGAACTCGGCCGCCGGAGGCATCAGCTCGCGCGGGACGAGCAGCCCGCACAGCAGGAACTGCGGGAAGATCAGCGCCGGCATGAACTGCACGGCCTGGAACTCCGTGCGGGCCAGCGAGCTCGACGCGAGGCCCATCGTGACGCCCAGGATCGCCGAGAGCACCGAGATCCCCACCAGCATCCACTCCGGCCCGGCCACCTTCAGGTCGAGCACGACGATCGCGTAGGTCGCCACGACGCTGGTCTGGATCAGGGCGGCGAACCCGAGCGCGAGCGCGTACCCGACCACGAAGTCCGCCCGTCCGATGGGCATGGTCATGAGCCGCTCGAGCGTCCCGGAGGTCCGCTCGCGCAGGGTCGTCACGGACGTGATGAGGAACATGATCACCAGGGGGAAGATGCCCAGCAGCGGGGCCCCGATCTGGTCGAAGATCCGCCCCCCGTCGTAGATCCACCAGAGCAACGTCATCAGCAGCGAGGGGACGGCGACCAGCAGCGCCATGGTCCGGTGGTCGTGGCGGATCTGGGCGAGCACGCGCTGGGCCGTCGCCAGGGTCAGGCGCGGGTTCACGACGTCCTCCCCTCAGGCCCCTGGCCGGGGCCATCGGCGCCCCCGGCCGGCCCCCCGGCCGCTCCCGGGACCCCGTTGTCGATCAGGTGCAGGAAGACCTGCTCGGGGTCCGACTGGCCGGTCAGCTCCTGGAGCTCGGCCAGGGTCCCGTCGGCGAGGAGCTCGGCCTGGCGCAGCAGCAGCAGACGGCTGCACCGAGTGGCCTCATCCATCACGTGGCTGGACACGAGCAGGGTGACGCCGCGGTCGGACAGGCGCCCGAAGAGGTCCCAGAGGTCGCGGCGCAGCACGGGATCGAGGCCGACCGTGGGCTCGTCGAGCACCAGCAGCTCGGGGCTCCCGAGCAGCGCGGTGGCCAGCGAGACCCGCGAGCGCTCCCCACCGGACAGCGTGGACACGACCTGGTCGGCCTGCCCCTCGAGCTGCACCTCCTCGATGACCCGATCGATGTCCGAGGCGGGAGCGCCCAGGACCTGGGCGAAGTACCGGAGGTTCTGCCGGACCGTGAGGTCCGGGTACACGCTGGGGTCCTGCGTGACGTACCCCACGCGGTTGCGCAGCGCGGCCGTCCCGGCCGACCGGCCCAGCACCGTCACCGACCCGGCGGTCAGGATCTGCACCCCGACGATCGCGCGCATGAGGGTCGTCTTGCCCGCCCCCGAGGGTCCCAGGAGCCCCGTGAGCGTGCCGGGCTCCAGGGCGAACCCCACCTCCCGCAGCGCGGTGGTCCCGCCGCGGACGACGGTGAGCTGGTCCACAACGACAGCCGGATCGTCGGCCGGCCCCGGGTGACGTCACGTCCGCATTCTCGCGCACCGCCCCGCCGGACCCGGGACCGACGGGGCGGATGCCCGCGCTTCGCGGCCGCCGCGGCCCCGGTGCAATACCCTGTCGACCGTGGACACCCGTGACCGCTACGCCTCGATCCCTGTCGTCACGAAGGCGAGCCCCGCCTACACGGACCCGTCGGTCTCGACGGTCCGCCCGGGCGCCGACTGGCAGCCCGTGGGCGAGTGGACCGACATCAGGTACGAGCTCTCCGGCGACGGCGTCGCCAAGATCACCATCAACCGCCCCGAGGTCCGCAACGCGTTCCGGCCGCAGACCCTCTTCGAGCTGCAGGCGGCCTTCAACCTGGCCCGCGACGACGACCGGGTCGGGGTCATCATCCTGACCGGCCAGGGCGACTGGGCGTTCTGCTCCGGCGGCGACCAGCGCATCCGCGGCAACGACGGCTACATCGGCGACGACGAGGTCGCCCACAAGGGCATCGGCCGGCTCAACGTGCTGGACCTGCAGATCCAGATCCGCCGGCTGCCGAAGCCGGTCGTGGCCATGGTCGCCGGGTACGCGATGGGCGGCGGGCACGTGCTGCACGTCTGCTGCGACCTGACGATCGCCGCCGACAACGCCCGGTTCGGCCAGACGGGGCCCAAGGTCGGCTCGTTCGACGGGGGCTACGGCTCGGGGCTGCTGGCCCGCCAGATCGGCCAGAAGCGCGCACGCGAGGTCTGGTTCCTCTGCCGCCAGTACGGCGCCGAGCAGGCCTACGAGTGGGGCCTGGTCAACCAGGTCGTCCCGCTGGAGGACCTCGAGGAGGAGACCATGGCGTGGGCCCGCGAGATGCTCACGATGTCCCCGCTCGCGCTGCGGATGCTCAAGGCCTCGCTCAACGCCGCTGACGACGGCCTGGCCGGGATCCAGCAGCTGGCGGGTGACGCGACCCTGCTGTTCTACATGACCGAGGAGGCCCAGGAGGGCCGGGACGCCTACACGAGCAAGCGCACCCCGGACTTCGCCAAGTTCCCGAAGCGGCCGTGACGCCCATGGCTGCCGACCCGACTACCACCACCCCGGCCGCACCGCTGGCCACAGCGGCCGCTGCCGCCCGGCCCACCCGGCCGGCCCTGCCCGAGCTGAGCCCCTCGGCGCTGGCCGCCGTGGCTGTGCCCTTCCGGGTGCGGCTCAACCGGCGCTTCCGGGGTGTCGAGCACCGCGAGGGGATGCTGTTCTGCGGCCCGTCGGGGTGGGGCGAGTGGGCTCCCTTCCCCGAGTACGACGACTGGGAGGCCGCCCGCTGGCTCGCCGCGGCCGTCGAGGCGGCCTGGGGCTCGTGGCCCGAGCCGGTGCGCAGCCACGTGCCGGTCAACGTCGTCGTTCCCGCCCTCCCGGCCGACGACATCGCCGGGTACGTCACCGACGCCGTCGCGCAGACGGGCGCGACGACCTTCAAGGTCAAGGTGGCCGAGCCGGGCTCGGCCCTGGCCGACGACCTTGCCCGGGTCGCCACCGTGCGCGCCGCGCTCTCGGAGGCCGGCGTCCGCGACCCGCTGATCCGCCTGGACGCGAACGGCGCCTGGACGGTCACCGAGGCGCGCCGCGCCGCGCGCATGTTCGCCGCCGAGTTCGGCGCCGTCCTGGACTACTTCGAGCAGCCGTGCCGGACCACCACCGAGCTCGCCGAGCTGCGCTACCGGCTGGTCGACGACGAGGTCTGTGTCCGCATCGCCGTCGACGAGGGCCTGCGCCGGGCGCGCGACCTGTACGCCGACGACCTCGCGGCCTCCCTGCGCTCGGCCGGTGACGTGCTGATCGTCAAGGTCGCCCCGGTGGGCGGCGTCGCCCGCGCGCTGTCGCTGATCGAGGAGATCGGGCTGCCGGTCGTCGTGTCAGGCGAGATGAACACGTCCGTCGGCCTCTGTGCGGGCCTGGCCCTGGCGGCGGCCGTGCCGGACCTCGCGGGGGCGGCCGGCCTGGGCACGGGGCTCCTGCTCAACGACGACGTCAGCGCCACCACGCTCATCCCGCGCGACGGGCAGATGGCCGTCACCCGGCGGCTTCCCGACGAGCAGGCCCTCGGGCGCGCGGCCGACGCCCTCGGCGGCGAGCAGACCATGTGGTGGCGTGAGCGCCTCGCCCGCTGTGCCCGCCTGCTCTCGGTGATCTAGGGCATCCATGCCGGTGACGCCCCCGAGCCTCCCTGCGTTCCGTGGAACCTGGTGCCGTTGTGGTGCTGGGGAGGCACGGGGGCACCAGAGTGCGTGGGCGGTCGGGCCTGCGACGAGTGGTGCTCGGTGAACCCGGCCACCGCGCTGGCCCGCGCCCTCCTGGCCGAGCTGGTCCACCAGGGCGTGCGCGACGTGGTGCTCGCCCCCGGGTCGCGCTCGGCGCCGCTGGCCTTCGAGGCCCTGCGCCTGGACCGCGCGGGTCGCCTGCGCCTGCATGTCCGGATCGACGAGCGCTGCGCCGGGTTCCTCGCCCTCGGCCTGGCCAAGGTCTCGGGGAGCCCGGTCGCTGTCATCTGCACGTCGGGGACAGCCGTGGCCAACCTCACGCCGGCCGTCGTGGAGGCCTCGTACAGTGCCATCCCGCTCGTGGTCCTCAGCGCCGACCGGCCGGTCGAGTCCCGTGGCGTCGGCGCGCCCCAGACGATCGACCAGGTGGACTTCTTCGGCCGGACCGTCCGGTTCTTCGCCGACCTGGGCGCCGCCCGGCGGACCGACCCCGAGGACCCTGACGCCGCCCAGCGGGCAGCACGAGCCTCGGCGGGGATGGCCATCGCGGCGGCCGTGGGAACCCCCCCGGGAGCGACCGGGACGCCCGGGCCGGGCGGCATGGCCCACGCGGGTCCCGTGCACCTCAACGTCGGGTTCCGCCTCCCGCTGGTCCCCGATCCCGACGACGCCGACGCGACCCGCCCGTCGGATGCGGATGTGCCGGCGCACTCCCCGCCCCGCCCGCGCCGGCCACCGCTCGCCGGCTGCGACTCACCGGGATGCGCGCGAGGTGCTCGGTGACGTGCCCCCCGGGGGATCCTGCTCGTGGGCGACCTGCCGTGCACGTCCCTGCGCGGGCACCACCAGTGGCTCTCCGCCCTGGCCGAGGCCTGTGGCTGGCCGATCATCGCCGAGCCATCGGCCAACCTGCACGGCGCTCCGACCGCTCTCGGGCACGGGGTCCTCGTGCTGGGCAGCGCCGGGTTCCTCGCCGACCACACCCCGGACATCGTGCTCACGGTGGGGCAGTTCGGCCTGTCCCGGCCCACGATGGACCTCCTGCGGCAGGCCGGTCGGCACGTGGCGATCGAGCTGCCCACCGTGGGGCGCGAGGTGTGCGACCCGCTGCGGACGGCCGAGCTGGTGCTCCCCGGGATCCCGCTGCCTCCCGCCGAGGTCACCCCCGACGCCGCCTGGCTGGCGGGTGGCAGGCCGCGGATGCGGTGGCCGCCGAGGTCGTGGCCGACGAGGTGGCCCGCGCGGGCTCGCTCACCGGGGTCGCCATCGCGACCCGGGTGTGGGACCGGGCCCCCGACGACGCCCTGCTCCTCGTCGCCGCCTCGTGGCCGGTCCGCCAGGTGGAGATGGCCGCCGGCCGGCGGGCAGGGCTGCGCGTGGTCGGCAACCGGGGCGCGAACGGGATCGACGGGCTGGTGTCCACAGCCTGGGGAGCCGCCCTGGCGCACCAGGCGCAGGGCGGTGGACCCGCGCTGGCCCTCATGGGCGACCTCGCCTTCCTGCACGACCACAACGGTCTCCTGGTGGGCGCCGAGGAGCCACGGCCGGACCTGGTGGTCGTCGTCACCGACAACGACGGCGGTGGCATCTTCCACCAGCTCGAGCAGGGACGTCCGGAGCACGCCGGATCCTTCGAGCGGGTGTTCGGGACGCCGCTGGGCCGCGACCTCGTCGCGGTCGCGCAGGCCGCCGGGGTGCCGGCCGCCCGGGTCAGCGACCTCCCGGGCCTCGATCAGGCACTGACCGCGGGGATGGCGGCCGGGGGGGTGCACGTCATCGTGGCCCACGTCCCCGACCGGGCGGCCGAGGCGCAGCTGATGGCTCGGTCCGCAGCGCCGTTGCTGACCGGCTGTCCCGACTCGGGCGTGACGCCACGCGCGGGGATCAGGGGCCGACGGTCCAGCCGTTGGACCGCATCCGGCTCATGCCGCCGCCGTCGAGCACGGTGAGGCCGGCGGCGCGCATGGTCCCCGCCGCGCGGGCGGAGCGGCTCCCGCTCTGGCAGTACACGAGGTGCGTGTGCTTCGGGTTCAGCCGCTTCACGGCCTGGGCGAAGTCGGGGGATCCCACGTCCATGTTCCGCGCCCCCGCGATGTGACCGGACTGGTACTCCCCGCGGGAGCGGACGTCGATGACCTTGACGCCCTGCGGCTTGAGGGTGGCCGCGCTGGTGTCGACCTTCTCGCCCTTGCCGAACAGGGTGGCGAAGAACCCCACGATGACCTCCTGGACCGGGGTGCGCGCCTGCCGCGCAACCCACCGAAGGATACCCTACGGGGTATACCTCGCCTCGATCCGGGACTGGCTCAGCCCGCCAGGGCCCTGCGCACCGCGTCGAGCTTCGCCTCGGACTCGGCGATCTCGCCCTCGGCCGTCGATCCGGCGACGATCCCGCAGCCCGCGAAGAGCCGGAGCCGGGTGGCGGGCCCCCGCTCGGTGTCCTCGACCGCGGCGCACCGCAGGGCGATCCCGAACTCGCCGTCGCCGCGCGCGTCGATCCACCCCACGGGTCCGGCGTAGCGGCCGCGATCCATGCCCTCCAGCTCCCGGATCAGGGCGGTGGCGCGCTCCGTGGGCGTGCCGCAGACGGCCGCCGTCGGGTGCAGGGACGCGGCCAGGGCCAGCGCTGAGGCCCCGTCGGCGAGCATGCCGGTCACGTCGGTGGCCAGGTGCTGGACGTTGGCCAGGGACAGCACGTGCGGAGCGGCCGGCACGTCGAGGTCGGTGCAGTGGGCGGCCAGGGCCTCGGCGACCGAGTGCACGGCGTACTCGTGCTCCTCGAGGTCCTTGTCGGAGTCCAGGAGCGCGGCGGCGCGGGCGGCGTCGACCGAGTCGTCCCCGCGCCGGCGCACGGTGCCGGCCAGGACCCGCGACGTCACGCGGTCGCCGTCACGACGCACCAGCAGCTCGGGGGTCGCCCCCACGAGGCCGTCGACGCTGAACGTCCAGCACTCCGGGTACGCGGCAGCCATCCGGCCCAGCAGGGCGGCGCCGTCCAGGGCGGTGGGCAGCTCGGCGACGATGTCACGGGCGAGCACGACCTTGTCCAGCTCGCCGGCGGTGATCCGGCCGATCGCCTCGGCCACGGCGCGCGCCCAGTGCTCCACGGGACGGGTCCCCGGCTCCCAGCGGATCGCGCCCGACGCGACCGTCGGGTCCGGGGTCGGGCGGCGTCACGGGCGTCGGGCCGTCGGTCTCGACCGTGGTGAGCCAGGTCCGGCCGGCGCGGTGCCCGACCACCACGGCCGGGACGATCACGACCGACTCCTGTGGGCCGGAGTCGAAGGTGAACGAGGCGAACGCAACAGGTCCGGATCCCCGCACGCCCACCTGGTCCTCGACGTGCGCCGCCTCGCACCACGCGCTCCACCAGCGCTGGGCGCGGCTGAACCGCTCCGGACCGGAGATCGTGAACCGGGCAGCCTCGCCCCAGCCGACGAATCCCACGCCGTCGCGCACCCAGGCGTGGCCGCCGCTGGCCGGCAGGAGGCTGAGCAGCTCCTCGTCGATCCCGTCGAGGGTGACGGTGCGCACGACCCGTCCGTGGGTGGCAGTGCGCAACTCGGTCACTGGAAAAGTCTAGCCGGGATCGGCGGTCCCGCCGCCGGGCTCGGCCCCGCCGGTCCGGCTCGACTCGCCGCCCGATCCCGCGGTCGCCCGGTGCAGGGCGACGATCCCGCCGGAGAGGTTGCGCCAGGCCGGCGCG
>CAVSQK010000022.1:0-56863 GCA_963729885.1 uncultured Actinomycetes bacterium
ACCACGGTCGGGCCAACTGCCGCGACCAGCACCTTCGGCAGCAGAATCGTGGTCTGCTGCTCCGCCACACCACCGACACCCTCGGCCGTGGTGAATAGAGCCACTTGCGAGCCGGGCTTGACGAATCCCGCGACCCTCTCAGGGTCTCCGAGTTGAATGGCCACGCCCATCGTGCCCTCGGGGAGGGTGAGCCCACCGCCGGACTGCTGTTGGGTGCCGAAGACCTGCTGCAGCAGGACCTGCCCGGCGAACACTGGGCCCAAGGTCACGAGGTCGGTGACGGGCGTCAGGTCGCTCAATGCTCCCGTGGGCACCGACGCGGCGGGCAGCGTGCGGAGCTCAGCCGATGCGGCCTCAGAGATCGCTGCGCCGGAGGTGCCGGCACCGATGTCGACGGTCGCCACCAGGACCTGGACGGGTGCCGCATCGGCTTGCGCGCGTTCGTCAGCCCTGTCGGCGTACATCCAGACCAGTGCCGCGCCGAGTGCAGCCACGACGATTGCGGCGATGAGTAGAACAGTACGGCGTCCCATGATTCATCCTCAGGCAGTCTCGAGTGGGGAGGAGCCCCCAGGGGTGCTGGTCATTACGTCGAACTCCGGACATGTACACCTTGAGCCGGGGAGGTGAGCGTGACCGAACTGAGACGGACGGCAGACGTAGGCGAGGGGTGCGTATGCTCCGCGTTGATCCCCACTCCTGCCCCTTCTTGCCGTACCGCAATGGTCGGCCCCCCCGGATCCAGGAGCCTCACATCGTGGAACCTCGCTGGCCATAATAGGGAACCAAGGGGAAGTAATGAAGACCTTGTCCGAACTTTTCGGGGGACAAACGACTATTGGGGCGTAGGCCCCTTTTGGTGACACCTGTGTCAGGGTGCGGTGGAAGGCAGCGTGCATCAGCGCACTGACGCCTCCGGCGTGGACGTCGGCGCGGATGGTTAGTGTTGGCTTCCCACGAGTCGTCGCTCGCGAAGGAAGCACCATGACTCTGCCGCCGCTGGTCGAGCCCGCTGCCGAGCTCTCCGTGGAGGAGGTCCGCCGGTACAGCCGTCACCTGATCATTCCTGACGTGGCCATGGCCGGCCAGAAGCGGCTGAAGGCGCGAAGGTCCTGTGCGTCGGCGCCGGGGGGCTGGGGTCGCCGGCACTGATGTACCTCGCCGCCGCCGGTGTCGGGACCCTCGGGATCATCGACTTCGACACCGTCGACGAGTCCAACCTGCAGCGCCAGATCATCCACGGCCAGTCCGACGTGGGCCGGTCGAAGGCGGAGTCGGCGCGCGACAGCGTCCGGGAGATCAACCCGCTGATCGAGGTCGTGCTCCACGAGGAGCGGCTCGACTCCTCCAACGTGATGGAGATCTTCGCCGAGTACGACCTGATCGTCGACGGCACCGACAACTTCGCCACCCGCTACCTGGTCAACGACGCGTGCGTGCTGCTCGGCAAGCCGTACGTGTGGGGCTCGATCTACCGATTCGACGGGCAGGCCATCGGTCTTCTGGGCCGAGCACGGCCCCTGCTACCGCTGCCTGTACCCCGAGCCGCCGCCGCCGGGCATGGTGCCGTCCTGCGCCGAGGGCGGCGTGCTGGGCGTGCTGTGCGCGTCGATCGGCTCGATCCAGGTGACCGAGGCGATCAAGCTGCTCACCGGGCATCGGCGAGCCGCTGGTCGGCCGGCTGATGATCTACGACGCCCTGGAGATGAACTACCGCACGGTCAAGGTCCGCAAGGACCCCGAACTGCGCCGTGTGCGGCGAGAACCCGACCGTCACCGAGCTGATCGACTACGAGGCGTTCTGCGGGGCGGTCTCCGAGGAGGCCTCCGAGGCGGTCAAGGGCTCCACCATCTCGGTCACCGAGCTGAAGGACATGCTCGAGGAGCGCGAGCCGGGGACCGGACTTCCTGCTGATCGACGTCCGCGAGCCCGCCGAGTGGGAGATCGTCGCGATCCCCGGCGCGCAGCTGATCCCCAAGGGCGAGTTCCTCTCCGGCGCCGCGCTGGCCGACCTGCCCCAGCACAAGCCGATCGTCGTGCACTGCAAGAGCGGGGTCCGCTCGGCCGAGGTGCTGGCCGTGCTCAAGAACGCCGGTTTCGCCGACGCCGTGCACGTGGGCGGCGGGGTCGTGGCCTGGGTCAACCAGATCGAGCCGGACAAGCCGAACTACTGAACCGAATGGTCCCAAGCGAGCCAGAAGGGCCTCTGCAACCTGGCGTTGAAGGATCAGCGCCGTGAAGCGGGCCAACCGACTTGGCCTCAACTTCCAGCTGAGTTGGAGGAGCACGCCGGTAGCCGTGACCCAAGGACCAGGGTCGGGTCGGGTGCGGCGTGTTCGGGATGTGGAAGTGTCACCGGCGAGGGCCGTGTGACTGCGCAGGGACTGTTGGTGAGGACGGCCACCCCCGACGCGACTGGGGGCGAATTGACCATCATCGGATGAAACCGGCTCTCCGACTTTGAGGGCTCTCCGCTTTTCGGCGGGGTTGTGACTGTTCATGCTGCTGGTGACGCGGCTCGGGTGAGCGCGATGTGGGCCATTATGCGGCGCTCGTAGTTGGTCATGTTGGTGAACCCGCAGCCGACGCGCTTGACCTGTTTGATGATCCGGTTGAAGCCCTCGGTCCGGGCGTTGGTGACCCGCAGCTGCAGGAACACCAGGATGTGGGGCCACCAGGTGTCCACCGTGGAGGCGAGCCGGGTGGTCTCGGGCATGTCCGCGTCGGCGCACGCGGCCTGGAACCGCCACATCCGGTCGCGGATGTCCCAAGGGTCGTGGGCCTGCAGGGCCAGGCGCAGCAGTTCCTTGCATGCCCAAGCGGCGCCGATCTCCTCGGTCGGATCATCCGCGTCCAGGACCCGGCCGAGTCGGGCCAGCTGCTTGGCAGACAGCCGGTCGCCGGCGGTGAGCAGCATCCGCCGGTGCGCCCACGGCCCGTCAACGGCCCGCCCGCGGCGACCGAGCTGTTCGCGGGCCACGCGTTGGCGGACGTCGGTGACCATCTGGTTGGCCAACTGGACGAGGTGGAAGTGGTCGACGGCGATCAGCGCATCGGGCAGGGCGGCGCGGATCCCGGACGCATACGGGGCGCTCGGGTCGATCACCACGACGGCGATCCCGGCCCGGAACGCCGGGGTCTGCTCGGCCAACCAGCCCTTCACACACGCCCCGGTCCGGCCCGGGGTCAACCCCAGCAGCCGTCCTGAGGTGGCGGCCTCGGCGTTGACGAACGAGGTCATCCACGGGTCCGAACGCCGCCAGCCGGCCTCCTGGCGGATCCAGCGCACCGACCGCGCCCTCGTCTCGTCGATGCCCAACACGGTGGTCGGTTCCGGGGCCGGCAGCCATCCCGCGGCCGCGTGGATCAGCGCCCCGTGGGCGGTATGCCAGCCGACTCCATGCTCTCGGGCGACCTCAGCGACCGAACGGTTCGACCCGGCGATCGAGCGAGCCAGGCAGTCACGCAACCGGGCCGAGACCCGGGCCCGCGGCCGGATCGCGGTACTGGTCTGCGTGAACGAGCCCACCGAGCACGCCCGCTCAGCGCACGCCAGCCGCCGCTTGCGCCACCACACCTGGGTTCGCTGCCCGCAGGCCGGTAGATCCTTGACCCGCACCAGGGGCCGGTCCTTCACCCTCGAGGAGAACACCCCGCACCCGGGACAGCCACCCTCGAGCGCGATCACCTCGATAATCACTTGGACACCGGAGTCGAGGCGGTGACGTCGACCACCTCGAACTCGGTCAGGCCGAACAGCAACGACGTAGGCTCATTCATGCTCGTGGTCTCTTCCGCTGGAAGTTGTGAGAGACCAACAGCATGACGAGGCCACGAGCCCCAACTACCTCACGACACCCCGCTCAAAATCGAAGAGCCGCTTTGAGCGTGGTGTCCTGCTGATGTGAGGGGCTCGTGGTCCGCCACGATGGGTGTTGCGAAGCATCCGTCGGAAGGACCACGAGCCTTGTCTGGGTGATGCCTCTGGTGGCCGCGACGGTGATCGCGGTGTACGGCCCGGACTCCGTTGCGGTGCGCCGGCTCGGGGTCGATGAGCACCGGTTCCGCTCGATCCGGTTCGTGAAGCTGCCCGGCGGGCCGACGGTGAAGATCGACCCGTCGTCGATGATGTAAACCGATCTGGACACCGGTGCCGTGCTCGACTTGGTTGATGGCCGGCGGTGAGCTGCGGTCCGCTCGTGGCTGCGCGCCCGCCCCGAGCCGTGGCGGGCGCGGGTGCAGATCGTCGCGATCGAAATGAGCTCGAGGCCCGGGCCGCGATCCGCGACATCCTGCCCACGGCCCGATCGCGGCCCACCACTGGCATGTGATGACCCGCGCCCACCACATGGTCCCCCCAAGTACGGCGGCGTCGCTCCTGGAACCTGCACGACCGCCGCGGGCGGATCGTGGACCCGGCCTAGAAGTACCGCACCCTGCTCACAGTGAAGCAGGCACACCTGTCCGTCGCGCAGCGCTCGGGGCTGAACCAAGTCCCGGCCGCCGACGGCGAACTGGCGGACGTCCGGGCGATCAAGGAGATCGTCACCCAGCTGCTCGGCGTGGAAGACCGACATCCGCACCTTCTGCCTCACCTGGGTCACGAACGCCAGAACCGAGGGGCGAGGCTACGTCAACCACCAGAACTACCGAGCCCGTATCCTGTTCGCCGCGAGCGTGAACAACGCGGCGAGAACACCCAACCACGCTCAAAGTCGAAGAGCCATGACCTCGGCGGTCTACCACCATCTCTAGGACGCTACGGGTAGCCTCTACCAAGCTGAACACACGGCGAGACGCTTGACCAGTCACCGTTGTGGTCAACAACAGGGAGCCCACCCTAAGCGTTGACCCGCCGCCAGCGAGGTGCGGTCACTTCTGCAAGAAGACCGCCGGAATGCAGAAGATGCTGTTAAATGATGTGCACTGGGGCGTACTCCCTGAGTAGGTAAAAGTACTCCCCGCTGCAGTGATCTGAACCGGGCGATACTGGAACAGTGTCTCATTTGGATCTTGGGGAGGGATGAGGCTCGACACCAGCGATGGATTCCAGCAGGCGCCCTTGGTCCCAGAACCGTTGCGGTCAATTCCGCATACCTTCACGGCAATAACACCAGTGACTTGGTAGGAACTAGTCCCACCCCCCCCACCGCCTGTAGAATCCAGGACTGGAAGGGAAATGATCGTTCCCGGTTCAGGAGGCGCCAGATCGCCTAGTGCGTCAAAGACGGGTCTCGGGCCACCCGTCCTCGTGTCATAGGTGAACGGTACTTGAACAATTCCAGGGTATCCGAACTTCGTCCAAGGGTCGATTAGCGTGCTCATCCGACGTTGCTATTCGAGAAGTCAATGATGCCCCAGTTCCCTGAGCCAAATGCTGTTCCGTTGCACTCAACTGGCACAACGGGACCGCTCGGATTATCGAAGCGTGCCTGATACGTGATCTGCGGTTGGTTCGTTGCGATTCTCGTGGCACGGGTCAAGTACTGCAGCCCTAGCGTCGATGTCACACACAACGAACGGCCGCAGTCCCGGACCGGTTTCCTGAGGGGCGACTCTCGCTGTGGCCACGGTGCTGGGTGTAAGCGACGAGACGCCGATGACTTCGGGCGAGGAAAGTTGGGACCTCTCTGGTGCTTCGCACGGCCACGTCGATTACCTGCTGGCCGTTGTCTACGGCACAACTCACCTGGACGTTTAGCAGTCGTTCGAGACGAGTTCGCTGCTGTGCTCGTGGCTACGGCGGTCTCTGCCAACCCCTGCGCATTGACATTGGACAGGAGGGACACGCAATCTGCCTGCAGGTCCGCGGGAGGGGTCTCCGACGAACCAATCGGAATCTTGAGTCCTATGGATTGCGCCGCAGCCAAAGCGCTGGCATCAGTGCTAACCTGAAGTTGTCGTTTTGTCGAGTATGCGTATCCTAAATCGACAGAGAAGGCAGCAAATACGATCAGTACAACGGCCAGAATCGCCACCAAGATCGCTATAGCACCATGATCGTTGTTCGGTGTTCGCTTCAACTGAATTCGCATTTGAAGACCCCCTTGGCCTAAAGTCTTGCTCGTCGGAAATCCTGGCACAAAAGGCAGGAAGCGCACCTAGTACGGTGGATTGATACGTAGAAACGACCCGGATCGAGTCGAACTCGCTGGTGAGGGCGTTCAAACTACCCGTGCACGGTTTCACTCCGGATGTACTCGTAGTCAGGAATGTTGTGGCGCTTGTTCCACATTTGTATGTGACCGTCGACCCACGGACGGTGGCAATCTGCACCCCGATCCCCGTCTGGACTAGGCCGACAGACGGCACCGATGCGTCCTGAACCGCCTGGATTAGCTGCGCGCAAGTCGATGAAGAAGCGCCTGGCACAATTTCGAGCCGAGCACCTTGCCGAATGCCGTTGTTCAGGGCCAGCTGCTGACCAAACAGAGTGCCGAATCCGATGATGCCAAAAACCAGGAGGAGCAGAATCGGCACCACCAAGGCGAACTCGACCGCCGCGACTCCCTCGTCTCTACGGTGTAACCCATACTTCGTGCGAGGGACCGTGATCATAGTTCATCCTCCACCGATGCACTCGTGCCTCTCAACCCCAACTTCCAACTCTGAACTTGCATAATACGCCAACGGGCGAGTTGGCGATACCCCCGTCGATGTCCACGAAATGCACCCGTGCAAACGGCTGCCGGCCGCCGACAGCGGCCCTTGCCGACTCTCCGACCTTGAGCGTGGTGTCCTGCTACTGAAGTGAGGGGCTCGGTAGCTGGGCAATCACATTAGTGGCTCTCCGCTTTTCGGCGGGGTTGTGACCTGTTCATGCTGCTGGTGACGCGGCTCGGGTGAGCGCGATGTGGGCCATTATGCGGCGCTCGTAGTTGGTCATGTTCGTGAACCCGCAGCCGACGCGCTTGACCTGCTTGATGATCCGGTTGAAGCCCTCGGTCCGGGCGTTGGTGACCCGCAGCTGCAGGAACACCAGGATGTGCGGCCACCAGGTGTCCACCGTGGAGGCCAGCCGGGTGGTCTCAGGCATGTCCGCATCGACGCAGGCGGCGTGGAACCGCCACATCCGGTCGCGGATGTCCCACGGGTCTCGGGCCTGCAGGGCCAGGCGCAGCAGCTCCTTGCATGCCCAGGCGGCCCCGATCTCCTCGGTCGGATCATCCGCGTCCAGGACCCGACCCAGTCGGGCCAGCTGCTTGGCAGAGAGCCGGTCGCCGGCGGTGAGCAGCATCCGCCGGTGCGCCCACGGCCCGTCAACGGCCCGCCCGCGGCGACCGAGCTGTTCGCGGGCCACGCGCTGGCGGACGTCGGTGACCATCTGGTTGGCCAACTGGACCAGGTGGAAGTGGTCCACGGCGATCAACGCATCGGGCAGGGCGGCACGGATCCCGGACGCATACGGCGCACTCGGGTCGATCACCACGACCGCGATCCCGGCCCGGAACGCCGGGGTCTGCTCGGCCAACCAGCCCTTCACACACGCCCCGGTCCGGCCCGGGGTCAACCCCAGCAGCCGTCCGGAGGTGGCGGCCTCGGCGTTGACGAACGAGGTCATCCACGGGTCCGAACGCCGCCAGCCGACCTCCTGCCGGATCCAGCGCACCGACCGAGCCCTTGTCTCATCGATGCCCAACACGGTGGTCGGCTCCGGGGCCGGCAACCATCCCGCGGCAGCGTGGATCAAGGCCCCGTGAGCGGTATGCCAACCGACCCCATGCTCCCGGGCGACCTCAGCCACCGACCGGTTCGACCCGGCGATCGACCGAGCCAAGCAGTCACGCAGCCGGGCTGAGACCCGGGCTCGCGGCCGGATCGCGGTACTGGTCTGCGTGAACGAGCCCACCGGGCAGGCCGCCTCGGTGCACGCCAGTCGCCGCTTGCGCCACCACACCTGGGTTCGCTGACCGCAGGCCGGCAGATCCTTGACCCGGACCAGGGGGCGGTCCTTGACCCTCGAGGAGAACACCCCGCACCCGGGACACCCACCCTCATCGGCGGTCACCTCGATGATCACCAGCACCTCACTGTCGAGGCGGTCGACATGGACCACCTCGAACTCTGTCAGGCCGAACAGCAAGGACGTAGGCTCATTCATGCTCGTGGTCTCTTCCGCTGGAAGTTGTGAGAGACCAACAGCATGACGAGGCCACGAGCCCCAACTACCTCACGACACCCCGCTCAAGAACGAAGAGCCCCCATTAGTCAGGGAGGCGAAGTCGCAGGCTCAGGCCGAACACATCGGCTGGTTGGAGTGCATGACCTTCACAACAATGGGAGGTGAGGAGCCCACCAACCCGGACTCCTGTAGTTACAACACAGGGGTCGCGGGGGCGCCCGTCTTCCTTGTTGGCGACTCGAACGCTGCTCAATACTCTGAGGCCGCCATTGGCGCGTCGACCAGTCTGGACCGACCACTGGTAATGGCGACTGCTGGCGGATGTCCCTTCATGGATGTCTTTCTCGAAACGAACAGGCCAGCGGCCTCGGACTCAGCCTGTCGCTCCTACTACGAGAGTACGTTCAAGCGGGTCGCCGACGAACCGCCTGGAACCGTCATCATTGCGGCCTCCTCCGGGTACTGGTTCGGGCTGGTGGAAGGATGGCGATCGGCACGACGCCAGCGAACATAACACGATTCCGCTGCTCGTGCAGAGAACCTTGAGTCTGGACTCGGGTCGACTGTGAAGGGTCTTCAGGAAGCCGGTCACTCGCCGCTACAGGTCTTCCACGACCCCAGCACTCCGGGAACCCTGAACTGTGTTCGACTCTGTCGTTGTGGTCTCGCCATTGCCCCGTGAAGGTCGATGTCTCCGAAGCGGATCCCCTGCAACAAAAAGCCCGAAGCGCGTTTGCGCGGGTCTCCCAGATGACCGGCTCCCCCCTGATTGATGTCCGGAAGTACCAGTGCCCGAGAGATGTGTGCGGAACCCAATTCAACGACATTCCTCTCTACCGCGACCCAGGACATATATCGGTGCAATTCAGCAGATACCTCAGGCGAGACTTCATCCGCGCTCTCAAGTCGCCTACGGCGTCGTAGCTCACCGACGTGCACGTGTTGCGCTCAACTCCGGGGATGACCCGCGGGAGTCGCGAGCATTTGGACGGTCGGAGCTGGAGTCGGCCCACGTCCTGGCCATCGCCTCGGGGCAGGTCGCCCTGGTCCTGGCACCCCTGCTCGACACCGCGGGTCCGGACAACGGGTCGGCCGTGGCGGGCGTGGTCGAAGGCTCACCGGGAGTGTATGGCGGCCGCGGTGCAGCAGTCCGCGAGCAGGTGAGCGCCGATGACCCGTTGGCCCGGA
The DNA here is from genome assembly GCA_963729885.1 of uncultured Actinomycetes bacterium. GTDB lineage: Bacteria > Actinomycetota > Actinomycetes > S36-B12 > CAIYMF01 > Prado023. Next base: position 9,312 of record CAVSQK010000022.1, read on the forward strand.
TCCGCGCGCGACGTCGGGGGAAGTTCAACCAGCCCTGATCCGCCTATTCCCCCGCGGTGGTCTCCATGTCGCTCGCCACGACAGGGATGTCCATTGAAATGGGAGCCTGTTGGATCAACGGGGCGTCGCCCCTTGTGTAACTGTGCCACGCCCCGGGGCCGTAGAAGACGATCTCGGAGTCCTCATCTTGCCGGACCTCGAGAACGTCGCCGGCGGGCGCCATGCCGATGTAGAAGGCGTTCTGTTCGATCAGTCTGACGACGCCGGCCCGGTCCGGGTCCGGGACCATGATCAGTACTTTGCCCATGTGCGGCAATCTACGGGTGGCAGGACCATTTCGTCACCACCAACGGCAGCCCCAATCGGGGGATGCTGCTCAACCGAGCCGCGGCTCGGTCCGACGTAGTGGATCAGTGCCCCTCCTGCGACCCGCACCCACCTCTGGCCCGATGCGCCGAGCGACAGGAGGGGCCTTACCTGTTCAGGCCGCAGCCGCCCCGAGGTCGATGCGCACCGCGTCGTCTTACAACAACCCCTTCGCCGTCAGGTTGCGGAACGCGAACCACCCCGGGACCGTCGGCAGCCAGAACGTGACCAGCCGGAACAGCAGCGTCGCCGACACCGCCACCGCCGGGTCCAGCCCCGCCGCCGTCAACCCCGCCGCGATCGCCGCCTCCACGACGCCCAACCCGCCGGGCGTCGGCGCGGCCTGACCCAGCGTCGACCCGGCCAGGTACACGAACGAGATCGCGGCGATGGTCAGGTCGTCGGAGAACGCCCGCACCGAGGCGACCAGGCACAGGCAGTACGCCACGTTGAGCAGCAGGATCCCGCCGAACCCCTCGGCGAGCTTCGCCGGCCGCTGGGCCACGGTCGCCAACCGGGGGATGACCTGCTCGATCATCGGCCGGAGCCGGTCGGTCAGCCAGCGCCGCACGTGCGAGATCGAGGCCAGCCCGCCGATGATCATCGCGGCGATCCCGACGCCGATGATCACCGCGCGCGGGGGGTTGAACTGCAGGTCGGCCTGCGTGCCGGCGGCGATCGCGGTCAGCAGCATCAGGGTCACGTGCACGATGAACGCCGCCACCTGGGAGACCCCGACCGTCGCCGCGGCCGCCGCCGGGGGCAGCCCCGAGCGGTTCAGGAACCGGGCGTTCACCGCCACCGCGCCCAGCGTCGGCGGCGACACCAGCGTCGCGAAGCTCGCCGCGAACTGCGCCTGCAGCGTGCGCAGGAAGCTCAGCCGGTCGGGCACGAAGCCGCCCAGGCTCATCGTCGCGCCGAGGTAGGTCACCATCGACAGCGCCAGCGCCACGCCCGCCCACTTCCAGTCCGCGGACGCGACCACCTCGGCGACGTTCACCTGGGCCAACTGCGACAGGAGCAGGTAGAGCGCGACCGTGCCCAGGATGAGCGTGAACACGGTGCGCGGCTTGAGCCGTTCGAGGTCGATCGGCTCGATCTCGACGGTCGGGTTGATCGTCAGCAGCGCGGCGCGCAGAGTCGTTGAGCAGGTCCTTGCTCCCGCGCAGGGCGGCGCGCGTCGGGCTGCTCAGGGCCACCCGCTGCAGCACCGGCAGCGCGCGCAGCACCGCCTCGTCGCCGATCACCCGACGGGCCGCGGCCACGGCGGTCGGGACGTCGGTCTGCAGGGCCTGGGTGACCAGCAGCTCGGCGACGTCCAGGCGCAGGACCACGTCCCCGGCGGCGACCGTCCCCGACTCCAGCCCCTCGAGGTACGTCCCCGCCCCGGCGTAGAGCACGTTCTCGGCGTGCAGGTTCTGGTGCGCCAGGAACCGTGCCTGCATCGCGGCCACCGCCCGCCACGCGATGTCGAGCTCCTCGTCGGTCGGGCCGGTCGCTCTGGTTGCCCGAGCCGGGGATGACCGCACGGCCCTCGCGGCTCTCGTAGGCCAGCAGCGCGGAGTCCGCGCTGACCATCGCGGCCAGCTCGAGCTTCGGGCTGGGCACCCCGGCCGCCTGCGCCGCGTAGGCCATCATCGCCGCGCGGTCCAGCTGGCTGCGCATGGACAGCCCGCTGGCGGAGTCGTTCGCCTCCCGCAGCCGGATCGTGCGCCACAGCGCCAGCGCCAGCCCGGACCCCTCGAGGTCGCGGTCGAGGACGACCACGTCGAGATGGTCCCCGTCGGCCTTCACGGCCATGTAGTGCCGGCCGGAGTAGGTGCCGCCCCGCGCCCGGAGCATCACGAGCGGGATGCCGGCGGTGATCAGCGTCGTGGCGACGTCGGCCCCGGACGGGCGGGTCGTGGGGGTGCCCAGGGCGTAGCGGGTGAACAGGCCGACCGCCAGGCCGACGAGGAAGCTCAGGGCCTGGGCGGTGCTGGTGCTGCCGGCGCTGACGGATCCGACGACGGCCGTCGACGCCACGATCAGCCCGGTGACGACGTTCCAGCGGGGCCGGCTCATCAGGCGGGCGACGGTCACGAAGGCGACCGTCCCGCCGAGCAGGGGGTTGGTCGGGTAGGCCAGGTCGTCGCTGATCGGCGATCCGGTGAGGGCGGCGTAGAGGGTCTCGTAGCCGGAGTTGCGCACGACCGTGGAGATCAGCGTCAGGAGGATGGCCGCGATGGTCATGGCGGCGATGGACTCGAGCAGCTGCCGCCCGCGCCGGCGCACGAGCATCGAGACGGCCGCGACCAGCGGCAGCATCACGATGCCCAGACCGGCCAGGGCGCTGAGCAGGCCCCAGATGATGTCGGGCAGCGAGCGCTGGGCGTCGGCGAGGTCGTCGTCGATCGCGATCACGGTCTGCTCGGCGGCGACCGCGAGCAGCACGACCAGCGCGGCGATCACGATGGCCAGCACGGCCCCGAGCAGGTCGCGGGGGCGGCGCAGGCGGGAGCGGAAGATCCCCTCCTCGACCACGAGGGTGGTGTAGTTGGGGGACGGTGGGGGCGGGGGCGGCGGGGATGGTCGGGCGTCGCAGGGGTGGCGTGGGACGGCGGCGCGGCGGGCGCGGCGGGGGCGGCGGGGATGGTGGGCGGGGCGCCCAACCCGCTCGGCCCCGACTCCTGCAGCAGATCGGGCGCCACTGGGTTCGTGGGGCGCTCGGTCACCCCCCGATGCTGTCACGTTCCCGCCGGACGGGTCGGGATTGCCGGCGCGGCCCCGGTGTCTGCCAGTTGCGCTGCGTTTCCGCCGCCGATTCGGAGCTGCGCTGCGTATGGGACGTGGAATCGGCCGAGATGCAGCGCAACCTTCGCGAGGCCTACGGGGGACACCTCGCGGGCGGTCAGTGTCAACGGAGTGCGAGGCCGACGCTAACGCGACCCCCTGTCGGTGGCGGGGACTCCGCAGGCAGGATCCGCGGGGCTACCGTGGATGTGAGGGGAGGTGCCCAGATGCGGCTCGCAGGCGTGGTGGCGTTGGCTCTGGTGGTTGCGATCGGCGGCGCCGGTGGCAGTTGCGGCGCCGGGGACGGCCGCGGTGCCGGGGGCGGCTGAGCCCGGGGTCGCGATGGCCTCCGTGAGCGGAGCGACCCCCGACGGCGTCACGTTCACCGGCGCCCGCCTGTGGGACCGCGGCGTGAACTGGTGCGACCTGCAACCGACGGCCGATGCGGACGTGGCGACCCAGGCCGCGGCGCGCCTGGGCCCGCTCCTGGACGAACTCGTGGCCAGCGGCACCCAGCGGGTGATCATCCCCCTGGGCCACAGCGCGCCCTGGGTGTTCGGTGACTCCCCGCAGTCCCAGGCCCCCGCCACGAGGTGGTCCAAGGGGTCACGGGCCATCTGGTTCTGCGGCGGGCATGCGTCCGCGGTCAGCGTGCCCCAGCCGGCGACGCTGCGGCTGGCCTCCGACGGCAGCAAGCCCCAGCAGTACCAGTACTTCGAGAACTACGTCGACGCACTCATGGGCTACGTCCAGACCAACTACGCGGACCGGTTCGCGGTGACCTTCCAGGTGATGAACGAGCCGAACCTGCTCAACGGCATCGACGTCAGGGCCAAGGTCGCGGGGGCGGCGACCACGACGGCGGCTGCGGTGGCCAGCGTCGTCGCGATGGAGTCGATCACGGCCAACCTGATCCGAACGAGGTATCCCGGCATTCGCCCTGGTCTCGACGGCCATCTACCAGAAGGACAACGACTTCGCCCGGCGGTACCTCAGGGCCCAAGCCACTCGCCACAACGTCAGTGCCATCGCGTACAACGTCTACTCACGCAAGAAGACCGCCACGGCGATGGTCATGGACTGGGACGCCCGCGTGGCCAAGGCGCGCTCATGGGTCCGGCGCCACAGCAGCCTGCGCGGCCTCCCGCTGATCATCACCGAGACCAACCACAACCTGATCAATCACAACCCCGCGGACCGCTCCAACCTGAAGCCGTCGATCACCAGTGCCAGCGCCCAGGCGCAACTGGCGGCCGCCACCGTGATGAACGCCTCCTTCCGCGGTGTCCGGGATCTCTACTGGCTGTCCGCTCCCCCCGGCCAGGCCGCCGTGAACCTGGCGCCCGGAACGCCGGCGCAGGCGGCCATGCTCGCGTTGAGCACAGCGACGCAGGGAATGCGCCTGACCGGATGCCGCTGGTACGGATCCCTGCGCGGATGCAACTACCAGGACCCCACCGGCGTGCGACCGGCGATCCGCATCATGTGGCGGCAGTACGGGTCCGCGCGGTACCGGCTCCCGCGCGGCGCGCAGATCGCCACCGTGTGGGGCGCCACCTCGAGCGCGGCGGTCGGGTCCAGGATCAAGGTCGGGACCACCCCACTGATCCTGACGTGGTTGTGACCGTCCCACGTCCGGGATGAAGGTGCTGGCGTCGCCCGTGCGCCGGACCGATCGGCCCAGTGCCCGTTCGGCTGACCCCTACCGGCGCCGGTGCACGCGGGCCAGCGCTGGCGCGTAGGGTGCCCGCCGGTCACTCCTCGAGGAGGTGCCGCGCCAGGTTCTCGGCGTTGAGCTGGCGCATCGCCTCTTCCATGGCGGCGCGATCGGTCAGGTCGACGCCCCGGGCGGTGAGCTCGGCGACCACGGACTTGGCCGGTCCCCACGATGACTCGTCGTCGAACGCCTCCTCGAAGTCGGGCAGGGAGGCGTCGACCTCATCGACCACGGGCTCGATCCACCGGGCGGGCACGCCCCGACGATCCAGGGCGAACCGCACCCAGCGGCGCAGGGCCTCGGGCAGGTGGGTGCGCTGCTCGGCGTCGAGTGCGGCCTTGCGCGGCAGCCAGTCGGCCAGGAACACCATCACCGCACCGGGGCTCCAGCACAGGGGACCGGCCGTGATGTAGCCGTCCCCGTAGTCGAGGAAGAGGTCGGCCAGCGAGCGGGTGACGTCATCGTCTGCCAGCCCGCTCCCGGAGACGAAGTCGTCGATGAGCCGTGCCCGCTCGTCGTCGTCGATCGGCTCCCAGTCGGGCCAGTCGGGCAGGTGGTCGCGGCACCGCGCCCATGTCAGCGCCCGGAACGCCACGAAGTCGTCGTTGTCCTGGCGGGGCCAGATCATGTCGGTGTCGCGCATCGCGGACGCCAGCTCGGCAAGGACCTCGTCGACCGGGTGCTCCGACAGCGGCATCGGGACCTCGTCGGGGTCGTGGCCGTCATCCCACGCGCGTGCCGCACCGGGGTGAAGCACCCCCAGCCGGGTCACCATGGTGCCGCCCACATCGATCACGGAGGCCGTCAGCGTGTGCGGGTTCGGGCCGTCGAAGTCCACGAACAGCACGCGTTCGGACTGCCAGACATCCACGGCTCGGTATCCGGCCACGGGGGTCCACCCGGGCGCACTCACGAAGCCGGGCGCGGCCTGGGTCGCCAGCAGGCTCTGGAGGGGGCCGTCGAGGGCCTCGCGAGCGCCGGGCGGAGCGACCCGCCCCAGAGCCGACCAGGGCCGCGAGCGCCTGACGGGAGGGGCGCACCGATGCCCGGCGCGCCACGTCGGCGCACAGCGCCTGCTCGGGCTCCCGCTCGCCGATGGGCGAGCCCAGCCACGCCTGCCCGAGCCACTCGCTGGCCCACATCTCGACGTCAAGGGCGACGTCCGAACCCAGGTCCGCGATGAGGTGCGCGTCCTTGAGGGCACGCGCTGCCAGGCTCAGCTCACGGACGTTGCTGGCCTCGGGACTGCTTCTGGCGACCCTCGACCGGGAGGCCGACCGCGGCTCTTCGGACTCATGGCGCACAGTCCAGCACAGCGGCGCGGATGGCGGGTGGCCCGGGTGGCGGTCGCAGCGTCCGCCGCGCTCCAGGCAAGGGATCCACCGCGGCAGATGCATCTGCTTCCGTCCCGGCGATCTGCTTCAGGAATTCGGGAAGCGTATGAGCGAAGCGGAAGCAGATCGCCTTGGGCAGGTCACCGGGGCACGAGGCGGCGGTCCCGCCGCAGTCACTGCTCGACGTCCCACGTGGGCCTGCGGCGCCGCGCCTCAGCCCGGCTCTCCTCGGCTTGCTCGCCAGCCAGCTGGGCGTAACCGTGATCCTGGGTGGCGGCCCGGTCGTCCAGTGGGGCTGGGAACAGCTCCTCGATGAGGAACTGGACCTTGGCCGGGATCGGAATCCCCGCCAAGTAGGCCTCCGCCAGATCCAGGACGGCCTCGGCGCTGTGCAGGTCGCAGAGGCCGGCCAGGATCCGGATGTCGTCGGCATCGCGGTCCACCCGGGCGGCGTACACCTTCATCGCCAGCAGGTACTGAGGCGAGGGGACGGTCACGGACAGCCCGGGCGATTCGAAGACAGTGCGACGGTCCGGGTCCTCCCCGAGGAGGAATCCCTTGACCGCGTCATTGAGCCAGTCCGGGGCCAGCCCGTGCCGGCTCGGCCACTGCGCGGGCTGCCTCGTAGACGGCAGCCTTGGGCACGAAGACGGCGTCGATATCCCGAGTCGCGCGCCGGGAGTCGAATGCGAGAGCCATCGCTGCCCCGCCCACGATGAACATCTCCGCCCGTTGGCCGCGGCCCTGCATCTCGTCGCCGAGCTCGGTCAGCAAGTCGATGATCTGCTGCTTGTCCAGGTCCATCAGACGCTGGCCAGGGAGTCGGCCTCGATGAGGATGCCTCGGATCTGGAACGGCCCGGGCGAGTGCGCGAGTGCCCAGGCGAACAGGGAGCGGGGTCCGGGGTACCAGAAGTGATCGAGGAATCGCTCCGGGCGCGAGGTCCACCGCGGGGAGTCCTCGCCTCGCTTGAGGGCAACGGCCTCGACGGCCGCTGCCACGATGGCGTCCAGGACAGCGTCGCCGGTGAGTCCGGGGTCGACCCGGTAGCCGATGTCGGGATCCTTGGTCGCCTCGTCCATCCAGTGGGCGGTCCGGCGCACCAGTTCCTGGGTCTGGGCGGCGACCAGCCAGTCGCGGAGCTCGGTGCTGGTTGCCACAGATGCAGGGTAACCGAGGTGCCGGTTCCCCTGGGGCATGGTTTGCGCGTGGGGGCGGCGGTCCGTGTCGGACCCCTGTGGTTGCCTTGCGTCCGAGGGGAGGGACATGAGCGGCAGGGAACGGCGGTCGGGCACGGCTGGGTCGGGTGACATCGTCGTGCGCCTCGATCGCCATGCTCCGCGGCCGCTCGCCCCGCTGACCCTCGACCCCCAGCAGCGGGCCGTCGTCGAGCACCGCGATGGGCACCTGCTGGTCCTCGCCGGCCCCGGCACCGGCAAGACCGCGACCCTTGCCGAGCTGGTCGTCGCCCGGATCGGCGACCCGGTCGACCCGATCCCCGCCGACCGGATCCTCGCCCTCACGTTCGGGCGTCGGGCTGCGCGCGAGCTCTCCGACCGGATCAGCGGGCGGCTCGGCGGCGGTCCGGTCCCCGTCGTGAGCACCTTCCACTCGTTCGCGTACGGCGTCCTGCGCCAGCACGCCGACCCCACCGCGTTCGCGAGTCCACCGCGGCTGCTCGTGGCCGCCGAGCAGGACGCCCGACTGCGCGAGCTGCTCACCTACTCGATCGAGGAGGGTCGGCTGCAGTGGCCCGAGTCGCTCGTCGCGGGCGGTCGGCACCCGCGGGATCGCCGAGCAGGTCCGCGCGCTGCTGGCCCGTGCGCGCGGCCAGGGCCTCGACGGCAAGGACCTCACCCGGATCGGCCGCCGCGAGGGCGTGCCCGGTGTGGGCGGCGCTCGGCAGCTTCTTCGAGGAGTACCTCGCGACCCTGGAGTTCGAGGGCAGCCTCGACTACGCCGAGCTGATCCTGCGCGCGGCCGTGCTGGCCAACGACCCGCGGGCGGGGCGGGAGCTGCGCGAGGCGTTCCGGCTGATCGTCGTCGACGAGTACCAGGACACCGACCCGGCCCAGGTCGCGCTGCTGAAGGGGTTGGCCGGCGGAGGCGCCCAGGTCGTGGCCGTCGGCGACCCCGACCAGGCGATCTACGGCTTCCGCGGCGCCGACGTCCGCGGCATCCTGCGGTTCCCGGACGTGTTCGCCGGCCCGACCGGCGAGCCAGCCAGGATCGAGGTGCTGCGCACGACCCGACGGTTCCCGAGGGCCATCGCGCGAGGCGGCCTCCGGGGTCCTGGGTCCAGTGTCGTTGGCGCCCCTGCCGGCCGAGGTCCAGCGGCTGCACCGGACGCCGGTCGCGATGGACGGGCCGGCATCGGATCGAGGTGCGGACATTCCCCACGGCAGCGGCGGAGGCTGCGGGGGTAGCCGAGACGCTCCTGCGCGCACACGCGGGGGAGCCGGGGCGCGTCGGTCTCGCGTGGTCGCAGATGGCCGTGCTCGTGCGCAATCCCGCGGTGCACGGTCCGGTCCTGGCCCGCGCCCTGCGGGCGGCCGGGATCCCGGTGTGGCTGCCCCCCGACGAGACCCCACTCGCCGACGAGCCGGCGGTCGGCGTCCTGCTGTCGGTGGTCGGGCTGGCGCTGGACCCTCGTCGGTGCCGGAGGAGACCGGGCGAGCGCTGCTGGCCGGGCCGCTCGGGCGGGCCGACGCGGTGGCGATCCGCGCACTGGCACGGGCGGTGCTCAAGGGACATCGCGGCGCTGGTCGTCGCGGGCGAGACCCCGGCGAATGAGGGGTCGGAGCGCCCGCCGTCCTCCGACGCCCTGCTGACCGCTGCCCTCGCACGGGGGGAGCTGCCCACGGCGACCGCGGACGTCCCGCGCTCCGCACTGTCCGCCTTCACGAGGTTGGCGAAGGCCATCGCGGCCGCCCGCGCTGCGATGCAGGGCGGACAGATGGTCAGCGAGGTCCTTTGGGCGGTCTGGGATGCCACCGACTGGCCCGAGCGGCTGCGCACCGCGGCCCTGCGCCCCGGCGGCGGGTACACCGCTGCCGCCTCAGCCCACCGCGACCTCGACGCGGTCGTCGCACTGTTCGAGCTCGCCAACCGGTTGCCCGCCCAGCGGCAGGGGGAGGTGGGCACGGCCGCCTTCCTCGAGGACGTCAACGCCCTGCGCCTGCCGCAGGAGGTGCGGGGGGCCCAGGAGTCCGACCGCGACCACGTCCGGCTGCTCAGCGCCCACCGCGCCAAGGGCCTGGAGTGGGAGCTCGTGGTCGTGGCCTCGGTCCAGGAGGGGCAGTGGCCCGATGTCCGGCTGCGCTCGGACCTGCTGCACGTCGCGGAGCTCGGACCGCGCGGGCGGATCGAGGGCCTGACGCACGCGGACCTCCTCGCCGAGGAGCGGCGCCTGATGTACGTGGCGTGCACGCGGGCGCGGTCGTGGCTGGTTGTCTCCGCCGTGGCGGAGCGGGTGGAGGGCGGGCTGCAGGCCTCGCGGTTCCTGGCCGAGCTCGGCCAGGAGGTCGTGGCCATGCCGGCTCGGTCCGCATCCCCGATGTCCGCGGAGGGGCTGATCGCCGCGCTGCGTGAGGCGGCGGGGGCGCCCGCTGTGGTGCTCGACGATGGATCGTCCGACCCACGCGTCGAGGCGCTGCGGGGTGCTGCGATCCAGAGGCTGGCCGCCCTGGCGCTGCAGGGCGAAGGACTCGGGTCCGCTCGGTCCGGTGGCCGCTGCCGATCCGGCCCGGTGGTGGGGGGCGCAGCCGTTGACGGGCTGGGATGGGGGTGCGGCGGTGAGGCTGGGGCCGAGCACCCGACGCCGGGCCGAGTCGGCGGGTGATCCGACCAGCGGCAACGTGGTGGCGGGCTCCGACGACTCCCCGCGTCCGCTGAGGCTGTCCCCGTCCGCCGTCGCCGCCCTGCGCGACTGCCCGCTGCGGTGGTTCCTCGATCGGCGGGTGGGGGCGGGCAACCCGTCCGGCGGGGCAGCGGTGGTGGGGTTGGTCGTGCACGCCGTCGCGGAGGCGATCGCGCGAGGGGACGTGGCCCGGACGAGCGCGAGATCGGGCCGTTCGTCGACGAGATCTGGGCCTCAGTGCCGTTCCCCGCGCACTACCAGCGCGTCAACGAGCGCCGCCGTGTCGACGAGATGATCACCGCACTGCTCGCGTGGGACGCGTCCACCGGTCGCTCCGTGGCCGCGACCGAGCTGGCGTTCAACGTCCCCGTGCCCGGGACGTCACGACCCGTCAACGTGTCCGGGCTCATCGACCGGGTGGACCGATCCGAGGACGGGCGGATCCACGTCGTCGACTTCAAGACCGGGCGGACGGCCGCAACCGCGTCGGCGACTGCGGAGCACCCCCAGCTGGGCATCTACCAGCTCGCGATCCGGCATCGGCGCCCTCGAGCCGCCGGGGCGCCCGGCGAGTCCCCGGAGGGCGCTGGGGCGACCGGGACATCGGCCGGCGGACACGCCTCCCGGCCGGACCCGACGCGCCCGAGGCACCGGCGGCGCGACGGGCCACCACGTCGGCGCCCCGACGGAGCGAGGCCTCCCTCCGCGGTCGCCCTCGGGCAGGCGGAGCTCGTCCACCTCGCCGACCGGTACAGCTCCGGGATGCCGAAGGTTCGCATCCAGGCACCCCTCGATGCCGGCTGGACATGGGTCAACGACCTGATCGTCGACGCCGCCCGGCTCGCCGACGGCCCGGAGTACCCGGCGCGGCCCAACGGCCAGTGCAAGTCGTGCGCGTTCCGGTTCATGTGCCCGGCGCAGGGCCGGACCGGCGCGGGCCCCGAACCCGGCCCAGCAGCGGCCGCGATCGGGTCGGCTGAGTCATCCGGTGAGCGGTCCGAGGCCCCGCTCACGCCGAACCGTCCGCTGACCAGCCCCGAAGCCGGTCCACCGCTGGCGGGTCGGCCTCGCGCGTCCAAGCTCCGAAGGCCCGGTCCAGCAGACGCTGTGGGGGGATGACCTCTCGATGACGCCACCGACCCCACCCACGCCACCCTCCCCCCGCTCCCCGGCCGCCCGCGCGACCGGCCCCGGAGCCCATGCCCCGCGCAGACCTCGACGCCCTGCTGGGCATCACGCTGACCGACGAGCAGTGGGAGTGCGTCAGCGCGCCCCTGGAGCCGTTCGTGATCGTCGCCGGCGCCGGCACCGGCAAGACGGCCGTCATGGCCGCGCGAGTGCTGTGGCTGGTCGCCTCCGGGTTCGTCGCCGAGCACGAGGTCCTCGGGCTCACGTTCACCAACAAGGCGGCCGCCGAGCTCGCCCAGCGGGTCACCGCCCAGCTGAACCACTGGCGCTCCTCGCGTCCCGCCGACCGCGGCGACGAGGTCGGGGAGCCGACGATCGCCACCTACCACTCGTTCGCCCGCCGCCTCATCGACGAGCAGGGCCTGCGCGTGGGCATCGAGCCCGGGGCGCGGCTGCTGTCCGGCCCCGCAGTGGCCCAGCTCTCCTATCGCGTGGTCTGCCATGCCCAGGACCTCGTCGTCACGCGGCACGGGCCGAGCCGCGTGGCCGCCGACGTGGTCCGGCTCGACGCCAACCTCGCCGAGCAGACGATCACCACCGATGAGCTGCGCGCCCACGACCGGCAGGTCATCGACGCGATCGACGCGCTGCCCAAGTCCACCAAGGCCGTGAAGGACATCCGCGACACCGCCGCGCGTCGGCTCGAGCTGGCCGAACTCGTCGACGAGCTGCGCGAAGCCAAACGGGCCTGTGGCGGGCTGGACTTCTCCGACCACATGCGACTGTGCGCGGAGCTGGTCCGCAGCTCCGACGAGCTCGTCCAGGCGATGCGCGCCGCCTACCGGGTGGTGCTCCTCGACGAGTACCAGGACACGTCCATCGCGCAGCGCGTGATCCTCTCCACGTTGTTCGCCGGCGGGGGCGTGACGGCCGTCGGCGACCCGATGCAGGCGATCTACGGCTGGCGCAGCGCCTCGGTGGCGAACATCGACGCCTTCGCCCAGCACTTCGGCCGCGACGGCGCCGCCCCCGTGCGCGTCCTTTCGGTGAACCGGCGCTCGGGGACGCCCATCCTCGAGGCCGCCAACCGCATCGCGGACGACCTGCGCGCCCAGCACCCCCAGGTGGCCCGGCTGCGGCCTCCGGAGCCGCTGGGGGCCGTCGTGCGCGCGGCGCTGCTGCCCACGGTCGCCGACGAGCGGGAGTGGATCGCCGACGAGGTCTGCGCGATGGTGGAGTCCGGGACCCCTCCCGAGCACATCGCCATCCTGGGCCGCGCCAACGACCAGCTCGGGCCGTTGCAGCGCCTGCTCGCTGCCCGGGGGGTTCCGGCCAGCATCTCGGGCACGGCAGCGCTGACCACCAGCCCCTATGCGACCGCCGTCCTGTCCACGCTGCGGGTCCTCGCCGACCCGGCCGACAACACCTCCCTGGCCGCCCTGCTCGCCGGTCCGCGCTGGCGGATCGGTCCGCGCGACCTCGAGCTGCTCGGCGCCCGGGCGCTGCAGCTCGCGGGCGGCCGACCGACCCGAACCGACTCGGCCGCCGGCCGCGAACGGCTGCGCGAGAGGTTGCGCGAGGCCAGCGACTCCAAGGACCCCGTCGAGCGTCCCAGCCTGCTGGAGGCGGCCGCGAACCCGGGCGCAGGGGTGTCGGCGCATGCCGCCGCGAGGCTCGCCGAGCTCCTCGGTGAGCTGCGGCTCCTGCAGGCCCAGGTCGGCGCCCCCCTGGCCGATCTCGTCGGGTCCGTGGCCACGGTCACGGGCGCCCGGGTCGAGGCGGACCTCGCGGCCGGCGGGCACGGGATCGGCGACGTCGGGTTGGCCGGCCTGCTGCACCTGGTCGAGGGGTTCAGCGACGCCGACGGTCGCACCGGGCTCGGGGCGTTCCTGGCCTATCTCGACGCCGCCGAGCAGCTGGGGTCCGGGGAGGACGTCGACCTGCCGACCCTGCCCGGGTCGGTCCAGCTGATGACCATGCACAAGGCGAAGGGCCTGGAGTTCCCCGTGGTCGTGCTGCCGCATGTCTGCCGCGACTCCTTCCCGGGAGGCAAGGGCTCGGAGCGCTGGACGGCCTTCGCCCACGTGGTCCCCAGCGAGCTGCGCGACGACCGGCACGTCCTGCCCGTCCTCACCGGATACACCACCAAGGAGGTCGCCGCATTCGTCGACTCCTGCCGCGCCCACGACCGGACCGGCGACGACCGCCTGGCGTACGTCGGGGTCACGCGGGCCAAGCAGGTCCTCATCGCGACCGCCCACTGGTGGGGACCGACGCAGAAGAACGCGCGCGGACCGTCGGCATACCTCGAGGCGCTGCGCGACCAGGTCACCGGCGAGGTCGACGACCCCTGGGCGGACGAGCCGGCGGCGACGGAGGAGGGCGGGGCAGAGGGGGCCGGTGGCGGGGATGGTGCGGAGGACGGCCCGGCACCCGCCGCGGCCGTCGACCCCACCAACCCGATGCTCGAGCAGGTGATCGAGGTGCCCTGGCCGGTTCCGGATGCGCCCGACGGACACGGCGTGGTCGGAGCCGCCCGCGCTGTGTCGGCGCTGCTCGAGTCGGGACAGGTGGCCGATCCCTGGGCGGCGGTCGGAGCCGACGTGCACGGGGTCGCCGACGCCCGGGCCGTGGCCGCCGATCCGACCGCGGACCCGGTCGCCCAGCAGATCGCCCAGTGGGATGCCGCGATCCTCGCGCTGCTGGCCCGGACCGAGCGCGCGACGGAGGACCTCGTCGTGGCGTCCCTGCCGGGCGTCCTGTCCGCCTCGGCCACGATGGAGCTCGCCGCCGATCCGGGGACCTTCGCCGAGCGGCTGCTGCGCCCGATGCCCCGCCGGCGCAACCGGCACGCCGAGCTCGGGACGGCCTTCCACGCCTGGGTCGAGGCCCGGCTCGGCGTGCAGCCGCTCATCGCCGACGACGAGCTGCCGGGAGCGGCCGATGAGTCGATCGGCTCGCCCGAGGAGCTCGCCGCGCTCAAGGAGGCCTTCGAGCAGCTCGAGTACGCGCAGCGCGCGCCCGCCGGGCTGGAGGTCCCGTTCGCGGTCGCGGTCGGGGGCCGGTTGATCCGTGGACGCATCGACGCCGTGTTCCCGGCGGGCCCCGAGGCGCCGCCCGGCCAGCTCTGGGAGGTCGTGGACTGGAAGACCTCCTCGCACGACGAGGCGGACCCGCTCCAGCTGGCCATCTACCGGTTGGCGTGGGCGGACCTGGCCGGCGTGCCGGTCGAGTCCGTCGGGGCAGCGTTCGCGTTCATCCGCTCGGGCACGATCCAGCGTCCCGTGGACCTGCCGGATGCCGCGGCGATCGAGGCGCTGCTGACGGGCGACGCTGCGGAGGAGGTGGTCGTGGGGGAGCAGGGGTGAGGACCCGCTGACGGAGAGGGCCGGCGGATGGACGGGCTGGGAGTACGGCCGGCCTGGGCTGGCCTGGTGGCCTGGTGGCTCGTCGTGCGTGTCGGGCGGGGACGCTTGGGACGCCGGGGGAACCCGGATGAGCGGGCCTACGGCTCGGGGAAGTCCGCGAGCAGTGCGCAGTGGTCGCTGACCGGGAGCGGGACAGCGCGCGCGGAGGCACGAGCGTGCTCGAGGGCCTCGGTGGTCCAGCCATCGGCCATGATGTGGTCGAACTGCACGCGCGGCTTCATCACCGGGTAGGTGGGCGTGCGGGCGATCTGGTCCCAGCCCGTGACCAGGCCGGGGATCCCGCCGGGCGTGTTGAAGTCGCCCATCAGGATCATCGGTCGGGGCATCCCGGCGACGAACGCCCGCAGCCCGTAGAGCTGCTTGGTGTTCACACCGGGGACGAACGACAGGTGCGCGGTCGCGACAGTCACATCGGCATAGGGCAGCTCGACGATGCCCGCGACAGCCGCACGGGGCTCGTCGGGGACGCGGATCGCCTTCGGTCGGCCCTCGGTCGGGGCCAGCAGCGGCATCGACACGGGCGCCGGTGGGTAGCGCATCACGCGCCAGCCCCGCACGGGGTAGCGGCTGATCAGGGCGATGCCGTAGCGCGGTCCGCTCTCGGTCGGCGTCTCGGGCTCGCACTGGTCGGCGGGCAGGTCGTCGGCGTCCGTGGCCGGGACCCAGGCCGCGCCCTCCGAGGCGATCCCCGGGGTGCCCCGCACGCTGGGCACGAAGCGCCAGTACTTCGCGCCGATCGTCTCGGCGACCAGGCGCGCCTGGTCGATACCGGCCGTGCGGTCCTGGAACCGGTCGACCTCCTGCAGGGCGATCACGTCGATCGGCCCGGACTCCATCAGCTCCTCGATGGAGCGGACCAGGTCGGCCGGGTCGCTCACCTCGGGGGACCACACGTGCCGCTCCGTGGGGGCCACCCCCTCGTGTGCCGCGTCCGACGCAGCCTGCGGCGGCGGCGGCCGCGTCGCCGGCGGTGCGCCCTCCGGGTGTGCTCGTCCCGGCCGCGCTCGTCCCCGCGCCCCCCTCGCGACCCCGCTTGCGTCCGGGGAGTCCCCGACTCGCTCGGCCGGCATCGCCGGCGCCGGCACCCGAGCCGGCCGGCGTCTCGCCCTTGGCATGGGCCGCAGCCAGGTCCCGCAGGGGCACTCCGTGGAGGAGGTTGTAGGTCACCACGCGCACGGGGCCAGCCTGTCACATGACGGACAGGTCGTCGGGCCGGATGCCCTACGGTGACCCCATGTCCGCCGGCCCCCCGCTCGACCCGTGCACCTCGCACTGGGCCACGACCCCCTCAACCGTCGGGCGGACCTGCGTCAGCGCGGCTGGTCGGCGGTCCCGACGGAGCGGGTGCTGGTCCTCCTGGACCCGTCCGGGGACGTCGCAGTGACGCGGGGTGCGGACCGTTCGGCACGCCTGGCGACGGTGAAGGCGGGGGGTCCCGCGACGAAGGCGGAGGCTCCCGCGACGAAGGCGGAGGCTCCGCGACGAAGGCGGAGGCTCCCGTGACCTCCGCCGCCCTCGAGGTATTCCTCGGCGTCGACCCCGCCGGCCTGATCTGGTGCGGGCGCGTCGTCTCCCGCGACGACCCGGTCGTGCCCGCCGACATCCAGTGGGCAGGGCTGCGCGACGTGGGCCTGCGCCTGCCCGAGGACGAGCGCGGGATCCTCGCCGAGGCCCTCGCCCTGGCTAACTGGCACCGCACGCACACGCGCTGCCCGCGATGCGGCACGCCCACCGACATCGCCGGGCTCGGCTGGTGGCGGACCTGCCCCGAGGACGGCTCCGAGCACTACCCGCGCACCGACCCGGCCGTCATCGCCCTGCTCGTCGACGACGAGGGGAACGCGCTGCTGGGTCGCCAGACCCGGTGGCCCGAGGGGGCGTTCTCGACGCTGGCCGGCTTCGTCGAGCCGGGCGAGTCGGCCGAGTCCGCGGTGATCCGCGAGGTCGCTGAGGAGGTCGGCTTGGTTCCGACCGGTGCGACCTACATCGGCAGCCAGCCCTGGCCGTTCCCCGCCTCGCTGATGCTCGGGTACCACGCGAGGATCGCCGGGGTCCGCCCGAGCCCACACCCGACGGCGAGGAGATCGCCGAGGCGCGCTGGATCAGCCGCGACGAGCTGCCCGGGCTGTGCCAGTCGCGGGTGGTGCGCCTGCCGGGGCGCCTGTCGATCGCCCACCACCTGGTCCGGCTCTGGTACGGCGAACCACTCCCCGACGAATGGTGCCGCTGGTAGCCCCGGGCCCCTCCCCTCTCCCCAAACCCTCCGCGAAGGTTCAGATCCTCCCGGTCGACGCGGAGGATCTGACCCCTTCGCGGAGGGTTTGCGGAGGTGCCGGCGCGCTCCCGGGGGCCGTCAGGCGGGCTCAACCGCGGCTCACCGCGCAGCCGTCAACGCAGCGCTCAGGTCGTCGGCTCAGCGCCAGTCCTCGACCTCGCCGCCGTCGTTGGTCTGATGGAACTCCCACGCGCCCAGCATCATGGGCCACGTGCCCAGACCGGGCA
Organism: uncultured Actinomycetes bacterium; assembly: GCA_963729885.1. Classification (GTDB taxonomy): domain Bacteria; phylum Actinomycetota; class Actinomycetes; order S36-B12; family CAIYMF01; genus Prado023. The sequence continues at coordinate 26,418 of CAVSQK010000022.1, forward strand.
CCATCCCGCCGGACGCCATGACCAGCGCCGATGCCCACGAGGATATCCGTCCGATGCGCATCACACATCTCCTTCCGGAGGGCGGGAGCACTGCTCCCAATTCCTGGTATGGCGCCGCCGACGGGCGCCTGCCAGAGGCGTCCGGCGCCGGGCAGCGGTGTCGGACCCGGCTGACACAATGCGGACATGCCCGCCCCCGTCCTCGATGGCCTCGACCCCGAGCAGCGCCTCGTGGCCGAGGCACTGACCGGGCCTGTCGTCGTGCTCGCGGGCGCCGGGACGGGCAAGACCCGCGCGATCACCCACCGGATCGCCCACGCGGTGCAGACCGGCACCCACGCCGCCGGCAACGGCCTGGCCGTCACCTTCACCAATCGGGCGGCCGGGGAGATGCGCCAGCGGCTGGCGGGGTTGGGCGTCCCGGCGGTGTCGGTGCGCACGTTCCACGCCGCTGCGCTCAGCCAGCTGCGCTACTTCTGGCCCACTGCCGTGGGCGGGCAGTTCCCCGAGCTGGTCTCGAGCAAGGTGGGGCTGGTCGGTCAGGCCTGCCGCGAGATCGGGCTGCCCTCGACGCGTCCGCTGGTCCGCGACCTCGCCACCGAGATCGAGTGGGCCGGGTCCACGATGGTCTCGGCCGGGGACTACGCGACGGCGGCTGCGGCGGCGGGGCGGCTGCCGGTGGGATCCGGGGACAACCTCATCGACCTGCCCGGCGTCGCCCGCGTCATCTCCGCGTACCAGGACGTGAAGTCGCAGGCCGGCGCGATCGACTTCGAGGACGTGCTGCTGGCGATGATCGCCCTGATCGGCGACCGCCCCGACATCGCCGACGCCATCCGCGCGCAGTACCGCTGGTTCACGGTGGACGAGTACCAGGACATCACCCCCGCCCAGGACCGGTTGCTGTCCGCCTGGCTGGGCGACCGCGACGACGTCTGCGTGGTCGGGGACGCCAGCCAGACGATCTACTCCTTCGCGGGGGCAAGCCCCGACGCCCTGGGGCAGTTCGCGCGGCGCTGGCCGAACGCCACCGAGGTGCGCCTGGACCGCTGCTACCGCTGCACCCCGGAGATCGTCGCGGTGGCCAACGCGGTGATCGGCGGCGCGGCGGTGCGGCGGGCCGGGTCGACGGGTCGGGCCGGCTGGACGGGAACGGGCGTCGGGTCGGTCCGGCTGGACGGGGACGCTGGGGCTGGGTCGGGGTCGGCTGCTGGGCCGGCCGGGGCAGGGTCGGGCGGGGTCGCGGGGCTGGCGACGGCGGTCTGGCTGCGTTCCCAGCGCCCCTCCGGCGTGGCCCCCGAGATCGTGGCGTGCGCCGATGACGCCGAGGAGGCGGCGACCGTCGCCGCCCGCGTGGCCGACCTCGTGGCCAGCGGGTCCGCCCACCGCGACATCGCGATCCTGATGCGCACCAATGCCGCGTCGGAGCCGATCGAGGTCGCGTTCGCCGAGGCGGGCATCCCCTACGTCATGCGCGGCGCAGAGCGGTTCTTCGACCGGCCCGAGGTCCGCGAGGCGATCGTGCGCATGCGTGGCCACGCCGTCGCCGGCGGTGGGCGCCGGAAGGGAGGCGCTGCAGCGAGGGGGGCCCTCGCGCATCAGGTGGTGCACGCCGGCTGTGAGCACGCCCGAGCTGGGCGTTCCCGACCTCCCGGGCGGCGCCGTGCAGGCCGAGCTAGCGGTGTCCGTGCCGCCAGGATCCGGCGCCGTGGGAGCCGCTCGACCGGCCGACGCGGCCAACGGTCTCGTCGAGCAGACCCATGCCGTCCTCGCCGGGATGGGGTGGCTCTCGACCGGGCCCGCGAGCGGGGGCGCCACGCGCGAGCGATGGGAGTCCCTGGCCGCGGTCCTGGCGCTGGCGGAGGAGGTGGCTGCGTCGGGCCGCAGCACGATGGCCGAGCTCGTCGAGGAGTTCGAGCGCCGGGCGCAGCTGTCGCACGCGCCGACCGCCGACGGCGTGACCGTCACCACCCTGCACTCCGCGAAGGGCCTCGAATGGCCGGTCGTCTTCATCGTCGGTGCCGCCGAGGGCACCCTGCCGATCGTGTACGCCGACACCCCGGAGCGGATCGAGGAGGAGCGTCGGCTGTTCTACGTCGGTGTCACGCGCGCGCAGGATCGGCTGGTGGTCACCTGGGCGATGACGCGGCCGGGGTCCGGCCGGCACCGCCAGGCCAGCCGGTTCCTGTCCTCGATGCGCATGCCCGGTGCGCCGGGGGAGAGGCGAGCGCCTCCGGGCTGGTCCGGCGGGGGAAGTCGGCGGCCGCCGCGGAGGCCTCGGGCCGCAGGCCTCCGGGTCGTTGCCGGGTGTGCGGCGCCGGGCTGGTCACCGGCAGGGAACGCACCCTGGGTCGCTGCCTGAAGTGCCCGGGCGCCACGGACGAGGGCCTGGCCGCGCGCCTGCGCGAGTGGCGCGATGCCGAGGCCCAGGGGCTCGGCCTGCCGGCCTCGATCGTCCTCACCGACGAGACGCTGGCCGCCGTCGAGGAGCGGCGACCCGCGACGGACGAGGATCTCCGCGACATCCCCGGCTTCCGCCCGGACAAGATCGCGGCCTACGCCAGCCAGGTCCTGGCGATCGTGGCTGGTCCGGTGACCCGGCCGGCGCGCCTCCCCGGAGGAGACCAGGCAGGGCGAGGAGGTGATCGACGTGCGTGCGACGTCCGACGCCCACGGCGAGGCACGGGGGGCCGCCAGCCCCGCCCGACGACCCACGACGGCCGACCGATCGACCCGCGAGCGTCTGACCGATCAGGCCGGACGGCGCCGGGTCCGGCCACCGCCACAGCGAAGCCCGGGACCCAGCGCTCCAGCTCGGCGCGCATCGGCACCTCGGCGTTCAGCTGGCACATCACGCCGATCGCCCCGAGCCAGACCCGGTGGATCAACAGGTAGTCCGGCGGCAGGTTCATCTTCAGGCCGATGGCGAAGTCCGGGTTGCGGGGGTCGTTGAGCCGGGCGAACTGCCCGCGCAGCCACTCCCGGCTGAACAGGAACGTCTCGGTCCGGGCCGGATCCACGAAGGGGTCGAGGAAGTCGAGCAGGCCCTGCGCCTCGAGCTTCGTGGTGGTCTTGACGAACCCCTCCTCGCGCAGTCCCGCCAGCACTGCTTCCGAGTCCCCCTGCATCGCGATCCGCAGCAGGTTGCCGACCATCGGGGGGAAGCCGTCGGGCAGGTGCGCCACGGCGCCGAAGTCCAGGACGCCGAAGCGCCCGTCGGGGGTGATCCGGAAGTTGCCGGGGTGCGGATCGGCGTGCAGCAGCCCAGCCCGACCCGGCGCCGAGAGCAGGAAGCGCAGGTAGTGCAGCCCGGCTGCGTCGCGTTCCTCCTGCGTCCCGTCGGCGATGATCCTCGACAGCGGCGTCCCCTCGAGCCACTCGGAGATGATCACGGTGTGACCGGCGCCCAGGACGTCGGCGACGACCACGTCGGGGTCGCCGCGGAACGCCTTGGCGAAGGCGCGCTGGGACGCGGCCTCCTTCTCGTAGTCCAGCTCCTCCTTGACCCTCTCGGCCAGCTCGGCCAGCAGGGGCTTGAGGTCGACTCCCGGGACCCAGGCGGTCATCATCCGGGCCAGCCGCGAGGCATTGGCCAGGTCGGACATCAGGGCCTTGTCCGCTCCTGGGTACTGGATCTTCACGGCCACCGGCCGGCCGTCCTTCCACACCGCCCGGTGCACCTGGCCGATGCTGGCGGCCGCGGCGGGCTTGTCGTCGAAGGACTGGAACTTCCGGCGCCACTGCTTGCCGAAGTTCTCCACAAGGACCGCGTGCACCTTCTCAGCCGGCAGTGCAGGGGCCTGCTCCTGCAGCTTGGTGAGCGTCGCGCGGTACGGGGCAGCCACGTCCTCGGGCAGGGCGGCCTCGAAGATGCTCATCGCCTGGCCGACCTTCATCGCCCCACCCTTGAGCTCTCCGAGCACGCGGAACATCTGCTCGGCGGTGCGGGCCTGGAGCTCGGCGGCCACGGCCTCCGCGGGGGCGCCGCCGATCCGCTTGCCGACTCCGAGTGCCGCCCGGCTCGCGTGCCCGATCGGGAGGGCGGCCATCTTCGCGCTGCGGGTGAGGGCGCGCACGGGTAGGTCGGGCATGGGTCCATTGTGCGTCGCTGGTCGGGAACCCGCGACTGCCGTCCGGCGCGCCGTGAGCAGGCGCGCCGGGAACGCCTGCGCACGCGAAGTCGCTCGTTTCGAGCCGGTGATTCCGTTCGGCTGGCCGAACGCGCACCAAATCGCCCGAATGGCCTGGGCGCGAGAGGCTCATACCGTCGGTTTGTTGTGCGTCGGATGCGGCCCTGGCTGGTCGGCCCGATGTATCGGCCGGTTTCGTGTGCGCCGCGGTGGAGAACCCCCGTGGAGGACGGGGGGAGGGTGAGGGGGGTGGTGGGCGGAGTGCGGTCGGCGAAGGGGGCGGGCGGAGGGCGAGGAGGGGCTGAGGGCGAAGGCGAGGGTGAGGAGGGCGAGGGCGAGGAGGGCGAAGGCGAGGGCGAGGAAGGGGAGGGGGAGGGCGAGGAGGGGGAGGGCGGGGGGCAGGGCGAGAGGTTGGAGAGGGCGGTGGGCGCAGGGCGAGGGCGATTGGCGGAATACGCCCCGGGACGTGATGAGGGGCGCTCCGGTGATCGGAGCGCCCCTCGTTCCGGGGTCAGGCCCGGACGATGTGCGGCGCTGGGCCAGGTCCAGCGCGTGCAGGTCAGCGGGTCACTTGGCCTTGCCGAGGATGCGGGCAACCTTGGTGCCGCACACCGGGCAGATGCCCTTGGCCATACGGCGGTTGTTGACCTCTTCGACGTGACCGGTGAACTCGCGCTTCTCCTTGCACTTCACGCAGTAGGCCTCGCCTGTGTACGACTCTTCCGACATGACGTCCTCCGTCGATGGGGGCCGGGCCCTCGTGGCTTCGGCCGTGCGTGGAGCACCATACGTCAGGCGCACCCCATTCCTGCAGCAGGCCCCCTCTCGTCGGAATCCATGTCCCGGCCCGCTCCGGGCGGCCGCCAGGCCCCGGCTGGCCAGCGCCGGACCCACGGGCCGCCCCCGCAGTCGGACTGTCGGGTGCCGTCATGGCGTCCGGGCAGGGTTCGCGATGGGCTCCGTGCGCGGTCGGGGCGAGTTCTGTGGGAGGGCCTTCAGTCGGGGGCGTGCGCGGACGATGCTCACCTGTCGCTGGACGTCATCGGCGTGTCGCCCCGGCGTGTCGGGCATCCGTACGGCGTGTCGCGGGAACTTCTTTTCCTCCACATGATCCACAGGGCATCGTCGCAGGTCAGAGGCTTCTCGATCATTTGTGCACAGGGCTTGTCCACAGTTGTCCCACGACACATCCACATCGACACGCGGAGTCATCCCCAGCTGATCCACAGGCCGTCCACAGGGCAGTTATCGGGGGGTATTGACGTGTGAACTGCGGGTGAATACGTTCACCTCTCGAAGGACCCCCGGAGATAACGGGTGCACGCGAAGGGTCGACCCCCGTGCACCACGCGCCTCCGGGGGTTCCGTTCGTCAGGGGTTGGCGGAGGGCGCATGGCTGAGCGGATGAAGGACTCGTACGGCCCGGAAGTGGCGCTCTGGGTCGGCCAGCGACTCGCCGGAGTCCTGCCGAGCCTCGACGCGCAGGCCTTCGCCGCCGAGTGCCTGCCCGGGTACGAGGATCTCGAGCTCATGGACCGCGCGCGGCGCATCACCGAGGTGATGGCGCGGCATCTGCCGACCGATCCGGCGGTGGCGGTCGGGATCATCACCGCGTCGTTGGGGCCCATCGAGGACGGGCTGACCGGCATGCAGCCGTTCCGGTACCTGCCGTTCGTGTTCTACGTCGGGCAGTTCGGGTTGGGGGCCTTCGACGAGTCGATGACCGCCCAGTACGAGCTGACGCGGCGGTTCACGGCGGAGTTCAGCATCCGGCCGTTCCTCATCCATCACGAGGCGGCGACCCTCGCGCGGTTGCGGCAGTGGGCGCGCGACCCGGACCCCACGTCCGCCGTCTCGTCAGCGAGGGCACCCGCCCGCGACTCCCGTGGGCCCCGCGACTGCCCGCGTTCATCGCCGACCCTGCGCCCGTGCTGGAGCTGCTGGCCCTGCTGCGCGACGACCCCAGCGAGTACGTCCGGCGAAGCGTCGCCAACAACCTGAACGACATCAGCAAGGACCATCCCGACCTCGTGGTCGCCCTCGCCGGGCGCTGGTGGGCCGACGGCGACGACCAGCGTCGGCGGATGCTGCGGCACGCGCTGCGGACCCTGGTCAAGCGCGGAGACCCGGACGCCCTCGAGGTGCTCGGCCACGCCGGTGCCGACCACCTCGTCGTCCGCGGCGTCACGGTCGAACCGTCCGATCCGGTGATCGGGGGACGCGTGCGGATCACCGCCACCGTGGTCGACACGAGATCCGGCGACGACCGCGCGGTGGGTGTGGGCGGCGAGGCGACGGTGGCGGTGGGCGGCGGGTCGGTGACCGAGGGGGAGGCGGTGGCGGTGGGCAGCGACGCGACCGAGCCGGTGGCGGTGGGCGGCGGGTCGGCGGAGGCGGTGGCGGTCGACTTCGTCGTGCACTTCGTGAAGGCCAACGGGTCGACCTCCCCACGGGTGTTCAAGGGCGTGGTGAGGGAGTTGCGGCCGGGGGAGTCGTGCGTCGTGACGCGGTCGGTCTCGCTCGCTCAGCAGAGCACGCGCACGCATCGTCCCGGGGTCCACCGGGTGGAGGTCCAGGTCAACGGCCGGCGGATCGAGGCCGGCTCCTTCACACTGACGCAACCCGGCTGATCCCCTCGGCCCGCAGCCGGGGGAGCGGCCGAGACGAGGCGGCCGACGGGCGCCCTCGATGTGGTGGTCGATCCGGTCGAGCCGGATCGACCACCGGTTCCGCTGGACAGACCGGATCGACCGGATCGGCCGGGTCGACCGCCCGCTCCGCTGGACGGTCCGGCTCGGCCCTGCCAGCGGACGGTCAGGCCAGGCCGAGCTCGCGGACCCGGCGGACGAGGGAGCGCACGACGTCGTCGGCGCCGTCGGGCAGGGCGTCGAGGCCGAACCACGCGAGGTCCAGGGACTCGTGGCTGCGCACGTGCTCGGCACCCGGCGGGGCCACCGCGACGTACTCCACGTCGAGGTGGCTGCTGGGCTCCGGCACGCCCGCGGTGGTCCGGCATCGGACGGCGTGCCAGTCCAGGCCGATCGGGGTGGGGTGCAGGACCAGCCCGCCGATCCCGGACTCCTCCGTGGCCTCGCGGAGTGCGGCGGCGGCCATGGTGCCGTCGTCGGGCTCGACGTGCCCTCCGAGCTGGAACCAGCGACCGGCCCCCGGGTGAAGGGTGAGCAGGACCCGCTCGCGGGAGTGGTCCAGCACGACGGTGCTGGCCGTCAGGTGCCCGAGGCGCAGCTCGCGGCGGTCAGCGTCCGGGTGCTCGTCGAGGAAGGCCAGGTACTGGGCCCGGAGACCGTCCTGGGCAGGCGACGGCGCCTGCCAGGCGGTGAGGACAGCCCGGGCGTCGACGACCAGCGGGCCGGCCGCTGCCGTCATCCGCGGGCGTCGGGGTCCTCCGGCGCCTGGCCGGCCGGCCCCCCGGCGTCATCCGCGTCGCCCGCGGTGCTGTCGGGGGCGGCAGCAGGATCGCCAGCGTCTGCCCCCTCGACCGCGCCGGTCTGGGGCTCCGTCGCCTCGGCCGCGTCCGCCTCGACCGCGTCGGCCCCGGCCGCACCCGCTTCGGCCTCCCGCCGTCCCCGTCCCCGATCGCCTCCGGGAACTCCCCGGACGCCAGGGCCTCGAGCTCCGCATCCGAGATCGACGAGCCCGACACGAACGCCGTCGGATCGTCGAGGTCGGCCGGGCCGGGCAGCAGGTCGGGGTGCTCCCAGACGGCGTCGCGCCCGGCCACGCCGCGCACGCGCTCGAGCTCGGCCCACAGGGCGGCAGCGTCACGCAGTCGACGGGGCCGCATCTCCAGGCCGACCAGCGTCTGGAACGTCTTCTCGGCGGGGCCGCCCACCGCGCGGCGACGGCGGACCGCCTCCTGCAGCTTGTCCGCGGTCGGCAGCCGATCGGCGATCGCCGCGGCGACGACGTGGTCCACCCAGCCCTCGACCAGCGCCAGCAGGGTCTCCAGCCGGGCCAGGGCGGCCTTCTGCTCGGGGGTGTCCTCGGGGGCCAGGACGCCGGAGGCCAGTGCCTCCTGCAGGTTGGCCGGGTTGGTCATGTCGATGTCGCGGAGCTTCTCCTCCATCGCGCCGGTGTCCAGCCCGATGCCCTGGGCGTAGGCCGCGACGGCATCGCGCACGGTCGGGCCGAGCCACGCCACATGCGTGAACAGCCGCTGGTGGGCGACCTCGCGCAGCGCCAGGTACAGCGCGATCTCCCCGGGCTCGATCTCCAGGCCGGTGCCGAACAGGGCGACGTTCTCCGGCAGCAGGGTCGGGACCCCGTCGGAGGTCAGCGGCAGGCCGACGTCCCCGGCTCCCAGGACCTCGCCGGCGAGCGCAGCCAGGCCCTGCCCGGCCTGCATCGCGAACATGTTGGAGCCCATCTGCTTGAGCATGCCCATCATCGGCCCGAGCATCGCCGTCAGGTCGACGGGCATGTCGGCCGGGAGCATCGCCTTGAGCTCCTCCGGCAGTCCGCCGGCGAGGTCCTCGGGCTTGGGCATCATGCCGGTCATCGAGCTCTGCACCTGCTCGGCGATGGGCGTGATGATCTCCTGCCAGGCCGGCATCGTGGCCTCGAGCCACTGCGAGCGGCTCCACGCGCGGGCACCGGACCCGGTGGACGGGAACTCGGTGGCGGGGTCGAGCCAGAGGTCGGCCAGGCGCACCGCCTCCGTCACGGCGCGGGCCTGGGCGTCGGCGACGACAGGGTCGCCGTTGGCCGCGATCGCCTTGCGGGCGACGTCCGTGGCTGCCGTCCAGTTCACCGCCCCCGCGTCGGGGTTGTTCGACATCCCCTGCAGCATCGCGCCGAGCTGGGAGAGGGCCGACCCGAGGTCGCCCATGTCGAAGGGGTTCTGTGGCTGGCCCTTGTCGTCCGGGTCCGGGGGCGTGAAGCCGAAGGGGACGTTGCTCATGGGCAGTGCCTTCCTGTCGCGGGTCGAGATACCCGGGTTCCAGCGTAGGTGCGCGGCCGCTGACGTGCGCAGCCCGCATCCGACGCCGGCTCCTTCCCCGCGTTCGGATCCGGTAAACGCCCGGCTGACCCGTCGGCGCGTGCTCGGCGCGGGCGGTAGGCTCGCCCGCGCAGGCGTCCGGATCGGTGAGGCAGGAGGCGACGTGACCTGGTGGATCATCCCCATCGTCGCGACCCTCGCGGCGTGGGCCTACACCCGCCTGGCCGGGTCCGGCGGCGGCCGGGTGCGCCCGCGCCCGGAGCCGGGATCCCCTGAGGACGCCCGGGACCTCGCGCGGTTCGCCGACGCGCTGCGGCGCCCGTTCCCCGGCGGCCAGGGATGACCGACCCGACCGACGACGCTCCCGACGCTCCCCGGGGGTCTGACCGATCCGACCCGCGACGCGACCCCCGACGCGACCTCCGCCGAGCCGCGGCCCGGCTGGTGGGACCGGGTGATCCTCTGGTTCGGCGGGCACCCGCCGACCACCGCGCGCCAGCGGGCCCGCTCCCGGGCGATCCGCCGGGGCGTCGTGGCCGGTGTCGTGATGGTGGCGGTCGGCTCGATGATCCAGCTGCCGCTGCTGATCCTCAGCCCGGGCCCGACCTACAACACGATCGGCGAGGTCAACGGCAAGCCGCTGATCACGATCAGCGGCACCACCACGTACCCGACCGACGGCGCGCTGGACATGCTCACCGTGTCCGAGCGGGGCGGCTCGTCCGGCGGGGTCTTCCTCGGTGAGGCCCTGGTCGGCTGGGCGGCTCCCGGTGACTCGGTGATCCCGCGCGAGTCGATCTACGGCCCCGAGGTCACCGGCGAGGAGATCTCCGAGCGCAACGACCAGCTGTTCGCGCTGTCCCAGTCGGACTCGATCGCGGCGGCGATGAACGAGCTGGGGATCCCGACCGAGGAGGCGATCGTCGTCACCGTCGTCGCCGGCGGGTCGCCCGCCGACGGCGTGGTGAAGGCCGGTGACGAGATCGTGTCGGTGAACGGCAAGGCCGTCTCCAGCCCGGCGGACGTCGGCAAGGAGGTCCGCAAGGGCGAGATCGGCGACACGGTGACCCTGGAGGTCCTGCGCGCCGAGGAGCCGGGGGCCGAGCCGACGCCGACGACCCTCGAGGTCGTCACGGTGGCCAACCCGAAGCCCGAGGACCCGAACGCTGCGCCGCAGCCCTACATGGGGATCGTGGTCGGAGTGGCCTACGAGGCGCCCTTCGACATCGAGTTCGCCGACTCCAACGTGGGCGGCCCCAGCGCCGGGATGATGTTCTCCCTGGGCATCATCGACATGCTCACCGAGGGCCAGCTCAACGGCGGCAAGCACGTGGCTGGCACCGGGACGATCGACCCGGAGGGCAACGTCGGACCGATCGGCGGCATCCAGCAGAAGCTCGTCGGCGCCCGGGACGCCGGCGCGAAGATCATGCTCGCTCCGCAGGACAACTGCGCCGACGTGGTCGGCAACATCCCCGACGGGCTGCTGGTCGTGCCGGTGAGCACGCTGGGCCAGGCGCGCGACACGCTGGAGACGTGGGTGGCCGACCCGCGGTGCGGAGTTCCCCCAGTGCGGCGACGGGCTCAAGGCCGCAGGGCGCTGATCACCGGAAGGTCGCCAGCAGGGCCTCGGCCAGGCCGGGTACCAGGTCGTGCCCGGTCAGCACGGAGTCATCGGCCTTGCCCGGGGAGCCATCCGCCTGCGGCGCCGCGCGCAACCGCAGCACGCTGATCTGCTGGCCGTCCTTGGTGACGGCCACGACGATGCGCATGTCCTGTGCGGCCGGATGCGCGCGCGCGACCGTTGCGGCGTCGGGTCGGTCGGCGACGGCGGCCTCGGCCTCGGGGGGCAGCACGATGCGCTCCACCACCACGGCAGCGCCGACGATCTCCGGCGGCCACTCGATCCGGGCCAGGAACACGTCGAGCTCCTCGTCGTCCGGGGGAGCCGGTTGCTCGAACGTGGTCAGGGCGGGGCCGCCCTCGAGGACCCCGAGCTGCGCGGCCAGTCCCGGCTGCGCGGTGCGGACGTGCTCGGTCGGCACGAGTGCGAACAGCAGCGTGGGCTGGTCCCACCCCTGGCTGGCCACGTGCTTCTCGATGTCCAGCGCGGCGGCGAGCAGGTCCTGGGCGTCCATGCGCCCAGTCTCCCAGTCCATTGGGGTCCACCTCGCATCCGGAAGGGCGAACGGCCCGATGGGCCAGGTCCGTGGCGCAACCTCGCACCAGTTCCGGTGGCAAACGGCCATCTCCATTCCGGCCGGGCGCAACCTCGCACCAGTTCCGGTGGGAAGACGACGCACGGCCGTGGGTCTTTCCACCATTTCTGGTGCAAGGTCCCTGCCGGACTGTGGCGCAGGCGTCCCATTCCACCGCTTCTGGTGCGAGGTCGTCCTGCAGGGCAGGCTCCGCCCTCGACACCCACACGCCCGCTCAGACTGGCCCTGCCCGGTCCGATCCGGGCAGGACGGGCAGGAGGCCGGCAGGACGGGCAGGGCCGGCAGGGCCGACAGGCCCGCGCGGGGCCCTGCCACCGCCTACGCGCGGTACGACGGGTGGCTCAGGGAGACCATCATCGGGAACTCGCCGTCGACCCGCGTGATCGCGGCATCCACGGTCTCGGCGCCGACCGCGCGGGCGGCCACCACGTCGGGATCACCGGGCAACGGGTGACTGCGATCGAACACCTCGTCCCAGCCGCCGCCGAGCTGGGCGGCGACGTTGGCCACGAAGAGGACCGCGAGCAGGACCACGGCAGCCAGCACGCCCAGAACCCAGCGCAGGATGCGCCGCTGGGGGCCCGTCATGCGCGACACGGTAGGGCGCTCGCCAGGGCCGCGGTACCCCGGCGCGGCCCCTCAGCCGGTCGGGTGAGTGTCAGCGTCGTGTCAGGATGCCCCAGCCCGCACGTAAGCCGCTGCGGGGCCGTCGGTGGGATGTCCGGAATGCAGGTAGTTTTGGCTCTGTGAGCTTCGACCCTTCCGCCACGCCCAGCCGCCCGCGCTCGACCACGACGTCGAAGAGGTCCGGCGCGCTCGCCCCGACCCTGATCATCCTCGGGGTGCTGGCCGTCCTGTTCATGATCTTCACGACGTTCTACACCGACTTCCTGTGGTACTCCTCGGTCGACAAGTCCTCGGTGTTCACCACGCTGCTGGTGACGCAGTTCGCGCTGTTCCTGGTGTTCGGCCTGATCATGGCCACCGCGATCGGCGTGACGATGCTCATCGCCTACAGGTCGCGCCCTGAGATCGGCGTGATGTCGGCCGAGCAGATATCCCTGGAGCGCTACCGGGCCAGCCTGGAGCCGTTCCACAAGGTGATCCTGATCGGCATCCCGACGATGTTCGGCGTCATGGCCGGCATGTCGGCCTCGGCGCAGTGGCAGTCCTGGATGACCTTCCGCTACGCCACGCCGTTCGGGAAGACCGACCCGCAGTTCAACACCGACATCAGCTTCTTCGCCATGCAGTACCCGTTCCTGCGCTTCGTGCTCGGGTTCCTGGTCGCGGTGCTGCTCCTGTGCATCCTGATGGCGGCGGTCACCCACTACGTGTACGGGGGCCTGCGCCTGCAGGGCGCCCCGCCGCGGACGAGCCGTGCGGCCCACATCCAGCTGTCGATCCTCGGTGGGCTCTTCATGCTGCTCAAGGCCGTCGGCTACTGGCTGGACCGCTACGGCCTGGCGATCAAGGCCGAGCCGCTGGTCGAGGGGTTCACCGGGCTGAAGTACCGCGACGTCAACGCCGTGCTGCCGGCCAAGGACATCCTCGTGGTGATCGCCCTGGTGTGCGCCGTGCTGTTCTTCGCCAATGCGTTCCGCCAGGGCTGGACGCTGCCTCTGGTCGGGACCGGCCTGCTGGCGGTGTCCGCGCTGGTCATCGGCGGGCTGTACCCGGCCCTGGTCCAGCAGTTCCAGGTCAAGCCCTCGGAGCTGGTGCGCGAGCAGGAGTTCATCCAGCGCAACATCGAGGCCACGCGCGCGGCCTACGCCCTGGACAAGGCCAAGTTCGAGGACTACTCCGGCACGGGTGCGGCCACCGCCGAGACCCTCAAGGAGGACGCCGGCACCCTGACCAACATCCGGCTGCTCGACCCCGCGGTCGTGTCGCCCACGTTCCGCCAGCTGCAGCAGATCCGCAGCTTCTACGCGTTCCCGGACGCCCTCGATGTGGACCGCTACCCGTTGGATGACGGGCTGCGCGGGGCGATCATCGCCGTGCGCGAGGTGAACCTCGACGGGGTCGGGGAGCGCAACTGGGCCAACGACCACGCGGTGTTCACCCACGGGTACGGAGTGGTGGCGGCCTACGACAACACCGCGGGCGCCGATGGCCGCCCCAGCTTCTTCGCCTCCGACGTGCCCGTCACCGGCGAGCTCGACATCGAGCAGCCGCGCATCTACTTCGGCGAGGAGTCCCCGGACTACTCGATCGTGGGCGCCCCGGAGGGGGCCGAGCCCCGCGAGCTGGACTTCCCGGACGACACCTCGCCGACCGGCCAGCGCAACAACACCTACACCGGCAAGGGCGGCGTCGGCGTGGGGAACCTGTTCCACAAGCTGCTGTTCGCCGCCCGGTTCCAGGACCCGAACATCGTGCTGTCCTCGCTGGTGAACTCCGAGTCCCGGATCCTGTTCGACCGGGAGCCGGTGACCCGCGTGGCCAAGGTGGCCCCCTGGCTGACCATCGACGGCGACCCGTACCCGGTGGTCGTCGACGGCCGCGTGAAGTGGATCGTCGACGCGTACACGACGACCAGCTCGTACCCGTACTCCTCGCGCACGACGCTCTCGGACGCGACCGCCGATGCCCTGACCGCCACCACGACGTCGGTGACGGCCCTGCCCAGCGAGCGGATCAACTACCTGCGCAACTCCGTCAAGGCGGTCGTGGACGCCTACGACGGCACCGTGACCCTGTACGCCTGGGACTCCGAGGACCCGCTGCTGAAGACCTGGACCAGGGCGTTCGGCGGTGTCGTCACCCCCATCTCCGAGGCCCCGGCCGAGCTGGTGGCGCACTTCCGCTACCCCGAGGACCTGTTCAAGGTGCAGCGCACGATCCTGTCGCGCTACCACGTGGAGGACCCGGCCAGCTTCTACAACGGCCAGGACTTCTGGACCATCCCGATCGATCCCACCAACCGCGCCGTGAACGCCCTGCAGCCGCCGTACTACCTGACGCTGCGGATGCCCGGGACCGCGGAGCCGAAGTTCTCGCTGACCACGACGTTCGCGCCGCAGAAGCGCCAGACCCTCGCGGCGTTCATGTCCGTCGACTCCGTGCCGGGGCCGACGTACGGGACGATCCGCGTCCTGCAGCTGCCGCGGAACACGACGGTGCCGGGTCCGACCCAGGTGCAGAACAACTTCGAGTCCGAGCCCGCGATCGCCGAGCAGCTGACGCTGCTGCGCCGTGGTGGGGCCGACGTGGAGTTCGGCAACCTCCTGTCGCTGCCGGTCAGCGGCGGGATGCTGTACGTGGAGCCGGTCTACGTGCGGGCGACCCAGGGCCAGGGCTTCCCGCTGCTGCGCAAGGTGCTGGTGAGCTTCGGCGACACGACCGTCCTGCGCAACACCCTCCAGGACGCCCTCATCGCGGTGTTCTCCGGGCAGAGCACCGACACCGGCGGCACCGACACCGGCGGCACGGACACCGGCGGTGACGACGCCGGCCAGCCCACCGACGACGCCGCGGCGGACCTCGACAAGGCCATCGCCGATGCCCAGGCCGCCTACCAGAAGGGCGAGGATGCCCTGGCAGCCGGGGACTTCGCCGCCTACGGCAGGGCGCAGGACGAGCTCAAGGCCGCCCTGGACCGCGCCGCAGCGGCGCAGCGGCGACTCACCGGGGAGCACGAGCGCCGAGCCCCCCGCCGACGGGGAGGCGTCCGAGGAGCCGCCGGCCACCGACGCGCCCAGCGAGGCTCCGTCGGACGGGGCCACGGCCACGCCGGCCTCGACCTGACCGGACGGGTGTCGGCCCGTGGCGGGTCGGGTCGGTCGGCGCATTTCGTCCATGCGGCGCCGCCCGTCCGGGGTGATCCGGGTCGCGGCGGAGCGATAGGTTTCCCCCCGGGTGACAGGGCCCAGTCGGGAGGGGTGCGACGTGAACGCAGAACCGGACGGGTACTTGCGGGGCGAGGCGCCCACCCACGACCACATGCACGCCGACGTCGCGGCGCACGACCTGAAGTACAAGGGCCTGCGCAAGGGCTCGGTCTCGATCGTGGCCGCGGTGGCGATCGGCCTGGCGGCCACGGCCCCGGCGTACTCGCTGACCGGGGCCCTGGGCTACGGCGCGCTGGAGTCCGGGTACCAGCTGCCGATCGTGTTCGTCATCTCGGTGATCCCGATGTTCTTCGTGGCCCTTGCCTACAAGCACATGACGACGGTGGCGGCCGACGCCGGGACCGTCTTCACCTGGGGCAGCATGGCGATCGGCCCCCGCACGGGATGGATCGGTGGATGGGGCCTGTTCCTGTCCAGCACGCTGGCGGGGGTGGGTGCCGCCGAGGTGATGGTGAACTCGGTCGTGACGGTCGCCGGGCTGGAGGACCCCTCGCCCTTCCTGCGCTTCGGGATCGCCACGGTCTTCATCCTGCTGACCACGTGGCTGGTGGCCCGTGGAGCCGAGGAGTCCTCCCGCACGACCCTGGCCCTGACGATCATCCAGTACGGCGGCCTGATCCTGTTCGCCGCGCTGATGGGAGCGGCGGTGCTGGGCGGGGAGTCGGCACCGAGCGCCGAGCCGTTCTCGTGGCAGTGGCTGAACCCGATGGCCATCGACGGCTACGAGGCCCTGCTCGGGGGCTTCCTCGTCGCCCTGTTCATCTTCTGGGGGTTCGATGCCTCCCTGGCCATGTCCGAGGAGTCCGAGGGCAACTCGGCGCAGGCCGGGCGCACTGGCGTCATCGCCATGGGCATCATCCTGGTCACGTACGTGCTCTTCACGGTCGCGGCACTGGCGTTCTCGGGCATCGACGAGGCCGATCCGTTGAGCATGACCTTCGAGGACAACATCGACGACGTGTTCTTCGTGATGGCCTCGGAGACGATCGGCTCCAACGGAGCTGTGGTGGCGGCGCTCATCGTGGGCATCTCGGCCTTCTCCGCGACGATGTCCACGGTCATGCCGACAGCGCGCGGGCTGCTGGCCATGGCCACCTACAAGGCCCTGCCGTCGAGGTTCGCCAGCGTCGATGAGGCCACCGCGGCGCCGAAGGTCGCGACCTGGTTCATGGGCCTGCTGACCCTGGCGATCTACCTGGGGCTGAGCCTGACCAGCGACGCGATCGTGGCGGACTCGGTCTACAGCGTCGGCATCTCCATCTGCGTGTACTACATCGTGGCCGCGCTGTCGGCCGTCTTCTACTTCCACCGGACCGCCTTCGGCTCCGTGCGGACCGCGTTCGGCCAGGTGCTGCTGCCACTCGTGGCGGCGCTGGTGCTGATCTACGTGGTCATCGTGGAGGCGGGCAACATGATGGACCCGGAGTACGGATCCGGCAGCTCGGTGCAGGGCATCGGCACGGTGTTCATCGTGGGCGTCCTCGGGATGCTCCTGGCGATCCCGCTCATGGTGCTGTGGAACCTCAGGTCCCCGGCGTTCTTCCGGAACGAGACCCTGCCCAAGCAGCGCGCGCACTGGGTGGAGGACTCCAGCGCCCAGTGACTGGACCTGCCATCCGCTGGCTCGGTCTGGGATAGTCCCGTCATGGCTCGATCACGCAGGCGCAGGAAGTGGCCGTGGGTCGTCCTCTTCTCGGCGATCGCGCTGGTCGGCGTCTTCTACGTGGGCGGGGCGTGGTACTTCTCGGGGTAGGTACGACAACGCGCTGAAGGCCGAGCCGTACGACCCGGCGAGCCTCCAGGGTGGGAGCGATCGCAGCCTTCGACGGCACCGGCGAGCAGGCGACCGTCACGATCCTTCCCGACGAGTCCGACCGGGACGAGACGAAGTTCGACGACGCCGTCGTCGGGCTGGCCGTCGACGAGTCACTGCTCGTGGTCGGATCCGGCCACGCGCGACGACGGCGGCGCGCAGACCCGGCCCGTGATCGACGTGATCGGCAGCGCCGCCGAACGTCGGTGACCGGTACGGGCTGACCCGCGACGTCTGGCTGGACCCGGAGCAGGCCGGGCTGGAGGCCAGGACGTGGTGATCAGCCACCCCGGACGGCCGGCAGTTCCCAGCATGGGAGATCCGCGTCGAGGGATCCGACGAAGTGGGCGATCCTCACCCACGGCAAGGGTGCGGCGCGCTCGGAGATGCTGCGCATGGCCCGTCCCCTGCACAAGGCCGGCTACAACCTGCTCATCGTCACCTACACCGGCGACGTCGGCGCCCCGGCCTACGACGACGGGATGGTCCACTTCGGTCGAACCGAGTGGCAGGAGCTCCAGGCCGCGGTGGAGTACGCTGACGCGGCGGGCGCCGAGACCATCGTCCTCGGGGGCGCCAGCCACGGGGGTGCCGTGACCTCAGGGCTTCCTCGCCCGGGGCGAGCTGGCCCGCAGGATCGACGGGGTGATCCTCGACTCTCCCGGCATCGAGCTTCGAGGACGTCCTCGACGAGGCTGCGGAGTTCCGCAGCCTCCCGGTGGTGGACCAGCCGATCCCGGAGTCGCTGGAGGATGCCGCGAAGCTGGCGGTGTCCTTCCGGTACGGCGTGGACTTCTCAGCGGTCGACTACAGCGGCATGGAGGGGCTGGTCGAGGTCCCGCTGCTGACCTTCCAGGGGGTTGAGGACCGCACCGTCCCCAAGGCGGTGAACGACCGGTTCATGCGGGAGGCCGGCGCGCGCGGCACGTACGAGGTGGTCGACGGCGCCGACCACGTCCTGTCGTGGAACGTCGACCCGAAGGCCTACGAGAAGGCGATCAAGGACTTCACGAAGGAGCTCGAGGCGGGGAGCTGACCGCCCGCCGCGCCCCGCGGCCCCCGCGGCCCCCGCGCGATCGATCCGCTTCTCCGACGATTCGCGGTCGGAGATCCGGATGGATCCGGGGTTGGGCCGCGCGAAAGCGGACCGATCGGTGAGGGGGCGGGGGGCGGACGGGGCGTCAGCCGCGGGCGCGTTCGGCGATCACCACGCCGGAGAGGATCACCGCGCCGCCGAGCATCTGCACGGGGGTGAGGACCTCGCCGAGCACGACCCAGGCGACGAGTGAGGCGATGAACGGCTCGGTCATCCCGATGATGCTGGCCCCGGCGGCGCCGATGTGGCGGATCGCGGCGAGCACGAGCCAGAACGGGACGATCGTGCCCAGCACCACCATCCAGATGGCCAGCGCCCACAGCGGGACGGCGGTCGTGCCCTCCCCGAGGGGTGTGGCGGTGCCCTCGAGCGAGGCCCACGGGTAGCGCCACCAGGGCAGCAGCACGGCCCACATCAGCGCGGCGAATCCGAAGCCCCACAGGGTCAGCGAGACGGGGTCGCGCTCCTGGCCGCAGGTCTCGCCGAGCAGGTAGTACAGCGCGAGGGCCACGGCCGCGCCGAACGCCGCCGCCACCCCGACGGAGTTCAGGGTCAGGCCCAGCCAGATCTGGGCGACCATCCCCAGGCCCGCCATCGCCAGGGCCAGGCCGAGCCACACGGTGTTGCGGACCGGCCGGTGCCAGGCGTAGCGGACCCACAGCACGACCATGATCGGCGCGGTGAACTCGATGAGCAGGGCGATGCCGATGGGCATGCGCGTGATCGCGACGAAGTAGAGCCACTGGGTCATGGCCACGCCGAGGATGCCGTAGGCCGCGACCGGCCCCAGCTCGTGGCGGCGCAGCGGCAGGGAGCGCCGGTTCGTCAGGGCGACGAAGACCAGCAGGATCAGGAACGCGGAGGTGACCCGCAGCTGGGAGACGCGGGCTGCGTCGTCGACGGCGGTCAGCAGCACCTTGCTCACCGTTCCGTTGATGCCGAACAGCAGGGCGCCGGTGAGGTAGAGGGTGTAGCCGAGGGCGGGACGCTTGTGGAAGCCCGCAGGCGGGGCATCGGGGGCAGCGCCCGCGCTCGCCGCCTCCGCCTCGGAGATGGGAGGCGCCGGGATGCCCGTCAGCGCATCCGGCGGTCCGGTGGTGGAGTGTGCCGGGACGCCCGTCACCGCGTGGGGCGGCCACCGCGTGGGCCGCGCTGGCGCGGGCCACTCGTGGAGTGCTCGTGCGTCACGTGGACACCGAGCGGATCAGGTCGGCGAGCAGCCCGACCGTCGCGTCGGGGGCGTCGCGGCGCACGTCGTGGCCGGTCGGGAGCCGATGGACCGACCAGCCGGGCAGAGCCCGGAGGCTGGCCTCCGCGTCGGGCGCGACGAGGCCGCCGAGCTCGGGAAGTCCCGCAGCCACCACAACGGGGGCAGGTGCGGTGCGCAGGAGCCGCTCGGTGTCGGCGTGCACCCAGACGACCGGCTCGGCGAAGGCCGCCCGATCCACGGACTGCTTGGCGCGGGCCCAGAGCTCGTACTCCTCGGCGTCCCAGGTCGGGTGGTCGGCGCGGGCTGCGGCGACGACGTCGTCCAGCGGGATCGACTGCAGGGCGGCGAACCAGTCGCCGAACTCGCTGACGTCGACCGGGGTCGCAGGCTCGGCGTGCTCCGCCCGAGCGGTGCTGTCCTCGTCGGGCAGCCCCTGCATCAGCGGGGGATCCTCGAGGAACGTCGCGACGACGAGGTCCGGCCGGTCGGCCGCCACGCCGAGGGCGACCATGGACCCCATCGAGTGCCCGCCCACGACGATCGGCCCACCGGACCGCGCCACCAGCGCCTCGGCCTCGCTGATCGCCTCGGCAGGAGGTCGGGCCACGCGATGGTCTGTCCCGGCTGGGCCCGCCGGCCGCCGTGGGCGGGGGCGTCCGGGGTGGCCACGAGGAGGTCGGCCAGCCCGGGGCGCTCGCGCAGCCGCCGCACGAACGGCCCCCAGCAGGCGCCGGAGTCGCCGACGCCGTGCATGAGCAGCAGTGCGGGCAGGGCGGTCATGCGAGCTCCTCGGGTCGTGATGCGGGGATGAGCCTAGCCGCGGCGCTGCCCCGTGGCGGCCGGGCAGTCCACCGGTTCGTCCGTCCCGAGGGCCGTCCGGGCGTCGGGCGCTCCCCACGAAGGCCGTCGGGCGTCCGGCGCTCCCCAGAACCTGGTGGGTTGTTGTCGTTCTTGCGGCAGGAACCCACCAGGTTCTCGGGGGTCCTACGCTGTGCCGGTGAACCCGGTGCGTGCGACGCGGTACGTGACCCCGCTGCGCGAGGGCGGATCCCTGCCCGGCCTCATGGAGGCCGACGACCTGGGCATGTACGTGGTGAAGTTCCGCGGCGCCGGCCAGGGGCCGCGGGCGCTCGTCGCGGAGGTCATCTGCGCCGGGATCGCCGGGGCGATCGGGCTGCGCGTCCCGCGCTGGGTGCCGGTCGTGGTGCCCGAGGAGCTGGCGCCGGCCGAGCCCGACGAGGAGGTCCAGCACCTGCTCCGGCTCTCGGTCGGGATGAACCTGGGCATCGACTTCCTGCCGGGCGCCCTGGATGTCGGTCCGATGCCGGCCGTGGATCCGACGCTGGCCGGGCGGATCGTGTGGCTCGATGCCCTCATCGCGAACGCCGACAGGTCGTGGCGCAATCCCAACATGCTCATGTGGCACCGGGAGCTGCAGCTGATCGATCACGGCGCAGCGCTGACGTTCCACCACTCCTGGGCGCCGGACCGGGAGGGTCAGGTGACAGGGTTCGCCACGCGCGCCTACGAGGTGGCCGATCACGCGCTGCTCGAGTGCGCCCCGGACGTGGCGGCCGCCGATGCGCAGGCCGACGACGTCGACTGGCCGGGCGTGGTCGCCGAGGCGGTGGCGGCCGTCCCCGACGAGTGGCTCGAGATGGACGGTGCGGCGTGGGGTGGCCCGCAGGCGGTGCGGGCGGCCTACCGGGAGTTCCTGATGGCTCGGATCGGCGCGCGACCGGTGTGGGTCCCTGCCCTGGTGGAGGCCGTCGCGCGCGGGCCGGTCCGCGATGATCGGGGGCATCGGGTCTCAGCCCGGAGGAGCTCGGGGCCGCCGGAGTGGATCCCGGAGCTGAAGATCGGGCGGGAGGGCGCATGACCGGGATGCCGTTCGAGTACGCCGTCCTGCGGATCGTGCCCCGCGTGGACCGGGGCGAGTTCGTCAACGGCGCCGTGCTGCTCTACTGCCAGCAGGCGGACTTCCTGGACATGCGGGTCCGCGCCGACCTCAGCTGCGTCACGGCGCTGTGGCCGGAGGCCGACGTCGTGGCGATCAGCGACGCGCTGGCCGCGGCGAACGCCGTGGCCCAGGGGAGCCGCCATGCGGGGGAGGCCGGGCTGGCCGACCCGGGGCGACGGTTCCGCTGGCTGACCGCACCCCGCAGCGTGGTGATCCAGCCCGGACCGGTGCACACCGGCGTGACCGAGGACCCGCAGGCGGAGCTCGACTGGATCGCGGAGGGCATGCTCGACTGACGCAGCGCACCGGCCCCGTCCGTGGCGATCCCCGCTGGTCAGAAGAACTTGCGGATGACTCCCAACGGCGCGTAGCGCGCCACCGTCCCCAGCGGCCACCACGGCCAGGTGGGGACCCTGGCGTCGGCCTTCTCGTTCTCGATGGCGTCCACCATGGCCCGGACGCCCGTCTCGGTGTCGACCATGAACCGGGCGTTCTCGACGTACTCGTTCATCTCCGATCGGATGTAGCCCGGGTAGATGGTCGAGATCCTGATGTCCAGGTCGGGAGTTGCCTGCATCTCGCTGCGCAGCCCCTCGGCCAGGTTCGCCACACCCGCCTTCGTGGCCGCGTACACGGCCATCGACTTCGGCATCCCGCGCATGGCCGACACCGACGAGATGAAGACCAGGTGCCCGCGCTTCTGGGCGCGGAAGATCTCCATGGCCGCCTCGGCCTGGGCGATCGCGGCGACGAAGTTGGTCATCGCCGTCTGCCGGTTGGCGTAGTACTTGCCCGTCCCGAGCCGGGCGCCCTTGCCCAGGCCCGCGTTGATGATGATCCGGTCGAGCGTTCCGAAGTCCTCGGCGAAGGCGTGGAAGACCTCGAACACCGCGTCGTCGTCGGTGACGTCGAGCTCCCGGATCTCGACCCGGGTGGCGGGGTGGGACGCGAGGATCTCGGCGCGCAGCTCCTCCAGCCGGTCGAGGCGGCGGGCCGCAAGGGCGAGGTCGTGGCCCTTGGCCGCGAACTGCCGGGCCATCTCGGCTCCGAGGCCCGAGCTGGCGCCGGTGATCAGGATGGTGGGCATGGTGTCCTTCCGTCGTGCGGGGGGCGTGGGGGTGGGGTCGGGGGCGTGGGCGGGGTCGGTGGGCGCAGGGCGTGGGGGTTGGGTTCCGCAGCGAGCGTGGCTGTCAGGCGTTGGTCCGGTCGTTGCGAGCGCGGGTGATCTCCCGGGGATGGCGTTCCTTGGGGCTCAGGCCATCCCCGCTGGACACGCGCCGGATGCGTCGCCCCACCCAGGGCAGCAGGTGGACACGCACCCACTCCACGTCGGCGACGAGGTCGTCGCGACGTGACCGGGGCGGGGCCGGCGGGAGCGGCTGCGCCCACCAGCCGAGGGGTCCGCCGAGGATGTGGGGGTCGGTGATCCCGAGCTCGGCGAGGACAGCGGCGGCCACGCGGGCATGGCCGAGCTCGTTGAGGTGCAGCCGGTCGGCGGCCCAGAAGCGCCGGTCGGTCAGGGCGGGGATGGCCTCGAGGTCGACCAGCGTCGCGCCGTGCCGTGCGGCCACCTCGCGGACGTTGCGGTTGAAGGCGAGGAAGGCCCGCTCCAGCCGATCGGCGAACCGCCCCGACCCGCCGGCGCGGGCCAGCGAGGTGAACAGGACCACGCGGGCACCGGTGGCGGTGAGCTGCTCGACGGCGGCGTCGTAGCGGGCGTACAGGTCCGGCGAGGTCGGTGCCCGGGCGGAGGACGTCGTTGGCGCCCGCGTGGAACGTGATGATGTCCGGGCCGAGGGCCAGGGCCGGGCCGACCTGCTCGGCGACCACCTGGTCGAGGAGCTTGCCGCGGATGGCCAGGTTGGCGTAGGTGACGGGGTAGTGGGCGACGCCGGACCGGTCGGCGGCCAGTCCCGTGGCCACACGGTCCGACCAGCCCCGGAACCGCCCGTCGGGCCGCAGGTCGTCGGACATGCCCTCCGTGAAGGAGTCCCCGAGGCAGATCAGTCGCGTCACGGCGACACGGTAACCCGAGGGCCTCCCACCAGCGCCACGGTGGTGTGCACCGACCGCTGCGCGCGGGGCTCGTCCGGCAACCGCCCAACCCCCACGCAGGCTCGTCCGGCAACCGAGGGCCGGGGCGCCTACGATCGCGAACCTCGCGAACTGCTGCCCCCGGAGGTCGTCATGACCATGAAGAAGCCGCTCAAGGGCAAGGTCGCCCTGGTGATGGGCGTGGCCAGCGAGGAGTCCATCGCCTGGGCCATCGCCCAGGAGCTGACCCGGCAGGGAGCCCGGGTGATCCTCGGCTACCAGTTCCGCTTCCACAGCCGGATCATGCAGCTGGCTCCGACGTTGCCCCATCTGATCGCCTTTGAGCGTTGCGACATCCGCAACCCGGAGGAGGTGGCCGCGTTCTTCGCGAAGGTCACTGTCCCGATCGACATCGTCGTGCACGCCATCGCCTTCGCCCCGAAGACGGCGTTCGAGGGCCGTGTGGTGGAGACGACGGAGGAGGACTTCACCACCGCCCTGGTGACCTCCGCGCACTCCTTGGCCACACTGATGAACGCCGCGCGCCTGCACATGCCCAACGGGGGGTCGGTGATCGCGTTGAGCTACATCGGCGGCGTGCGGGTCTCGGCCAAGTACAAGGTGATGGGGGTCGCCAAGGCGGCCCTGGAGGCGTACGTGCGCGAGCTTGCCGCGGACCTGGGATCCGACGGGATCCGGGTCAACGCGATCTCGGCCGGCCCGATCCGCACGATCGCGGCGTCCGGCCTGCCCGAGCTGGACCTGATGCTGGAGTACAACCGCAGGGTCTCGCCGATGCACCGCGACGTGACCCAGGAGGATGTCGGGGCCTGCGCGGCGTTCCTCGCCTCGGACGGGGCGCAGATGATCACCGGCCAGACGATCTACGTCGACGGCGGATACTCGATCATCGGCGTCCCGGATGTGACCGGGGGGTGAGGCTCGGCGGTGCCGGGGGTGCGGAACCGGTCGGCGTGTGTTCCAGACCCCATGCCCGACAACCCCAAACGGGCATCCGTGGATGAGTCAACGACTCGCCCCAGGCGGGCATCGTCGATGAGTCAACGCGCGATTTGGTCGGTCAGCGGGACCTCACGTACACTGGAGCAACCGACGCGGGGTGGAGCAGCTCGGTAGCTCGCTGGGCTCATAACCCAGAGGTCGCAGGTTCAAATCCTGCCCCCGCTACCAGTGTCGTAGCAGGTCAGAGGCCAGTTTCCGGGAAACCGGGAACTGGCCTCTGGCGTTCTGGTCAACGGTTGGTCAACAAGTTCCGGTGGTGTACGACCACGGACGCGGGCGGATCAACCCGGTTTCCGATGGGCTGCGGACGCTTCGCGCACCACCTAGGACTTGTCCGAGCGGTCTGGATCGAGCCCGAGCGTGGAACCTGAAAGGCCGGTACCGCGACTCTGGATGTCGCGGTACCGGCCTTTGCGGTCGAGGGTGGCGGGCGGTTTCAGGCGGGTTTCTGGGAGTGGACGTAGTCGAGGAGTGCTTGGGGTTCGATCCGGCGCAGGCGGCCGACGTGGATGCTGGCGATGTGGCCGCCGGCGAGCAGCTCGTACATCTTGGATCGGCCAATCCGGAGGCGGTCGGCGGCCTCGTCGACGGTGAGCAGGATGCCTTCGGGGGTGGCCAGGGTCAGGTTGATCTGTCGGCCGCGGCTGCGCGGTGGAGATGGGGTGCGCGGTGGTTCTGGGCATGGGCGTTCTCCGGGTTCTCAGAGTTGGGGTGGGGTGATGACGAGATCGTTGGTCGCGGCGCGGGCCGCGCCGACGAGGGCGTAGGCGCGGTCGACGGCCCGGATGGTGTGGTTGGGGGCGGGGATCGGTTGGTCGGCCAGCTTGGCGGCGGCAAGTTGGAGGTTGTCGGCGGTCAGCTGGTTGGGGATGGCCCGTCCAGCGAGGTAGACATCGCCACGGGAGTGGGCTGCGCGCAGGGCGTGGGAGTTCCAGTGCGCGACCTGGTCGAACGATTCCGCGAGGGTGGTGAGGTCGTGGGCGGCGGTTGCGGGGTCGATCCCGGTTCGGGGGTCGGTGATCCGGGCGAGCAGGTCCCGGGTGCGCATGCGTTCGAGGTCGATGCCATGTCGCGTGGTGGGGGTGCGCAGGCTGGCGGTGCGTTCCGCGGCTGCTCGCCAGGCGTCGCCGGCGGCGGCGCAGCTGTCTGCTCTGAGGGCGTTTCCACCTCGGGTGGGGTCATGGGCCGCGACGCGGCGGTTGGCCCGGTAGGCGGCGTCGTTGAGCATCACTCCGACGGCGGCAAGGTTGCGGTGCACGTGCGCCGGGGCGACCTGTTGTTGTGCCAGAGCCCACGCGGTGTGTCGCAGCGCCGTGATCCGGTCGGAGAGTTCGACGAGGGGTCCGGCGTCAGTGCGGATAGCGGGCCGGGCCACGGGCACCTCAAGCGCCTCTGTCGTCACCTGGGCGCCACGTGTGGCGGGTGGTCTGGGGACCTCCAGCAAGGGAGCGAGCGTCTGTGGGTCGGCGCCGATCTGGGTGCCCAGGGCGTGTAGGTGGGTCCCCAGATTCGCGGTGGCGCTGATCAGGGCGCGCCATTCACGGGTTGCGGCCCCGAGGAAGGCGGGATGTCGAAGGTGGGAGGACTCGGGGCTGCGCGCTTGGTCGGCGGGGGTGCGGTGGGTGGCCAGTAGGTCAGCGGCGGCGCGGGCGTGCCGTGCGGCGTGGGCTAGCGCCACGCCACAGCCTGAGGTCGGTTGGGGGGCTTGCCAGTCGCGGGCCAGCCCAGCGGCCTCGAGTTGGGCGAGCAGGGCTCTGGGCCTCTGGGTGGGCCGGGGAGAGCCATCGGCCAGCGATGGGCGCCGTGCGGGTGCCGGGGTGTGGAGCGCGTGTCCGAGGTGCCCGAGGGCGGCCACCAGATCGGCGTGCGCGGCTGCCGCGTCGGCGAGGGCTGCCGCGTCGGGCAGGTTCGTCTGGGTGGCCATGCCCCGGGCGTGGGCCAGCGACCGGTTGGCCCCGGCAGTGAGTTGCCCGTAGGTCGCGCGCCGGTTCACGGCAGCCGCCCGGTGGCGCGCACGTGGGCATCGCAGAGCAGCCCGACACAGCGGGCCACCGCCAATACCTCAGCCGGGGTGAGGGCCTGGACCCGGTTGCCCAGGGTGGCCGCGGCCAGGTCGATGCAGGCCACGAGCAGAACGGCGAGCTCACGGGTCGGCCCGGCGAAGTCGATGATCGGGCTGGTCAGTCCCAATTTCACGGTTGGCCCGTCGATCAGCCAGGGGTGGGCCATCTCCAGGGCCTCGACCGCGTCGCCGAGGTCCATGGCGATCTCGGTGAAGTCGACGGTGGGCAACACCGACGACGAGACCGCCAACGTGAGCGCGACGTGCTGGGTGGTGAAGGTTGCTGACCACAGGCCGGCGATCGTGGGTGGGCACTGCTCAACCAGCGCCCGAGCGGGGCGTGACCACTGCAGGGTGGGCATGGATTCCTCCTGAGGTTTGGCGGGGCGCCTGACTGACGCTCGTTCCGCAGCCTGCGCCCGGACTCCATCTCCGCCAAGGCCCCCTGAGGGATCTGTGGACAGCCATCGGAGTCCGGGACGCGACGTGACCGGCCAGCACCGGGTGGAGCGGGCCCGTCACTGCAACGGATGGGTCCCGGCCCGGGGCAGTCGGCGTTGCCGTATCCCGGCAACCGGTTCCGTCGATGCCCGGCAACCCGGTCACGACGTCACACGTGAAGAGCCCGGGTTGCCGGATGTGTTGCCGCCACACGACCACGGCCTGCGAGGCAACCCGGCAGGAGGCGGCGGGCGTTGCCGGGGGTTGCCGCCGGCAACGGCAACGCGTCATCGCAGGTCAAATGCCGATCACTTCCTGCGGTGGGTTGCCGCGGTGCCGCAGCAACTCCTTAGTCGAGCGTCGCGGCACGCGATCGGGCATCGCCGACGTCGCAGGGTGTGCCCCGTCCGCACGATGGAAGGGGAACCTCGATGAGCAAGGTGCTCGACGCGAAGTACATCAACACGCAACTCGATCAGGTCGACGAACAGGGCTGGGATGGGACCGCGGCACGGGAGTTGCTGGAGCGGATCCGCCGCCAGGTGATTCGCCCAGTCATCAACGGGTACGGGTTGACCGACGCGACCGCGTCGCAAGCCGAGGCAACGGCGTGGGAGGAGACGTGGCGGGCGCTGTGCCGGCCCTCGATCCGGACCACCGACAACCCAGGACTCCTGCTCCTCGTCGTGGTCAGGAGATCCGTCCACGCCGAGCTGAACTCGCAGCGCTACGCCACCAGCCCGGACAAGGCCGCCCGCCGGTACCAGGAAACGCGCGCAGAAGGCGAGGAACCACGGAACATGATCTCCCTGGAGATCGCCCTCGAGAACGGACTCCAACTCAGTCAGGCTTTGGACCCCGCCGACGAGGACGGTGCCCTGCTCAGCCGTATCGCGGATGCGATGGCTGCCGCTGGCTGGGACCGAGCAGCAGCCCACGCCCTGCTGGCCGCACTGTCGAGTGCCGCCACACGATCCCCCGGGAAGGGGTATGCGAGCCCCCCATGGCGCTGGGTCTCCCGCACCCTGGAACTGCCCGAATGGCAGGTCCGCCGCGTCGCTGCACTCCTCGCCGGAGGCGAAGAATGGCCAGGTCTCGTGGAACTCCTCATCGACCACGGGCCCAGCGCACTCCAGGAACCGAACGTGGTGTACGGGATCCGCGCCACCCGAAACCGCTGGAGCCCATCAACCCAGCACTGGCTGGCGAGCGCCGCGATGTCCCCCACAAGTCCCAGCCGACCACGTTCATCAGCGCAGTGCTCCCTCACGGCGTAACGAGCACATCCCGATCAGCGGGCTGGGCAGGCTGCCAAGGCACCCCGGTTGGACGAGGCCAACACGGCTGCCGTCGCGGCCGCGGTCGACACCCTCGTCGAGGGCCATTCCCTCACCGACCAGTGGCCCACGGCCCGACCGGCGGCGCCCGACACCCCGCGATGGGCCTGGGCGGGGACGTAGTGTCATGGGTCGCAGGCAGGATCAGCGAACACGTCCCGCCCCACCATCCCCGGGGGAACACGATGACCTTCACCACACGCCTGCTCGGCGTGCTGACCACCACCCTGCTGACCGCCAGCCTGATGGCGGCACCCGCGACGGCTGGACCGCCACCGGGGGTGGTGCCGACGGCGGGGAACACCACAACCGCCCGGGTCACCAAGATCGTCGACGGGGACACCATCCGCACCACCAAGGGCACCATCCGCCTGGTCGGCATCGACACCCCGGAACGGGGCCGGTGTAAGCCGCGAAGGCCACCGCCAAGACCCGCAAGCTGGTCCCGGTCGGGTCCCGGGTGACGCTGACCCGCCCGGAGGGCAACAACAACACCGACCGGTACGGGCGCTACCTGCGCTACGTGTCACGCAACGGGGTCGACGTCGGCGGGGCGCTGATCAAGGCCGGGTTGGCCGATGCCCGCTACGACTCCCGCGACGGCTACCCCCGCCACGCCAAGCAGGCCCGCTACCGTGCCTGGGACGCCCGCTACCCCGACAAGCGGTGCTCCGGCACCAGCAGCGGGGCAGGGGCGTCGGACACCTACACCGGGTGCCGGGCGTACGGGCCGGATGGCACCAGCGTCGACGACCAGGGCCGCCGCTACACCAAGATCGACTGCACCACCAAGAAGCCCCTCTGATGCCGGCGCTGGTGAGCCCATTGGACGTCACCGCACGGGGCTGCCACGGGGCCCCCCACCTCGTGGGAACCGCGACGGTCGATCACCCGACAACGGTCGGGGGAAGGGTTCCGTAGCTCCTGATCCACTTTCAGTGTGGCAGGGGGGTCTGACAAATTTCGGGCAACTGCTGAAGCCACGGGCTGGCAGGAGCGGGTCAGGACGTGGGCGTGGTCGTGGCAACGTGATGTGCGGCAGTTGTCGGTCGGCGGCGTGTGCGGGGTCGTCCCCGCCGTGCCCACCGGCTGCCCTCTGACGAAGGCTGAGGCCTGCGGCGCACGCTCCCGTCTCGGGCTCCACACCCTTGACTGACCGCCCCCCACCGGACTGCCGACGCTGGTCGAACGCGTCGATGTCAGCCCCCTGGTGCATAGTGGTGTCAGGTCCAGAGCGGACAGCGTGAAGCCCTCCGGCTTGCTGTCCCGGCAACCGACGCCTCGGCACGGTGCCCCCGGAGGAAGACCGGCCCCACCGGTCGGCGGTGGGGAACCGACGGCATGGAGGTGGCCCATGTGCCCCGTTCACGCGCATCCGCGCTTCGAGAATCCGATCAGCCTGGCGAGGGGTTCGACCCCGGCGCCCTCCCCGAGCTGACACCGCCGGTCAGGGGGTGCGGCCCTGGACGTGGCTGGCGGACCCGGATACGCCGAAGAGCACGCGGGCGCTACCTGGCCCGGTTCGTTCGCGGTCACGGCACGGTCGACCGTCCCGACCGGGACTGGCCCTGGAGGCGCGCACGCGCAGGCAGGTGATCTCCGGGTACCTGCGCCAGCAAGTCTTCCTCGACGTTCCCGGGCGCCCCACCGGCCGGGTGCGCTGGCGCCCTGGGCAGGGGGGCCCCACTCGTGGCGACACTGGCGGTCGAGGCGATGTGTCCGCTGTGTTCCCGTTCGTGGGACCGGTGGCGATCGTGGGAACGACCCCCCCGGCCGGTCTGCCGGCTCAGCGCCGGTCGGCGACTGGGTGAGGAGCTGGCGGACTTCCTGACCGGTCGCGGGATCGAGTCGTGGGAGGCGGTCGCCGCTGACCCGCGCCGGGAGTGGATCGACCACGTGTTGCTGGTCGACTACTCCGACCCCTCGACTGTTCACCGCCGCCGGAGTCCACCTGCAACCGTTCCTGACCGTGTGGCGACCCGACCCCACAAGCCACGGCTGGAGTGCTTCAGGTGATCGACCTCGCAGACCCCCTCCGGCAGGGTGGTCGCCCGTGGCGCGGCGGACCTGCACCGGGTGAGCTCCGGACCTGCCCGATGCTGCCCGGCTCCGGGTGCGGGGACCTGTGCACGCTGTACGGGGGACCGTGGGTGGGACGGTCGATCACCGCCGCTGCGCGGTGGGAGACCCGCCGGGCGCGGATGATCCGAGCCCTCGGGTGCGACACCTGCGGCGACGGAGCGATCACGGTGTTCGCCAAGAAGGTGCTCGGCAGCACGCGTCAGGGCATCTCGATCCGACCCGACA